>DASULV010000069.1:0-54021 GCA_036277955.1 Solirubrobacterales bacterium | reverse complement strand
GCCCTGATCAACCTGCTCGGCGAAAGCCCCGACGCGCGCCACCACGCCTCCTCGCTGTGGGAATACGCAAGCGTCGCCGGCCTCCAGATCAAGCTCGGGATCTACGTCGACCCGCTCTCGGTCTTCATGGTGCTGGTGGTGACCGGGGTCTCGACCCTGATCCACCTCTACTCGTTCGGCTACATGCAGTCCGACGAGGGCTACCACCGCTTCTTCAGCTACCTCAACTTCTTCGTCTTCTCGATGCTGCTGCTGGTCCTCGCCGGCAACTTCGTCCTCCTGATCGTCGGCTGGGCCTTCGTCGGCTTCGCCTCCTACGCGCTGATCAGCTTCTGGTACCGGCGGACGACCGCGACGCGCGCCGGGATGAAGGCCTTCGTGATCAACGTCGTCGGCGACATCGGGCTGGTGCTGGCGGCGTTCCTGATCTTCCGCGAACTCGGCAGCTTCGACTACGGCACCGTCTTCGAGAAAGCGCCCGAGGTCTTCAGCGTCAACGAGTGGACGATCACCGCGATCTGCCTGCTGCTCCTGGTCGGCGCCTTCGCCAAGTCCGCGCAGCTGCCGCTCCACACCTGGCTGCCCGACGCGATGGAGGGCCCGACCCCGGTCTCCTCGCTGATCCACGCGGCGACGATGGTCACCGCCGGCGTCTACCTGATCGCCCGCACCCACGTCCTCTTCGAACTCGCCCCGACCGCCGCCGACATCAGCGCCTTCGTCGGCCTGGCGACGCTCTTGGTCGCGGCGACGATGGCGTTGGTGATGACCGACCTGAAGCGGGCGATCGCCTACTCGACGATGAGCCAGATCGGCTACATGATCATGGGCGTCTCGATCGGCGCCTACAGCGCCGGGATGTTCCACCTGATGACCCACGCCTTCTTCAAGGCGCTGCTGTTCATGGCCGCCGGCTCGATGATCGCCGCGATGGCCAACGACCAGAACATCGATCGGATGTCCGGCTTCGGCAAGGCGATGCGGTTCACCTCGATCACCTTCGTCTGCGGCGCCCTCGCCCTCGCCGCCTTCCCCGGCACCTCCGGCTTCTTCTCCAAGGACGAGATCCTCGCCTTCGCCGAGGCGCGCGGCGGGATGTACCTGATCTTCACCGTGCTCGGCTACGTCGGGGCGCTGATGACCGCCGTCTACAGCTTCCGCCTCGTCTTCCGGGTCCTGCCGGGCCGGCCGTGCCCGGAGGCGCAGGAGCTGATCGACACCGGGCACGTGGCCCACGAGGCGCCGAAGAACCCGGCTACCGGTGAGCCCGAGGACACCGACGTCGGCTTCCCCGGCCCCGAGCACCACATCGCCGAGCAATCGGCGCCGATGCGGGTGGCGATGGGGGTCCTCGCCTTCGGCGCGATCTTCGCCGGGCTCGTCCAGATCCCCGGCGTCGACGACGTCGTCACCAAGTTCCTCGACCCGGTCTGGGAGGGATCGCCGCTGGCGGCGATCGAGCCCTCGCTGGGAGAGGACTACGTCGGGCTCGGCATCGGCGGTCTGATCGCCCTGCTCGGGATCGGGATCGCCTACGTCCTCTACGTCGCCCGGCCGGAGCTGCCGCGCCGGCTCGAACAGCGGCTGCGCCCGCTCCACACCCTCTTCGTCAACAAGTGGTACTTCGACGAGGCGATCGACATCCTCGTCGTCCGCCCGGCGCTGGCGATCGGCCGCTTCGCCAACCGCGTCTTCGAGCGCGTCGTCGTCGACGGCCTCGTCACCGGCACCGAGGGGACGGTCCGCGGCACCAGCGGCGTCATCCGCGCCGTCCAGAACGGCTTCGTCCGTAGCTATGCGCTGCTGCTGATCGCCGGCTTCGCCGGCCTGGCCCTCTACTTCCTCCTGAGCAGCTCATGATCAACGTCCTCCTCTGGGCTCCGCTCGCATTCGGCCTCGTCGGCCTCTTCCTGCCGCGCCGGGCGGCCGGGCCGTGGGCGGTCCTCGGCGCGCTGGTCACCCTGGGCGTCGCGGTCGGGATGGTGGTCGGCTTCGACAGCGGCGACTCCGGCCTGCAGTACGTCGAGAGCACGCCCTGGATCTCCGGGCTCGGCGTCGACTACAGCCTCGGCCTCGACGGGCTCAACCTCTTCCTCGTGCTGCTGACGGCGCTGCTGTGGACCGGCGGCATCGCCTTCGCCGCCTTCCGCGAGTACGAGCGGCCGAAGACCTTCTTCTTCCTGATGCTGATGGCCGAGACGGCGACGCTCGGCTCCTTCCTGGCTCAGGACCTGCTGCTCTTCGTCCTCTTCTTCGACTTCATGCTGGTGCCGTTCTACTTCCTCTTCGGCGCCTGGGGACACGACCGCACCGCCGAAGGGGGGCCGACCGCCTCCGCGGCGACCCTGAAGATGATCATCTACACCCTGATCGGCTCGCTGCTGATGCTGGTGGCGGCGATCGCGACGGCGATCATCTCCGCCGACGGCGGCCACGTCACCTTCTCGATCCAGGCGCTGCAGGAACAGGGCATCGGGCTTGGCAGCCAGCGCTGGATCTTCTGGTTCTTCGCCGCCGCCTTCCTGGTCAAGATGCCGGCCTTCCTCGTCCACGGCTGGATGCCCGACGCCTACCGCGCCGCGCCGCTGCCGGTGCTGGCGGTCTTCTCCGGGGTGCTGGCGAAGGTCGGCGCCTACGGGTTCCTGCGGATCGTGCTGCCGCTCTTCCCGGAAGCGACGGTCGAATTCCAGGAGATCGTCCTGGTCATCGCCCTGGCCTCGATCCTCTACGGCTCGGTGATGGCGTTCACCCAGACCAACGTGCGGCTGATCGCCGGCTACTCCTCCGTGGCACAGCTCGGCTTCATCACCGCCGGGATCTTCGCCCTGCGGGCCGACGGCTCCGACGGGGCGATCCTGCAGATGGTCAACCACGGCCTCGTCGTCGCCCCGATCTTCGTCATCGTCGCGATCCTGCTGGAGCGGACCGGGACCGAAGACATCCGCGAGATGGGCGGGATGGCGCTGCGCGCTCCGGTCCTGGCGGCGCTCTTCTTGATCGTCGCCCTGGCGACCCTGGCGATGCCCGGCTCCTCCAACTTCGTCGGCGAGTTCTACATCCTCAACGGCCTCTTCCAGGCGAAGATCGCCTTCGCCTTCATCGCCATCAGCGGCGTCGCGATGTCGGCCTACTACGCCCTGCGCATGTACCAGGGGGCGATGCACAACCGGAAGCCGGAGGGCTTGATGTCAAGGGAGATCGGTTGGCGCGACGCGCTTGTGCTGGCGCCGCTGGTCGTCTGCATCCTCGCCCTCTCGCTATACCCGCAGCTGATCCTGAAGCGGACCGACCCGAGCGTCGAGCAGACGATCGCGAAGGTGGCACATGAAGACGCGCCGGAGGCGAAGCTGGCAGCGGAGGCCATCCCTTTCCCGGGTGAACGATGAACTTCAACGAGCCGCATATCGATTACGCCGGCATCTCGCCGCTGATCGCGCTCACGGTCGGCATCTGCGTCGTCCTCCTGAGCGCGGTCTTCAAGCCCTTCAAGCGCAGCGCGCCGCTGCTGACGCTGGTCACCCTCGGCGCCACCGCCGGCCTGCTGATCTGGCAATGGGACGACCCGAAGAACCTGATCACCGGGGCGCTGCGCCTCGACGACCTGGCGATCTCGATCTCGCTGATCGCGATCCTCGTTGCCGCCTTCTGCGTCCTCCTCTCGATCGGCGAGCGGGCAACCGAGGAAGCGGGATCGGGCGAGTACCACTCGCTCCTGCTCGGCTCGGTACTCGGCATGGTCCTGCTGGCGCAGGCGACCAACCTCGTCACCTTCTTCGTCGCCCTGGAGACGCTCTCGATCCCGCTCTACATCCTCTGCGCCACCAACCTGCGGCGCGAGGGCTCGCTCGAGTCGGGGCTGAAGTACCTGATCGTCGGCTCGATCGGCTCGGCGACGCTGCTCTACGGGATGGCCTTCCTCTACGGCGGCACCGGCAGCACCGGGTTCCAGGGGATCGCCGCCGGAATCGCCCACAACGGCCTCGACGGCGACCCGCTGATCCTGATCGGGATCGCGATGGCGGCGGTCGGCCTTGCCTTCAAGACCTCGATCGCCCCCTTCCACCAGTGGACGCCCGACGTCTACCAGGGGGCGCCCACCCCGATCACGTCCTTCATGGCGGTAGCGACCAAGGCCGCGGCGTTCGCGGTCTTCCTTCGCTTCTTCGACGTCGCCCTCGGCTCCCAGCTCGACACCTGGCAGCCGGCCCTCGCCGCCCTGGCGGCGATCTCGATCGTCGTCGGCAACGTCGGCGCCCTCGGCCAGGACTCGCTGAAGCGGATCATGGGCTGGTCCGGCGTCGCCCAGGCCGGCTACATGCTCGGCGGCATCGTCGTCGCCTCCGAGCAGGGGGTCAACTCGCTCGTCTTCTACCTCGCCGCCTACGCCTTCATGAACCTCGCCGCCTTCGCGGTGATCGTCGCCCGCGAGCGCGAGACCGTCTACGGCGACGACATCCGCGCCGTCCGCGGCCTCGGCGCCGAGCGGCCGCTCCTGGCCTGGCCGCTGACTATCTCGATGCTGGCCCTGGCCGGGCTGCCGGCGACCGCGGGCTTCATCGGCAAGCTCTACCTGATCGAGGCCTTGGTCGAAGGCGACTACACCTGGCTCGCCGTCTTCATCGCCGTCGGCACGATGATCTCCCTCGCCTACTACCTGCGGGTGGTGGCGGCGATGTGGATGCGGCCCGAGCGCGAGACCGTCCCCGGCGGCACCCCCGCGATCGCCGGCGCCTCCCCCGAGGCCGACCCGGTCGACCCCGAAGCCGGCCGCCGCTGGTACCTGGTCGGCCCCGCCGTCCTCGCCGCCGCCGCGACCGTCTTCTTCGGCATCCTCCCCCAGCCGCTGGTCGAGTTCGCCAGCCACGCGGGCAGCGCGCTGTTCTGATCAAGTAGGGAGCCCGTATGGGCGTCCTCCTCACTCTCGTCCTGATGGTTGCCGGCGCCGGGGTCGGCGTCACGGCGGAGGTGCGGCGGCCTAAAGAGGCGGTGGCGCTGGCGCGGAAGCTGCTGCTGGTGATGCTCTACGTGCTGGTGCCGCCGGTGATCTTCTTCAACTTGGCGGTCGCCGAGATCAGCGTCGACAACGGGATCGGGATCGGGATCGCCCTGGTCAACATGGCCCTGGTCGGGCTGGCGGTCTGGTTCGTCGCCGCGCGACTGTTGCGGTTGAGCCGGCCGCAGGCCGGGGCGGTGATCTGCGCGGCGATCGTCGCCAACACGACCTACCTCGGCTACCCGCTGACGGTGGCGCTGCTCGGCCGCGACCATCTGTCGGACACCGTCCTCTTCGACGTCCTCGTCGGCGGCACGACGCTGATGCTGGGGGCCTTCGGCGTCGGTGCCGCCTTCGGCACCAAAGCCGGCGAAGGGATGGGCGACCGGGTCCGCACCTTCTTCACCCGCAACCCGCCCCTCTACGCGGCGGTGGCGGGGCTGCTCGCCCCCGACGTCCTGGCGCCGCAGGTCCTCGTCGACGCCTCGCAGGTCCTCGCGGTGGCGATCCTGCCGCTCGGCTTCTTCGCCGTCGGCGCCACCCTCGCCGAGGGCGCCGAGCAGGGTGAACTCCCCATCCCACCGCCAATCACCGCCCCGGTAACCGTCGCCACCCTCGGCCGTCTCGCCCTGGCTCCCGCCCTGCTGATACTCCTAGCCGCCCCCCTTATCGAGCTCCCCTCCGCCTACCGCCTGATGTCAGCGATGCCGACCGGCATCAACGCCCTGGTCGTCTCCCACGCCTACGGCCTCGACAACCGCATAGTCGCCGAGACGATCACCTGGTCGACCGCGGTGGTGATCGTCGCGGCGCTTCTGTCGCTGCTGTTCTAGCTACGACTGCGTCCCGATCAGCACACCGAGTAGGCCAAGAACCCCGACGATCAGTGCCGCTGAGGTCCTGAGCAGCAGCTGGTATATCCCGTCAAAGCGGTCGTTAACGATGTCGAACTTGGCATCGATCCGGGCGAAGCCTTCATCCATCTTCTGGTTGGTTTCTTTGAAGCGTTGATCGATATGGACGAAACCGTCATCCATCTTCTTCTCGATACGGCCGACCCGGTCGCTGAGATCATCGAGCCGTCCGTCATTCCATTCCGTCACTCGGTCCCCCTTTCCGCCACCATTGCCTCCATGGCTTCAACCATAGCAGACAAAAACATTCGCTGACAATGCTACACCACGTCGGCATAGAGATCGCGCCTGCGGAGATCGAGGCCGCCGTCGGCTTCTTCGAGCTGCTCGGATTCGAGCGGGTCGAGCCGCCGGAGACGCTGCGGGCGTTCACCTGGGTCGAACGGGAGGGGACGCAGGTGCACCTGATGCCGCGCGAGGATCCGGTCGTCCCGGAGGTCGGGCACCTGGCGGTGGTGGTCGCCGACTTCGAGGAGACGCTGCGGCGGCTCGAGGCGGCCGGCCATACGGCCGAGCGGCGCCGCGAGCACTGGGGCAGCCCGCGCGCCTGGGCGATCGCGCCCGGCGGCCATCGGGTCGAGCTGATGGCGGCGCCACCGGCGCCGCAGACCTGAGGCGCCGCTACTCGCGCTGCTTGCGCTTGCGCCGCTCGGAGCCTTCCCCGGCGGCGCCTTCCTCTGCCGCGGCGCCATCCTCAACCGTCCCGGAAGGCTCGAGTTCGGCCGCCGCACGCTCGCCCGGCGTCTGCCAGGGCACCGCTTCCCCCTCCTCCCAGGCCGGCGGTTTGCCGCCGGGGAGGAAGCCGAGGTAGAGCAGCCCGAGGTAGAGGAACCAGACGATCGCGAGGATGATGAAGCCGAGCAGAACGGCGATACCCAGCGCCATCCCCAGCGATCCCCAGAAGCGGCTGAGGAGCCCCACCCGCATCGCCCAGAGGCAGGTGTAGAAGAGGCTGATCGCGAAGAGGAGCCCGCCGCCGACGGTGAGGATGCCCGCGAGGGTGGTCAGCGAGGCGTCGCTGAGCGCGTTGGAGGCGGCGTCGTCTTCTCGCTTTTCCTTTTCGCAGGCAGCAAGAGGCTTCTCGTCTTCGCATTTTTCCTTCAGGTCCTGCGCCGAGATCGTCGGCTTCGCTTCGCCGGCGACGAAGCTTTCGGCCGCTTCCTGTTTGGCCTGGCTGTAGAGGACGGTGCCGGCCCCGATCAGCAACGGCGCCGCGATCACGATCGCCAGCATCGCCGGCAGCACCCGCTCGCTGCGGGCGCGCGCCGCCAGGAAGAGGTAGACGAGCGGGATCGCGAGGAGGAGGAAGGACGCCGCCTGCAGCACGCTGGCGAGGGTTGCCGAGCCGCCGTGCTCGTCGATCGAGCGCAGGACCTCGGCTTCGCCGGTGCCGCTGACGGAGCTGACGACCCCCGGGAGGAACATCAGGATCACCGCCGCGAAGGCGGCCAGCGCCGCCGGCAGTGCCCAGCGCGACTCCCTCTCCCGGACGTGCTCTGGGCTCACGGCCCGTACGCTACCCGAGGCATGCGGCAGACCGAGGCCACCCCTGTAGTGCCGTTGGAGGCCGGAGCCGGGCCGGAGAACCCGCCCTGCCCCGCCTGCGGCGAGCCGCTCTTCGGCTGGATCGGGCAGAAGACCGGGCTGAGCGGGCCGGTCCGGCGCTGCGAGAGCTGCGGCCTCGGCGTCGTCGGCGACCCCGGCGGGGCCGAGGCGGCCCTGCACGAGCTCGACTCCCTGCGCCGGGAAGACGCGCTGCGGATCGAGAACCGCGGCAGCACCGCCTGCTCACTCGGCGGCGCCGGCTGGTCCGGGCTGGCCCCGGGAAGGCGGCACCTCTTCACGGTCGAGGCGGTGCGGCGCCTGGTCGCCCAGCGCGACCAGATCGTCAAGTCCGCCCGCTGGCGCCCGCTCGCCAGCCTCGCCAGCACCTGGCAGACCCTGCTCAACAGCGTCACCTTCGGCCGCAACGTCGCCCTCGGCGCGCTGCGCGACGCCCCCTCGGTGCCGGCGGCACAACCCTGGCAGCGGCGCATCGACGCCCTCGCCAGCATCGTCCTCGCGGTCCCGGCGCTGCTGATCGCGGTCCCGGTCGAGCTGCTCGGCGGCCTCAGCCGCCGCGGCGCCGTGATCGCGCTGCGGCTCGAGCTGTTCTAGCTCAGGCCTTCTCTCGCCTCACGGACGAGAGTGACTGCCTCGGGGAAGAGGACGCGGATCGCGTCGCGCACCTGCATCGCCTGCTCGTCGGCGCTGCCGGTCAGCTCGAGGCGGCCGATCGAGGCGACGGTCATGTCGACCGCGAGCTTGATCGCGTTGTCGGCCCAGGCGACCCGCTGCGAAGACTGCATCTGCTCCGACAGCTCCTCCATGCGAGCGCGGAACTCCTCGGGATCGCCAAACAGGTTGAAGCCCTCCATCCACCCCCATGTAAGCAGAACCGGCACACCGCCGAGGCAGAATCGGCACTTTCTGCGCACCATTCGCGCGCCTCGCCGCTCTAGCGTCGCCGGGGATGGACGGGAGCGAGAACGAGCGGGGTTCGGCAAGCGTCGAGCAGGCCGGGTTGGCGGCACTGGTGGCGTTGCTGCTTGTCGCCGCGATCGCGGCGGTGGCGGCCGGCGGAGAGATCGACGCCGGCCGGCGGCTCGCGGGCACCCTGGGGCGACGCCTCGCCTGCGCGCCGCGACTGCCGGACGCCTGCCGGCACCACGCCCTGGTTCCTGCCTACGGCTGGCCGCTGGCGCGCCTGGCCAGAGCGCTGGCGCCGGCGCCCGTGGCGCTGCCCGGCCCCTCGGGCCTGCCGCTGATGCCGGTCGACTTCCGTCGCTGCCGTTCGGCGAGCTGCGCCGTCGCCGCCGGGCCGCACCTGACCGCCTCCCGCCGCCGCACCACCGCCTTCACCGAGCTGATCGACCGCCGCGATTCGGAGGGTTGGGTCGAGATCGTCTACTGGCTCTACCGGCCGACGCTCGGCTGGCAGCGCCTCTCGCGCCGCGCCACCCAGGCCGACGTGGACGCCGCCGCCGGAGTCGAAGTCCGCGAGCGCGACAACCCGGCGTTGGTCCCGCTCGAGACCCTGCCCGGGCGCAACCACTACGCCTTCCCGCCCACGGAGCGGCCGCCGTGGCAGTGGCGCGTCGGCGGTCGTTACCCCGGCTGGTCCTCCTAGCCGGAGGAACCGGAAGCAGGCAGGCCCTCCCCGGCGGCTGCGCGTTCGAAGCCGATCCAGAGCGAGTTCACCGCGGTGGCGACGACCTGCTCGCGCGGGACCTCAGGGTGCTCGACCCACCACAGCGCCAGGCCCTGGAGGACGCCGCGCAGAACCACCCAGGCCATTTCCAGTCCCGGCCCCGCCGGCGACCCCGTCAAGCCCTCCGAGCCGGGCTCGGCGACGAACAGCTCCATCACCTGGGCGCGGCTGCGGGCCGCGACGTCCCGGTGGACCGCTTCGGCGTCGCGGTCTCCGCTCGGCTCGCGGAAGAGCATCCTCGCCGCCGCGGGATGCTCCTCCACGTAGGAGAACCAAGCATCGAAGGAGCGGGCGACCCGGGCCGACGATTCCCCCGAGCCGCCGAAGTTCCGGGCCCAGATCTTCCGCAGCTCGGCGAAGTGGGCTTCCAGCAGCTGCCGGTAGAGGTCGAGCTTGGAGGAGAAGTGGTCGTAGACGACCGGCGGGCTCACCCCCGAGCGGCGGGCGATCTCCTCGATCGAGGCGCCGGGGTAACCGCGTACGGCAAAGAGCTCCGTCGCGGCCGCTTCGATCACCTCGCGCCGCCGCGCCGCGCTCAACCGCTTCCGGGGCTTCGTCCCGCTTGACAACCTAATGCTCCCTAGGTAATTTTTGGACCCTAATGAGCACTAGGTTAGCTTCGAAGCCAGCGGCCTCCCGGTGATCTTCTCGATCGACATCGCGTCGGTCGGGATCGGACAGGGACTGCGCCTGCTCGCCACCCGGCCGCGACCCCGCGACGTCGAAGGCCTGCGGTACGCCGAGACCGTGTTCACCGCCCCGCTGGGCGACGGGCTCCTCCCCGCCCCCGACTTCGGGACCGTCGCCTTGCTGGCGGCCTGGGATGACGAGGAAGCGCTGGAGGACTTTGCCGGCCACCCGATCGCCCGGCAGCTGGCCGCCGGCTGGCAGGTGCGGATGGCGCCGCTGCGGGTCTCCGGTGCCTGGCCCGGACTTGACGGCCTGCCCGAGCGGCCGCTGCCGGTGGACGACGAGGAGCCGGTCGCCGTCCTCACCCTCGGGCGGCTGATGCCATGGCGAGCCCGCCCCTTCCTGCGGGCGGCGGCGCCGGCCGAAGCGGACGTCCTCACCGAGCCCGGCCTGCTGGCTTCGACCGGGTTCGGGCGCCTGCCCAGCATCGTCTCCACCTTCTCCCTCTGGAGGACCGCCGCGGCGATGCGGGACTACGCCTACCGGCAGGGAGGCTCGCACCGGGCCGCGGTCGCCGCCGACCGCGAGCGCGCCTTCCACCGCCACTCCGCCTTCATCCGCTTCCGCCCCTACGCCAGCCGCGGCGAGTGGGCCGGCCGCGATCCGCTCGCCGCCGCGACGGCGGTCACGGCCTAGCTCGCGCCGCCGCTTCGGCGGCCTTCTCGCTGTCGGCTTCCTCCTGGGCCTGCTGGATCAGGCCGCGCCAGTCGGTGGTCCTGAAGACGAGCAGGATCGCGGCGAAGCCGAGCACGACCGACCAGGCCGCCATCGCGATCTGGGTGCCGACCGAGAAGGAGAGGACGGCGGTCCGGGTCGGCCCGCTCAGGGTGGCAACCAGCAGCGCCTGCTGGGCGCCGGCCCCGCCGGGAGTGAAGGGGACGACGTTGGCGATCGCCTGGCAGCTCATCACCAGCATCACGTTGCCGATCGAGCCGTCGATCCCGAAGGCCTCGAGGAAGAACCAGAAGGCGGCGAAGCGAAAGAGCCAGCCGACCCCCTGCCAGGCGGCGACCTCGCGCAGGTAGCGGCGCGGCTCGGTGAGGATGACGAGGCCCTGGCGGACGCGCGCCCAGAAGCGGCGGACGCGGTGGGCGAGCAGGTAGATGCCGATCGCGATCGCCAGCAGCGTCACCCCCACCGTGATGAAGAAGAGGTTGGGGTGGTCGGCCCAGAAGGAGATCTCGAAGGCGGGCAGGTGGGGGATCTGCGGCAGCGGCGGCAGCAGTCCCTGGCTGATCGCGTAGAGGAGGACAAGCACCCCGACCGTGGTGTCGAAGACGGTCTGGACGAGGAAGGACGAGGTGACGGCGGGGTAGGAGGAGTCCGGGATCTGACGTTTGACGAGGAAGACCTTGGTCACGTCGCCCGCGTGCGCCGGCACCACCGCGTTGATCCCCGCCCCCGCCAGGTAGGCCGCGGCGAGCGGCAGGAAGGCGATCTTCTTGTCGGGGTAGGCGGCGCGCAGTACGTTCCGCCAGGCCCAGGCACGGGCCAACTGCATGCCCAGCAGGCACAGCAGCGCGATGCCGAAGGTGGTCCAGTGGACTTCCGAGAGGTGGCGGAAGAATTCCGCGCTGCGGTTGAAGAACGCTTCGAAGTTGTCGGCAAGATCGGCGTACGGCATCGCAGCTAGACTAGCCACGCTCGTGCCCGACCCCGACGTGCAGGCGCTGCCTCAGACCCCCCTTTCCGACCCCGCCGACCAGGCGATGTGCGACCGTGCCCGCGAGCGGTACACGGCCGATCGCAAGAGCCGCTGGCGGCGGCGGCGCAAACGCCACGCGCAGCTGCCGAACCTGATCATCATCGGCGGGCTCAAGTGCGGCACGACGAGCATCCACCACTACCTCGGCCTCCATCCGGAGATCCAGATGTCGAAGCCGAAGGAGCTCAACTTCTTCGTCGAGGAGCTGAACTGGGACCTCGGCCTCGACTGGTACGCGAGCCGCTTCGACGATCGCTTCAAAGTGCGCGGCGAGTCCTCCCCGCACTACACCAACCTGCCGCGGTTCACCGGCGTCCCGGAGCGGATCAAGCAGCACTGCCCGGACGCGCGCCTGCTCTACATGGTGCGCGACCCGATCAAGCGCATCCTCTCGCACTGGGTCCACGCCACCGGCGCCGGCTACGAGACCGGCGACCTGGTCGAGGTCCTCTCCAACCCGGACAGCTCCTACATGAACCGCTCCAAGTACTGGATGCAGCTGCAGCCCTACCTCGAGCATTTCGATCGCGAGCAGATCACCCTGATCACCCAGGAGGAGCTGCACACCGAACGCGAGGCGACGATGCGCAAGGCATTCGCCTTCGCCGGCGTCGACGAGAACTTCGTCTCCGAGCAGTTCGACCGCGAGTGGGAGAAGTCGAGCGCGAAGGAAGGTGACAAATACCAGCTGATGGAGAAGCTGGTGAAACTGCCGGGCTTCCGCTCCTTCGACCGCAACTTCGACCGCCTGCCCGAGTCGATGCGCTGGCTGGTCGAGAAGGTCGTCCACGACCCCGAGAAGCCCCCCGCCCCGAAGCCGAAGCTGCCCGACGACCTCTTCGAGACGATCCGCGGCCGCTTCACCGAGGACGTCGCCGAGCTGCAGAAGTTCGCCGGCCGCGAGTTCGCCGGCTGGCACGACTATTCCTGACACGTCAGTTCCTAAACAGTTCGCTTTTTCGGCAAACTGCGCTATTCATACACGGGTGTCTTTACGTTTCTACATGTGAGTTTGTTAATCTCTACATACGGGTTTTTAGAAGGTGCAGGGCGGGTCGAGACGGGTATCGACCCGCCGCTGTCCATTAGTTCGTCTTGGTAGTCGAGATCGCTGGGAACACCTCAGTGATCGTGGTAATGGTCATGCTGCTTCACCTCCTTCCCATAGGTAAAGGCCGAGACCTGCCTTCACCTTTACTGGAAGGTTCTCCAGTCACCTAATCCCGATCCGGAAATAGCGCCAGGTAATTGGTCGGATACCCTGTACCGATGTCACTGGCTGAACCGGAGGAGGAGACCATGAGCAAACGGCCGAGCAAGCAGGTGGCGGCAGGCGACAACTTCAGCCGCGCAGCGGAGGAGAACTTCGGTAGGCCGGGGCATGAGCAGCTAGTCAAGGGTCTGAGCCACCCGGTGCGGGTCGAATGCCTGACGATCCTGACCAAGCGCGTCGCCAGTCCGCGTGAGCTTTCGGAACTCCTCGACCACGACCTCAGCAACATCAGCTACCACGTACGCACCCTTGTCGAGCTCGGCCTTGTCGAGCTGGTCGGCGAGGAGACGATCCGCGGCGCCGTCGCCCACTACTACAAAGCGGTCGAACGTCCGCTCCTCTCCAACGCCGAATGGGAGGCGCTGACGCCGGAGGTCCGCAAGGCGATCTCCGCCTACGGGTGGGACATCCTGATCAAGGACGCGAGCGAGGCGATCGAGAAGGGCACCTTCGACAGCCGCTCTGATCGCCACCTCACCCGGACCACGCTCCTCCTCGACTCCGAGGGCTTCAACCGCCTCAGCAAACTGATGGACGGGCTATTGGAAGCGGTGCTTTCTGAGCAGGCCGCAGCCGCAGAACGGATGAATCACTCGGGCGAGAAGCCGATCCACGCGGTTGCCGCAACGGCGCTCTTCCCGATGCCCGATCCGGGATAGGCGCAGCTGAGCACGGACTAAAGCTTTCCGCGACGGGGTAGCCTCGCCCCGATGCGGCGGCTTCTCCCGGATCCCGGGCCGACCTCGATCTCCGAGCAGCTGGAGGCCTACCGTCCCTGGGAGGAAGCCCCCGAGGAGCGGCCGCGGGTGGCGCTTAACTTCGTCTCCACCCTCGACGGCAGGGCGACGATCGGGGGGCGGTCGGGGCCGATCGGCTCCGATACGGACACGCAGATGCTGGTGGCCCTGCGGAGCCGCTTCGATGCGGTGATGATCGGGGCCGGAACGATGCGGGCCGAGCGCTACGCCGGCCTCGACAAGCGGCTGGTCGTGGTCGAGAGCGGCGGCGGTGGCTGGGCCGATCTCGGCGACCTGCTGGGCTCGCTGCGGGAGGAAGGCGTACGGGCGCTGCTGTGCGAGGGGGGGCCGACCCTTCACGGCTCCCTGCAGGCGGCAGGCCTCGTCGACGAGCTCTTCCTGACGATCGCCCCGAAACTGAGCGGCGGCGAGGGGCCGCGGATCCTCGAGGGAGCGCTGCCGGAGGTGGTCGACCTCGAGCTTGCCTGGCTGCTGGAGGAGGACGGCGAGCTCTTCACCCGCTACCGGCGAGCCTGAACAGCGCTATCGATTACCGTTTCCCTCTCTTAGAGGACGAGGAGAGGAACGAATGGACTTCAGCCCCAGCCCCGAGGTCGCGCAGCTGCGCGAGCGCGTGCTCGACTTCATGGACGCCGAGATCTACCCGCGGGAGCGGGAGATCATGGAAGCGCTCGACGAGGAGGTCGGCGCCGGCGTCCCCTACCCGCAGAACCTGACGGCGGTCCGCGAGAAGGCGAAGGGCGAGGGGCTCTGGAACCTGTTCATGCCCGACGAGCGCTTCGGGCCGGGGCTGACGAACTGGGAGTACGGCCTGCTCTGCGAGGAGATGGGACGCAGCCCGATGGCGGCGCCGATGGCCTTCAACTGCTCGGCGCCGGACACCGGCAACATGGAGATCCTCGCCGAGCACGGCACGCCCGAGCAGCAGGAGCGCTGGCTGCACCCGCTGCTCGAGGGCCGGATCCGCTCCTGCTTCTCGATGACCGAGCCGGAGGTCTCCGGCTCGGACCCGACGCTGCTGCAGGCGCGCGCCTGGCTCGACGGCGACGAGTGGGTCGTCGACGGGCACAAGTGGTTCACCTCCGGCGCGGTCGGCGCCGATCTGGCGATCGCGATGGTCGTCACCGACCCCGACGCGCCCCCCTACTCCCGCGCCTCGATGATCTGCGTCCCCACCGACACCCCCGGCTTCAACCTGGTGCGGCCGATCTCGGTGATGGGCCACGACGGCGGCCCCGGCCACTGCGAGATCCGCTACGAAGAATGCCGGGTGCCGAAGGAGTTCCTGCTCGGCGAGCGCGGCGCCGGCTTCGCGATCGCCCAGGACCGCCTCGGCCCCGGCCGCATCCACCACTGCATGCGGGCGATCGGAACCGCCGAGCGCGCGCACGAGATGATGTGCCGGCGCGCCAACGAACGCAGCGCCTTCGGCGGCCCGCTGGCCGACAAGCAGTTCGTCCAGGAGTCGATCGCCGCCTCGCGGATGGAGATCGACCAGGCCCGCCTGCTCACCCTCTACGCGGCATGGAAAATGGACACCGAGGGCAAGCGCGCCGCCCGTCAGGCGATCTCGGCGATCAAGATCGTCGCCGCCAACATGGTCATGGACGTCCTCGACCGCGCGATCCAGATCCACGGCTCCCTCGGCATGACCGACGACACCCCGCTGGCGATCATGTGGCGCTTCTCCCGCATGCTCCGCCTCGCCGACGGCCCCGACGAGGTCCACAAAATGGTCCTCGCCCGCCGCGAGCTCAACCGCTGGTCCAAACGCGCCGAGGCCGAAGCCGAAGGCAACCTGGAGCCCCGGCACGCGGCGCGGATGGTGTGAGGATCACCGAGCCGTGGGGCGCTTCCTGCTTCTTTCAGCCGCGCTCCTACTGCTTGCAGCGGTAGCCGCTTCCTTCGCCTCCGCGGCGGCCACGTGGTACCTGCGCCCGAACACCGACGTGAGCCGTGGATCCTGGTCGACCGTCGGTGCCGCTTCAGCCTCGGAGGCGCTGAACGATGTAGTCACCGAGCTGCAGACGCCCTCCAGCCTCGACTACGCCACCACCAGCACGGCGTCGACGAAGCTGAGGATCGGGGTGGCGTCGGCCTCGCTCGCGGGGAACAAGATCCTCGGAGCGTCAGCCTGGATCTACACCGCGAACGGCAGCCCGGTGAGCTTCAGGGCCAGCAGCTCCTCGTCGTGGACGACGGTGAGCAGCGCCGGCTGGCATTCGGCCCCGGTGCCCCTCACTGGGCGCCAGACCCAGTTCGACGACCTCAACCTGGAAGTCGACTCCATCTCAGGCACCGCCGCAAGGGTGGTGCGGGCCGCCTTCCTCAAGGTGACCGTCGAACCCAGGGGACCGAAGGTGTACTGGGGAGCGCGCATGGACGGGGACGCGAGGCTCCTCAAGGAACCTCCGGAAGCAGCCGGCGGCGACGCCCCCTGGAGCGCCACCACCTGGAATGAATTCGAGGCGAATGCGGGCGGCAAGAAGGCCTCCATCGTCCACTTCGGCCAGCCGCCTCCCTGGCAGCAGGAATTCGAGCCGGCGCCCTTCGAACTGACGATGAACAGGGGGGCGATCCCGCTCCTGTCGATGGGGACGACCGGCGCGACGCTCAGCGAACTTGCCTATACGCCCGTCAGCAGCAGCGTTCCGCTGCAGAAGTTCACGAGGTGGGCGGAAGCGGTGCACAGCTTCGGCCATCCCTTCTTCCTCCGCCTCGACTGGGAGATGAACCTGGTCTCCTCGGCTGATTTTCCGTGGGTGAACGAAGCCCGCAAAAGCCCTGCGACCTTTGTGGCCGCATGGCAGCGCCTCCACAACATCGCCGTGCAAAAGGGGGCGACCAACATCACCTGGGTCTGGTGCCCGAACGTCAGCTACTCGGGCTCCACGTCTCTCAAAGCCCTTTTCCCCGGCCGTGCCCACGTCGACTGGACCTGCATCGACGGCTACAACCGCGGCACTTATCCGGCTTGGGCCAGCTTCTCCGGCATCTTCGCCGCCACCTACAACGAAATCCTCGCCCTCACGGATCCCTCCGTGTCTCCCCCGATGATGATCGGCGAGACCGCCTCGATCGAGAGCGGGGCAACCGCGAAGGCTCGGTGGATAGCGGAAGCCCTGGGAACCGAAATCCCCAATTCCTTTCCGAAGCTGAAGGCCTTCGTCTGGTTCAACTGGAACATCTACGACGGAGCGATCGGAGATCGCTGGGAATGGCCGATCGAGACCTCCACGGCTTCGCGAAGATCGTTCGCGAACGTGATCTCCTCCTCCTTCTACGCCGGCGGTAACTTCAAGTCGCTTCCCCTGCTGAAACCGGTACCGCCACTTCCATGACATAAAAAGGGGCCGGTCTCCCGGCCCCTTTACAACTGAACTGCGGCGGCGCTAGGGAGCCGTAACGGCCCAGACGCCCTGGAACTCGTAGTTCACCGGCGCAGCTCCGAGGCCTTCGAGGAAGACGCTCGCCCCGAACCTGGTCACGAAATCGATGTCGAGATCGGTAGCCCCGGTGAGGAGGTTCGTGTAGATGCAGAGATTCCCCGGCGCAGCGGTGGGATCTTCTGCCGAGCCCGGACACTCCGGCGTGGTTACCCCCTCAGGGACGAAATGCCCGGTCGGAGCGGTGGCAAGCGGGATCTGGAACGTCAGCGCCGCCTCGTCGATGAAGTTGCCTTCAGCAACCTTGCGTCCCGCCGAGCTGACGTGACCGACGAGGGTCTGATTCGCGGCAAGCGGGCCCGAGAGGCCGGTCGCGTTCTTAGCGGTGTTAGCGGTGTCAGCCGAGGTGGCCGTTTTAGCCGTGTTGGCAGAGTCCGCGGAGCCCGCGTGATCAGCATTGGCCGCGGAGGGAACCTTCCCGAGGCTGCCGAGATTCACGTTTGCCCCCGTGATCGTGCCTTTCTTGATCTTGGCACCGGTGACTGCTTCTTTCTTGATTTTGGCAGTGGTGACCGCGTTCTTCTTCAGCTGCTTGCTACCGACGGTGTTCTTGCCGAGCTGGCCCGCGGCGATGGCGGTAGCTCCGCCCAGCACCAGAAAGACAGCAATCGACGACATCACGTTCGCGTACGTGAGCCGCTTTCGAATCTGTTTCAACGGTTGCTCCTTGTCGATTTTTAGGCGCCAAAGAGACCTTTGTGGCGAGGCACCCTTAGGCGTTTAGGCTTTCATAGACATGTTCTGCAGGCAACATCCTTACCCTTGGCCTTGACGTATGTTCGAGCCGCTGGGTTCGACCCCGTCTTCCGGCGGCGTTTGCTCGGCGGGAGATCCTTGGCTCGTGTCGTCGGTAACAGGCTCTTCCACCCGAGATCCTTTCTGACCTTGGGCGGATGGAGAGGACGGCGCCTGCTTCGGCTCAGAGTGGTGGTCGTTTTCCCTCTCTGGATGAGGGCCCGCGCTTCGCTGATCGCGTGGAGGGGCTCCCTCGTTGCCGCTCGCCGCCTTCGGATCGGGGGTCGCGGTCGAAGCGCTGTGGTGACCACCTGGCGGCCGGGATGGGGGTGCCGCGACGTGAGGATCTGCGGTTGCCGGTCGTCCGGAAGTAGAAGTGGGCTCAGCGCCGTCGCTTCCACAGCCGAACAGCGAAAGAAGGATCCACCCGGCCAAGCCGACGGCAGTGAGGTGGGTACGCAGCGTCACCTCTCGCGCTCGACCCGCTCGGCCTCCTCGGCGAGGCGCTCGACGAGGCGGGCGAAGGCCTCGACGCCCTCGTTGACCTTGCCGTAGCCGCCGGCGGTGTAGCGCGCGTAGACGCCCTCGAGGATGATCGCCAGCTTCCAGTAGCCGAGGGCGACGTAGAAGCCGAGGTCGGAGAGGTCGCGGCCGCTGCGCTCCGCGTAGCGGGCGGCGAGCTCCGCCTGGCTCGGGAAACCGGGGGCGAGGTTGGCCGGCATGCCGAGGGCGACGACGTCGTCGCCGCGCTCGGGCCAGTAGGCCATCAACAGGCCGACGTCCGCCAGCGGGTCGCCGAGGGTGCAGAGCTCCCAGTCGACGACGGCGGCAACCTCGCCGGAGTCGGTGAGGATCATGTTGTCGAGCCGGTAGTCGCCGTGGACGATCGTCGCCGGTCCCTGCTCGGGAATTCGCGACGAGAGCGCCTCGTGGACACGGTCGATCGGCTCCAGCTCGCGCGTCTTCGACTTCTCCCACTGCCCTTTCCAGCGGTGCAGCTGGCGGGCGACGTAGTCCTCCTTCTTGCCGAGGTCGCCGAGGCCGACCGCGTCGGGATCGACGGCGTGGATCTGGACCAGGGTGTCGGAGACGCGCTCGCCGATCGCCCGCCGGTCGCCCTCGTCGGGAAAGATCTCCGCCTCGGCGAGGCCGCGCAGGATCGGCCCCTCGACGAACTCCATCACGTAGAAGGGGGCGTCGTTGACGCTCTCGTCCTCGCAGAGGCCGACCACCGGTGCCACCGGCACCTCGGTCCCCCCCAGCGCGGAGACCACCTTGTACTCGCGCGCCATGTCGTGAGCGGAGCCGAGCCGCTTGCCGAGCGGCGGCCGCCGCAGCGCCCACTTCTGGCCCGCCGCATCGGTGACCCGGTAGGTCAGGTTCGAGTGGCCGCCGGCGATCCGCTCGAAGGTCAGCGGGAAGTCGACCCCCGAAACGTTCGCGCCGAACCACTCTTCGAGCGGTTTCTGGGCGATTCCATCCGGAGCCTCGACGGTTCCGTTTGCGTCGGTAGCCTCGTCGGTCATAGGGGCGCAAGCATATTCACGATCCCATCGACGCCTGAGCCCGTCGCTCGCCAACCGGCTGCGGATCGGGTTCGCAATCGGCTTTGCCGTGCTCACGGCGATGGCGGTGATCGGCGTCGCCCGCTTCATCCAGCAGCGCCAGGACTTCGAGGACGCGATCGCCCGCTCCTACGTGGTCGAGATGAAGGCACGGGAACGCGTGGCCCGCGGCACCGGCGGCCAGGGCGCACGGGCCGTCGTCCGTGAGCAGATCCGCCACCGCGAGGAACTGCAGGACCAGATCTCCGGCGACACCCGCGACACGGCGCTGCTCGTCGCCGCGGGCCTGATCGCCGGGCTGACCGGCGCTCTGCTCCTCTTCAGCGGCCTGATCTCCTCGATGCGACGGCCGCTGGAGGAGCTGGTCGACGCTGCCGGGCGGCTGGCCGGCGGCGACCGCAGCGCCCGGGTCGAGATCGGCGGTCTCTCCGAGACGGCAGCCCTCGGCGCCGCCTTCAACGAGATGGCGCGGGAGCTGGAGATCGAGGAGGGCCGGCGCGACGAACTCGACCGGCTCAAAGACGAGTTCGTGCTCACCGCCTCGCACGAGCTGCGCAGCCCGCTGACCTCGGTCCAGGGCTTCGCCGAGCTGCTGATGCTCGACAAGGACTCGCTGACGCCGCGGCAGCGGGAGACGGTGGAAATCATCCTCGACAACTGCCGCCACCTGGTGCGGCTGCTCAACGACCTGCTCGACCTCGCCCGCTCCGACGCCGGCCGGCTGTCGATCCGTCCGCAGCCGACCGAGGTCGCGCCGCTGATCGAGGACGTGGTGCGTACGATGCGCGCCCAGACGGAGGCCGCCAGTCAGAGCTTGACCGAACAGGTCGAGCCGGGCCTGCCGCTGATCGACGTCGAGCCCGACCGGATCCGGCAAATCTTGGTGAACCTGCTTACGAACGCCCATGAGTACACGCCCGAAGGTGCGTCCATCGGGGTCGCGGCGCGCGCCGTCGGCGCCGAGGTGGAGATCAGCGTCAGCGACAACGGGCCCGGCATCCCTCCAGACCAGCTCGAGCGGATCTTCGAGCGCTTCACCCGCGGCGATGCCGGGCTGACCCAGCGCGTCGGCGGCACCGGCCTCGGCCTGGCGATCTCGAAATCGCTGGTCGAGCTGCACGGCGGCAGCATCAGCGCCGAGAGCACCGTCGGCCAGGGCTCGACCTTCCACGTGCGCCTGCCGATCGCGACGGGCGCCGTCGCCGACGGCGGCCAGGACCGGGCGCGGGCGGAGGCGAGCTGATGCCGACGATCCTCGTCGCGGACGACTCGGAGACGATCCTGCTGCTGATGCGGACGCGGCTGGAGATGGCCGGCTACACCGTCCTCACCGCCGCCGACGGCCAGGAGGCGCTAGACGCGGTCGCCGGCAACGGCATGCCCGACCTGCTCCTGCTCGACGCGATGATGCCGCGCAAGTCCGGCATCGACGCCCTGCGCGAGCTGCGCGGCGCCGGCCACGACGTCCCCGCGCTGATCGTCAGCGCCCACCAGAACCCCGGCGACGCCGACGCCCCCACCGACCTCGCGATCGACGGCTACATCACCAAGCCGATCGACTTCGACCGCCTGCTGGAGACGATCGCCGCGCTGACGGCGTAGCCGATTTTCGCCACACCCCGCTGTGGCAAGAATCGGAAGCGCTAGCGGCGGACTACGCGGAACCGGAAGACGACCGGACTGCGATCGCGGTTGCCGGCAGTGTCGACCGCGAAGACGCGGAAAGCGTGGCGGCCGACCTTGACGCGGTAGGCGCGGGGCGAGGCGCAGGGACGGTAGGGCTTGGCGTCGAGCTTGCAGCGGAAGCTGGAGCGGGGCTCGCTGGAAGCGAAGCGGAAGGCGACCTGGCGCACCTTCCGCTGCGTGAAGAGGCGGGCGCGTGGGTGGGAGGTCAGCCGCGTCCGCGGCGGGCGGGTGTCGGCGGGAGGCGGAGGCGGCGGGGGTTCCGGCAGCGGCGGGGGTGGCAGCAGGGTCCTGGTCCGGAACTCGTTCGGATCGGCTTCGAAGACGCTCTCGCATTCGACCGGGGCGGGGTCGCCGTACTGGGGCCGGTCGATCGTCGCCTCGTCGTTGTCGGGTCCGCAGTTGATCGCGAGGTCGGCATCTCCCGAGTTGGCCAGGATCGAGTCTTCGCCGGCGCCGGCGAAGTAGGCGTCCGGCCCCTGGCGGCCGAGCAGCTGGTTGGGGCCGGCATCGCCGTAGAAGACGTCACCGGAGGTTTTCGAGGAGGAGCCCTCGAGATCCTCGATTTCGGCCAGAGAGTCGAGCGGTTCGCCGCCGCAGTCCGGCGCTTCCCCGGAACCAGGGCGTCCAGCTGCACCGGTCGCGAGGTTTGCCCCGGCGCCTTCGTCGGACTGCGCCCAGGAGGAGTTGTCGCGGCCCGAGCCGCCGACGATCCGCTCACCGTCGCAGATCGAGCTGGAGAGGAAGAGGTCGTTGCCGTCGCCGCCGAGCAGTTCGTCGGCGCCGCCGTTGTGGGTGAGGGCGTCATCGCGGCCGAGGGCGCCAAGGACGTCTCCTCCGCCGCCGGGTCCGTCGACGAGGATGTCCTCGCTTTCCTCGCCGCCGCCGATCGAGTCGCCACCCTCGCCGCCGATCGCGACCACCGAGACGATGGCGGGGAAGCCGGCCGCCCCGATCGTGTCGTCGCCGCCCATGCCGGCGAGCAGGATCGAGTCCAGCGGCTCGCCGAACGAGCAGGTGGCGTCGGTTGCGGTGACGCTGCAGCCTTCGGCCGATTCGCTGTCGAAGGTCCCGGCTGCGAGGTGGAAGCTGACGCTCCCCGGGCCGTAGCTGGCCGTCACGCTGTCGTTGCCGTCGCTGCCGACCAGGTAGAGCTGCGCGTAGCCGGTCGCTCCGGATGGCGTCATCAGGCCGACGCTGACCTCACTCGTTTCGCGGGTGTCGATGCCCCCCGCATCGACGCTGTCGCCATCGCCGCCGCCGACCAAGGTGTCGCCGCCGCCTTCCCCCAGCAGCACGTCGGCACCGCCGCCGCCGTAGATCGCCTGCGGAGCCGTGGTCCCGATCAGGTAGTCGGAGAAGGCAGTTCCGACCACGACCTCGAAGCTCTGGGCTTCGACTTCGTCGACGCCGCCGCCGAGGGGAGCGAGGCCGTTATTGGCGTTCCTTTCGCCGGCTCGCATGTCGAGCCGCAGGCCGCGCTCGCCTCCCGGCGCCGGGAACCCGGGGGTGCCCACCTCCCCTTCGAACCCCGGCGTGACGCCGGTCGAGTAGCTGAGCGTGTCGGTGCCGCCGCCGGTGTCGAAGATGCGGTCGATCGTCGAATCGCCACGGACGTAGTCGTCGCCTTCCTGGCCGTCGATCGAGTCGCCGCCGAAGCCGCCCAGCAGGCGGTCGTTCCCAGGGCCGCCTTCCAAGAGGTCGTCGCCGATCCCGCCGAAGAGCTGGTCGTCGCCCGGCCCACCGCGGAGGGTGTCGTTGCCGCGCTCGCCGAAGACGACGTCGTCGCCTTCGCCGCCTTCGAAGGTCTGGCTGCCGACGCCGAGGCGGCATCCGTCCGGACAGGAGGTCGAAGCGGCGATCGGCCCGGGGACGATCGTGTCGTCCCCACCGCCGGCCTTCACGTCTTCGACCCCCGCCGGGACGACGATCACGTCGGCGCATGGCGTCCCGTAGGTGGTGTCGCCGACCGTCGTGGGACCTTCAGCGCAGCTAGGCGTCGTGCCGGCACCAGCCGCCGCAGGCAGCGCGAGCAAAACCGCGATCAGAAGTGCCGGGAGAACAACCCTCACACTCCCTGAATACCCCTAGCCGTCCATTCGATTCGGGCGGGGGAGGGTGTCCCCCGCCCCCACAACCCCTCAGCTCAGCTCTTGGCGATCTCCAGGCGGATTTCCTTGCCCTTGAGCTTGGTGCCGTCGAGGAACTCGACGGTCCGCTCGGCCTGGTCGGGATCGACCTCGACGAAGGAGAAGCGATGGAGGACGCGGACGTCGTGGACGGCCTCGTCGGGCAGGACGGCGCCCTCGCGCAGGGCCCAGCGCAGGTCCTCCTCGTCGATCCCGCTGCGCTCGCCGCGGTTGACGAAGAGCTTCACCGTCTTGCCCTTCGAGTCCTCGGCCGAGTCGCCGCCGTCGCCGTTGGTCGCCGCCGGTGCCTTCTCGCGCTCGCGCCCCTCCCCCCGCTCGCGCTCGCGCCGCCGCGGCCGCGGTGCGTGCTCGAGCCGCTCCTCGGGCGTCTCCCACTCGCCGATCGAGGTCTTGACGTCGCGCTCGATGCGGGCGATCTCGTCGCGCTGGTCGGGGGTGACGAAGGTGATCGCGCGCCCGGTCCGCCCCACCCGGCCGGTCCGCCCGATCCGGTGCACGTAGGTCTCCGAGGAGTTCGGGACGTCGTAGTTGATGACGTGGGTGACGTGCTCGACGTCGAGCCCGCGGGCGGCGATGTCGGTCGCCACCAGGAGGCGCACGCGGTGGTCCTTGAAGGAGATCATCACCCCGTCGCGGACGCCCTGGCTGAGGTCGCCGTGCAACGCCTTCACGTCGAGGCCTTTGTCCTTCAGCGTCTTCTCCAGCTTCGAGGCGCCGATTTTGGTCCGGGTGAAGATGATCGCCTGCTCGGGTTCTTCGGTCTTCAGCAGCTCGACCAGGCGCGAGGCCTTTTCCTTGGCCGGAACCTCGACGTAGGCCTGGGAGATCTTGTCGACCGTCAGCTGCTTGGGGGTGATTTTGATCGTCACCGGGTCGTACATGTAGCCCTCGGCGAGCTTCTGGATCGGCGGCGGCATCGTCGCCGAGAAGAGGGCCGTCTGGCGCCCGCTCGGGCACATCCGCAGGATTTTCTCGACGTCCTCGATGAAGCCGAGGTCGAGCATCTCGTCGGCCTCGTCGAGGACCACGTAGCGGGCGGCGGTGAGGACCAGGGAGCGGCGCGACATCAGGTCCTTCATCCGGCCGACGGTGGCGACGACGACGTGGGCGCCGGAGCGCAGCTGCGACTGCTGCGAGCGGATCGGGGCGCCGCCGAAGACGGCGACGATCTCGATGTCGAGGTGCTCGGCGAAGGTGCGCAGCGCCTGCGTCACCTGGATGCCGAGCTCGCGGGTCGGGGTGAGGACGATCGCCTGCACCTCGTCGTTGGCGGGGTCGAGGTACTGCAGCAGCGGCAGCCCGAAGGCGGCGGTCTTGCCGGTCCCGGTCTGCGCCTGGCCGATCACGTCGTGGCCGCCGAGCAGCTCCGGGATCGCCTGCTCCTGGATCGGCGTCGGCTCCTCGAAGCCGAGCTCGTCCAGCGCCTGCTGGATGTCAGGCGAGAGGCCTAGGTCTTTGAAGGCGGTCACTTGGTGTGAGTCACTTATGGAGCGTCACTGACTTGGGTCCAATAGGAGCTTGCCGGTCGTGCGGCGGGCGATCAGGTCTTCGTGCGCCCGCGCCGCCTCGGAAAGCGGATAGACCTCTCCGATCGTAACCGTCAGCTCACCTGCGGCGATCGCCGCGAAAAGGTCTTGGATCATCGGGCCCAGCAGGTCCGGCCTGGCCAGCAGGTGGGCGAGCCAGAACCCGATCACCGACTTCGAGCCCCGCAGCAGCGAGGCGGTCGAGATCTCGCGCTGTTCGCGGGAGGCGATCCCGAAGACGACCATCCGGCCGAGGGGGGCGAGAACTCCCATCTCCTGGTCGAAGGCCTCGCCGCCGCTCATGTGGAGGACCGCGTCGACGCGCTTGCCGTCGTTGGCCTCGCGGATCGCCTCGCCGAGGTTCTCGGCGCGGGAGTCGACGGTGGCGTCGGCGCCGAGGCCGGCCACCAGCTCGCGCTTCTCCTCGCTGGAGGCGAGTCCGATCACCTTCGCCCCGGCCCGCTTTGCCAGCTGCACGGCGAGCGTCCCGGTGCCGCCGGCGGCGGCCTCGACGACGATCGTCTCCCCCGGCTCGATCCGGGCGCAGCGATGGACCAGCGCCATCGCGGTCAGGCCCTGCAGCAGGCCGCCCGCCGCCTGGTCGTAGTCGACCTCGGGCGGCAGCTCGATCATCTGCGCCTGCGGCACCGCCACCTTCTCCGCATATCCGCCGCTGCCGAGCAGGACGGCAACGCGGCGGCCGTCGTTGGTCTGGCCGCTGATCTCGGCGCCCGGGATCAGCGGCAGGGTCTGCTCGGCCAGGTAGTCGTTGCGGGAGGCGTGGGTGTCGGCGAAGTTGACGCCGATTCGTTTGATGTTGACGACGATCTCGCTCAGCTTCGGCGAGGGATCGGCCACATCCACGTACTGAAGGACCTCCGGCCCGCCGAACTCCTCGATCTGAATCGCCTTCATCGGCGCGCAGTCTCGCAGGTCAGTCGATTACCCTGCCTGCGGGATGGCGCTCACGGTTGTCGGATCAATCGCCTTCGACGCGGTCAAGACCCCGTTCGGGGAGCGCGAGCGCATGCTCGGCGGCGCCGCCGTGCACTTCTCGCTCGCGGCCAGCTTCTTCACCGAGGTGCGGCCGGTCGGACCGGTCGGCGACGACTTCGGCGCCGAGCAGTTCGAGGTCCTGGAAGGGCGCGGGATCGTCACCGATGACGTCGAGCGGGTCGAGGGCGGCCAGAGCTTCTTCTGGCGCGGCCGCTACGAGTACGACCTCAACGTGGCTCATACGGAGGAGACCCGGCTCGGCGTCTTCGCCGAGTTCGAGCCGAAGCTCTCCGAGGCCTCGCGGAACGCCGACACCCTCTTCCTCGCCAACATCCAGCCCGACCTGCAGCGCCAGGTCCGCGCCCAGTGCGGCGCCGCCCGGCTCAGCGGCCTCGACTCGATGAACCTCTGGATCGAGACCGCCAAGGACTCGCTGACGGCGGCGATCGCCGAGGTCGACTGCCTCGTCGTCAACGACGCCGAGATCCGGATGCTGACCGGTGAGTCCAACCTCGCCCGCGCCGCCCGCTCGGTCATGGACATGGGACCACGGGCGGTGATCGCCAAGCAGGGCGAGTACGGCGCCGCGCTCTTCACCGCGGACGGCTTCTTCGCCCTGCCGGGCTTCCCGCTCGAGGACGTGCGCGACCCGACCGGGGCAGGCGACAGCTTCGCCGGCGGCTTCTTCGGCTACCTCGACGGCGTCGCGGGCGAGCTGACCGACGCCGAGCTGCGGCGGGCGATGGGCTACGGCACCGTCCTCGCTTCCTTCAACGTCGAGGAGTTCGGGACCGAGCGCGTCTCGCGCCTCACCCGCGAAGAGATCGACGAGCGCTTCGAACACCTGCGCGGGATGACCCAGTTCGAGGGCCCTGCGGTCCCCAGCCGGTAACAAGGGTCGCAGCGGCGAACTGCGATACTTCGTCCCTCCGAACGACCCAGTCACCAAGGAGGGGCGATGGCCGCCGAGCAGCAGACGCAGGACCCGACCGCCGATGTCGCCAACGCCTCCGACGGCTCGGGCAGCGGCGGCGGCAAAGAGTCGCTGACGGTCACCGACAACCGCACCGGCAAGACCTACGAGCTGCCGATCTCCGATGGCACGGTGCGGGCGATGGACCTGCGCCAGATCAAGGTCGACGAGGGCGAATTCGGGATGCTGGCCTACGACCCGGCCTTCACCAACACCGCCTCCTGCCGCTCCGCGGTCACCTACATCGACGGCGAGGCCGGGATCCTCGAACACCGCGGCTACTCGATCGAGCAGCTCTGCGAGAAGTCGACCTTCCTCGAGGTCGCCTACCTGCTGATCTTCGGCGAGCTGCCGACCGCCCCCCAGCTCGACCGCTGGGTCTTCGACATCACCCACCACACCTTCGTCCACGAGGACCTCAAGCACTTCTTCGAGGGCTTCCGCTACGACGCCCACCCGATGGGGATGCTGCTCGCCGGGGTCGGCGCGCTCTCGACCTTCTACCCGGACGCAAAGCAGATCGGCGACCCGGAAGAGCGCTACATGGCGGCGGTGCGGATGATCGCCAAGGTGCCGACGCTGGCGGCCTTCTCCTACCGGCACAACATGGGGCTGCCGTATGTCTATCCCGACAACGAGCTCTCCTACGCCGAGAACTTCCTCTCGATGATGTTCAAGAAGACCGAAGACCGTCACATCCCGAAGGAGGCGTTGACGAAAGTCCTCGACGTCCTCTTCATCCTCCACGCCGACCACGAACAGAACTGCTCGACCAACGCGGTGCGCGGGGTCGGGTCCTCGGACGTGGACCCCTACTCGGCGGTGGCGGCCGGGGTGGCGGCGCTCTACGGGCCGCTGCACGGCGGCGCCAACGAGGCGGTGCTGCGGATGCTGCGGCGGATCGAGTCGCCGGAGAACATCCCCGACTTCCTCGAGCGGGTGAAGCAGCGCGAGGAGAAACTGATGGGCTTCGGCCACCGGGTCTACAAGAACTACGACCCGCGGGCGCGGATCATCCAGCAGTACATCGAGCCCGTGTTCGAGGCGACCGAGTACAGCCCGCTGGTCGAGATCGCCCGTGAGCTGGAGAAGCGCGCCCTCGACGACGACTACTTCACCGAGCGCAAGCTCTACCCGAACGTCGACTTCTACTCGGGGATCATCTACGAGGCGATGGGGATCCCGACCGAGATGTTCACGGTCATCTTCGCGATCCCCCGCACCGCCGGCTGGGTCGCCCAGTGGATGGAGATGCAGGAAGACCCGGAGAAGAAAATCGCCCGCCCGCGGCAGATCTACACGGGGGCGCGCGAGCTGGAGTACGTCGGGATCGAGGACCGCGAGGGGCCGGAGAAAATCGTCGGCCCGCCGGCGCGGCGCCCGAAACGCCCGCGGCGCGGCGCCTGACGCACGGCGCTTTTTGGGCGTATAGCGCCCATAAGGCGCCCCCCTCCCAAGTACGCGCATCCGATCCGCCGGGACCTCCGTAGGGGAAAGAAAGGAATCCCTATCTAAGGAGGTCCGATGCTCAAGCGAATGCTGGCAGTGATCGCGGCGGTGACGGTGATCGCGGTCCCCGTAAGCAGCGCTTCCGCCGCAGCTCCGAGCAAGAACATCGTCGAAACGGCGGCGGGCGCGCCGCAGTTCTCGACCCTCGTCTCGCTGGTCAAGAAGGCCGGCCTGGTCGGAGTCCTCTCCGGCAAGACGAACTACACCGTCTTCGCCCCGACCAACGCGGCCTTCGACAAGGTCCCGAAAAAGACGTTGAACCAGCTGGCCTCGAACAAGGCGATGCTGAAGAAGGTCCTGCTCTACCACGTGCTCCCGGGCAAAGTGCCGGCGAGCAAGGTGCTGAAGATGGACTCGGCCGAGACCGCCGAGGGGTCGAAGGTGACCTTCGAGGTGCGCGGCAAGAGCGCCTATGTCAACGACGCGAAGATCCTCAAGACCGACATCCGTTGCAGCAACGGAATCGTCCACGCGATCAACGCCGTCCTGCTGCCTCCGAGCGGCTGATCCCGCGGTGGGAGTTATGTCCGGATAGCGGACATAACTCCCACTGGAAGGCACAGAAGTTAGCCTCGTCCTCGTGTCTCGCTGGAAGCTGACCGTCCGGCACGGGTCGGACGTCGATCACGCGCGGTTCGACGACCTCGGCGAAGCCGTGGCGGCGATGCGCGAGCGGGCGCTGGCGATCCGCAGCGAGGGGCCGGTGCGGCCGGTGCAATCGCTGCGCGACTACGAGCCTGGCGACCAGGTCCACGCACGGCTGCAGCTGAGCGGCCGCGGGCTCTTCCGCAAGCCCACGGCGGGCGTCGACGTGCGCGGCGACGGCACGTTCGTGCCGTTCAAGGGCGGGGTAGTCCGGGAGGAGCTCGACCCGACGAACCACGACACGCCTTTCGACCTCGTGCGCGAGACTCTGGAGGCGGAGGACCGATGAGCAAGGCCGAGACCGAGATCCCGAAAGGCAGCTACGCCGCCGGCGAGCGGGTGAAGCTACCCGCCGGCGCCGCGCCGCCGTTCACCGTCTTCATCAACGGGATCGAGCAGAGCAAGGAGCGCTACCGGATCGAAGCCGGCGAGATCGTCTTCGACCGCCCGATCGTCAAGGAGAAGGTCGGCACCGGCCGCTGGCTGGCGATGTACCTCGGCCTCTTCGGCACCTACCGCAAGAACGAGACGATCGACCTCCAGTTCACCAAGGGCGGCAAGGTCGAACTGCGCTCCGACCTGCCCGTCATCCCCTACGCCGAGGGCGAAGGGGAGGAGGCGTAGACCATGGAGATCGGCTTCCTCCTCCTCTGCGACTACAGCGAGGCCGTCAACGGCAAGCTCTACCTGACCGGCGGCGGCTGGAACGTCCTCCGCCTCCCCGAGCTGCCCGCCGAGTGGTCCTTCTCGATCGGCCTCGGCATCGACATCGCCTGGCACGAGACCAACAGCCCCCACGAGCTGATCGTCACCGTCCAGGACCCCGACGGCCACGAGCTAGGCGAGGGCCTCACCGCCAACTTCGAGACCGGCCGCCCCCCCGGCCTCCCCGAAGGCCAAGAGCAACGCCTGGTCATGTCCATAGCCGCCACCGCCACCTTCGCCACCGCCGGCCCCCACGCCGCCGTCGTCCAGGTAAACGGCGAGGAGCTCGGCCGGGCCCGCTTCTACCTGATGGAGGAAGGGCCGGGGGAGGTCGGCCTCCCTTAAAGAATCGCAAGACAGAACAGTGCTACCTAGGATCCCTCTTCTGCCTCATCTGCGTTCATATTCAGCTCCTCGCGTCTCTCCTCCGGCTCCCCACGTCTTTCCTCTATTTCCTTCAGTATCTGTTGTGGAACAGGAGGTCCAGCAGGATCGGGTTTATAAGTAGCTACTGCGGGATATACCTTTGCCGCGCGCTCCAGTAAGACTTCGGCTTCGGACGTAGCGGTTTCATCCCTGGAAAGGCCACCGGCGATTCTCGCAGTTAGGTCTAGAAGGTACGCGACATCGTCATCAAGCCAGCGCGTTTGCTCGTGCCCCGCAAGCTCTCGCTCTGCTTCCCGTAGCACTCGCTGCGCAAGCTCCCCATCGATCGAACCACTCCATATCATTTTCCAATTCGGATCGGCATCGAGGATCTGCGGACGTAATAGCAACATCGTAATAATCGCGATGCGAGTTACTGGTTCGCATGGTCCGGTCGTATCTTCGGCCCATCTCAATACCTGTCCCGTGAGCCCTATAAGTTCGAAGGATTCCACCTCCGACAGCACCTTTAGGACTTCTTCTGCTTTTCCTCTTAACCCGGGAGGTACCTGTCTCTTCAACAGGTGTGCTAGGCGACTGCGGCTGCCTAGAGATGCGTTCCATTCTTCAAGCGTCGAATCTAGTAGTTGCCTAGATGCGAACAGTTGGGTTGCGCTCCCAGGAATCCTGTTTCCCGGACTAGCTGCTGAGGCCAAATCCGCTAGGAACTCCCCTAATAGCTGATCCTTTTCACTTTTCGTCTCATGCTCCCCCGTAGGATCAAGGACAATAGTTCTCAATCCAACATCCTCAAATAAGGCTTCGAGGACTGGATTGGGACCTAGACGAACGATAAATGAAGGTAGGCGGTCTTTGGTGGGGACATCACGCATCATTTGCATGAGCTTGAACCAGATAACTCGGATGTTGATGTCGCTAAAGCTATAGCCCATGAACAGCACTGATCGCCCTAAGAGATCAGACCGAAACTTAAGATCCATGGGTGACTCGAAATCGAGGCGGGTCCAGTACTGCGACTCGGTCAACACCAAGGTTTCATCGAACCGCAGATCGCCGTGGTACTTCACGACCTGGGTCTGCGTTGAGTCAGCTTTAGCAACATCTTTTGGAAGCGACACTACCTCCGCCGGTTGGAGGCATTCCCGAAACGTGCGCTCGATTAAATCGTCGAAGTTCGTCGTGTAAACCTGCGGCGCGCCAATATTGAGGAGCTCGACATGCCCAAGGGAATCAGCCGGAGAACTCTCCGTCCGTAGAGCATTGGTCACCGAGTAGCGCATAGGACCTATGTTGCCCCCAGCCCTTATGTAGAGATACTCGGCTACTCGGAGAAAGTCGTGATTTGCGAGCTCGCTAATTTCCTCGTAGCTGAGAGATGGGTCGGTCTCGTCGATCCGGAGATCCGCGCATACATCACGTAAAAGAGACTCCCAACCCGGGAGACCTAAGCATGAGGAGAATCCAGCTCCTACAAATGGGATTACACGTCTCTGCTGGACGAGGTTGACCAAGTCGTCTGGAAGCTGCCACACAGAAGGCAGCATACGGGAACTGCAACCGACTTGATCTGGTACTGCAGCGTCTAATTGAAAACGTAGAGCAGCAGGAAGGCGATGATCGCGAAGGCGGCGCCGGCAGCCTGGATGCCGCGGTCGCCGGCGATGATGCCGGACATCGAACGGTCGTCGTTGCGGTCGTAGATCAGGTAGAGGTAGCGGAAGATGCCGTAGACGACGGGTGGGATGGTGAGCATCATCTTGCTGCCGACGATCGGCGAGTTGACGGTGTAGATCGCGTAGCTGATCACGGTGCCGGTGGTGACCATCGAGACCATCTGGTCGAGGAAGGGCAGCGAGTAGTGCTCGAGGACGGGGCGGGTGGAAGTGCCCTCGTGGAGCTCGGAGACCGCCTCCTGGCGGCGCTTGGTGAAGCCGAGGAAGGCGGCCAGCATGCCGGTGCAGAGGATCAGCCATTCCGAGGCGTGGGCATCGACGGCGCTGGCGCCGGCGGCGACGCGGAGGATGAACAGGCCCGCCAGCGTCATCACGTCGACGATCACGATCTGCTTGAGGCCGAGGCTGTAGGCCACCTGGGCGATCCCGTAGCCGACCACCATCAGGCCGACCTCCCAGTTGACGGTGAAGGCGATCGCGATCGCGACCACGGCCAGACCGGGAGCGATCAGTTTGGCCGCGCCCTCGGAGAGCTCGCGCGCCGCCAGCGGGCGGAAGCGCTTCTTCGGGTGCTTGCGGTCGAGCTCGACGTCGATCAGGTCGTTGACGAAGTAGCCGGCGCTGGAGATCAGGCAGAAGGCGACGAAGGTGACGAACGCCTCGAAGACCTCGTGGGACTGGTTGAACTTGCCGGAGAAGAGCAACCCGGCGAACACGAAGACGTTTTTGATCCACTCCTTCGGCCGGCCGGTCTTGATCGCCGCCCGCAGCGGCGTCCGGCGCGGCACCACTTCCCCGGTTTCGGGCTCGTGCGACTCGGTGGGCGGACCCGGCACGGTGGGCTGTTCGGAGGTGATCGTTTCCATCGAAGAACGCGGCTCAGGCATCTCTTCCAGCTACCTGGCCAGGGAGTGAAGTCGCGAAAGGGTACCGCCGGGCGGGGTCAATCCCGGTCGTCGCCTTGGTCTTGGGAAGAAGTCTCTCTGGCTGCGCCCGTGAACGTCGAGAGAAATTCGCTCAGCGCCAAGCCCTCGGCGAGGTTGACGGACATGGGCCTTTGAGCGTCTTCGCGTAGCTGACGCCGACGCGCTTCCTCGTTGGGGTACCAGGGGTCTTGCTGTCCGGCTTTGAATCTGCGCTTGACGGGTCCCACCTCGACCAAGGGTAATCAGACCTCGGCGGGTACTAAGGGTCGATCAGGACGCCTGGGTTCAGCATCCCGGCGGGATCGAGCTCGGCCTTGGCGGCGCGGAGGGCGGCGGCGAAGGGGGCGGGGCGCTGGTGGTCGTACCAGGGGCGGTGGTCGCGGCCGACGGCGTGGTGGTGGGTGATCGTGCCGCCGGCTTCGATGATCGCCTCGGAGACGGCAGCCTTGACCTCGTCCCACTGCTCGACCTCGCCGCCGCGGATCGCGGGCGCGAGGACGGTGAAGTAGGGGGCGACGCCGTCGGGATAGACGTGGGTGAAGCGGCAGCTGACCCGCGGCGATCCCGGACCGTCAGCGGGGGCGCCGCTAACCTCCGAGACGACCCGCCGCGCGGTCTCCATCACCGTCGCGTGGAACTCCTCGAAGCGGTCCCAGGTGATCGCCGTCTCGAACGTCTCGGAGAGAACCCCGCAGGCGACGAAGGTGTCCCGGAGGTAAGGAGCGAGCAGGAACGCCCCGCGCCAGGTGTCGACCGCGCCACCGTTTTCTTGACCGCCGGAAGTGCGGAGGTCGCCGGCAATTCCGCCCGCGTCGCGAGCTATTGCGAGCGCTTGGTCCATCGGAGCGTCGACGGGGAGATGCGCGGACTCGAAGCCGAGGAGCAGGAGGTGGCTCTGGCCGTCGCCAGCGCCGGTGAGGCCGGCCTCGTCGGCGCCGAGCAGCCGACAGTTGGACGGGTGGAGGCCGGACTGGGCGACCTCGCGGACCGCCTCGACCGCCGCCTCCCACTTGTCGAAGGCCACCGAGACCGACTCCTTGAACTCGGGCCGCGGGCGCACCCGCACCCAGGACTCGGCGATCACCCCGAGGATCCCCTCCGACCCGATCAGCATCCGGTCTGGCGAAGGTCCCGCTCCCGAGCCCGGCAGCCGCCGGCTCTCCCAGGTCCCGCGCGGGGTGATCGCCCGCACCGACTCGACCAAGTCGTCGATGTGGGTCTCCAGCATCGCGAAGTGCCCGCCGGCCCGGGTCGCGACCCACCCGCCCAGGGTCGAGTACTCGAACGACTGCGGAAAGTGCCGCAGCGTCAACCCATGCTCGCGTAACTGGTCCTCCAATCCCGGCCCGGTGGCCCCAGCCTGGATTCGCGCCGCCAGCGACTTCGGATCCACCTCCAGCACCCGGTCCAGCCGCCGCAGGTCCAGCGAGACCACAGCCCGCTCCCCCAGCCGCGGCTCCACCCCACCGACCACGCTCGTCCCCCCGCCGAACGGCACCACCGCCGCCCCCTCGGCCTCCGCCCAGCTCAACACCGCCTCGATCTCCGACTCGTCGCGTGGGAAGGCGACAAGATCCGGCGGGTTCTCGAACTTCCCGTAGAAGCCACGAACGACGTCGCGGTAGGCCTTCCCCAGCGAGTGCGCCACCCGCTCGTACTTGTCGTCCGAGAACAAATCCCCAAACGCCTTCGGCCGCTTCAGCCGCGCCTTCCGTAGCTCCACCGCCTCCAGCGGCACCGGCTTCTCCACCTCGCCGCCGAACCCGAAGCGCTGCCGGATCCCTTCCGCAGCCTCCCTCAGCTGGGTAGCCGTCGGGGCCTGGTCCTCGTACCCCCACCCCCAGTGCTTGAGCCGGCGCCCGGTCACCAGCCCAACCTACCTCGCTACCAGTGCACGCCTTTCATCAGGTGCGCGAAGGCGACCGCCTCGGTTGAAGGCGCTTTGTCGCGCGCCTCCTCTTTTTTCCCTTTCGCCGCCTGCGAATCCGGGAACAGCTTGTAAGCCGTGTTGAGGATCGAGTCGCTGGCTTTCGGGGCCACCGCATACATCAGCTCACCCATCGTCCCGAGGCGCGTCGCCACCTTCTTCGGCCGCCGGATCATCGCCTTGGCGATCATCTCGGCCGCCTCCTCGGGCGTGATTGCCGGGAACATGTCGTACATCCGCGTCGGCGCGATCATCGGCGTCCGCACCAGCGGCATGTGGATCGTCGTCAGGTGGACGTTGTCGTCGACGACCTCGGAGGCGATCACCCGGCTGAACGCGTCGAGCGCCGCCTTCGAGGCCACGTAGGCGGAGAAGCGCGGCGGGTTCGTCTGCGTCCCGATCGAGCTGATGTTGATGATGTGGCCGCCCTTGCGGGCCCGCATCGCCGGCAGCAGCGCCAGGATCAGCCGCACCGAGCCGAGGTAGTTGAGCTGGATCGTGCGCTCGAAGTCGTGGAAGCGGTCGTAGGAGAGGGCGATCGAGCGGCGGATCGAGCGGCCGGCGTTGTTGACGAGGATGTCGACGTGGCCGTGGTAGGCCAGCACCTCCTCGGCCATCCGCTCGATGTCGTCCATGTCGGCGAGGTCGCACTGGTGGATGTGGGCGGCGCCGCCGGCGGAGACGATCTCGTCCTTGGTCTCTTCGAGCTTGTCGAGGGAGCGGGCGACCAGCAGCACCGTCGCCCCGGCGTCGGCGACCTTGACCGCGGTCGCCTTGCCGATCCCCGACGAGGCCCCCGTGATCAGGACGATCTTGCCCCGCACCGCCGCCGAGAGCGAGCGGTCCTTGAAGAGGTCGGGGTCGAGGTTGCGCTCCCAGTAGTCCCAGACCCGGGCCGCGTAGGTCTCCAGCGGCGGCACCTCGATCCCGGAGCCTTTGAGCGCTTTCTGCGTGTTCCGCGAGTCGAAGCTGGTCGGGTAGTCGACGTAGCCGAGCACCTCCGGCGGCATGCCCAGCCGGCCCAGCGCCACCTTCGCCGCCCGCCTCGCCGGCGGCAGCAGCTTCAGCGCGGTCCGCACCGCCTCCGTCGCCGGCTCGGTCACCTCGGTGCCCACCCGCACCGCCATCTGCGGCGCGTCGGCGGCCCGGGCGAAGATGTTGATCACCTCGCCGGCGCTGTGGGGGTTGGGGTCGGTGAGGTGGAAGGCGCGCCCGTTCAGCCGCGGTTTGTGGGCGATGTGGTCGATCGCCGCGGCGACGTAGTCGACCGGGACGATGTTGATCTCGCCCCCTTCGATCCCGATCACCGGCAGCCAGGTCGGCGCCACCCGCCGCAGCCGCTGCAGGGTCTTGAAGAAGTAGTAGGGGCCGTCGATCTTGTCGATCTCACCGGTGCGCGAGTCGCCGACGACGATCCCCGGCCGGTAGACCCGCCAAGGCCGCGGGCACTCGTCGCGGACCAGCCGCTCGGACTCGTGCTTGGTGCGGAAGTAGGGGTTGTTGTCGAGCTTTTCCGCCTCCTCGAACATCTCCTCGGTCCAGACCCCGTCGTAGAGGCCGGCGGCGGCGATCGAGCTGACCTGGTGGAAGCAGCCGGCCTCGAGCGCCCCGCCGAGCTCGATCGCGTGGCGCGTGCCCTCGACGTTGGCGATCTCCTGCGCCTCCGCATCCGCGGTGAGGTCGTAGATCGCGGCGAGGTGGAAGAAGTGGTCGATCTCCCCCCGCATCGTCAGCAGGTCCTCCTCCGAGACGCCGAGTCCAGGCTGGGAGAGGTCGCCGGTGATCGGGACGATGCGGGCGCCGTCGGCTCCGAGGCTGGTCCGCAGCTCCTCCAGGCGGCCGCGCGAGCCGGCCCGCACCAGGGCGTAGACGGTGCCCTCCCGCTGCAGCAATTTCTCGACCAGGTTGCGGCCGATGAACCCCGTTGCGCCGGTGACGAAATAACTCATCGCCAAGCAGGGTATCTCCCCTGAGCTCCCGTGAACCTCATTCCTTAGACTGGACCCAGAGATGCCAGAGACGGCCACCGTGCAGATCCCGATGCCCGAGATGGGCGAGTCGGTGACCGAGGGCATCGTCCTCGAGTGGCACGTCGCCGAGGGCGACGCCGTCAAAGAGGGCGACACGATCGTCGAGGTCTCGACCGACAAGGTCGACGCCGAGGTGCCGGCGCCGATGGACGGGGTGATCACGAAAATCGTCGCTCAGGTCGACGATGAGGTCCCTGTGGGGGCTCCGTTGGCTGAGATGGAGGCGGGTGGTGATGCGGGGCAGGACGAGGGTGGTCAGCCCGCGGGTCCTGTCTCCGATACCGGGCTCTCCCAGAAGGGAGAGTCCTCGGCATCGTCGCCACCCGCGGGAGATGCGTCTCAAAAAGCCGGCAGCGCGAACGGTGGGTCAGGCAACGGTGCCGCTGGGGTCCGCGCGACGCCCCTCGCTCGGAGAGTTGCCGAGGCCTCCGGCGTTGATCTTGCTTCGGTCAGTGGCTCAGGTCCCGGCGCCAAGGTGACTAAAGAGGACGTGCTGGCTCACGACGGGGGCGGGAACGGAGCTACTGCTGCTGCGCCTGCCCAAGGTGAGGCGAAGCAGCTTCGTGGGGCGGCGGCGATGCTTGCTTCGGCGATGGATGAAAGCCGGGCTGTCCCGACGGCTACCTCGTTCCGGACGATCGCGGTTGACACGCTTGACGCCAAACGGAAGGCGATCAACTCGGTGTTGAAAGACCGGGGGTTGAAGGTCTCCTTCACGCACCTGGTCGCCTGGGCGATCGTCGAGGCTGCCAAAGACTTCCCGGTGATGGTGCGGGTGTTCGCCGAGGAGGACGGGAAGCCGTTCGCGATCGAGGGCAGCCCGGTCAACCTCGGGATCGCCGTCGACGTGGAGAAAAAGGACGGCTCCCACAGCCTCATGGTCCCGGCGATCAAGGGCGCCGACGAGCTCGACTTCAGCGGCTTCCACTCCCGCTACGAAGAGCTGATCGCGAAGACCCGCGAGAACAAGCTCTCCGCCGACGACTTCCAGGGGACCAACATCAGCCTCACCAATCCGGGCGGGATCGGGACGATGGCCTCGGTGCCGCGGCTGCTCTCCGGGCAGAGCGCGATCATCGCTACCGGCTCGATCGCCTACCCGCCGGAGTGGAGCCACGCCTCCCCCGAACGGCTGAAGCAGCTCGGCGTCAGCAAAGTGATGACGCTGACCTCGACCTACGACCACCGGGTCATCCAGGGCGCCGAGTCGGGCGCCTTCCTGCGCCGGATCGAGCAGCTTCTGCAGGGCGAGGACGAGTTCTACGAGTGCGTGGCGAAAGACCTCGACTTCGAGTCTCCCGCCGTCGTCACCAACGCCCACCCCGCCAGCGCCTCGGCGCCGCCGCTCTCCGCCGCCGCCCCGAGCGCCGAACCGACGACCGCGCCCGGCCAGATCGACGAAGAGCTGCTGCAGGCGGTGCAGGCGGCGACCTCGCTGCTGAAGGCCTACCGCACCCACGGCCACCTCGCCGCTCACCTCGACCCGCTCGGCTCCGAGCCGAAGGGCGACCCGGCCCTGCAGCCGGAGAACGTCAACCTCACCCCCGAGCTGATGGCGAAGATCCCGGCCTCGATCCTGCGGATCGGGGTCCCCGGCGAGAGCCTGCTGGAGGCGCTGCCGCGGATGCGGGACGCCTACTGCGGCACGATCGGCTACCAATTCGAGCACCTCTCCTCCCACCAGCAGCGGCTCTGGCTGCGGGAGATGATCGAGACGGGAGCGCACCGCCAGCCGCTCACCGACGCGGAGAAAAAACGCCTGCTCGACCGCCTGATCGACGTCTTCCAGTTCGAGCGCTTCCTCGAGAAAGCGTATCTGGGGCAGAAGATGTTCTCGATCGAGGGACTCGACGTGGTCGTGCCGATGCTCGACGAAGTCGTCAACCAGTCGCAGAAGTCCGGCGCCGACGAGGTCGTCTTCGGGATGGCCCACCGCGGTCGGCTCAGCGTCCTCGCCCACAACCTCGGCCGCTCGGTCGAGTCGATCCTCGCCGAGTTCGAGGGCTCGAAGCGGATCGAGGCGGTCAAGGCCGTCGCGGCGATCCCCCACGGCGGCACCGGCGACGTCAAGTACCACTACGGCCACCGCGGCACCTACGAGACGGCAGACGGTAAGAAGATCTCGGTGCGCCTCTACCCCAACCCGAGCCACCTCGAGTTCGTCGACCCGGTGGTCACCGGCGGCACCCGCTTCCTCCAGCAGGACTTCGAGGGGCCGAACCTGACCCACGACTTCAAGCGGGCGGTGCCGGTGCTGCTGCACGGCGACGCCGCCTTCCCCGCCCAGGGCGTGGTCGCCGAGACGCTCAACCTGCAGGGCCTCGCCGGCTACACGACCGGCGGCACGATCCACGTGATCCAGAACAACCAGGTCGGCTTCACCACCGACCCCTCCGAGGCCCGCTCCACCCCCTACGCCGCCGACATGGCGAAGGGCTTCAACGTCCCGATTATCCACGTCAACGCCGACGACGCCGAGGCCTGCATCGCCGCCGTCCGCCTGGCGATGGCCTACCGCGAGCGCTGGTGCCGCGACGTCGTCATCGACGTGATCGGCTACCGCCGCTTCGGCCACAACGAGACCGACGAGCCCGCCTACACGCAGCCGACGATGGCGGCGAAGATCAAGTCGCACCCGCCGGTCTCCGAGATCTACGCGGAGAAGCTGATCGAGGAGGGCACCGTCTCCGCCGAGGAGGTCGGCCAGGCCTCCGACGAGCGCCACACCGAGATGAGCGGCGCCCTGAAAGGGCTGCGCGAGAAGATGGAGGCGGGCGAGTACGAGGACCCGACCGTCACCGGCGCCACCACCCAGACCGGCGAACTGCTCGACCGCACCGCCAGCCCGCCCGTCCACACCGCCGTCGAGGCCGAGAAGCTGCGGGCGATCAACGAGGCGCTGCTGAAGACGCCGGAGGGCTTCAACGTCCACCGCAAGCTGCGGCGCCCGCTGGCGCGCCGGGTCGAGGCGCTCGAGCAGGGCGGGATCGACTTCGGCCAGGCCGAGGCGCTCGCCTTCGGCACCCTGCTGACCGAGGGCGTCCACATCCGCCTCACCGGCCAGGACACCGAGCGCGGCACCTTCTCCCACCGCCACCTCGTCCTCCACGACGAGAACACGGGGCTCAAATACACGCCGATCCAGAACCTCGAGGACGCCTCGGCGCCGTTCGAGCTCTACAACAGCCCGCTCTCGGAGACCGCCTGCCTCGGCTTCGAGTACGGCTACTCGGCGGCAAACCCGAACGCGCTGGTCCTCTGGGAGGCCCAGTTCGGCGACTTCGCCAACGCCGGCCAGGTGATCATCGACAGCTTCATCGTCTCCGGCGAGTCGAAGTGGGGCCAGCAGACGCGGCTGACGCTGCTGCTGCCGCACGGTTACGAGGGCTCCGGTCCCGAGCACTCGAGCGCCCGGATCGAGCGCTTCCTCGCCCTCGGCGCCGAGGGCAACATCCGCATCGCCTACCCGACCACCGCCGCCCAGTACTTCCACCTGCTGCGCCGTCAGGGGCTGATCAAGAAGCCGCGACCGCTGATCGTCTTCACGCCGAAGGGACTGCTGCGCCTCGACCGCGCGACCGCCGGCCTCGAGCAGCTGACCGATGGCGAACTGCAGTTCATCCTCGACGACCCGACCGCCGGCGAGCGCCGGGAGAAGGTCAAACGCCTGATCCTCTGCACCGGCAAGGTCTACTACGACATGGACTCCAACGAGCGCCGCGAGAGCGCCGAGAACGTGGCGATCGCCCGGGTCGAGGTCCTCTACCCGTTCGCGAAAGAACAGCTCGAGCGGCTGATCGCCTCCTACCCGAACCTGAAGGAGATCGCCTGGGTGCAGGAGGAGCCGCGCAACATGGGCGCCTGGAAGGTCATGAGCCGCCGTATGCCGTCCGTCCTGCCCGAGGGCGTCGCGCTCACCTACATCGGCCGTCAGGGGCGCGCCAGCCCGGGAGAGGGCTACTCAGGCGCCCACGCGCGCGAGCAGGAGCGGATCGTCCTCACCGCGCTGACCGCGGGTTAGTCGCGATGGCGCGCCGGCCGTTCGAGAAGCCCGTCCCGGGCGAGCTGTTCGGCCGGGTCAAGCTCCTCTCCTGGATCGAGCTGGGAATCTTCGCCGGCCTGATCGCCTTCTGGCTGCTGCCGGGCTTCGACACCGAGACGATGCTCTTCGGCTGGGCCCACGGGCTCGGCTTCATCGCCCTCTGCGTCCTGATCTGGATCGCCTGCATCCGCAAGGAGGCCCCCTACACCCTGCTCGCCGCCACCCTGACGCCGGTCGGGCCGGTGGGCAGCGTGATCGGCATCGAGCTGATCGAGCGCAAGGGCTGGGGAATCGCCGAGCGGCCCGGTTCGCAGAACCGGGTGACGCAAACCGCGCCTGAACGCGGATAAAACACTCGACCGCGCTTGACCGTGCGTGGTCCAGCCGCTATAGCTAAACCCTGACTGTTCCTCAGGGCAGTCCCGCCAGGGGGAACGGCCGCGTCGGCATCCCTCCCTGGCTACCGACGCGCTAGGTGCAGTGAGGGTCGCGCGGACCCCCCTGCCTCCCGCGGCCCCGCTGCGCCTACCTCTTTTCAGGTCTTGAGCTTCCGCAGCACGGTCTGGAGGATGCCGCCGTTGAGGAAGTAGTCGATCTCGTTCGGCGTGTCCAGCCTGACCGTCGCGGCGAACCGCGTCTCGGTGCCGTCGTCGGCGCGGGCGGTGACGGCGACCTCTTTCGCGCGGCCCTCTTCGAGGTCACCGAAGTCGAAGGTCTCGGCTCCGGTGAGACCCAGTGAGGCGACGCTCTCGCCGGCGGCGAACTGCAGCGGCAGGACTCCCATCCCGATCAGGTTGGAGCGGTGGATGCGCTCGAAGCTCTCGGCGATCACGGCGCGGACGCCGAGCAGCTTCGTCCCCTTCGCTGCCCAGTCGCGGGAGGAGCCGGATCCGTACTCCTTGCCGGCCAAGACGACGAGCGGCACGCCTTCGACGGCGTACTGCATCGCCGCCTCGTAGATCGTCGTCTCCCCGCCGTCGGGGAAGTGACGGGTGTAGCCGCCGGCCTTCTCGACCAGCTGGTTGCGGAGGCGGATGTTGGCGAAGGTGCCGCGGATCATCACCTCGTGGTTGCCGCGCCGGGCGCCGTAGGAGTTGAAGTCCTTGACCTCGACCCCCTGTTCGCCGAGCCAGCGGCCGGCGGGGCTGTCGCGTTTGATCGCGCCGGCCGGGGAGATGTGGTCGGTGGTGACCGAGTCACCGAGCAGCGCCAGCGCCCGGGCCCCGGCGATCGGCGCCACGCCCGGCGCCTGCGCCGGCATCTCTTCGAAGAAGCTGGGACGGCGGACGTAGGTCGAGTCGGGCCAGGTGTAGCGGTCGCCGGACGGAACCTCGACCGCGTTCCACATCTCGTCGCCGCTGAAGACGTCGGCGTAGTTGCGCTCGAACATCTCCGAGGCGACGGAGTTGCCGACCACCTGCTGGACCTCTTCGGCGGATGGCCAGACGTCGCGCAGAAATACGAGCTCGCCACCCTGCCCCTCGCCCAGCGGCTCGTTCGCGAGGTCGATGTCCATCCGCCCGGCGAGGGCGTAGGCGACGACCAGCGGCGGGCTCGCCAGGTAGTTCGCCTTGACGTCCTGGTTGATCCGGCCCTCGAAGTTGCGGTTGCCGGAGAGGACGGCGCAGACCGCCAGGTCCTTCTCGGCGATCGCCGCCGAGATCTCCGGCGCCAGCGGCCCCGAGTTGCCGATGCAGGTGGTGCAGCCGTAGCCGACGAGGTTGAACTGGAGGGCGTCGAGGTGCTCCGTCAGCCCCGCCCGCTCGAGGTACTCGGTGACGACCGTGGAGCCGGGCGCCAGCGAGGTCTTCACCCAGGGCTTGCGCTGCAGCCCCCGCTGGACGGCGTTGCGGGCGAGCAGGCCGGCGGCGATCATCACGCTCGGGTTGGAGGTGTTGGTGCAGCTGGTTATCGCCGCGATGACGACGCGGCCGTGGTCGAGCTCGAACTCCGTCCCGTTCTCGAGCGTCACCTCGATCGCGTCGCCGGTCCGCTTCGGCGTGGCCGTCGCGGTGACCGCCGGCCGCGGCTTGCCGCGCTCGTCGTCGTGGTCCTCGGCGGGCGGGTCGGAGGCGGGGAAGGACTCTTCGATCGCCTCGTCGCGGCCGTTGCCCATCTGCTCCGCGGCCTCGGGGTCGAACTCCCCCATCGCCTCGAGGAACGCCTCCTTCGCCTCCGAGAGCGGCACCCGGTCCTGCGGCCGTTTCGGGCCGGCGAGGCTCGGTTCGACGTCGCCGAGGTCGAGCTCGAGCAGGTCGGAGAAGGCCGGGTCGGGGGTCGACTCCTCGTGGCCCCCGTCATGGAACAGTCCCTGCTCGCGCGCATAGGCGTCGACCAGCTCGATCGTCTCGGTCGGGCGACCGGTGAGGTCGAGGTAGCGCAGCGTCTCGGCGTCGACCGGGAAGATCGCGCAGGTCGAGCCGAACTCCGGCGACATGTTGCCGAGCGTGGCGCGGTCGGCGAGGCCCAGCGTCGGCAGGCCGGGACCGAAGAACTCGACGAACTTGGAGACGACGCCGCGCTCGCGCAGCATCTCGGTCACGGTGAGGACGAGGTCGGTCGCCGTCGCCCCCTCCGGCAGTTCGCCGGAGAGCTTGAAGCCGACGACCTGCGGCAGCAGCATCGAGATCGGCTGCCCCAGCATCGCCGCCTCGGCCTCGATCCCGCCGACGCCCCAGCCGAGGACGCCGAGCCCGTTGACCATCGTCGTGTGGGAGTCGGTGCCGACGAGGGTGTCGGGATAGGCCTGCAGGGTGCCGTCGTTCTCGCGGCTGTAGACGACCTGGGCCAGGTACTCGAGGTTGACCTGGTGGCAGATGCCGGTCGCCGGCGGGACGACGCGGAAGTTGTCGAAGCTCTGCTGCCCCCACTTGAGGAACGAGTAGCGCTCGCGGTTGCGCTCGAAGTCGTGCTCGGCGTTGACCGCGAAGGCGCGCTCGTTGCCGAAGGCGTCGACCTGGACCGAGTGGTCGATCACCAGGTCGACGTCGACCAGCGGGTTTATCGCGGCGGGGTCGCCGCCGATCTCCTCCATCGCGTCGCGCATCGCCGCCAGGTCGACGACGGCGGGGACGCCGGTGAAGTCCTGCATGAGGACGCGGGCGGGCTGGAAGGGGATCTCGACGCTGGGCTCGGCGGCAGCGTCCCAGGAGGCGATCGCCTCGACGTCGGCAGCGCTGACCGAGGTGCCGTCCTCGAGGCGGAGGACGTTCTCCAGCAGGACCTTGATCGAGTAGGGCAGGCGGGCTACGTCGAACTTCTCCTGCAGCGCGTCGAGGCGGTAGATCTCGAAGTCTTTGCCGCCTACGGAGAGGGTGGACCGGGCGCCGAAGGAATCGCTGCTCACGAACCCGAGTCTAAGGAAAAGCAGCAACGCGCCACGAGGACTGAGATCATCGGCTCGTGCGCTTCGTGGCGGTCGACTGGTCCGGTAAGGAAAAGGGGGCAGCGGAGTCGCTTTGGCGAGCTGAGGTTCGCGACGGCAAGCTGGTTGAGCTGAGAAATGGGCTCGGCCGCGACGGACTCGTCGCAGAGCTCGTCGACCTTGCCGATGAGGAACCCCGCACGATCGTCGGCCTCGATTTCGCCTTCTCCTTTCCCGCATGGTGGTGCGCTGAGGAGGGCTGGTCCAGCGGTGAAGACGTCTGGGCGGCGATGGCACGCGAGGGCGAGGCCCTGCTCGCAGCCTGCGAGGCGCCTCTCTGGGGGCGCCCAGGGCGAGGCAATCCCATCCGGTAACCCGGCGCTACCGGCGAACCGAGAGCAACTTGGACGGTGCGCGCCCGAAGTCCGTCTTTCAGATCGGCGGTGCCGGCGCCGTGGGCACCGGATCGATCGGGGAATGCCGCACCTGCTCACCCTGGCCAAGAACAGATTTGGCATCTGGCCGTTTTATGAAGGATGGCCGCTCGTGGTGGAGATCTATCCGCGTGCGCTGACCGGTCGAGTCAACAAGAGCAGGTGGTCGACCCGGCATGCCTATCTGCTCGAGCGCTTTCCGGGGCAACCGAGGGATCTTCTTGAGCGGGCCGCCGGATCCGAAGATGCCTTCGACGCAGCGGTCTCCGCACTGGTCATGAGCGAACACGAAAACGAGTTTCGAACCCTCCCCCTGCCGGCCGACCCTGCGTACCGAATTGAGGGAAAGATCTGGCGACCCGAACGCCGTGGGCGGTGATCACGCGCTTTGCGTTTACCAATAACGTTTCCCATCGGCATGACCAATATCTCGACCCCAAGCCGATGTGGGATCGGAGCCATCGCCCTCGTGTTGTCCCTCCTTCCCCTGCTTGGCTTCGCCGGCGCCGCGGAAGCCGATGAACACCCGGCGCTCGCGGGCGAACCCCTGGAACGGCTCGCGGGCCATGGTCGCTATTGGGGCCTGTCGATCATCGGCGCGAACGGAGGACACCCGATCCGGCGCCCTCGCGAACTCTGGCTGGCCTTCGGCACGATCACCGAGTACGGGGGCAAAAACTTCGAAGAAAAGATCGATGAATATGCCGCGCTCTTCTGGGAATCGAACTGCAACGAACACAGCTACAAAGTCGAAGCGACCCCGACCAGACTGAATCTCAGCGGCGGTGGGAGCACCCTGGTCCTATGCCCCGGCAGGACCCTCAAGGAAGAACGCTGGCTCGAACGATTTTTCGAAGCAAGTCCCCATTGGCGCCTCGTGAACGGCCGCCTCGCCCTGACCGCGAGAGGAAGCAGAATCGTGTTGCACCACCGTCGCCCGCACTCCTCGTGAGGGAGTAACCCTGCTCCCTCCGGCGCCCCCGGCCGAAGTAGACCTACGGTTGACTGAGGGCGGTACCGATTAGCGCTTCTTGGGGCCGTGACCGTCGGCGATGGCTTGGGCCGCTTTTTGGCCGGCGGAGCCGCTCTGGGCTTTGACGCTCAAGGATGGGCTGGCCAAGGCCAGATGGGCGCCGACCCGTTGCGGGAGAGGCGCCACGGTTATCTCGACCTTGTTGCGCTCGATGGCCTTGACGGTTGCGGCGCCTACTGCCTCGGGGGTGGAGGTGCCCATTCCGGGAGGGGGCTTAGCGCCGGCGTCGGCGAACATGCCGGCTTCTCGGATGAAGCCTGGAGAGACGATCGAGACGCCTACGCCCTTGGGGTTGAGGTCGGCGCGGAGGCCTAAGGCGAAGCCTCTTAGGCCGAACTTGGTGGCGTTGTAGATGGAGCTGCGGGGGCTCGCGGCCTTGCCCGAAAGGGAGGCGACGAAGACGAGGTGGCCGGAACCGGCTTCCAGCATCGCCGGGTAGAGGGCGCGGGCCATCAGCATCGGCGCCTCGAGGTTGACGCGGAGGGCGCGCTTTACCTGCTCGGGGGTGAAGTCGTCGAGCTTGCCGGCGGCCGGGAGGCCGGCGTTGGCGATGAGGATCTCGCTGCCGGCGGCTTCGGCGGCCAGGCGCTCGGCGGCGTCGGGTTCGGCGAGATCGGCGGGCAGGACGCTGTGGCCACTGCCGGGCAGCTCGGCGGCCAGCTCCTCGAGGGCCTCGCGCTTGCGGGCGCTGAGGGTTACGTGGGCCCCGCGCTGCGCCAGCGCCTGCGCGATCGCCCTGCCGAGGCCGCCCGTGGCCCCGGTGAGCAGCGCTTTGCGGCCCGAAAGGTTCATCCCAGCGCGCAAGCTACCAGCCGCCACGTCGAACAGATTGTCAGTGGGAGCAGCCTTTTCGAGCAAATATTTGCGTTTTGTGAGCGCGGCGCCGGGTAATGCGCTACATTCTCCGCGTTCGATAACCGGAACGCCGAATCCCAAGTGCCAAGGGCGCAACGGGAGCGGGGGAACCACGTTTTCGGGCCGAGCCCACCGATCAGGTGGGGGCGCAAGCTCCTTTCGCGCTAGGCCGACAGCTAACCCCGTAGGCCGACGAAGGAGAATCGGTTTGCGTCACAACTTCAGGTTGGCTGGGCTTGCGCTTTGCGTCGCTATCTTCGCCACGATCCTTTTCGGTGCGGGCAGCGCCTCCGCTCGTTGCACCACCGGCGGCATGTCCCCGGCTGAAATCGACGTCTGCACGCCGACCGCGAAAGCGAGGCTGCTCCCCAACGGGATGCTGGTCCCGCCCGCCAGCGCTCCGCCCCGGGTCAAGGCCGTGATCGCCGCGGCCAACAAGATCCGCAGCAAGCCCTACGTCTGGGGCGGCGGCCACGCCCGCTGGTGGGACCGCGGCTACGACTGCTCCGGCTCGGTCTCCTTCGCCCTCCACGGCGGCCGCTTCCTCGAAAGCCCCCTCCCCTCCGGCCCGATGGAAGATTGGGCCGAACCAGGCGAAGGCCGCTGGATCACCGTCTTCGCCAACGCCGGCCACGCCTACGCCGTGATCGCCGGCTACCGCTGGGACACCTCCGGCGACTCCGGCGGCGAAACCGGCCCCCGCTGGCACGAAGATCTGCGCGACAACGTCGGCTTCGTCGCGCGCCACCCGGCCGGCTACTAAGCGCAGCCACCGCATCCGATTCTCGCCCCACCCCGCTGGGGCCGATGGCGGATGCGCTGATCGCCTACTCCACTGCGGCTAATCCTCCCGGGCCACTTTGTCCTTGCTTTCCGCGCCGCTCGGGATAACTTCCCAGGCATAGAGGGAGCAGCTGCAGACATTCGCTTGTCCGGCCTGACCAAGCGCTATGGCGAGGTGGTGGCGGTCGCGGGGATCGATCTGGAGATCGCCCAGGGGGAGTTCTTCACGATGCTGGGGCCGTCGGGCTCCGGCAAGACGACGACGCTGCGGATGATCGCCGGCTTCGAGGACCCGAGCAGCGGCACGATCGAGCTGGCCGGCGAGGACGTCAGCGGGGTGCCGCCGTACGACCGCGCGGTCAACACGGTCTTCCAGGACTACGCGCTCTTCCCGCACATGAGCGTCGGCGAGAACGTCGAGTACGGGATGAAGGTGGCTCGGGTTGACAAGGCCGAGCGGCGGCAGCGCCGCGAAGAAGCGCTGGAGATGGTGCGCCTGCCCGGCTACGCCGATCGCAAGCCGGGCGAGCTCTCCGGCGGGCAGCGGCAGCGGGTGGCGCTGGCGCGGGCGATCGTCAACCGGCCCAAGGTGCTGCTCCTCGACGAGCCGCTGGGAGCGCTCGACCTGAAGCTGCGCGAGGAGATGCAGAGCGAGCTGAAGACGATCCAGGGCGAGGTCGGGATCACCTTCGTCTACGTCACCCACGACCAGGACGAGGCGCTGACGATGAGCGACCGGATCGCCGTCTTCAACAACGGCCGCATCGAGCAGGTGAGCCCGCCGCTGGAGCTCTACGAGCACCCGGCCAACGAGTTCGTCGCCGGCTTCGTCGGCGTCTCCAACCTGATCGAGCGCGACGGCGGGCGGATGACGATCCGCCCCGAGAAGATCGAGCTGCTCGAGGCCGGCGCGCAGGCAGACCATCTGCAAACGGAGAGCGGTCGCATCGTCGACGTCTCCTACGCCGGCTCGGTCACCCGCTTCACGGTCCAACTGGAGCACGGGGAGAAGCTCCAGGTCGTCAGGCAGAACGTGGAGAGCGCGTCCTCGGGCGCGCTGCCGGAGCAGGGAAACGAGGTCCTAGTCGGGTGGCGTCCCGAGCACGTGGCCGCCGTCGGCGGGAAGTCAACGAAACAGGAGGTAGCACCATGAGACGTAGGGATGGCAACCCCGCTCGATCGGCGTGGCTCGTCCTCGCCGGCCTTGTCGTGGTCATGCTCGCGATCGCCGGCTGCGGCGGCGGGGGCAGCGACACCACCGGCGGTGGCGGCGGCAGCGACGAAGCGCTGCAGAAAGTCGGCAAAGGCGAGGGTCAGCTGAACCTCATCTCCTGGGCCGGCTACGTCGAACCGGAATGGACCAAACCGTTCGAACAGAAAACCGGCTGCAAAGTCTCCGACAAGGAAGCCGGCACCTCCGACGAAATGGTCGAGCTGATGAAAACCGGCCAGTACGACGGCGTCTCGGCCTCCGGCAACGCCACCGCGCGGATGGTCGCCGCCGGCACCGTCGCCCCGGTCAACACGGACCTCGTCTCCAACTACAAGACGGTCTTCAGCGACCTCAAAGACCAGCCCTACAACACCTTCGAAGGTGTCAACTACGGCATCCCGCACGGCCGCGGCGCGAACCTGCTGATGTGGAACGCCGACGACGTGAAGCCAGCGCCGGACTCCTGGGACGTCGTCTTCGACCCAAAGATCGCCTCGAAATACAAGGGCAAGCTCAGCATCTACGACGAATCCAGCTACATCGCCGATGCTGCCATGTACCTGAAGTTCCACCAGCCCGACCTGGGGATCGAAAACCCCTACGAGCTGAACGAAGAGCAGTTCAACGCGGCGATCGACCTGTTGAAAGAACAGCAGGCGAACGTCGGCGAATACTGGTCTGAAGCCGCCAAGCAGATCTCCGCCTTCGCGGGCGGCGACGTCACTGTCGGGACCACCTGGCAGTACCAGTACTTCGCGCTGAAGGAAGAAGGGGCGCCGGTGGCGGCGAGCCCGGCGAGCCAGGGCTTCCTGCCGAAGGAGGGTGCGACCGGCTGGTCGGACACCTGGATGATCGCCAAGGACGCCAAACACCCGAATTGCATGTACGAGTGGATGAACTGGATCATCTCGCCGAAAGCCAACGCCCAGGTCGCCGAATACTTCGGCGAGGCGCCGGCCCAGGAACTCGCCTGCAAAGAAACCGCGAATCCGAACTTCTGCGCCGAATACCACGCGGAAGAACCGGACTTCTGGAAGCGGGTGTACTACTGGGAAACGCCGCTGGCCGACTGTGGCAACGGCGAAGAAAACTGCATGGACTACAACGACTGGGTGAAAGCCTGGACGTCGATCAAGGGCTAGTCCTGCAGGTCTGATCGATGGCGTCGGAAGCGGCTCTTGAGAGGAGGTCGGTGGGCCATCGGCTCGCCGGCCTCTTCCAGGGCCGCCGTCGCCTGCAGATAGGAGCGCTCCTCGCCGGCCCGATCGGCTGGCTGGTGATCGGCTACCTGGGCTCGCTCGCCCTGCTGCTGGTCGCCGCTTTCTGGTCGGTCGACCCGCTGAGCGGGCTGACCGTCAAGAGCTTCACCCTCGAAAACTTCGAATCGCTGTGGAACGAACCCGTCTACCGGACGATCGTCTGGCGCACGGTCCGCACCGCCCTGCTGGTCACGATCACCGACGCGGTGATCGCCTTCCCGATCGCCTTCTACATGGCGAAGGTGGCGAGCCGGCGCGGCAAGGCGCTGCTGGTGGTCGGGATCCTGCTGCCGCTGTGGTCGAGCTACCTGGTCAAGGTCTACGCCTGGCGGACGCTGCTGAGCGCGAACGGGGCGATCAACTGGGCGCTTGAACCGATCGGGCTGCACGGCCCCGGCTACGGGACCACCGCGGTATGGCTGGTCTTCAGCTACCTCTGGCTGCCGTACATGATCCTGCCGATCTATGCCGGGCTGGAGCGGATCCCGAACTCGCTGATCAGCGCCTCCGAGGACCTCGGCGCCTCCCCCTTCACCACCTTCCGCCGGGTGATCCTGCCGCTCAGCTTCCCGGCCGTCGTCGCCGGCTCGATCTTCACCTTCTCGCTCACCCTCGGCGACTACATCACCCCGCGCCTGGTCTCCAACGACCAGTTCATCGGCAACGTCATCTTCAGCAACATCGCCAACAACCAGCCCTTCGCCGCCGCCCTGGCGATGGTGCCGATCGTGGTCATGATCGCCTACCTGATGGTCGCCCGGAAGCTGGGAGCGTTCGAGCATGTCTAGGCGGCGGCGATGAGGCTCTCGAGACGCGCGCAGATGCTGATGCGAGGCGCGGTCGCGGTCGGCCTCGCCTTCATCTACATCCCGCTGATCGTGATCGTGATCTACGCCTTCAACTCGAGCAAGATCCTCGAGTGGCCACCCCCCAGCTTCACCACCCACTGGTTCAGCCAAGCCTTCAAGGACGAACCCGCGCGCGAAGCCTTCTTCACCTCCCTGAAAGCAGGGCTGTTCGCGACCGCGATCGCCCTGGTCCTGGGCACCCTCGCCTCCTTGGCGGTCGCGCGCCACCGCTTCTTCGGCCGCGAGACGATCAGCTTCCTGGTGATCCTGCCGATCGCCCTGCCCGGCATAGTCACCGGCGTCGCGATCTCCAACACCTTCACCCAGGTCCTCGACGTCCCGCTCAGCCTCTTCACCGTGATCGTCGGCCACGCGACCTTCTGCATCGTCGTCGTCTACAACAACGCCGTCGCCCGCCTGCGGCGCCTCTCCGGCTCCTTCGAGGAGGCCTCGGCCGACCTCGGCGCCCACACCTGGCAGACCTTCCGCTACGTCACCTTCCCGGGGATGAAAAGCGCCCTGATCGCCGGCGGCCTCCTAGCCTTCGCCCTCTCCTTCGACGAGATCATCGTCACCAACTTCACGATCGGCGCCGGCGAACAGACCCTCCCGATCTGGATCTTCTCCAACCTCTTCCGCCCCCACGAACTCCCGATCGTCAACGCCGTAGCCGTGGTGATGATCCTGATCTCGATCATCCCCGTCTACCTAGCCCACCGCCTCGGCGGCGAAGACGCCGGTGCTCCCGGCCGCGGCGGAGGCGGCGGCGTCGAGACCGAGGCGACCGCGGTCCCCTAGTTGGGAAACCGGAGACGGGTGTACCGTTTGCCCGTGGCGGCAGAGAAACGCAATGGCAACTGGACCCACGATGGTCGCGCAGAGCGGGCTGCCGCTCGCCGTGACTACAGAGAGCTTTCCGCAGCCCAGCGGGCGGAACAAGTGATCGAGCTATCGCGCTTCATGTCTCAGGTCGAGCAGTCCGGACGCCGTCGTCGCCTTGGCTGAGCTCGATATCCGCGGGATCCTCGCGGAGCTGACGGAAGAGGGTGTCGACTTCCTCATCATCGGGGGCGTGGCCGTCGGCTACCACGGTCATGTGCGGGCGACCAAGGATGTCGACGTAGTCCCTAAACCAGACGATGACAACTACGTGAGGCTCGCAACCGCACTGAGGAAACTGGAAGCACAGGTCGAGGGAGCAGACGAGTTTCGCGAGGACGAGCTTCCCGACCCTCTTGATCCGTCCGTACTGGCAGAACGTGGCAATTGGGTGCTGTTTACGCGTCTGGGACGGCTCGACATCATGCAATGGCAGGGCGAGAAGCCGCTATGGGAGAGGCTTGAGGCCTCCGCGATCGAGGACCAAGTCGCCGGTCTTCCCGTTCGCATGGTGAGCTACGAGGACCTGCTGTCCCTGAAGGAAGATGCGGCTAGGCCAGAGGACCTGATCGACTTGGAGCGCCTTCGAGAGGCTAGGCAAGGCCCCCCCGAGTAGAGGACAGGTCCGCCGCTCAGCGTGGCGGCGGGAAGTTGCGGGGGTCGGGCTTCGCCTCGTCCCGTTCGATCAGCTTTTCGAAGCCGATAGCCGAGAGAAGCCTCCCGGCGCCGGCCACGATCAGTTCGAACAATCCCGCGAGCACAGACGCAGGCTACCGCCTAGCGCCGAATAGGCTGTGGCAGTGGACCTGCTCAACTTCGGCGACGGCGTAATAGTGCCCTTGGCGGTGGTGCTGGTCGTGTCGATCGTGGCCGGCTCGCTCCTGATGGCCCTCGTCAGCCTGTTTCTCCTGGCGGTCTTCGGCGGGCTCGCATATCGCGCCCGCGCAATCGAACGCAATCTCGATCGCTCCCGGGACGGAATCCGCCCGGAGTAGGGCTGATCAGAGTCGGCGTTCGTCCTTTTACCCCCTACAGGCCATAAAAGGACGAACGCCGAGGTGGTTCAGCTAGCCAGGACGTAGAGCGGGGTCGGTTCGGTGACCGTCAGCGAGGCGGTCATCGTGCCGGGATTGGAACAGAGGAAGCCGCCGGAGATCAGCGGGACTTTGGTGTTGATGCCGATCGTCGGATTGGTGCCGCCGTTGAGCGTGATCCCGGAGGTGATTTTGCCCCCGTAGATGCAGTCGACGCCGAGCGTGGACGCTGTGACTTCCATCCCTTCGGCTGTGAAGGTGCCGCTGGTTTTGCTGGTCCAGTGGATTTCGCCGGGGCCGGTTTTGAGCACGTTGAGGGTCGCGTTGCAGCCGCCGAAGCTGAGCGTTTTTGTCAGGCCTTTGACTGTTTCCGTGGCGCTGCCGTTGCTGGTCGTTTCGATCGAGCCCTGTCCTTCTTTGCATTCGATCGTCGCGAAGCCGGCTTTGAAGACGGCCGTCGTTCCCGGCGTCAGGGTGCCTTTGAACAGCGTCCCTTTCAGGTACGGAGAGCCGCACGGGCTCGTGCTCGTTTTGCAGACCACCGTCGCCGCGGCGCTTCCCGCTCCCGCGACGAGCATCAGCGCCGCCATCGCGGCAACCACGGCCAGTCCCTTCAGGTAATTCATCTCTGCCTCCCTTTTCGAGCGCCGACTGGCAGACGCTCCATTGATCAAGAAGACCTGAGCTTAAGAGGCTTTTGGAAACCCCGCTGTCTAGAGCGGGATGTTGCCGTGCTTGCGCTTCGGCTGGTCGACCCGCTTGCTCTGCAGCATCCGCAGGGCGCGGATCAGCTTCGGGCGGGTCTGGCGGGGCTCGATGACGTCATCGATGTAGCCGCGCTCCGCCGCCGAGTAGGGGTTGGCGAAGTGGGCTTTGTAGTCGTCGATCAGTTTCTGCCGGCGCTCGTCGGGGGTCGGCGAGTTGGCGATGTCTTTGCGGTAGATGATGTTGACGGCGCCCTCGGGGCCCATCACCGCGACCTCGGCGGTCGGCCAGGCGACGTTGTAGTCGGCCAGCATGTGCTTGGAGTTCATGACGTCGTAGGCGCCGCCGTAGGCCTTGCGGGTGACGACGGTGAGCTTCGGCACCGTGGCCTCGGTGAAGGCGTAGAGGAGCTTGGCTCCGTGGCGGATGATCCCGTTCCACTCCTGGTCGGTGCCGGGGAGGAAGCCGGGAACATCGGTGAAGGTGAGGATCGGGATGTTGTAGCAATCGCAGGTGCGTACGAACCGGGCTGCCTTCTCGGAGGCCTCGATGTCGAGCACGCCGGCGAGGAAGGCGGGCTGGTTGCCGACGATCCCGACCGGATAGCCGTCGAGCCGGCTGAACCCGCAGACGATGTTTTTCGCGAAGTGCTCGTGGACCTCGAAGAACTCTTCGTCGTCGACGACGCGGGCGATCACGTCGCGCATGTCGTAGGGCTTCTGCGGGTCGTTGGGGACGAGGGTGTCGAGCTCGGTGTCTTCGCGGTCGGGATCGTCGGAGGGCGCGAACCGCGGCGGCGCCTCGAGGTTGTTCGAGGGCAGGAAGCTCATCAGGTAGCGCACGTCCTCGAGGCAGCTCTCCTCGTCCTCGGAGGCGAAGTGGGCGACGCCCGACTTCGAGTTGTGGCTCATCGCCCCGCCGAGCTCCTCGAACTCAACTTCCTCGCCGGTCACGGTTTTGATCACTTCCGGCCCGGTGATGAACATGTGCGAGGTCTCTTTGACCATGAAGATGAAGTCGGTCATCGCCGGCGAGTAGACGGCGCCGCCGGCGCAGGGCCCCATGATCAGGCTGATCTGCGGGATCACGCCCGAGCACTGGACGTTGCGGACG
>DASULV010000068.1:0-61242 GCA_036277955.1 Solirubrobacterales bacterium | reverse complement strand
GACCAGCAGCTTGCGGCTGTTCGGGCAGGTGCGAGCGTTAGCGTGGAGCTTCATCCGGTGTCCTCCTTGATCTGGGTGGCTTCAGCACCCCCAGCCTTCAAGGAGGCCCGGATGAACAACGTGGTTAGGAACTACAGCTAGGGCTCGATCCGGGTGACGGTGCCGTCTCCGTTATTTGCGACCCAAACCGCTTCGCCGCCGACCGCGACGGCGCCCGGCTCCGGGCCGACCGCGATCGGGTCGCCGTCCGGCTCGCCGCTGCCGAGGTCGAGCTTGGTGACGGTGTCGTCGGCGGCGTTGGCGACCCAGACGGCGCTGGTCCCGGCGTCGATCCCGCCGGGATGGCCGCCGACTTCGATCGGGTCGCCGAGCAGCTGGCGGGTGGCGGGGTCGACCCTGGAGACGGTCCCCGAGCGGCTGTTGGCGACCCAGACGAAGCCGTTGGCGACGACGAGGCCGGCGGGACCGCGGCCGACCCGGATCGGCTCGCCGGTGGTGAAGTCGGCGGGGTCGACACGGCGGACGCTGCCGGTGCCGGCGATGCTGACCCAGAGGCCGTGGGCGCCGAAGGCGAGGCGGAGGTTGGTCGTCTGCGGCGGCAGCCCGCGCCGGTAGATGCGGCCCCCTTCGGAGTTGACGGCAGTGACGCCGCGACCGGTCTCGTCGGCGATCCAGACGCGGCCGCCGCCGAGGGCGATCGGGCCCGGCTTGCCGCCGACCTCGATCGTCTTCAGGACGCGGCCGCTCTTCGGGTCGAGGCGGAGCAGCTGACCGCGGCGCGAGTTCGTCACCCAGACCCACCTGCCGCCGATCGCGATGCCGGCGACGCCGATCCCCGGGTGGAGCGGGCGACCGAGCTGCTTCCCGGTTGCGGGGTCGAGGCGGGTGATCGTGCCGTCGCGTTCGCTCGTCACCCAGACCGCCTGGGTGCTGGCGGCGATCCGCAGCGGCGGCCGACCGATCGCGATCGGGGCGGAGACCTCCGGGCCTTCGTCGCCCAACAGCAGGAGCGCGGCGGCCAGCCCCAACGTCGCGAGGATGATCGCGACGCCGCCGAAGATCCAGAGCGCCGCCCGTCGTCCCCGTAAGCCGAACCACCCCTGCGAGCGGTTGGGCACCGTGGTTCGCTCGCTGCGGTCGTGGGAGAGGACGGCGGTCGGCCGCACCTCCGAGGCCTCCCCGGCGCGGGCGGCGGCGATCAGCTCGCCGGCGCTGCGGTAGCGGTCGGTCGGTTCTTTGGCGACCGCGCGGCGGATCGCCTCCTCCACTCCCTGCGGCATCTCCGGCTCGGTATCGGCTTCGGCCCGGGCGAAGGGGGCGATGCCGGTGATCGCCTCGTAGAGGACGCAGCCGAGCGAGTAGACGTCGGCGGCGGGGCCGATCGAGTCGCCGCGCCACTGCTCCGGCGACATGTAGTGAGCGGTGCCGACGACCGAGGTCCCGCCGGCGGAGCCGCTCTCGTCGAAGGCCTTGGCGAGGCCGAAGTCCGAGAGGTAGGCGCGGTCGCCTTCGACGAGGATGTTGTGCGGCTTGACGTCGCGGTGGACGATCCCGGCCGCGTGGGCGGCGTCGAGCGCGTCGGCAACCTGGGCGAGAAGGTCGAGGGCGCGGTCCGGCGAGAGCGGTCCCTCGCGATCGATCAGCGCCCGCAGGTCGCCGCCTTTGATCAGCCGCATCGCCACGATCAGCTCGCCGTCGACCTCGCGCGAGTCGTAGATCGGCACCACCGAGGGGTGGTCGAGGCGGGCGGCGAGGCGGGACTCGCGGAGGAAGCGCTCGCGGAACCCCTCGCGGTCGGCGAGCTCGCGGGCTATCACCTTCAGCGCCACCGGCCGTTCGAGGCCGAGGTGGAGGGCGCGGTAGACGACGCCCATGCCGCCGCGCGCGATCAATCCCTCGATGCGGTAGCCGGCAACCTCGGACCCGATGGCAAAGTCCCCCACCCGGCCGTTATAGCCGGATGGGGGACGTGGTCGCTGACTGGTCCTGCGGCGTAGGCGCGCTTACCGCCGGTGCGGAACCGGCTGCCAGGTGACGATCGGGCCGATCTTGGTGGTCACGTCGCCGCCGGAGTAGCCGACCACTTCGGCGTAGCTGCGGCGGCCGGTGGAGACGTCGATCACCGAGAGCGACTGTTCTTCGTCGGCTTCGGTGAAGGTCGCGACCTGCTTCCCGTCGGAGGAGAAGACGCTGTTCACCTCGGCGTTGTCCGGCAGCTCGGAGAGCTTGCGGCCCTTGCCGCCGAGCTGTTTGACCCAGAGGCCCTGGTCGCGGCGGAAGAGGATCGTGCGCCCGTTCAAGGTCACGTCCTCGACGTAGGCGGAGCCGGCGCCGGCGATCAGTTTGGTCATCTTCTTGCCGTCGATGCCCATCTTGTAGATGTCGGCGTAGGCGCTCGGGCCTTCGGCGTTCTTGCCGCGGCTGAAGACGATGGTCTTGTTCAGCACGTTGGGGGCGTACTCGTCGAGCCCGGCGGTAGCGGTCAGGCGCCGCAGCTTCGCTCCGGAGGGCCGGACGGTGTAGATGTCGTCGTTGTCACCACCGCCCGCGGCCGAGGAGCGGACGAAGGCGATCGTCTTCCCGTCGGGCGAGAACGACGCTTCGTGCTCGTCCCCGGCGGAGGCGGCGATCTTGTGCGGCGAGCCGCCGTTGAGGCTGACCGTGTACAGGTCGCGCGGCCCGCCCGCGGTGGTGCGACGCTCGAAGAGCGCGATGCGGGCATTCGGCGAGATCAGCGGCCGTGAGTCCAGCTCTCCGCCGCTGGTCAGCCGCTTCTCCCCGGAGCCGTCGGCGCGGATCGCGAAGACGTCGCCGCCACGGACGAAGGCGATCGTGTGGCCGTCGGCCGAGAACGACGGTTCCGTATCCGCCGGGTTTTCGGTCAGCTGGTTGAGGTGTCGATCTTTGACCGCGAACAGCCCGCCTTCGGGCGCTTTCGGCGGCAGCACTTTGTCGCCTTCTTTGTATTCGCGGTGGTCTTCGGTGACCTTCGAAAAGACGATCGCCCCACCGGCAGCGGAGGCGCCCGCGGGCACGACCAGAGCCAAGAGAGCGACAAACACGGTGACGAGACTTTTCTTGAACATCGGATGCTCCTTTCCGAGCGATCGGTAATTGCGTACACCGATGCTCGGGGTCAGAGCCGTGCCGCCCAATGACACCCGTTTCTCCCACCGAGTCACCTTTGGCCCGATGCGGGTCAGGCCCATGGCAACCGCGAGTCTGTGAAACACCTTGCTGTACAAGGCTTGAGACAGACTCGCGCCTCGGCTTAGCACCGCTCTACACCTCGACCCGAGAGACGACGACTTGACATGGGCTTTCGGGGTCCCTGAAAGACCCTTCATCCACTTTTCCCTCAAGGAAAGTCGCTCTTTGCGGAGTTCCGTCAGGAGAAAGCCAGCCTGTGGAGCCTGTGGAAAACGACCAGAACTTCATCACTGCGAAATCCACTGGCAATCCACAGGCGAGCTGAGCTAGAACCGATGGCAGATAGTCGGCCAAGGAGGTGCACCCTGGAAAAGGTGCATTGCCCCTGCTTAATAGACGAAGGAAGCCATGCGTCACACGAGAGCACAACTCCAACCGGTAAAAGAGCCTCGCAGGAGGCGGGTCCAGGAACGCGAGCAGCCAGCCCCGTCGAACGTGTGGTTGTCGGCCGGCTTCTCGTTCCTTACTTGCGCCGTCGGGACCGCTACCGCTGCCTTGGCCTTGCCCCAAGGCGCTCCGGTTCAACCAGCTCTTTTCTGGCTTACGACGGTCGCGCTCCTCATCGCAGCCGCTCTCTGCTTCCTCGCCCACTGGGATGTCAACAGAGGGCGGCGGACGAAGAACTACGAGATTGAAGAAATGCCAGAGTCCGAGTAGTCCCGGCCTACCGCGGGCGGTCTAGGCCTAGTTCGATCACGCGGGCGGCGATTTGGCGGGGGCGGTCGCGGCCGGCGTCGCCGGGGACTTCGAGTTTGGTGGCGAGGGTGTCGAGGCGGCGCTGGGCGGTGCGCTCGGAGACGTGGAGCTCGGCGGCGATCTCGGCGCGGGTGGCGGGGCGGCCGGCGAAGGCGCCCTCGCTGCGGTAGGGGGCGACGAGGGCGGCGGCGGTCGCCCGCTCCTCCTCGTTCAGGGCTACCGCCGGCTCGGAGGCGGCGACGGTGGCGCCTACCGGGGTGATGTCGCCGGTCTTCACTTCGAGGCGGTGGGCGCCGACGATCAGGGTGTCGCCGTCGCGCAGGCGCCGGGGGCGGTCGAGCGGCTCGCCGTTCAGCGCGGTGCCGTTGCGGCTGTCGAGGTCGGTCGCCATCAGCACGTCGCCCTTGCGTTCGATCTCGAGGTGGTTCCAGGAGACCGCCTCGTCCTCAAGCGTCACGTCAGCCTCGGGCGAGCGCCCGACCACGGTCCGCTCGCCGCTCAGCGCCACCGAATGCGGCGCCTCACCGCTGGAAGAGATCCAGAGCCTGGGTTCCATCGGCCGAGATTAAATCGGCCGGGGGATGCTCAGTAGCGGTAGTGGTCCGGCTTGAAGGGGCCCTCGACCGGGACGCCGAGGTAGGCGGACTGCTCGGGGGTGAGCTCGGTCAGCTCTACGCCGAGCGCCGCCAGGTGCAGGCGGGCGACCTTCTCGTCGAGGTGCTTGGGCAGGACGTAGACGGCCGGCTCGCCGGCGTATTTGTCCTCGCGCTTGCCGAAGAGCTCGATCTGGGCGATCACCTGGTTGGTGAAGGAGTTCGACATCACGAAGCTCGGGTGGCCGGTGGCGTTGCCGAGGTTCAGCAGCCGCCCTTCGGAGAGGACGATGATCGAGCGGCCCTCGGAGAACTTCCACTCGTCGACCTGCGGCTTGATGTTGATCCGCTCGGCCTCGGACTCTTCCAGCGCCGCCATCTCGATCTCGTTGTCGAAGTGGCCGATGTTGCCGACGATCGCGTTGTGCTTCATCCGCCGCATGTGGTCGACGGTGATGATGTCCTTGTTGCCGGTGGCGGTGACGAAGATGTCGGCGGTCTCGACGACTTCGTCGAGCGTCCGCACCTCGTAGCCCTCCATCGCCGCCTGCAGGGCGCAGATCGGGTCGATCTCGGTGACGATCACCCGGGCGCCCTGGCCGCGCAGCGAGTCGGCGCAGCCCTTGCCGACGTCGCCGTAGCCGCAGACGACGGCGACCTTGCCGCCGATCATCACGTCGGTGGCGCGGTTGATGCCGTCGACCAGCGAGTGGCGGCAGCCGTAGAGGTTGTCGAACTTCGACTTGGTGACCGAGTCGTTGACGTTGATCGCCGGGAAGAGCAGGTCGCCGGTCTCGGCCAGCTGGTAGAGCCGGTGGACGCCGGTCGTCGTCTCCTCGGTCACGCCCTTGACGTTGGCCGCGATCTTGGTCCAGCGCTGCGGGTCGGTCTCGAGCGAGCGCTGCAGGGTCTGCAGGACGATCTTGAACTCCTCCGATTCGGCCGAATCGGGGTCCGGCACCGAGCCCGCCTTCTCGAACTCGACGCCCTTGTGGACGAGCAGGGTCGCGTCGCCGCCGTCGTCGAGGATCATGTTCGGGCCCTCGCCGTCGGGCCAGTTGAGCGCCTGCTCGGTGCACCACCAGTACTCCTCCAGCGTCTCGCCTTTCCAGGCGTAGACGGGGATTCCGGCGGCGGCGATCGCGGCGGCGGCGTGGTCCTGGGTGCTGAAGATGTTGCAGCTGGCCCAGCGCACCTCGGCGCCGAGGGCAACCAGGGTCTCGATCAGGACCGCGGTCTGGATCGTCATGTGGAGCGAGCCGGTGATGCGCGCGCCTTTCAGCGGCTGCGACGCCCCGTACTCCTCGCGGGTCTGCATCAGGCCCGGCATCTCGACCTCGGCGAGGGAGATCTCCTTGCGGCCGAAGTCGGCGAGTCCGATGTCGGCGATCTTGTAGTCCTGCGTCTCGGTTGCGGCGGTGCTAAGAGTCATTGGTCCAATGTAGCGTGCCGTTCGTGAACGCGTCTGACGAGGAGAAGCGCCTCGCCGCCGAGGCCGCCGCCGAGCTTGTCGAGAGCGGGATGGCGGTCGGCCTCGGGACCGGTTCGACGGTCGCCCACCTGCTGCCGGCAATCGCTCGCCGCGGCCTCACCGACATCCGCTGCGTCGCCACCTCGGTGGCAACCGAGGAACAGGCGCGCGAACTGGGGATTCCGGTCGAGGAGTTCGACCGTCTGCAGCGGCTCGACATCGCGATCGACGGCACCGACGAGGTGACGCCGGACGGCTGGCTGATCAAGGGCGGCGGCGGCGCCCACCTGCGGGAGAAGATCGTCGCCGCGGCGGCCGAGCGCTTCGTCGTCATCGGCGACTCGAGCAAGCCGGTCGACGCCCTGCGCGGCCCGGTCCCGCTGGAGCTCTTCGGCTTCGGCGCCGCCTCGACGCTCGATCGCCTCGGCCCGGACGTGCAGCTGCGCGACGCTCCCCCCTCCCCCGACGGGGGCGTGATCGCCGACTACCGCGGTCCCGGCCTCGACGACCCGGCGGCGCTGGCGGCGCGGCTGGAGGCCGATCCGGGCGTTGCCGCCCACGGCCTCTTCCCCCCGAGTATGGTGAGCACGGTTTTCGTTGCTCGGGGAGGCGCCGTGGACCGCACCAGTTTCAGCTGACCGCAAAGGAGAGCCCGCATGACCGACTTCAGCGAGCTGGCGATCGCCGGCCGAGTCGCCACCCCTGACGACGCCGACTGGGATCAGGCCCGCGCCGCCTGGAACCTGGCCGCCGACCAGACGCCCGAGGCAGTCGCCTTCGTCGAGAGCGCCGACGACGTCGCTGCCACGGTGCGCTTCGCCGCCGGCAACGGCCTCCGGGTCGCGGGGCAGGGAACCGGTCACGGCGCCGTCGCCCTGCGCTCTCTCGAGGGCGCGATCCTGATCAAGACCGAGCGCATGCGCGGCCTCGAGATCGATGCCGAGGCTCAAACCGCGCGGGTCGAGGCGGGGACCCTGGTGCTGGAGCTGAGCGAAGCCGCCGGTGCCCACGGGCTCAGCGGCCTGCCCGGCTCCTCCCCCGACGTTGGCGTCATCGGCTACCACCTCGGCGGCGGGCTCAGCTGGCTCGGCCGCCGCTACGGCTTCGCCTGCAACCGCGTGCGGGCGATCGAGCTGGTCACCGCCGACGGCGAGCAGCGGACCGTCGACGCCGGCAATGAGCCCGATCTCTTCTGGGCGCTGCGCGGGGGCGGCGGCGACTACGGGATCGTCACCGCGCTCCACCTCGACCTGGTGCCGGTCGCCGACGCCTACGCCGGCGTCCTGATCTTCCCCGCCGCGCTCGGCGCCGAGGCGGTGCGCCGCTACCGCGACTGGGCCGAAGGGGTCTCCGAGGACGTCACCTCGGTGGTCCGGTTCATCACCCCGCCTCCTATCCCCGACGTTCCTGAGCCTCTGCGCGGGACGCCCCTGCTGACGATCGACGCCGCCTGCATCGGCGACAAGGAGACGGGAGAAGCGACGATCGCACCGCTGCGCGAGCTCGGCGAGCCGATCATGGACACCTTCGACCAGATCCCGGCCGCGGGCCTCTGCCGGATCCACATGGATCCGGAGAACCCGGTGCCCGGCCTCGGCCACCACCGCGTCCTGCGCGAGCTTCCCGACGAGGCGATCGACGCCTTCGCCGAGCTCGCCGGCCCCGAGTCGAACTCGCCGCTGCTGCTGACCGAGATCCGCCACATGGGCGGCGCCCTCGGCCGTCCCGACCCTGACGGCGGCGCTCTCTCCCACCTCGACGCCAACTGGGTGATGTTCGGCATCGGCATGCCGATGACGCCGGAGCTGGGCGAAGCGATCGAGGGCCACCTCAACCGCTTCGACGACGCGATGGCGCCCTGGGCCGGGGACGGCGGCTACTTCAACTTCGCCGAGCGCCCCTGCGACTCCGACGAAATCCTCCCCCCCGACGTCTGCTCCCGCCTCGCCGAGGTCAAGCGCAAGTGGGACCCCGACGGCCGCATCCTCGGCAACCACGCGGTGTCGCTGGATCCGGCGGCGTAATCTTTAGGCTGCGATGGCAGCCGCCGAAAAACTGCAGAACGTCGCCACCGTCGATGAGGCAGCGGAGATGACCCTCCGAGCCCTCGCCGCGGGAGAACGAATCCACCCGATGCTGCGCCGCCTGCTCGTCGATGCGCTTACGAACCAGGATCGCAGTGACCGTCCTTACGATCCCGACTCTCCGGTTTCGAGTGCCGCTCGCTCAGCGACCGAGTGGATCGGCGTCTCGGCGGAGGAACGGGAGAAGGTGCTGCGGGAACTGCTCAAGCTCGCCGATGCCCTTCCACCTCAGCCGAAGCACGGGCCGCCGTTACCGGAGAAGGTGTCGTCGGTTCACGAAGCTTTGGCAGGAGCACAAATGCCACACGCTTTTGGAGGCGCATTGGCGGTGGGCTACTACGGAGAGCCGAGAGCAACGGGAGACATCGACGTCAACGTGTTCATCCGCGCCGATGAGTGGCCGGCAGTCGGAGCTTTACTGGCACCTCTCGGGATAGATATTGAGATCGATGGCAGAGAGCTGAAGCGATTCAGCGAGCTGCGACTCGATTGGGGATCGACTCCGATCCACCTCTTTTTTTCCTGCGACGCCTTACATGAGCAGATGCGCCGGGCGCTGCGCAGAGTTCCCTTTAACGAAAGAGTGGTTCCAGAAGATTGCCGGAGAAGCTGATCAGCGGATCAGGAGGCTGAACGAAATAAGAGGCGCCCTGGGACTCACCTGGTGAGAACGCACTTCTCTCCGCATGGCGGGGACAACTGCGTTCTCACCCAGCGGCGGCTTCGTCGGCGATCACGATCGCGTTCTCGTTTCGCACCTTGCCGGCGGGGATCGATCCGTCGCCGGCCAGGAGCTTCTGCAGGGCTTCGACCTTGTCGGGGCCGGTGACGAGCCAGACGATGCGGCGGGCCTCGTTCAGGGCGGGGTAGGTGAGGGTCATGCGGCGGTGGCCTTGGTAGGCGGTCTCGGTCATCGCTACGCGGCGGTCGGTCACTTCTAGGACCGGGTCGCCGGGGACGAGGGAGGCGGTGTGGCCGTCGGGGCCGAGGCCGAGGTGGATGAGGTCGAAGCGGTCGGGGAGCTGGGCTTCGTAGTCGCGGGCTGCCGCCTCGAGGTCGCGCTGGGTTACGGGCATCGGCCGTAACGTCGCCTGGTGGTCCATCGAGAGGCCGAGGACCATGTGGGTGAGGTTGCGGGCCTCGTCACCGGGGGCGGCGACGCGCTCGTCTACTTGGAAGAGCTCGGTCTTGTCCCAGGGCATCTGCTCGGATTCGCCGAGTATCGCCAGCATCGCCCACGGGCTCCGGCCGCCACTCATCGCGAAGGTGAAGCGGTCGCGCTCGGCCGCGGCCTCGGCCCCGGCGGCGGCGATCAGCTCCGCCGCCCGCCGCGAGGCGGCCTTTTCGTCACCGGCCACCTCGAGCCCGATCGGCACGGGTCAGTCCTTCTTCTCGTCGTGGCCGCCGAACTGTTTGCGCATGGCGGAAAGGACTTTGTCGCCGAAGTCGCCGAGCCCGCGCGAGTAGAAGCGCTCGTGCAGGGCGGTGGTCAGGACCGGGGTCGGCACGCCCTCGTCGATCGCCGCGATCGCCGTCCAACGACCCTCGCCGGAGTCGGAAACGCGGCCGGTGAACTCCTCCAGGTCGCCCGATTCCTGCAGCGCCGCTGCGGTCAGGTCGAGCAGCCAGGAGCCGATCACGCTGCCCCGCCGCCAGACCTCGGCGACCTCGGGCAGGTCGAGGTCGTACTGGTAGTACTCGGGGTGGTCGAGCGGCGCCGTCTCGGCGTCGGCCTCGCGCTTGACCTTGCCGGCGTTGGCGTTCTTGAGGATGTTGAGACCCTCGGCGTAGGCGGCCATCACGCCGTACTCGATCCCGTTGTGGACCATCTTCACGAAGTGGCCGGCGCCGTTGGGCCCGCAGTGGAGGTAGCCGTTCTCCGAGGGCGAGGGGTCGCCGTCCCGCCCCGGCGTCCGCTCCGCCGCCTCGACCCCCGGCGCCAGGCTGGCGAAGATCGGGTCGAGCCGCTCGACGGCCCGGTCCGGCCCGCCGATCATCAGGCAGTAGCCGCGCTCGAGGCCGAAGACGCCGCCGCTGGTGCCGCAGTCGACGTAGTCGATCCCCTGCTCGCCGACCTTCTCGGCGCGGCGGATGTCGTCGCGGTAATAGGAGTTGCCGCCGTCGACGATCGCGTCGCCGGACTCGAGCACGGCGGCGACCGCGTCGACCGTCTGCTCGGTGATCTCGCCCGCCGGGACCATGATCCAGACCGAGCGGGGCGCGCTCAGCTTCGCGGCCATCTCCTCCAGCGAGGAGGCTCCCTCCGCGCCCTCCCCCGCGAGCTGTTCGACAGCGTCTGGGTTGACGTCGTAGGCGACGATCTCGTGGCCGTCGCGCATCAGGCGTCGCGCCATGTTGGCTCCCATCCGGCCGAGGCCGACGATTCCGAGTTCCATGAAGTCCTCCGCTGTTTGGGGTGTGGAGCGACGCTGCGAAGCCATCGTACTTTCACGAGTCCGCGCCAGGCGTCGCATAGCGACGCTTCAGACGGACTCGCCGGGGTGGAGCGGATAGCCTGCGGCGATGAGCAACGCCGCCGACGTCCTCGCGATCTTCGGGATCAGCGGCGACCTGGCGAAGAAAATGACCTTCCGGGCGCTCTACCGGCTGGAGGCGGCCGGCAAGCTCGACCTGCCGATCGTCGGCGTCGCGATCGACGACTGGGACGACGAAAAGCTGCGCGAGCACGCCCGCGAGGCGATCGGCGCCACCGTCGGCGATCCCGACGAGGACGTCTTCGCCCGCCTCGCCAAGCGCCTCACCTACGTCCAGGGGGACTACGGGGACGAGGACACCTTCAAGCGCGTGGGCAAGGCGCTCGGCGACGCGAAGCGGCCGGTCTTCTACCTGGAGATCCCGCCGGCCCTCTTCGCCACCGTCGTCCAGGGGCTCGGCAAGGCCGGGCTGGCCGAGAACGCCCACGTGGTGATCGAGAAGCCCTTCGGCCACGACCTCGAGTCGGCCCGCAAGCTGAACGACGAACTGGCCGAGGTCCTGCGCGAGGAGCAGATCCTCCGCATCGACCACTACCTCGGCAAGGAGCCGGTGATGGACATCACCTACCTGCGCTTCGCCAACTCGCTGCTGGAGCCGGTCTGGAACCGCGAGCACGTCTCCCACGTGCAGATGACGATCGCCGAGGACTTCGGGGTCGAGGACCGCGGCCGCTTCTACGACGCGGTCGGGGCGATGCGCGACGTGATCCAGAACCACGCCCTGCAGGTGCTGGGGATCGTCGGCATGGAGCCGCCGACCGGCAACCACCCCGACAGCGTCCGCGACAAGAAGCTCGAGTTCTTCAAGGCGATGTGCGCAGCCGACCCGAAGCGCTACGTCCGCGGCCAGTACGAAGGCTACCTCGAGGTGAAAGACGTCGATCCCAACTCGAAGACCGAGACCTTCGCCGCGATCCAGCTAGAGGTTGACAACTGGCGCTGGGCCGGCGTCCCCTTCTTCGTCCGCGCCGGCAAGTACCTGCCGGTGAAGGCGACCGAGGTGACGGTCTTCTTCAAGCGGCCGCCGAAGCTCGGGATCGGCCACGGCAAGACGCCGGAACCGAACCAGCTGACGATCCGGATTGAGCCGAAAGCCGGTGCCCGCACCCGCATGTATGCGAAGAAGGCGGGTGAAGAGGAGTTCCAGGCCGCCGACCTCGAGGTGCTGTTCGAGCGGGCGCCGGGCGAAGACCCCGAGCCCTACGAGCGCCTGCTCGGCGACGCGATCGCCGGCCAGCACCAGCTCTTCACCCGCCAGAGCGCGATCGAAGAGACCTGGCGGGTAGTGCAGCCGCTGCTCGACGAGCCGGGGCCGGTTCACCCGTACGAGCAGGGAAGTTGGGGGCCGAAAGAGGCCGAGGACCTGATGCGGGGAACCGGAGCTTGGTCACAGCCGTGGCTTCCGTCCGACTGATTCCCTAGTTCCATGCTAGGTTTTCGGGGCTCCTAATTAGGGCGACCTAACGCCCTCCGGCACCACGAGGAGAACCACCCGCATGATCCCCACCTTCGTCATCACCCTGCGAGAGGGCGTCGAGGCCGCTCTGATCGTCGGCATCATCGCCGCCTTCCTGGTCAAAGAGGGTCGCCAGGACGCGATGCGGCAGATGTGGACCGGCGTCGGGATCGCCGTGGCCCTCTGCGTCGCGGTCGGCGTCGGCCTCGAAATCGTCGGCCAGCAGCTGCCGCAGAAGGAGCAGGAGGGCCTGGAGACGGTGATCGGACTGATCGCCGTCGGCGCCGTCACCTACATGATCGTCTGGATGCGCCGCCACGCCCGCGGGATCAAAGCCCAGCTCGAAGGCGAGGCCGCCTCGGCGCTGGCAACCGGCTCGACCATGGCCCTGGTCGCGATGGCCTTCCTCGCGGTCCTGCGCGAGGGCTTTGAGACCTCGGTCTTCCTCCTCGCCGCCTTCCAGGACTCCACCGACACCACTGCTGCCGGTGCCGGCGCCGTCCTCGGCCTGGTTGCCGCGATCGCGATCGGCCTCGGCCTCTACCGCGGCGGCGTGCGAATCAACCTCACCCGCTTCTTCCGGATCACCGGCATCGTCCTCGTCTTCGTCGCCGCCGGCCTGCTGGCCTCAGCCGCCCACACCGGCCACGAGGCGGGCTGGGTGAACGGGCTGCAGAGCCAGGCGATCGACCTCAGCTGGCTGGTCCAGCCCGGCACGATCTCCGGCTCGCTGCTGACCGGGATGCTCGGCCTGCAGCCGACGCCGACGGTGATCGAAGCGATCCTCTACCTCGGCTACGCGGTCCCGATGGCGATCTACGTGCTCTGGCCGCAGGGGATGCGTTTCCGTCCGCGCCGCGACCGGGTCCGCGCCGGCGGCCGCATCGGCGCCGCCGAGAGCACCGCCTAGCCCGCGCGACTCAGCGCCGCTCCGGCGAGGCCCTTCGCCTTGAGTGCGCCGGTCATTTGTTCCGCTATCCCGGGTGCAAACGGCCGGCGCCGTTATTCCCGACTGAATCCGTCGGTCTTTGTTAGGGTGCCCTAACTCTCATCCCAGAAGCATGACAAGGAGCCACCCCAGATGATTCGAAAGCACCTTCTTCCCCTCGCCGCGATGGCGCTTGCCCTGGCCGCCGGTCTCACCGCCTGCGGGTCGAGCGAGGACACCCCCGCCGGCGCCAAGAAGATCGCCTTCAAGCTGACCGACGCCGGTTGTGAGCCGAACGAGGCCAAAGCGCCCGCCGGCCCGATCGCCTTCGAAATCGAAAACGCGGGGACCAGCAAGGTGACCGAGATGGAGATCATGGAAGGCGACAAGGTCCTCGGCGAGGAGGAGAACATCACCGACGGTCTCAGCGGCAGCTTCTCCGTCACGCTCGGCGCCGGCGAGTACACGATCTACTGCCCGGGCGGCTCGGAGGAGCGGGGGACGCTGACGGTTACCGGCGCGGAGCACGTAGAAGGCGCAACCAAGGGCGAGAGCGACGCCGACGAGGAGAAGTAGGACCGCCGCAGGCCCTACCCTGGCTCGTCCATGACCGGAGCCGGGGAAAGAGCGGACGAGCTGCTGCGGCAGCTCGGTTACGAGAGCTGGCGGGCGGGACAGCGTGAGGCGGTGGTCGCGGCCCTGGAGGGCCGCGACTCGCTGATCGTCATGCCTACCGGAGGTGGCAAGAGCCTCTGCTACCAGCTGCCTGGACTCGCGTCGGAGGAGCTGACGATCGTGGTCAGCCCGCTGATCGCGTTGATGCGGGATCAGTGGGAGAAGCTGCGGCGGTTGGGGCAGCCGGTGGCGATGATCACCTCGGGGATGGCGGAGGAGGTCGTCTGGGAGGCGCTGGATTCGGTGCGTCGGGATGCGCGGATCGTCTATTGCGCGCCGGAGCGGTTCGGGTCGAGCGTCTTCCTCGAAGCGCTCTCGCATCGCAAGGTCGACCTGGTCGCGGTCGACGAGGCGCATTGCGTCTCGGAGTGGGGGCACGACTTCCGGCCCGACTACCTGCGACTGCCGGAGGTGGTGGAGCGGCTGGGGCGGCCGACGGTGATGGCCTGCACGGCGACGGCGACGGTGCCGGTGGGACGGGAGATCGCCTCCCGGTTCGGGATGAAGGAGCCGCTGCAGGTGCGCTCGGGCTTCGACCGGCCGAACCTCTCCTTCGACGTCGTCGCCCTCGAGGGCAAGGGCTCGACGGCGCGGCGGCAGGCGCTGCTGGAGGCGGGGCTCGCCGATCCCGCGAACAGGCCCGCCATTGTTTACTGCGGCACCCGCCGCCAGACCGAAGAGGTGGCGGCTGACCTGCGCGACGGCGGCATCGCCGCGGTGGCCTACCACGCCGGCCTCGAACCCGAGCATCGCACGGCGATCCAGGAACGGTTCATGGCCACCGACACCGGCGTCATCTGCGCCACCAACGCCTTCGGGATGGGCGTCGACAAGCCCGACGTGCGCTCGGTCTGGCACGTGACGATCCCGACCAGCGTCGAGGCCTACTACCAGGAGGCCGGCCGCGCCGGGCGCGACGGGCTGCCCTCGCGGGCGACGATGCTCGCCCTCAAAGCCGACCTCGGCCGCCTCGTCCGCTTCAACGAACAGCGGGCCGGCGACCCCGATCTGGCGGTCGCCCGCGAGCGCGGCTGGCGCGCCTACCACGCGATCAAGGCCTTCATCTACGGCACCGAGTGCCGTCGGCGCGCGCTGCTCGACCACTTCTCGGACCGCACCGCCGGCGCTCCGCTGGAGCGCTGCTGCGACGTCTGCGACATGCTCGACTGGCTGCCGGACCCGGACACGATCGCGATCTCCCGCTCGAAGTCCAGTTCGGCGAAGAAGGCGACGCCGGCGCCCCAGCTCTCCCCCGCCGACGCTCCGCTCTTCGAGGCGCTGAAAGCGTGGCGCCTCGAGGCAGCTGCGGGTAAGCCCGCCTATACCGTCGCCGCCAACAAAACGCTCACCGCGATTGCCGCCGCCCGCCCGCGGGACGAGGACGCCCTCCTCGCGATCAGCGGCGTCGGTCCCGCCTTCATCGAGAAGTACGCACCGGAAGTGCTGGCGCTGATCGCCGAGCACGCCGCGCCGCTCGCCGCCTGAGCGCAATCGGGCTTGCGCTCACCCGCGCTCGGTAGCGGCCGGGGAGCGGCGCTTGCAAGCATGGACGCTCCCGCCGTGCTTTCGAAAGCGAAACTCCCGGGGGCGGTCTTCGCCTGCCTGCTGCTGGTCGCGCTCGCGACCGCCGCTTCGGCGTCCGCCTGGCCGCTGCTGAAGCCGCCCGGGAAGAAGGTCTACTTCGGCGTCTCCGACACCGGCGACATGGCCGACTTCGGGCACTTCTCCGACGCGGTCAACAAGCATCCGGCGGTGATCGAGTCCTTCCGCACCTGGGGCAGCGACTTCCCCGACTCGATCCAGCGCTGGCAGACCGCGAGGGCCCGGCCGATGATCCACATCAGCACCGACAAGGAAGGCCACGAGGTGATCTCGCTGCCGCAGATCGCCGCCGGTCGCGGCGACCGCTACCTCGTCCGCCTCAACAAGCTCTTCTTCGAAAAGGAGATGCGGGCCTACATCCGGCCGCTCGGTGAGCCGAACCGCTGCCTCAACGTCTACGCCGCCTACGACTGCTCGGGCGCCTCGCGCGGCCCCGAGCACAGCCCCCGCGCCTACAAACGCGCCTTCCGCCGCATTTACGTGATCGTCCACGGCGGCGGCACGAAGCGGCAGATCGACCGCCGGCTCGCCGCGGCCGGGCTGCCGCCGCTGACCGTCGACGTCCGCGCCCTGCCGCAGGCGCCGGTCGCCGTCGTCTGGAGCCCGCTGCCCGCCGGCTCCCCCACCACCCCCGAGAACCGGCCGAAACACTTCTACCCCGGCTCGCGCTGGGTCGACTGGGTCGGGACCGACTTCTACTCCGGCTACCCCGAATGGGACGCCCTTACTGGCCTTTACCGCCGTTTTTCCGGCAAGCCTTTCGCGCTTGCCGAGTGGGCTGTTGAAGGTGAGGACCCGACTTTTGTCCGCAAGCTTTTTGCTTGGGTGAACAGCCACCGCCGTTGCCGGATGCTCGTTTATTACCAGGACTTCGGTGATTCGAACAGCTACCGGATCCAGAACTACGGTTCGAGCTTGAGCGTCCTGCGGGCGCAGCTGCATTCTGGGCTTTTCCCGGCTTACGCGCGGGGTGCGCCGAAGCTACCGCCACCACCGCCCGGTGGGGTTGGAGCGCGGTGATCGACGAGTAGCCGGTCAGGTAGATCCGCCGGCCGTCGGAGATCACCGGCGTGTAGGTCCCCTTCGGGTAGCGGAAGACCCGCTTGCCGCTCCTCATCATGAAGCCGCTGGTCGTTTTGTTGGTGAACTCGGCGACGTAGACGATGTCGCCGACCGCCGACAGCGAGCCGACCACCTGGCCGCCGGCCGAGCGGCTCCAGCGCACGCTGCCGTCCTTGGCGTTGAGCGCGTAGACGTTGCCGTCGAAGGAGCCGATGAAGACGGTCGGCGGGCTGTGCTTGGTGTTGGCAACGGCCGGCCCGGAGTAGGCGTAGCCGCCGGTCGAGTAGGACCAGGCGAGGGTGCCGTCGGAGATGTCGTAGCTGTAGACGCGGGCGTCGTTGTTGCCGGCGTAGACGCGGCCGTAGGCGACCGCCGGGGTCGAGTAGAAGGCGCCCGAGCCGCCGTAGCCCGGGCCGAGCGAGCCGCTCTGCCAGACCAGCTTGCCGGTCTTGGCGTCGACCGCGTTCATGTGGCCGCCGTAGTCGCCGACGTAGAGGCGACCGCCGTAGTAGGCGGGGGCTGACTTGATCGGGCCGCCGAGCGTGGTCGACCAGCGCACCTGGCCCTTGCCGGTGCTCATCGCGAACAGTTCGCCGTTCTCGCAGCCGAAGTAGACGGTCCGATCGATCACCACCGGCGAGGACTCGGCCCGCCCCGGCAGATCGCGTTTCCAGATCAGCCGCCCGGTTTTCGCGTCGAGCTTGACGATGTGACCGGGGACGAGGTTGACGATGTAGAGGCGGTGGTTGAAGTAGGCGGGCGAGGAAGCGTTGAGCCGGCCGATCCGCCGTTTCCAAAGCGTCTTTCCGGTGTCGGCGTCGAGGGCGTAGGCGAAGCCGCTGTTGTTGACGAAGTAGAGCTTGCCGCCGACGTAGATCGGCGGGAACTCGAGCAGCGGCCGGTCGGTGAAGCGCCAGCGTTTGTCGAACGGCGGCTTGATCCCCTTCACCGGCAGGTACTTGGTCCGGGCAGGGTTCTGGCCGTAGACCGGCCAGTTGACCGTCTGCGGTTCCTTCGGCGGCGGCGGCTTCTGCGGCTTGAAGTGGCGGATTGCCTCCTCGTTGTGGACGTCGCCGGGCCGCTTCAGCAGCTCGTAGCCGACGATCGCGCCGCTGACCAGGATCCCGAGCGCGAGCAGGGCGACGGCAAGCCACCGGTTCGAGCGGTGCCAGAGGTGCTTCTCGAGGAACCCGCTACCGCGCATCCGCGGCGCGGCGCTCGGACTCTTTCGCGACTCCCCCGATCAGGTCCCTGATCGCTTTCTTCAGGAACGCCATGAAGACGGGGCCGGCGAGCGGGATCGTCGGGGTCGTCTTCACCGCGTAGGTGATCTCGGTGCCGCCGTCCTTCGGTTCCAGCTCGACGGTGCCGACGTGGTCGCGGACCGGCAGGCCGGAGAGGATCTTGTAGGAGAAGCGATAGGGCCGCTCGAAGGCGATGATTTCCTCGCGCATCGGCGGCCCGACGACGGTGAGGACGCGGATCGCGCCGACGCCGTTCGGCTCCGGCTCCCCCTCGCGCTCGAGCTCGGCCCGGCGCAGGGACGTGATCTCGGTGTAGCGGCGGTGGTCGGTGAGGACGTCGAAGACGACCTCGGGCGGGGCGGCCACCTGGCGCACGTACGTGAAGCTCGCCATCGCGGTAAGGCTACGTGAGCCGCCAGCGCTGCGGGTCCGAGCCGTCCAGCCCCTCCACCTCGCCGACGATCGCGAGGTGGTCGAGGCAGGAGAGGACGATCTGCAGCACCCAGCCGCTGGCGGGGGTTTTGACCATCTCCGGGCCGATGATGTCTTCGACGATTTCGAAGGCGGTCCGCTCCCCCTTGCCGAGCGCCTCCCGCACCTTCCCCAGCAGCTCGTCGACCTGGCGGCGAGACTCGGCGATCTTCGCCGCCGGGTCGCGGAAGGTGCGGCCGTGGCCGGGCAGGACGAGGTCGACCGCGAGCGGCTCGACCCGGTCGAGGCTGGCGCAGAATTCGCCGACCGGGTCGGGGCTGTGGCCGTAGTCGAAGAAGAGGACCGTGCGGCCGAGCAGGTGGTCGCCGGAGATCAGCAGGCGGCGCTCCGGCTGGTGGAGGACGACGTGGGAGGGCGCGTGCCCCGGCGTCTCGACCACCTGCCAGCTGCCGAGGTCGGTCTCGACCTCGACCCCAGGCACGAGGTCGCGGTCGGGCTCCTTGAGGATGTCGATCCCGGTCTCTTCGTCGCCGCGCCGCTCGCGGTAGCGCTCCAGCGCCGCCGGCGAGACCCCGCTCTGCCGCGCCACCTCGATCCGCGCCTCCAGCGCCGCCTCGGGGTCGGAGGCTTGCAGCCGCACGTGCTCCCAGTGCGGGTGTATCCACAGCTCGCAGCCGGCCCGCTCGCAGATCGCCCCAGCCAACCCGTAGTGGTCGGTGTGGGAATGGGTGCAAACGACGAGGCGGACGTCCTCGACCCCGAACCCGGCCTGCGCCAGCGCCAGGTCGAGCTGCCGGAGCTTCCCCTTGCCGCCGATCCCGGTGTCGAACATGACGACGCCGCCGTCGGACTCGATCGCCCAGGCATTTCCGTGCGGGACGCCGGGCCAGGGAAGCGGGAGCCGCAGCCGCCAGACCCCGGGCAGCTCTTTCTCGGTCCGCGGCGCCTCCGCCTTTCCACTGGCCATCCGGCCAATCCTTTCAGCCGCGGCGGTCTACGCGTCGCTGAAGGTGCCCGGGTCCGGCCCGGTCCGCGCGCCGCTGTCGAGGCGCTCGATCGCGGCCATGTCGTCCTCGCTGAGGGCGAAGTCGAAGAGCTCGAAGTTCTCGCGGATTCGCTCGGGGGTCGCCGATTTCGGGATCACGACGTTGCCGAGCTGCAGGTGCCAGCGGAGGATGACCTGGGCCGGCGTGCGCTCGTGATGGGCGGCGATGGTTTCGATCGTCCCGTCTTCGAGCAGCTCGCCCTGTGCCAGCGGGCTCCAGGCCTCGGTGGCGACGTCGTGGTCGGCATGCCAGGCGCGCAGCTCGGCCTGCTGGAGTTGCGGGTGCAGCTCGATCTGGTTCACGGTCGGGCGCTGCTCGGCCTCCCGCTCGATTCGCTCGAGATCCTCGACGCGGAAGTTGGAGACGCCGATCGAGCGGGCGCCGCTTTCCTCCTTGATCCGTTCGAAGGCGCGCCAGGTGTCGAGGAAGAGATCTCGGCTCGGCAGCGGCCAGTGGATCAGGTAGAGGTCGACGTGGTCCGTCCCCAGCCGCTCGATGCTCTTCTCGAAGGCGCGCAGGGTCGAGTCGTAGCCCTGCTCGGAGTTCCAGAGCTTGGTGGTGATGAAGACGTCCTCGCGCCGCACGCCCCCGGACGCGATCGCCGCTCCCACCCCGGCCTCGTTGCGGTAGGCGGCGGCAGTATCTACATGGCGGTAACCGACTGCCAGCGCTTCCTCGACCCGCTCCTGCGTCTCCTCCGGCGGGATCTGGAAAACCCCGAACCCGAGCTGCGGGATCTCGACCCCGTCGTGCAGGGCGAGAACGGGGCTCTCGGTCGCATGCGCCATGCGAGGTGGCTACCCCCGGCGCGGAGCGTTTAAGCGACTAGCTGGTCGCGAGGCCGATGGCCAAGAGGGGAAACGCGCTCATCACACCGAGGTAGGCGCCCATCGCGGCGCCGGTGCCGAGGCTGGCCGTGCGGGAGCGGGCGCCGGAGATGGCGCCGATGACGAAGAAGGCGGCGGCGATTCCGAATCCAAGCCAGAAGACGTCGGGCATCAGGGCGGCGACTTTACCGGACGGGGGGAAGGAATCGCCAGCCGCGCGGCAAAGGCGCGTGGCATGAACGAGAGCACCGGCCAGAACAGCAAGCTGATCCTCGCGGCGATGATCTTCGCCGTCTCGATGACCTTCATCGACCAGACGATCGTCGCGATCGCGATCCCGACGATCCAGGAAGACCTCTCGCTCTCGGCGACGGGGGTGCAGTGGATCATCAACGGCTACCTGCTCTCGCTCTCGGCGCTGTTCGCCTTCGGCGGTCGCCTCGCCGACATCGCCGGCCACCGGCGCATGGTCATCACCGGCGTCGTCATCTTCGCCACCGCCTCGGCACTCTGCGGCGCCACCCCTTCGGGCGCGCTCGACGAGCCCTGGTTCATCACTTTCCGGGTGATCCAGGGCGCCGGCGCGGCGATCATGTTCCCGGCGGCGCTGGCGATCGTCTTGAACGCCTTCCCGGTCCGTGAACGCGGCCAGGCGATGGCGATCTTCTTCGCGATCGCCGGCGGCCTCACCTCGGTCGGGCCGATCGCCGGCGGCTTCCTCGTCGAGTGGACCTGGCGGGCGATCTTCTGGGTCAACATCCCGGTCGCGATCATCGCCCTCGTCCTGATCGCCAAGTCGAAGCCGACCGACGAGAAGCACCCGGCGCCGCTCGACTACACCGGCACCGTCCTGATCACCGCCGGGATGGCGTTCACGGTCCTCGGCCTGCAGCAGTCGAGCGTCTGGGGATGGGACAGCCCCGCCACCTGGGCCTGCATCGTCGGCGGCCTGGCGATCCTCGCCTCCTTCGTCCGCTACGAGCTCCGCATCGCCAACCCCCTGCTGCGGCTCTCGGTCTTCCGCGACCGCGCCTTCACGATCGACAACGTCGTCCTCTTCTTCCTGATGATCGCCTTCGTCCCGCTCTTCTTCTTCGCCAGCATGTACGCGCAGATCTCGCTCGGCGAAAGCGCTTCGCAGACGGGGCTCTACCTGCTGACCTTCTTCGCCGGCTTCGCCACCGCCTCCCAGTTCGGCGGCAAGGTCCTCGATCGGGTCGGCGCTCGCCCCGCGGTGGTGCTCGGCTGCGCCGTCGCCGCCGTCGGCTTCTACCTCTGGGGCCATTCGCTGACCGAGCTCTCCTACTCAGACCAGTGGTACTACATCGTCATCGCCGGGGCCGGCGTCGGCCTCGTCCTCAGCCCCGCCAACACCGACGCGCTCAACCGGGTGCCGCGCAGCCGCTACGGCGAGGCGACCGGGATCACCCAGACGGTGCGGAACTTCGGCTCCAGCCTCGGCCTCGCCGTCCTCGGCACGATCCTGATCAGCGAGAACCGCTCGAACCTGGAGGCGACGGCGGCCGAACACGGGGCGCCGAAGCAGGCCGCCGATGCGATCGCCGACGCGATCAGCCAGGGCGGCAGCCACGCAGAAGCCGGGCAGAAGGTCACCGGTGCCGTCGCCAAGGTGGTCGAGAACATCCCCCACGACTTCGCCCTCGCCTCGCGCACGGTCTTCTACGGGATGGCAGTGGCGATGGCGATCGCCTTCGTCGTCGCCCTCGTCGGCATGCCGAGCGGCAAGGTCGAAACCGAGGTCGAAGACTTCGGCGAGCCGACCTCCGCCGGACCCGCCTGACGCCGCTCCGGGCCTAGAGCGGCGGCTTCAGCGCTACGGCCTGACCGTGCACTTTTTGACGAAGGCGCCGGTCATCACGGTGCCGTCGGCGAACTTGACGCCGGCCCGCGCCTGCAGGCGTCCGTTTTCGCAGCGCGCGTTGACGTAGCTGTGGCGCTTGCCCTTGTAGGTCCAGTGTTTGCCGACGGTGAGGTTGCCGGAAATCGGATGGCCTGCCCCGCCGGCAATTTTCGGGATCTCGGCGCTGGTCCGGTAGCCGTAGACGCCGTTGTGAATTTTTTCGATCTCGATCGGGACGACGAAGGTGGTCGCGACCGGCACGGTCGTGTAGGCGTGGGCCAGGACGGTGGGGTTGCCGTGCTTGCGCGGCCCGTTGAAGAGGGTCAGCGGCGAGGAGACCGGGATCGGCCTCTGTTCGGGGAAGGTGACGATCGCGTGGCCGAACCCCTTGCCGACGATCGAGCCCGGGCAGTTGCGGCGGGCGGCGGCGACCGTGGTGCTCTGCAGCTGTCCCGGCTTGCAGACCGGCAGCCCGGTCGTGTCGACGTGGCCGTGGCGGTCGAATTCGATCTCGATTCGTTTCACCACCGGCGGCAGCTCTCCGGAGATGGTCGAGACTTTCCCCCTCCCGTAGAGGGTGATCGGCGCGTCCTCGTGCTTGGGCAGGGCGGTAGGCGTGAATCCGCCTTCGGCGTCGAGGATGAGGTCGCCCACCCGCACGATCAGCGCCGTTGCCGTCCCTCCGAGCAGGAGGACCCCCGCGACCGCCAGCAAGATCACCTTTTTCATCATCGCCTCCCTCTGCCCCTGTTCATCCACCGATTGTCTACCACGCCTCGCCGACCCCGCATAGGCCACTGATACGTTCAGCCGCGTGAGAGGCCGCCGCCTCGTCCTCCTGGGTCTCGCCACGCTGGCGGCATTCGCGTCCCCGGCCCGCGCCGCCTCCCCCACCGGCGAGGAAGCCGCTCAGCAGCTGGCGGAGAAGTACGTGCCGATCGCGATGCTGCGCGAACAGCGCGACCCGCCCTGCAACACCTCCGAGGAGCAGTACCAGCCGACCAGCGTCGAGGCCGTCCTCGGCAATCCCACCGTCACCCTCACCCACGAACTTCCCGACGGCAAGCTCGAAGCGGTCAAACGGGCGCCGACCGCGGCCGACATCGCCGGCCTGCGCGACGGCTGGTACCTCGACTACGAAGGCAAGGTGCTCGGCAACACCTGCGTCTACGCGCGGGCCTTCCGCCGGCTGGTCGAGGAAGGCAAGGCGCCGGCGATCACCTACGCGCACGTCGCCCGCGAACCGAACCACGACGGCTTCGCCCTCCAGTACTGGTTCTTCTGGTACTTCAACCAGTTCAACGACCTCCACGAGGGCGACTGGGAGGGGATGCAGCTGAGCTTCGAATCCAACGTGGTCGCCGACGCGCTCGACGAAGAGCCGAGCGAGATCATCGTCTTCCAGCACGCCGGCGGCGAGCGGGCCGGCTGGACCGACGGCAAGGTCCAGAAGGAAGGGACGCACCCGGTCGTCTATCCCGCCGCCGGCTCCCACGCCACCTTCTACGACTCCGCCGTCTACCTCGGCAACGGCCAGAACGGCTCGGGAGTCGGCTGCGACAACACCTCCGAACCGCTGCGGGAACTGCGGCTGCGACCTGTGCTGCTGCCGGAAACGGCGCCCGAACACGGTGCCTTCCAGTGGCTCAGCTACCGGGGGCGCTGGGGCGAAAGGGAAAAGGGCTACAACAACGGCCCGACCGGGCCGGTGACGAAGACGGTCTGGCGCGAACCGTTCGCCTGGATGGCCGAGCAGCGCTCGACCAGCCCGCGGCTGCCGGGCGGCTCGGTGGTCGGGCCGACGGTGACGAACGTCTTCTGCGGCGCGGTGGTCGCCGTCACCGACCTCACCCACATCGCGACCAAGTCGCAGGCGGCGGCCTACGCGATCGTCGCCGCGGTCCTCCTCGCCCTGCTCGCCTTCTTCGGCCTCACCCGCTGGGGGCCGGTCGACCTCGAGCGGCTGCGGGCGCGGCGCGCCTTCGGCCAGCTGCTGCGGACGACGCGGCGCCTCTACGGGCGCTACTGGACGACGCTGGTGCCGATCGGGCTGATCGCCTTCCCGATCGTCGGCGGGGTCGCCTTCCTCGCCGAAGCGCTCGCCAGCGGACGCGGCGTCGACGATGCCGCCGGCCGTGCCGGCGTCCACCTCGCCTTCGCCGACCTCGCCGAAACGTTCGGGCGGCCGCTCGCCGAAGCGCTCGTCGCAGCGGTGGTGATCGTCTTCGTGCGCGAACTCTGCCGCGGCCGCCGCCCCGGCTTCCTGGAGTCGGTCGGAGGAGCGCTGGCGCGCTTCCGGCGCGTCGTCGCCGCCCAGCTCCTGGCGATCGTCGGCCTCACCCTGATGGCGCTAACGGTGATCGGCCTCCCCTTCGCGATCTGGAAATACGTCTCCTGGCTCTTCGTCCAGCAGGAAGTGCTGTTCACCGACAAGTCGATCCGCGAGGGCTTCCGCGGCAGCTCCGAGCTGGTCCGCGGCCGCTGGTGGCACACCGTCCGCGTCGCCGCCCCGCTCTGGCTGCTCAGCGTCGCCGCCGGGCCGATCCTCGGCTTCGCGCTGATCTTCACCGGCTTCGACCTGGTCTGGATCAACCTCCTCGGCTCGCTCGTCTTCGCCCTCTTCATCCCCTATGTGACCGCCGGCCGCACGCTCCTCTACTTCGACCTGCAGGTGCGGGCCGAAGAGGAACCGGCGAAGCCGCGCCGCCTCCCGCGCCCGTGGCGCGGGAGCCAACCCGATCCCGTGGTTCCTTAGTCGTGTCAGGGCCGACAAAGGAACCACGCAACGGCTAGGTTTTGCCGGTGCGCATCCTCGCCTTCAGCGACCTCCACCGTGACCTCGAGCAAGGGGCGCGGCTGGTCGAGATGGCGGCCGAGGCGGACGTGGTGATCGGGGCCGGCGACTTCGCCTCGGTACACGAGGGGCTGGAGGAGACGATCGCGGCGCTCTCGGGGATCGAGACCCCCACGGTGCTCGTCCCCGGCAACAACGAGACCGTCGACGCGCTGCGCGGAGCCGCCGCCGGCTGGAACGCCGCGACCGTCCTCCACGGCGAAGGAACGACGATCGGCGGCACCGGGTTCTTCGGCCTCGGCGCCGGCATCCCGGTGACGCCATGGGACTGGAGCTTCGACCTCGACGACGACGCGGCGACCGAGATGCTCGCCCCCTGCCCCGACGGCGCCGTCCTCGTCCTCCACTCGCCGCCAAAGGACCACTGCGACAGCGCCGGTGGCGGCGGGAACTTCGGCAGCCCCGCCCTGCTCAAGGCGATCGAAGACAAGCGCCCCCGCCTCGCCGTCTGCGGCCACATCCACGAGTCCTGGGGCTGCGAGAGCCAGATCGGCCCCACCCCGGTCCGCAACCTCGGCCCCAAAGGCACCTGGCTCGAGGTCTAGTGTCGACTTTGTTCGGCATACCCGTACAAAGTCGACACTGATGGCCTATCGCCTCCTCAAAGCCGACGTCGCCTTTTGGCGGCGGTCGAATCAGATGCAGACGCCGAACACTGATCTGGGGGGACAGCTGCGGGCTTCGGCGCTGGGGGCGCGGATGTGGCGGGTGGAGCCGGGGAAGGCTTCGACGTTTCACCGGCACTTCACGCAGGAGGAGCTCTACGTGCTGCTGGAGGGCGAGGGACGGGTGCGGGTCGAGGACGAGGTGCTGACGCTGCAGCCGTTGGACACGCTGCTGGTCGAGCCGGACACCCCGCGGCAGCTTTTCAACGACACCGAGGCCGATCAGCTCTGGCTGGTGGTCGGGGCGCCGCGGGAAGAGATCACGAGCACGCTGGAGATGACCGAGGAGCAGCTGCGCCATATGTACCCGAACGGGCCGAAAGCGCTGCCGCCGGAGCTCGGCGGCGGGCAGGCCGACTAGAGCGCGAGGGAGATCGGCTCCTCGAGCAGGGCCTTGACCCTGGCGAGGAATTCGGCGCCCTCGGCGCCGTAGAGGATGCGGTGGTCGCAGGAGATCGTCGCCTTCATCAGCTGGGCGGGAACGACTTGGCCGTCACGGACGGCGGGGGCTTCGCGGATCGCACCGACGGCGAGGATCGCCGCCTGGCCCATGTTGATCACCGCGTCGAAGACGTCGATGCCGAACATGCCGAGGTTGGAGACCGTGAAGGTGCCGCCCGAGAGCTCCGGCGGCGTCACCGAGCCGTCACGCACTTTGGCGGCGACGGTACGCACGTCTTCGGCGATCTGCCGCAGGCCCTTCTTGTCAGCGTCGAAGACCGTCGGCACCACCAGCGCCTCCTCGGCCGCCACCGCGACGCCGACGTTGACCCGCGAGTAGAGCTCAAAGCGCCCGTCCCGGTAGGCCCCGTTCGCTTTCGGAAACTCCCGCAAGGCGATCGCGCACGCCTTCACGACCATGTCGTTGAAGGACGGCACCACCTCCCCCTCTTTCGCCGCGCCTTTCAGCGCCGCTCGAGCCTCGACCGCCTTCCCCATATCGATCTCGATCGTCAAATAGAAGTGCGGCGCGGTCGCCTTCGACTCCGCCATCCGCCGCGCGATCGTCTGCTGCAGCTTGTTCAGCTCGCGGGTCTGCGTTTCACCCTTGGCGGTCTCGACTGAGGGACCATGCGCCTGGCCCGCGGGTCCTGCCGCTGCAGGGGACCCACCACCCCTTCCGGTAGCTAAAGCTTCCTCAGGGGCGGTCCCCCCTACAGCGTCACCCACGGGAGCTGCCGCACCTTCCACGTCTGCCTTGACGATCCGCCCCGCAGGTCCGGATCCTTGTATCTCAGCTAGCTCAAGACCACGCTCACGAGCAAGCCGCCGAGCAAGCGGCGAGGCCTTGACCCTGTCGCCGTCGACCTCCTTCAAATCTCCCGTGGGTGACGTCGTAGGGGGGACCGTCTCCTGCGTAGTTGCAGGAGACGGTGGGTCCCCTGCGGCGGCAGGACCCGCGGGCCGAGCGCTCTCGTCCTTCGCCGGAGGACCATCACCGTTCTCGCCAATCCGAGCGATAGGAGACCCGATAGGCAGCGTCTCCCCCTCCTGCGCCAGGATCTCCTGGAGCGTGCCAGCCACGTCTGCTTCGTAAGCCATGTTCGCCTTGTCGGTCTCGATTTCGACCAGCTCGTCGCCGACCGCGACCTTGTCGCCGACCTGCTTCAGCCAGGTCAGGATCGTCCCCTCCTCCATCGAGTCGGAGAGGCGGGGCATCACCACCTCACTCACGGGGCAGCTCCATGCCTACAGGTTGCCACTTCGCGCCGCCGGCCCCTCACCCTCGCACCGCGAGGGCGCCACGGAGCAGGGACGCCGCCGCCGCCCGCAGGACGTCGGCGCGGATCGCGCTCATCACCTCGGTGCGCCGCGCCTGCAGCCGGCCCACCGCGGCGATGGGGTCGACCTGCGGCCGCGGCTCCCCCGTCGCCGGTTCGGGCGGCGCCGTCGCCCGCGCCTGCTCGTAGGCGAGGCAGCCCTCGACGCCCTGGGCGATCAGCTGCGCCCGGTAGTCGGACCCTGCTTCGATCGGGTGCAGGTTGTCGGCCTGCATCAGCTCGGGATGGGTGACGACCACCCCCGCCCAGTCGGGCACCTGGGTGCCGGGGCGGGAGGCGGCGAATTCGGCGACGACCCGGTTCTTGCCGGTGTTGTCGACGCCTTCGACGGTGAAGCCGTGGATCGTCGGCACCACCATGCAGGTGTCGCCGACGATGTCGGCGGCCTTGGCCAGGTTGCCGGCGAGGATCTCCGGATAGGCCGGGTTGTCGTTGGTGCCGGCGTCGAAGACGACCACGTCGACCGAGGGGTCGTAGCTTTCCTGGAAGAGGTCGAAGATCTGGAAGCTGTTGTAGCCGCCGACCGCGTTGACGGTGAGTTCGACGCCGGGCAGGTAGCGGCCGAGGTAGGGAGAGGTGAGCTCCTCGAGGCTGTCGCCGACGACCAGCACGTGCGGAGCGGCCGCGGCCGGCCTCGCCGGGACGGCCAAGGCGACGAGGGCGAGCAGAAGCCCCAGCGCCACCCTCCCGAAGCTGCCGATCCGCCACACGAGAGCTGTTTCTACACGACGTAGACTGCCGCCGTGCTCGCCGCCGCTCGGCCCACACTCGCCGGCTGCGCCGTCTTCGCGGTCCTCGTCATCAGCGGCTGCGGTGGCGGCGGTTCCCAGCCGCCCGCGAAGACCGACGCCACCGTGACCGGCGCCGCGATAACCACCACCACGGCGGAGGCGGATGCGAAGCGGAGAAAGCAGCAGCAGCCCGCCGCCGGTCCCTGCCAGGGCGAGCTCGGCAGCTTCGTCGCCTCGATGGACTCGCTGCGGCGTCGCCTCGCCGTCGGCGTCACCTTCGACCAGTACCTCGCCGAGGTCCGCGGCATCCGCTCGACCTACCTCGAGATCCCGATCGACCGGGTGGAGCTCGACTGCCTCGACGCCGTCGGCACGCCCGCCGAGAAGGCCTTCAACCGCTACATCGAGGCGGCCAACGACTGGGGCGATTGCGTCTCGGAAGCCGGTTGCAGCTCGGAAACGGTGGAACCGGTGCTGCAGCGGCGCTGGCGGATCGCCTCCCACTTCCTGAGCGAAGCCGACGACGGCCTCAGCGCCACCGCTCCGTAAACGCGGAAGGCCGCCCCGAGGGGCGGCCTTCCGTCTGGTGCATGGAAACGAACGCGGGAACTGCGACCGAGCGGGACAAGACTCGGCTCCCTGCGAGTCGCCGGTGCCCGGGGTGGATTCCGCCGGGCGCCCGAACCAGTGCGGCGCCTAGCGGCCCTGCACCTCCAGAGTCCCATCAAGCATGTGATTCAAGTTAGGACCACCTCCTTTCTCTGGTCAGATGATTGAAGCAAATCCGGAGGTCGAGCTCGGGTGTCTTCTTCCGTAGGCTGGCCCGATGAGCGAGCTGCCCGAGCACGTCGCCCGCAACCGGCGCTTCTGGAACGAGTACGCGCCCGAGTGGGTCGAGGCCGGGCGAGACGACTGGGCGGCCGAGGAACCCCGCTGGGGCAACTGGCGCGTGCCGGAGTCCGAAGTCGGCCTGCTGCCGGCCGACCTGGAGGGGAAGGACGCGATCGAGCTCGGCTGCGGCACCGGCTACGTCTCCTCCTGGCTCGCCCGCCGCGGCGCCAAGCCCGTCGGCATCGACAACAGCGAAGCGCAGCTGGAGACGGCGCGGCGCTTCCAGCGGGAGTTCGGGATCGAGTTCCCGCTCCTGCACGGCAACGCCGAGGAGGTGCCCTACCCCGACGCCTCCTTCGACTTCGCGATCTCCGAGTACGGGGCGAGCATCTGGGCCGACCCCTACCGCTGGATCCCGGAGGCAAGCCGGCTACTGCGGCCCGGCGGCGAGCTCGTCTTCGTCGTCAACTCGGTCTTCGCGATGCTCTGCTACCCCGAGGACGAGACCGAGCCGCCCGGCGAGCGCCTGCTCCGCCCCTACTTCGGGATGTTCCGGTTCGAATGGCCGCAGGACGAGTCGGTCGAATTCCACCTCCCCCACGGCAAGCTGATCGCGCTGCTGCGCGAGAGCGGCTTCGAGGTCGAGGAGCTGATCGAGATCCAGCCGCCGGAGGGCTCGACGACGCGCTTACCGGGCTCGAGCCTGGAGTGGTCGCGCCGCTGGCCGCTCGAGGAGGCCTGGCGGGCGCGCAAGCGCGGCTAGGCGTTCTCGGGGGTCATCTCAGGCGGCAGCTCGTCGCCGAGGATGTCCTTGCCGCGGCGCGCCTGGAGGCGGCGCCGGACCTCGAACCCGGCCCCGACCGTCATCGCACAGGCGAACGAGGTGATCAGCGGCAGCCAGAGGTCGTCCTTGAAGGTCTCGCCGCCGAGGTAGCCGAGCATGCAGACGTAGAGAGCCCAGATCGTGGCGGCGAAGGCGTCGGCGACGAGGAACTGGCGGTAGGGCATCTCCAAGGTGCCGGCGGCAAAGGTGGTCGCGGTGCGGCCGCCGGGGACGAAGCGGCCGACGCCGATCAGGATCGCGCCGCGCCGCCGCAGCGCTTCCTCGGCCCACAGTAGCCGCGCCTCCCCTTTCTCGCCCCTGAAGAGGCGGTCGGCGATCGGGTCGCCGATCGCCCGTCCGAGGAGATAACAGAGGTTGTCGCCGACGATCGCGCCGAGGGCCACGGCAGGCACGATCAGCCAGATGTAGAGGTCGCCCTGCGCGGCCAGCACCGCGGCGGTGATGATGATCGTCTCCGAGGGGATCAGCGGCAGGAGGACGTCCAGCCCGGCGGCGGCGAAGACGACGGGGTAGGTGACGGCGCTCTGGCCGACTTCCTGGGTGAGCCAGTCGAACACAGGGCCCGGTTACCCGGATAGGGGTGGTTTACCAAACCAGCGGCACGGTTATTGAAGAAGCATGTCCGTCTGGGTGATCGCCGTGATCGTCGTCGTCGCAATCGCGATTCTCGCGCTCGTCGCCGTCTTCGCCCAGAAAGCGAAACGGCGCCGCGAAATCGAGCGGATGCGGCTGCGCGAACAGGCCGGCGGCCACCGTCGCGAGGCCGAGACCCATGCCTCGAAAGCCGAGCAACGCGAGGAGGAGGCCCAACAGCGCGAGGAAGAGGCGCAGCAGGCCGAGCTGGAAGCCCGCGAAGCGGCCGAGCGGGCCGAGCGCGAGCGCAAACTGGCCGAACACCACGGCGACAAAGCCGAAAACATCGAGCGCAAGCTCTAGCGCGCGCGAGGAACGGGAGAAAAAGTGGTCATCGGAGTCGTAATCGGAATCTGCGTCCTGCTCGCGATCCTGGGCTTCCTCGTCCCCAGGCTCTCCAACCACGCCCGCCGCGGCAGCGACAAGGGCTTCTCAATGGGACAGCGCGCCGGCAGCAAGGCTCCCGGCCCGATCGGCCGCCTGCTCAGCAAGTCGTTCGGCAAATCCCAGAGCGCCGCCGACAAGAGCCACTCCGCCGGCAAGAGCGCACGCGAGAAGCTTCCTTTTTAGGGCTGGTCTCGAAGTTGGCCTGAATCGGCGTCTCCCGCTGCCCATAATGGGCGGATGAGCGAGGAGAGCTCGACGATCGTCTTCTTCCCCGAGGGGGCGTTCGGGCCGACCAACAACTGCGTCGGCATCGGCGACGTCCTGCGGCGGCGAGGGCACCGGGTCGTCTTCATCGTCGAGGAGTCCTTCGCCGGGACGCTGGAGGCGCAGGGGTTCGAGGAGCGGCTGATGCGACTGACGCCGCCGCCGGAGACCGAGGAAGCGCCGGGGCAGTTCTGGAAGGACTTCATCCGCGACACGGCGCCGGTCTTCCGCACCTCGACCCGGCAGCAGCTGGCGGACTTCATCGCCCCGACCTTCCAGGCACTGATCGACGGCGCCAGGTACGTCGACGAGCGGCTGCGGGAGATCGTCGACGAGCTCGAGCCCGACCTGATCGTCGAGGACAACGTCGTCGCCTTCCCGGCGCTGCCGGCCTGCGGGCGGCCCTGGGCACGGATCATGTCCTGCAACCCGACCGAGATGAAGGACCCGGAGGTGCCGCCGCCGTTCTCGGGGCTGCCGAGCGACGACACGAGCGGCTGGGACGAGTACTGGCACGCCTACCGCGAGGCGCACCGCGAGATGCACGCCGAGTTCAGCGCCTTCTGCCAGGAGCGCGGCGCGCCGCCGCTGCCGCCCGACGACTTCATCCACGAGAGCCCCTGGCTGAACATGTACCTCTATCCCGACGAGGTCGACTACCGGCGCGCCCAGCCGCTCGGCCCGACCTGGCACAACCTGCAGGCCAGCGTCCGCGCCACCGACCCAGCCTGGGAGCTGCCGGAGAAGCTGCGCGGCGGCGAGGAGCCGCTCGTCTACCTCAGCCTCGGCTCGCTCGGCTCGGCCGACGTCGAGCTGATGGAGAAGCTGGTCGCCGAGCTGGCCGAGGCGCCCTACCGGATCGTCGTCTCGAAGGGCCCGCAGCACACCGAGTTCGAGCTCGCCGGCAACATGACCGGCGCCGAGTTCCTCCCCCAGACCGAAATCCTCCCCAAGGTCGACCTGGTGATCACCCACGGCGGCAACAACACCGTCACCGAGTCCCTCTACTTCGGTAAGCCGATGGTCGTGCTGCCGATCTTCTGGGACCAGCACGACAACGCCCAGCGGATCGACGAGACCGGCTTCGGCGCCCGCCTGGACACCTACGGCCACAGCGGCGAGGAGCTGACGGGCGCGATCGAGCGGCTGCTCGGCGACGAGGCGCTGGCGGCGGGGCTGGCGCAAACCTCAGAGCGGCTGCAGCGCGCCCCCGGCACCGAGAAGGCAGCCGACCTGATCGAGCAGGTCGTAAGGCCGGGTTGACAAAAACTGGCTAGGCAGCCAGTATGCCCTCGCGTGGCAGATCAAGCGGAGATCGCTGACGGAGGTGGAAACGTCGAGGACGCTCTCGTGCTCGATCGCGAGCACTGGGAGGAAGGGCCGCCGCTGAAGCTCTTCAAGCGGATGCGGTCGGAGTGTCCGGTCCACTGGACCTCGCACGTCACCGAGCTGCCGCAGGCCAAGGGCTTCTGGTCGGTGACGAAAGCCGACGACGTCCACACCGTCAGCCGCGACTGGCAGACCTACTCTTCCGAACGCGGCGGCGTGGTCGTGATCGACGAGGTCTTCCCGCTCGACCTGGCGCGGGCGATGTTCATCGGCATGGACCCGCCCAAGCACGATCGCATCAAGGCGCTCTTCCAGGCCGGCTTCACGCCGAAGCGGATCGCCGACCACGAGGGGGAGATCCGCAAGATCGTCGTCCGCGTGCTCGACCGCCTCGAGGGGCGCGACAGCTGCGACCTCGTCACCGATGTCGCCCAGCCCGCGGTCTCGCGGGTGATCGGCAGCTTCATGGGGATTCCCGAGGAGGACGACGCCGCCTGGGCCGAGCTGATGAACATGGCGCTGGCCGCCAACGACCCCGACTACAGCCCCGACGTTTCGAGCGTCGAAGAGACGATCAATGAGGCGATCCAGCAGGTCTTCACCCGCTGCAGCGCGATGATTGCCGAGCGCCGCGAGAACCCAACCGACGACCTCACCAGCGTCCTCGTCCACGCCGAAGTCGAAGGACAGAAGCTGGAGGAGCACGAGATCGTGATGGGCTTCTTCCTCCTCGTCGCCGCCGGCAACGACAGCACCAGGTCGACCTACGCGAGCGCGATGCGGGCGCTGATGGAAAACCCCGACCAGCGCCAACTGCTCCTCGACGATCCCTCCCTGATCCCGGGCGCGGTCGAGGAGGCGCTGCGGATGTTCCCCGCCTTCGCCCACTTCCGCCGCACCGCGACCAAGGACACTGAGCTCGGCGGCCAGGAGATCAAGGAGGGCGACAAGGTGGTCATGTGGTACGCCTCCTCCAACCGCGACGAGAGCCGCTACGAGGACCCCGACCGCTTCGACGTCCTCCGCAACCCCGAGCACCAGGCCTTCGGCGCCGGCGGCCGCCACTTCTGCCTCGGCACCGCCCTCGCCCGCCTAGAGCTGAAGATCCTGCTCGAGGAGACCCTCGCCCGCTACCCGAAGATGGAAATCACCGGGACCCCGGTCTACATCGAGTCCGGCTTCCTCAACCAGCTGAAAACCCTGCCGGTGCGGCTCACTCCCTGAGTAAGGGTCCGGTCGGCCTTAGCCCCTCGGTGTCTGCCGCACTTGGCCTTCATAGGCGACTTGGCAGTGTAGGTTCGACCGTTCTGAGCGCTGAATTTGGCGATCGCCTTGTGAGCACCTCGGCAGATATCCGTGGAGTTGACCAGAAGGCCCTTTCGACCGCCCTGAAAGTTCACGACGACTTTGGTTATGGGCACATCAGGGACGAAGTCAAAGGTGTTGGCAATGCCCCCGTTGACAGAACTGATGCGACCCACGGCGTCGAAGTCGATCAAGCCATGCAGCGCGAGCACAAGATCTGGCAGCGGGTGATTGGAGCTGCGCAGGAAGATCGGTCCTTCGAGCGGTTCTGAGAGAAGTGGGGTCCAAGCGCGAGCGTAGCCGTAGACCGCACCAGCTGGACATTGGGCACCGTTTCCAGCGCCTGCGGCGAACTGAACTCGGGTACAGATCGTGCGGATGTGGCCCTGCTCGAGGAACTCCGAATGCGGGAGCCGGACCGCGATCCTGCGCGGGTTGGCGTCGCCGGCTCGGGGTTCGAGCACCGCTCGTAGCGCGGGGTGCGCCTTGCGTTTGGTGCCACCGCTCAGACGAAGCGAGATCTTCGGCTTGAAGCCAAGCGAGGCGCAGTCGGCCGCTTGGAAAGGCGTCGAGACGGTGACAGAGGAGCTATTGCCGCCAAGACGAAGGTCGGGCCCGGCGCCAAACAGAGTGGAAGAAATCGAGGCGCGGCTGCAGTTGGTTGGGTTGAGGACGAATCCAGGCCGGTTGATGTCGACCCTGACATCTCGGAGGTGGACCGGAATTCCCTTGATGATGCGCGGCAACGGGTCGGAGTTCGCAGCGTCGGTTGAGACTTCTGCACTGACCGGATCGACTTTCAGGGCCTCGCGAACTACCACCGTGCCGAGATCGAAGGGACCCACCTTGGCGGCCGTGATCGCGACCAGCGAGAGAGGGCTGCCGTGGTAGGGCCCGGCGAGGTAGACCTTGCCGGAAGCGTAGGTCAGCGAGGGGCCAACTCCTGCCCCGACCAGCGTGTTACCGAGTTCCGACGCCTGAGGACATGAAGGACTGTTGAGCTCTTCCTGACCCCCTGCCGGGCCGGTCCGCGCTCGTGCTGCTTCGATCGCAGCGTCTGCACAGAAGGGAATCCCCGCAAGCTTCGCAACGAGCCCCGGCGGCATCTTGACCGAGAAGTTGTCGATTTCCCGTTCGGCGTCCGTTCTCGTGAAGCGAAGGTTGAAGGGCGAGTAGCTTCCGGCGGAATTGTTGATCGTGCCGGCGGTCAGGCCAGGGGAGAAGGGCGCTGATGCAGGACAGGAACCCCCTTGCGGACCGGTGACGATCTGGAAGGTCGAGGTGGTTTCGAGCGGCGCATTACCCGACCAAGGGGTCAAAACGCTGGTCGCGTCGTAGCTGCCACAGCCCGGTGGGGTGGCGAGTGGACTCCTGGCGCCCTGGCGGAAATGCAGGGTGAAATGCGAGAAAGGCAGCTGGGGCAAGTTTTCGGCGACCGTGGTGATTTGGCCCGTTACGGGGTCGGTCTCCACCTTCAACGGCTGCGTCACCAGAATCCCGAGGTTCGGATTGCGGATCACCAGGTAGAGCGCCAGCAGGGAGTCGAAGGGGTTGTCGTAGGGCTTGGCGACGTAGATGGAGCCGGTGAGCCCTTCTTCCAGCAGCGGGCTTTCGACTTCGAGGTTGCCGATCTTGGCCGCATTCGGACAGCCCGCCCCGGGTTCCGAGGTAACCGTTTCCTTCGCGAGGTCGGCTTCCGAGCAGCCTTCGAGTCCCGCCGCTACCGAGGGGTTGGTGGTGAATCCTTCGGGAAGCGTGACAACCGCCTTTTTGACCTCTGACTGGGCGCGTCCCGTCGCGCTGGTCAACCCTTCGTCGTTGAAGTCGAGCGAGTAGTCGAGGCCGGTGGGGCTACTCGCGGATTGGCTCGTCAACTGGCTGGTAACGGAGGGTTTGAAGAGAAGGCCGGAGCAACCGGTTGCCGGGGCCGGTGCTTCGCTTTCACCGTGGACAAGAGTCGGCGGCGGTTCGTCGAAGGCGCCGGGGTTCTGCCACGAATCAGCCCTGAAGGTCGCGGTCAGGGTGCTTTCGCAGCTGCCCGCCATCGTCAGGAACGGGCGTTCGGAGGTTTCGACCGGGCAAGAGCCGCCTTTGCTGAGGCAGGTTCCCCGTTCGGAATCGTGAATCGGGCTCGACGGCACCCCCCAGACGGTCGTTTTCGACGAGTAGAAGGTGACGGCCTGACTGATGTTGCTGACCGAGACAAAGCCGTTGAAAGGGGGCTTCGGATTCAGTCCGGCTTCGATCGTCACCGGCGTGCCTAGAACGATGAAGCCGAGCTTGATCAGGCGACCGGGCGGTGGCGCCAAGTTGTAGAGCGGCAGAGTGTAGGTTTCGCCGGGTTCATTAATTTCGACGGTGGTCACGCCAACAGCTGACTCGTTCGAACATCGCGGCATCCCCGGCGTCAGCGAATTGATGAAAGTGCTCGCCGGGCACCTGGACACGGCGGTTGGGTCAGCCACGAAACCCGGTGGCAGATCGATCGCGATGTCCTTTGCAGCCCCGTCGGGCACCACTCCCAGTTTCGGGTCTTCCACCGTGTTGAGAGCGAAGGACGTCGTCATCGCGACCGGATGACTTCCGGCTTGCAACGCAGCCATCCCTTCCTGTCCGATGAAAGTAACGTCGAGATCCTTGAGCCCGAAGCCGGCCTGAGCAGAAGCTGGAATCCAGAGGAGGAAGAACCCGATCGCGAGCAGCGAAAAGCGCTTCATTTCGCACCCCCGTGCCTTGACTGACGTTTGTCCTTCTTCTTGTGCTTGCGGTGTTTCTTGTGCTTACGGTGTCGTTTCTTGGCTTTCTTCGGGGCAACATTCCCGGCCCCGTTGAACGAAGAGCTAGCGGGAGTAGTAACACCGGGTTCTTGGACCGGGCCCTGACATGCTTCGCCTTCGCAAGCGCTGGGACCACCACCTTGGATCGGGAAGCCACCCACGACGCGGGCGTCGTAGATGTCGATCAGGCCGGGATCCTGGGGCAGGAGGCTCGCATGGGTGGTGAAGAAGACATTGTCTCCGGAGGGATCGGTATCGACGATCGTCGCCCCTGCTGAATCGTCCCCGGATGAGATCAGGAAGACGCAGCCGTCTGCCTCAATGCTGAATGCGCGGCTTTCTGCGGAACAATCTCCTTCTCCGGGAGCCTCCCACTCGTAGACGTCGGAGGCCCCATTGACATCAGCCGACACAAGCCGCTCGAAGCTTTCGAAGAAGACTCGGTCGCCATTGGTAGAGATGGCCCGGGAGATCGGGTAGAGCTGGCTTTGTATCCCGGGGAGGCGGCCACCGGCCCAAAATGGAAGGCCGGGTTCCGAAATGTTTTGACCGGTCGGTCGCGCACCGGTCGGATTGCAGGAGATGCAGGCAAGCCCGCCTCCCCCGGCGTCAAAGCGGTAGACCTCAGCGTCGGCTTCACCGTTGGCGACGTCGGTGTTTTCCGCGCCGGTGAGCGACGCGGTCGACATGAAGACGGCGGTTTCGCCGTCAGGAGTCACTTGAGCCGTGTGCAGAGATGGCTGGTAGTTGATCGGCGAAAACGCAACGAAGTTCCCTGGCTCCGCATCGACTTTGGAGAGGGTGGCGATGAAGCTGAACTCGCCGCTGTCGGCGTCGTGCAAGTAGAGGTTCGGCTTGCCCGCAACAGCCCCACCCGCCAGCACTTCCTGCGAGACGAAATAGATCCGCTTTGCGTCTTCGCTGGCCCCCAGCACGCCATAGACCCCGTGGGCGATCAGAGCCGTGGCTTTCGCGCCGAGGTCGAATTCGTAGAGATCCGCAGCCCCCCCGCGAAGCGAGTCTTCTTCGCTCGCTTTCGTCCCGACCGTGAAAATCGCTCGCGAGCCATCCGCCGCCGCGGTCCAATATTGCGCCCGTTCGCGACCCGTCAGTTCTTCGCCTTGTTTGGAGACCGCGAGCGTCTGTTTGCCGTTGATGCGAACGTAGATCCTTCCCTGGTCTTCATGGAAACCGGCATCCGACCAGAAGATCCGTGAGCCATCGGCCGAGATTGCATGTGAAACCGCCTCGGTGCGGCCGTGGTTGTAAGCGCTCGAGTAGGTGCCCGCGGAACAACCCGCGCTCACCGGTTTGCCGTTGGGCAGGATGCAGACCAGCCGCAGCTGCCCTTCGCCGTAGGCCTCATATAGGAGCGTCCTCAGCGGGCCGGGATCAGGAGTGCCGGTGAGGCTGTCCGATACCACGAAAATCGTGTGGGTGCCGTCGGCGGAGATCCCCTGGAGTTCGGGGCGGTACTGAAGCGGGGAACGATGGGGGGGTTCCAGCGTCGTCAGCGCTTGATAGCTGCCGGAGTCGGGTTCGCAATTTTTCCTCTTGTAGAGGTTGGTAAAGCCGGGAACAGCTCCAGGCGCCAAAAGGGTGTCGGTTTCCTGCATAACCCAGCTACTGCACAGATCGGGAGAGAAGGCCTTGAACGCGGTGTCGGTGGTCACGCTGGTTTCGACCAGCAGATGGCCGCGCGGAGGGGAGATGCCATCGCTCTGCCATCCCCCAGCGGTACGGGTCGCTAGGTATTGAGAGCTGAACGGGGCCGATTCGACATCGCCGAAGGCGTGATACGTGCTGTAAGTAAGCTTGTTCCCGTCAATCGAGGCTTGGTCCAGCGCCGCTCGGTTCAGCGATTGCGATTCCGTCACGATGGCCATGATGTCGGCTCCTCCTTTGTCCACCGGACTCACCATCTCGTAGGCGCGGCAGTCAGGCAGAGTCGCCGCGCTCCCGAACCGGAATGGCTGGTTCGGGCAGCTGGTGTTCGGTTTGGACGGCAAGGGAAAAGTCCGCAGGCTCTTTTCGGGCCCGAAAGTGGGGCCTCCGCCACCGCTTTCGGCGACGAAACGGTAGTAGTAAGTGGTCGACGGGCTGAGTTCGGTGAGGAAGATTCCGGCGCTGGGAAGCGGAGCATTGACCACTTGATCGCCGAGTTGTACCCCGGTCAGATCGGGCCGAATGCTGACGCAGCCTCCTTCGGAGCATTTGCCGGTGCCGTATTCCACGCGGTAGCGCGTATCCGGCCAGAATCGGGGGTTGATCATTGCCTTTACCACAGCCCCTTCAGGGTCAACCGAGCTTGCGAAGGAGTCGGTGATAAGCGGTGCCCGTTTGGGGGGCGGGCACAGTTCCGGATCGGGCGGCGGCCCATAGGCGCGCAGGACATCCCCGCCTTTTTCCGTCTTGGCGACGGCGTAGAGGTCTTCGCCTTCAATCCCACAAGCGTCGCTCGTCGCCAGACCGCCAATCGAGGAAGATTGGCCAAATCGATCCGAGGGTCCTATTTCCTCCGTTCCCGTAGGGCTGAGCTTCACGATCGAGGGCGGCGGTGCTTCTCCGGCTTCAACCGGCGGGCGACCGACGGCGTAGAGCTCATCGTGAACGCCAATGGCCAGAGCCTTCACCTGCTTCAGTTCAGGCTCCAAGTTGCCGATGATGGCCCCAGCTGCACTGAGCTTGTGGATCCCCGGTTTCGGCCCACCTTCGCCGGCTTTAGTCAAGAAGGTGACGTAGAACTCGCCGTGGCTGTTCATCGCCATCGAGCCAATGGTCTCCCCGCTGACCGGAATCTCGTCGACAAAGGAGCCGTTCGCTTCGAACTCCTGAATTCGTTCGACGTCGCCAACGAATACGTGGCCTTCGGGGCCGACCGCAATTCCCTGACCGAATTCGCCGTTGCCGGGGCTGCGGAATTGGCCAGGACCTTCCCCCGGCAGGCCAGCGCCACATTCATCTCCGCCTGCAACGTCGGCCTGAGTGCAGATGTCCGCCCCCGTCGTAAGGTTTACCCCTCTTCCCCACATCGCCACGAATCCACCGTCGAGGTCGTACTCCTGCACGCGAAGGTTGGTTTCTTCGACTGGTCCGCTCTGCACAATAGTTTTGGATCGCTTCGTTTCATGGACGAACACGTGGCCCACTCCGTCAACCGCCACATCTCCTGATAGGTCGGGGAAGTGGCCGGGTCCATAACCACCCGCCTGGCCAGGCCGACATACATCTTGTTCCGCCACGCATATCTCGAGGCTCCCACCTTGCTCAAGAGTGACGGCGCTGACCGAACTCGCGCCCCGGATCAAGAGCGGCGGGATATCGGAGTCCGCATACTGACCGACGAATTCGACGGTGTAAGGACCCCCAGCCGGACCTTCCACCTTCACATCGCCAGGATCCACGCTTTCCAAGCCTTCAAGACTGGCTTCGATCGTGGAGGCACTGGCACCTCCGGCAATCGCTGAGGTTTCCTGCGCCCGCGAGCCGCCGTTTTCCCCAACGAATGCATTGAGGTAGACAATCCTGTAGCTGCTGCCCATCGCGCTTACGTCGAGTTCCTGACGCTCGTTCGTGGCCGGTTTGTTATCCGGACCGGAGGCCACCACCCCCCATCCCCAAGCCTTGAGAAACCTTCCCCAAGTATCAAACTCGTCGATCCGGGCGTTACCGGCATCAGCCACGATGACATTTCCGCTGACAGGGTCGACGGCGATCGACCCGCCACGGACCTGACCGCCCTCCCCTCCACTCTGCCCGTCTTCCGGTACCTGCCAGAGCAGCGGTGGCGGAGTGCCGGCGGCTGCGCCGGAGACCCAGAGAAGCGATGCCGATAGGACAATCGCCATGAACAGCACAAAGCGGTGCCCCCACCTCACTCCGTCAACCACGTTCCCCTCCTCGATAATCCCTGTCGGCACCTAGCCCCTCAGTCCCTTGACGACGCTAGGGAACCTCGTGCCTCCCGTCAAGGTGCGTTCCCGTATCTATCCGCAAAAGGCTTTGGTAGCGGGGCGCGTCGGATTAGCGCGCGCAGATTTGCGCGCGCTAATCCGTACGAATCGCGAGATCACAGCTGTCGCTATCAGTCCAGGAAGATGCCGATGTGCGCGTTCGTAGTCGGGTTCTCCCCTGTCGTCGTCACTTCACCTTTGTAGCAGCCGGTGATCGACGTGGCAGGTCCGCAAAACGAGCTACCGGTCCGCGTGCCGACGATGCCGCTCAGGTTCGATGCGATTTTGACTTCACGTGTGGTGCCGGACCCTAGGTTGCTGCCGGTGATCGTGCCGGCCGGTGTCTGCGGGCCGACATTGAGGGTGCAAAGATGGCTTCCAAACGAGTCAAATATTGTGATGTCAATCGATTTGCCTTCCGGGCAAACGATATGGGTGGTCATACTTGTCGCTTTCGCGGCTGATGTAAATGTGTAGCCGCAGCCTGTCATGTTCACTTCAGCTTTACCGTTGATTGCCGGAACCGTGCAGCCGGTGTAGGTCGGGTTGAAGCGGAAATCGGTACTCGGGGTGACGGTCTGTTCACCCGAGCCGCCGACGGTGGTGCATTGGACGGTAATGCCGTCCCCTGTGTTGTAGGTAAATGCCTGGGTGGTGTTGGCGCTTCTTGTCGCCCTGACGGGGACGCTTTCAGCTTCGAACTGAGCCGAGGCGCTTGCAGCAACAACCGCTCCCAGCGCCAGCATCGAGACGAGAGCAAGGCTGAATGCCTTGAGATTGCCGATCATCTTTTTCACTCCTTCGAAAGAAGGGCCGGTGGTACCCCCCGGCCCTTTCCATACCTATAGCTCAGCGCTACCGGATCAGTCCAGGAAAATGCCGATGTGCGCGTTCGTAGTCGGGTTCTCCCCTGTCACCGTCACTTCACCTTTGTAGGTGCCAGTGGTCGAATGTTCCGGTCCACAAAGCGAGCTGCCGGACCGCGTACCTGTGATGGCGCTCAGGCTCGATGCGATTTTGACTTCGCGTGTGGTGCCGGCCCCGAGGTTGCTACCGGTGATCGTGCCGGCCGGTGTCTGCGGGCCGACATAAAGAGTGCAGAGATCGGTTCCAAACACGTCGTATACTGTGATGTGAATTAGTTTCCCTTCTGGGCAAACAATATGGGTCGTCATGCTTGTCGATTTCGCGGCCGATGTAAATGTGTAGCCGCAGCCTGTCAGATTCACTATAGCGGTGCCGCCGATTGCCGGAACCGTGCAGCCGGTGTAGGTCGGGTTGAAGCGGAAATCGGTGCTCGGGGTGACGGTCTGTTCACCCGAGCCGCCGACCGTGGTGCATTTGACGGTAATGCCTTCGTTGTAGGTGTATTCTTGGGTGTTGTTGGCGCTTCTTGTCACTTTGACCGGAACGGTTTCAGCTTCGAACTGGGCCGAGGCGCTCGCGGCCACCACCACTCCCATCACCAGCATGGCGCCGAGAGCAAGGCCGAATGCCTTGAAATTGCGAATCATTTTGTCCTCCTTTGAAGGAGAGGCCGGGGGGACCCCCGGCCTCTCTCGGTACCTACCTAGGCTCGCACTACAGAATCAGTCCAGGAAGATGCCGATGTGCGCGTTCGTAATCGGGTTCTCCCCTGTCGTCGTCACTTCACCTTTGTAGGTACCGGTGGTCGACGTGGCAGGTCCGCAAAGCGAGCTACCGTCCCGCGTGCCGACAATGCCGCTCAGGTTCGATGCGATTTTGACTTCGCGTGTCGTACCGGCCCCGATGTTACTGCCGGTGATCGTGCCGGCCGGTGTCTGCGCGCCGATTGTGAGAGTGCAGACATCGTTTTCAAAGATATCGTACACTGTGATGTCGATAACTTTGCCTTCCGGGCAGACGATATGAGTCGTCATACTTGTCGATTTCGCGGCTGATGTGAATGTGTAGCCGCAGCCTGTCATATTCACTATAGCTTTGCCGCCAATTGCCGGAACCGTGCAGCCGGTGTAGGTCGGGTTGAAACGTGTATCGGTATTCGGGGTGACCGTCTCTTCGCCCGAACCACCGACCGTGGTGCATTTGACGGTAATGCCTTCGTTGTAGGTGAATTCCTGGGTGTTGTTGGCGCTTCTTGTCACCCTGACGGGGACGCTTTCAGCTTCGAACTGGGCCGAGGCGCTTGCAACAACGACCGCTCCCAGCGCCAGCATGGCGGCGAGAGCAAGGCAGGTTTTTCTCAGTCCTGACATTTACTTTCCTTCTTTCCTTGTTCTTCCTTCGAAAGAAAGGCCGGGATCTTCCCCGGCCTTTCTTTACCTATAAACCCAGCGCTACCGCATCAGTCCAGGAAGATGCCGACGTGCAGGTTCGTGGTCGGGTTCTCCCCTGTCGACGTCACTTCACCTACGTAGGTGCCGGAGGTCGACGTGGCAGGTCCGCAAAGCGAGCTGCCGGTCCGCGTGCCGACGATGCCGCTCAGGTTCGATGCGATTTTGACTTCGCGTGTAGCACCGGCCCCGGCGTTGCTGCCGGTGATCGTGCCGGCCGGTGTCTGCGGACCGACATTGAGAGTGCAGACATCGGTTCCAAAAATGTCATACACTGTGATGTCGATCGATTTGCCTTCCGGGCAGACGATATGGGTCGTCATGCTTGTCGATTTCGCGGCCGATGTGAATGTGTAGCCGCAGCCTGTCATGTTCACTTCAGCTTTGCCGCCGATTGCAGGAACCGTGCAGCCGGTGTAGGTCGGGTTGAAGCGGAAATCGGTGCTCGGGGTGGCGGTCTGTTCGCCCGAGCCGCCGACCGTGGTGCATTTGACGGTGATGCCTTCGTTGTAGGTGAATTCCTGGGTGTTGTTGGCGCTTCTTGTCACCCTGACGGGGACGCTTTCAGCTTCGAACTGAGCTGAGGCGCTTGCAACAACAACCGCTCCCAGTGCCAGCATGGCGACGAGAGCAAGGCCGAATGCCTTGACATTGCCAATCATTTTTTTCCTTTCGTGTCATTTCCACCGCCAAACCATCAGGCGGTGCGCCTCCCTTGAGGTCGCCGACACCTATATCCGTCCTCTCGGTTGTGTTGGTCAACGCCTGCAGAGTAAACCGCTATGACGTGTGTAATCGCCGGGCGATGCCGGAGAACTTCCTGCAAATCACGGTGCGCTCGGTACTCGCGCGCGTCTGCTTCCGCGTGCTCTGAACTGCAGAATTCAGCTCACCGAGAGCCCCAAACAGCTACCGGCCGGGCATCCCTGGGATACCCGGCCGGTAGTGACTCTCGGAGTCGAACTACGGGGTAGTGAATGCCCAAGAGCCATACGCGCGGGCGACTCCCGCGCCGACGGTGAGCAGCCTGACAACCAGCCCGCCTCCCGAGGTCTTGAGCTTGGATGACGGAAGGAAGATTTCGGTTTCGAAATTTTGCAATTCCGCCGGGTACAGACATGCAACTCCCGGCACGGTGGCGGGCAGCGGCGCCTCTTCCGTACCAGGACAGACAGCATCGGGTGCCAACACAGCACGAATTCCCAATTCTCCGGTGGGAACCGGGACACCGGTGCTGATCGGAACCCATACTTTTTCGCCGGCTTCGGCAGCGTCATACGGCCCGGCGGACCAAGTGCCTTTGAGAACTACGCCAGACGGAGCCTCACCTACAACCCAAGGGGAGCCGGGTTCCCCGGGTTCGCCGGGTTCCCCTGGTTCGCCGGCTTCGCCATTGCAGACGAGGGTGGTGTTGGCGCCTTTGATTTCTACTCCACCTTCCGTGCAGCTTCCTTTGGGTCCACTGAACGCGGTGCCGGCCGGGCTAACGCCGCTGCTCCCATCCACGCCGGCCTTGCCTTCAGGACCAGCCGGTCCCTGGGGCCCCGCCGGTCCCTGGGGCCCCGCTGGTCCCTGGGGCCCCGGCTTGGCCACCTTTGCCGCGATCTTCTTCACTTCCTTCTTCTGCTTCCCGGTCAAGGCACCGGCCGCCCAAGCACCTCCGGTCATCGCCAGAACCAGGACGATCACCGAGATCACCCCTGGCAAGCCATAGCGATTCTTCAAGGTCGAAAACATTCAGTCTCCCTCCCATTGTTTTTCCCGTTCGGGTGAGTTGCCCGAATCCAATTCGGAGGTGAGTCTAGACCAGCCGCGTACCTATACAGAAATCTCAGGGCGCAGAAATAAAGGCTCGATTTTTTGTGCTTCCTTCCCCCCTATATTTCACCCATAGCCACATCCGTGCAGTCCGTACGGCTCTGCAACTTTTGATATGCGCAAAAGTACGGGCTGGAATTTCTGCACCGAGTTCAAGTCCTTTTCGTCGATGAGGTCGACCACCGTATGAAAAGTGCTCAGGAATTCCTCGATCTGCTGCTGATCTTTTGCCGGGGCAGAAAGTTCTTCGAGCCGCTGCAGGTTGGTCCGCAAGCCGTCGAGCAGGATTTCAGTTTGCACCTCGGGTGAGATCTGGAGGACCGATGCCCTGCCTTCTTTTTTTGCTTGATTTTGCAGGGCTATTATCATTTCTTTTTTGGCTTCGTTACAGATCGCGTTCGCCTGCTGCCGATATTGCGCATGAGTCACCGAGGGGTCGACCGAGACTGCGGCAACCGTCGACGAGCCATTACCCCCCCCACTGCCACATCCGATACCCAGCGCAACCACGATCCCCGCTGCGATCGACGCTCCAAATCGCTTCACCACGACTCCTCCTTTACAAATTAGTGAGTGACCCCTTCTTCAAAGGCATAGCGCATCCTGAACAATCACGTATATTTTTGCTATGAAATTTCCCAAAACGGCTCGGGCCATAACGATTCTCGTGCTTTGCCTGTCGGCACTCACCGGCCTTGGGTGCGGAGGTGGCCGCGGCGAAGCGGAGAGCTCATCGACCGCCGCGCTGGGTGAATACAGGTCGGGTCTCGAAGAAGATGCGAAAGCACTCGTCGCCTGGATGGCCTGGATGGAAAAGGAACTCAAGCGGGGTCGGACCACGGCTGCGCAATCGCGTTATGCCGCGGCGCGCGTCCCCTTTGGCCATCTCAAGCCCTTCTTGATCGGGTTTCCGAACCTGAACGTCAGGCTCGACGGTCAATGGGACGAACGTCCAGAAAAGCAGTTGACCGGTTTTCACGAGATCGAACGGCTGCTGTGGACCGACCACCCGATGAAGATGCGCCTCGCAGCCGTTAAGAAACTCTCCCTTGACGCCAAGCGGCTTCAAGATGAGGTGAAGACTTCGGAGCTCGAACCGGACGGGATCGCCCGGCGTATCAACGAAGTTCTGTCCGGAGCGGTTCTTCTGGCACTGGCCGGCGACGAGGAGCCCGTTGCCCACATCGACATGGTGGACCTGTCGGCGGATATCGAAGGGGTGGAGGCTGCATTCAAGGCGATCGAACCACTGCTGCTAGAACGCCGTCCGGAGCTCGCGAATCAGATCCGAGGGCGCTTCGAGCATTTCTACAGAGAGATAGCTCCTCTTGGAATCCCCGCGCGCGAACCCGAACAACCGCGGCCCATAGCTCCCGGAGTCAGCTTCGTCGTCTACACGGAGGACAGGCGCAGCGATCTGCAGAAGCTCCAGCTGGTCCTCGACGAACTGAACAAACCTTTTTCAGAAGTCCCCGCCGCGTTGACGGAACCCCCGACCGATTAGATTCCGGATTTGCGTCAGCGCGCCTGACAGGATTCGAACCTGTGACCTTCGGTTTCGTAGACCGACTGTGAGGCGAGTGCCGATGCGGCTAGGGAGCGGCGATGCGACCCGGATGCGACCGGGACTACGCGCCCGAACCGATCTGGTCAGCAACCCACGCCGCCACTTCGTCAACCAGAGCGACTAGAACCTCGCGCTCAAGCGACTCCGCATCAAGCAGTTCGTCGTAGCGAAACGGCACGGCGTATTGGGTTAGGACCGCCAGCCGATCCCGGTCGAGCGGCACCTCAATCCCGGTCGCCTCGACGATTTCGATCAAGCGGTCGATGTCGTGGATGGTGCTGTGGCGGACGCCGCTCGCTGCAGTGACGGCCTTCAGCCACTTCTCGACCGCCTGCTGGGCATGGAAGCCGATGATGCTGTCGCCGATCTCCGGATTGCCCGCGAACTCGCGGACAGCGGTCGCATCTTCCTCCGCCTTCCTGAGAAGGATTCGGGAGGTCTCGGAGAGATCAGGCTCCGGCGAGGACACGGCCTTCCCCGAGAGCCCGATGAAGGAAGCTGCCAGGCACCTTGCCCCATTTCTCAGCCTCGTCCTTGCGATAAATCACAAGGTCAATCGCCACATCAAGGCCCCGTAGCTCCTTGCGGAGCCGCCCGTACTCCTCCCCGCGGCGATTGAAATCGGGCTCGATGACGAGCAGGTCCAGATCGCTATCCGGGCGAGACTCGCCTCTGGCCCGCGAGCCGAAGAGAATGACATCCGCATCCGGAGCAGCCGCGCTAAGCCGGCGCCCAGCCTCCTCAATTAGAGCCTCCTCGCTCATCGCCATAGCCCCATCGTAGTCGCCGCGCGCGATGCCGCCATTTGCAGCGCAATTCGCACTTCTGCCATCCCGGCGTTCGTCTGTGCAGATCGGATCTGGGACCGACGGATTCGTAGACCGGGAGAGGGTGGCTCTGGAAGTAGCACTGCCGCTTTGCTGTGACCGAGATGCAGCCGCGGCGTGTCTTCTCGATATCAATCAAGCAAGGTCTCAGGCACCGCCCCTTGCAAGACCTGTTCCCAATACGACTCGATTGACAGGTCATAGCCCTCAGAGCTAAGGCGGTAGATCGTCCCTTCGAGCATTTGCCTGGTCAGAGGCCAGAGTGGATGTGGCGTCTTCTGGTAGATCTTGCGTCTGTCGAACCCAGACGGAAACCGCTGCAGGGCTCCCAGCATCTCGAACACAGCTAGTTCCGAGCTTGCCTGATTCTCGCCAATATCGATCAGCCGGGCGATGTTGCGGGGCCAGATGGGAGGAGCAAGCGCCCCGATAAGTGCCCCAACCTCAAGCCGATGCTTACGGCCGAACACCACCCGAGATTGAGCCCGAAGCTCCGTCCGCAAACGTCCGAGGTCTTCCATCTCCCCCAGCCTAGGCCCTAAGCGCCCCGAGGTCTTCATAAATCTGGATTCAAGATTCAAGATTCATGCTTCAAGATTCTTGAAGTATGATGATTTCATATGAGCCGCCTTCTATCGGTATCCGTTCCAGATGATCTAGCTGGGGCCCTCGACTCTTTGGCTGAGGACACCGGCAGAACGAAAAGCGAAGTGGTGCGCGAAGCGCTGCGGCGACAGGTGCGTGCAGGCCGATTGACGGCACTGCAGGAATATGGCCGCGAGCGGGCTGAGGCTCGCGGCCTTGGGCCCGAAGACAGCGAAAAGCTGGTCGACGAGCTACGCAGTCAGTGACCCCAGCTCTGCGAGTCGCGTGCGATACGAACGTCTTGGTCTCGGCCTTCATCGCAGCAGGCCCACCCAGTCGCATCATTGAAAAAGCAAGTGACGGGGAGATTCAGCTTGTCCTGCTAGAGCCCGTGATGGATGAGTTGGAGAGAGTGCTCCGCCAGAAGCTGGGCTTTGAGGAGGATCGTTGGCATGAAGTCGATGCCCTCCTCAGGGAAGTCGCCATCGCCGCTATCCCTGCTCCCCCAGGTCCACCCGAGGAGGTTTCGGGTGACAGAGACGACGATGTTGTCCTAGCCAGCGCATGCGCAGCAGATATTTCCGTTCTGGTCTCGGGTGACCGGAAGCACCTGCTCCCCCTCGGCGACCATCGGGGCGTGCGGATTCTCACTCCTCAAGCGGTACTTGCGGAGTCCGCCGGCTCGTCTTACCCGGAGCGGCGCTGAGGCAAGGAGCGAACATTCTGCTGCTCCTCGTACTCTCGCGCAGCGTCTTGCGCCCGCATGATGCCGTGTTTTACGAGCGCTCGTGCAAGCGCCGCGATGTCAAGCAAGCCATAGACAAAGAGAAAGCCGAGCAAGCAAAACGAGGCATGCTCCACGGCTGCTGAGACGTGGTCAGCAGCAAGGATGTAGCCAGCGCCAATTATCAGCAAGACAATTTGGGTCCCCACTGCCACCAAGAAGGGGGAAAGAAAGCTGGCCATCCCGTCTGACTCCGGGTCATCTTTCTGAAGAGCACTCAGGTAGCGCCCGGAGGGGAGGGCCACCATGATGGCGAGCGCCGTGAAGACAATCGCGAGGAAAGCTGCAGAGACCTGTAGGAGGGTCGGCATCAAAGCTACGCGGCTACTTAATTCGGTGACTTCAGCCAAAGCAAATGCGCCACCTGCGCCGATCACCAACGCCGGAACTCCCTCAGGCCAGAGAATCTTCTTGACCTTGTAATCAGCCAAGCTGCCGACTGCCCTCCAGACGCCCACTTTCGGCTCAGAACTGGCCACTTAAGCTGCCTGTCCTTTTCCATCCAGGAAGCGGCGAAGTCGATCCTTAAGAAGCTGGCCCATGAGGTCAAAGACTCCTCCCCAAGTCGGCGGAAGATCGTCAACTCGCTCCCTAGCAACCTCTTCGTTCTGGCTGTACATGCTCGTCTTGCCGTCGCGAAAACCCCGACCACGCAAGGTTGCGAATCCAGACTCGGCCATCTCAATGGCCTGTCCAAAATCGCGATCATCTTGAACTCCCACAAGACCACCGTCATCGCGCGCGCGCATGGTCTCGGTGATCTTCTGCGCATGCCGGCTCGTCAGCCTGTCGGCAAGTTCATTGAAACCTTCAGGCTCCGGATTTGGGAGGCGAGCAGTGAAAGAAACGGAGCGCACGACATCCAAGTTGTCAAGCCAATCAATGAATTTCTGCCTGTCGAGGATCGGCTCCACCGCCCAATCGGTCGTTCGCTCAGCGAGCTCGGCCTCATTCTGCTGAAGGATCTTTTGAAACGCGTTGGCAATGGTCGGGGGAGCCGAACTTCGATCGTGAAGAACGGTGAGTAGGCGCGTCTCCCCGTCGAAGGCAAAAGGCATGATTTGACCACCTGCCGGAGCGGTCACGTTGCTCGTCCAGTCTTGCTCCTCCTCGGACCAGGCTGGGACCACAGCCTCTCCTTTTGGCAACCAGCCGAGCTTTCCCGTTAGGAGCTGTCGGTCCACATCCGCAGAGATCCCACCGACTCGCCAGCTTCGCTGGTGCCGTCGACCGGTTACAACCTCCCATCCAGGAGCCAGAAGACGGCGAAAGTGCTCGAAAACAGGAGACGGTGGAGGTGCGAAAAGGCTCAGTTTTGGCAACGGACGCCGATTGACCCGAAACACCAGAAAAGAACCAGGCTCACCTGCGAACCACGTATCCGCTCCCCCTGCCACGCCCGCAAGTTAGCTGAAGATATTCCCTAATGCTCTGATCTCATCCAGGAAGAAGAAATTATCCGAGCAGCGAGCGAACAACTGAGAAGGAACCAGCAATCGGATGCGTATACCGCGCCAACATCGTCTCGACCCGGTGTCCTGCCATCTCGGCCAGATCCGCGTCATTGACGTGGGCAGCTCGTAGGTGGGTGACGTAGCTATGGCGACACTCGTGGGGTCGGATGTCTAGGCGGGAGGCTTCCTGGGCTGGGCGCCAGAGGTCGCGGTAGAAGTTTCGCTCTCGCCACATACGACCCGTCGGAGTCGTGAAGAGCAGTTCGCTGTCGTCGCTTACCTGGAGCTGGGCCTCCAGCATCCAGGCGAGGGTCGCCGGCACGGGGACGACGCGGCCGGCGTCGGGCTCGCCGTGGTCGGTCTTCGTTCCCTCGAGGATCCGGCCCTCGTGGGCGGTGCGGCGAACCTGGAGCGTCTCGCCGTCGAAGTCTTCGCGGCGAAGGGGCAGCACCTCCCCCAGCCTCAGGCCGCAGTCGGTGAAGACACGGACCATCGACTCATAGCGGCCGGCTGCTTTGGCGAAGCGGTGCATCTCCTCGAAGCTGAAGACGCGGATCGGCCTTGGTTTCTTCTTCGCCCTCGGGTCGTTGGCTCGGATTCGGATGCCCTTGAACGGATTGAGATCGCAGACTTCATCCGTGATCGCGTCCTCGGCCATCGCCGAGAGGGAGCGGATGATCCCGACCGCTCCCGTGGTGGCTCGGCCTTCGACTCTGAGCATGTGGTCGACCAGGACGAGAGCGTGGCGCCGGCGCAGCTCGCGCAGCGGCCAGTCCTTCAAGGCAATGCCCTCGACAGCAACCTCGGTGACGCGGCTGATGCGGTGCTCGTTGGTCGCGTTGGTCCGCTCCGAGCGCGGGTGCCGCTCGGTCCAGGTGGCGAAGTAGTCGCCGAGGGTGTCCGGCCGATCCGAGAGGCCGTAGGCCTCGTCGATGGCTTTCTGCGCTTCGCCTTTCCGGGCGAAGGTTCCTTTGCCTCGGTTCCAAGACGGCTTGGCGATGTGCCGGCGACCGTCGCGGCCGGTGTATCGGGCGACCCATACGACCTGGCCGGAGGGATTGCGGCGCTTGACGGGGGTGTCGCGTCTCACGATGCCTCGTCCCGGTGGCGAGCGAGGAAGTCCTCGACGTCGGCGGGGTCGATCCGTCGTGCCGCGCCGAGCTTGTAGCTGGGCAGCTCGCCGCGCCTGATCCAGTTGCGGATGGTCCGGTCACTCACCGCGAGGAAGTCGGCGAGGGTGCGCTCGGTGAAGAAGCTGGGGTCGCTGGATTTCCTCTCCATGCCGTAGAAGTGCCTTTTGCGGCCGGAATGCCCCTGGCAGTTCTGCCCTATTCCTCTGGAGACCGCATTCGGGAGCGCCTTCCCACCCGCCAAATGCGCGGCGAAGCCGCGCGACCATTGGCAGTGGGGAGGCCGACCGAAGGTCAGATATGGAGGCTGAGCCCTATGACCCGCCTCAGGCACGAAAAGCGAACACCTGTGCGGGTTCATAATGTGTCGGTCCTCCTGTTGGAGGTCCGTGGTGGCCGTAGTGATAGTGCGTGAGGGGTCCAAGCGGTCGCTCTACTCGGCTAGGGCTTCCAAGACCTCTCGGTCTTCTTCGTCGCTTGCTCAGGCGCTGTTGGAAGTCGTGATCTGCTCGACGGGTGGCGATGTAGCGGTATGCCGCCGCTCGCATCGTTTCGGAGATCGAGACCCCCTCCGCGCGGGCCATCGCGTCGATCTGCGCCGCCAACTCGGCCGGCATGCGGATGCTGGTGACTTTGGTGTGGTTCACGCGGCCTCCTTCAGCCCGAGCGCCGCCCGCGCCCACGGCACTTCGTCAACGAGCCCCGTCGCCGCGTAGAAGTGCTCGACCGCTCCCCGCACAGGCCGTAGCTCGACCAGCTCCACCGCGCGGTGCTTGGCAAGCACGCGGACGTGGCAGGCGACGTGGTCCAGCGGGGCCTTCACGTAATCGGCGAGTTCCTTGGGGCTCAGAGGCTCCTCGGACTCGACGTAGAGGCCTAGCAGGCGCCTTCGCAGCGGATGCTGGAGAAGGAAGATCATCCTTCCTTCGGCCGGCTTGACCCCGATCTTCATCTCGGCGTCTCTGGCTCTCGGATCGTCTTCCGCCACGGGCCTACCTCCCTCATCGGCGAGAGGGCCGGCGACCGGGTTGTGGGCACCCATCAGTCAGCCCGCAGGCGCTCGAAGTAGAGCGCCGCCCGCGACGGAGCGAGAAAGCGGCCGTCCTGGTGGACGAGCCCAGCGCCGACTAGCTCTCGAACGGCGCGCTGGGCGGCGTCGTCGGGATCGTCCAGCCACGGGTCTGCGTGCAGGACAAGTGACAGCTCGCCGAGCGTCAGTCGGGTCGGGTGTTCATCGAGCAGGAATGAGAGGACCGCGTTCTCGGTTCTTGCGTCTCCCGCTGCGAGGTTGCGGGGATCGGAGCTATCAACGCCACGATCCGTAGGGTTCTGATCAGCCATGAGGAGTTACGGCTCCTTGTGGTCAGGCCCTCGGTTGGCGCTACCACGCTGGCCGGGGGCCGCTTTGTCGATGCCGGAGAAAGTAGCACAACTGTCGGGTCAACCCGACAGATAGGAGCTACTTGCCGTCGATGATGTCCGCGACGCTGGAGTGGTGCAGGCCGGCCTCCTCGGCGATCTCTCGCAGCGACAGGCCGGCCTTCTGCGCTTTGGCGAATGCCTGCCTGCGCGACCGCTGCGAGTCCTTGCGCTCGCGCTCGAACTGCTTCTGCGCGGCACGCACCGCTTTGCGAGCTTCGGCCTTCTCCTCCGTCATCGCCGAGACCCTATTGGGCACCGGAAAATGAGACCAGGATGAGACCGAGACCGCCCGGAACGCAGCGGAATCGCCCGGCGCCCTCCGGAACGCCGATCCGACCCGAGGCCTAACACCTGGCTCTGCGCCGGGACACGCGCGGCACTCGTCGGAACAGCGAGGAACGCGCCTGACAGGATTCGAACCTGTGACCTTCGGTTTCGTAGACCGACGCTCTATCCAACTGAGCTACAGGCGCGGGGTGGCCGGTGGTGCCAGCGGACTGACGAGATTAGAGGATGCGGGGGAGTTTTAGGGGGCTAGCCGGCTTGCGGGGACGTGTCTTCCTCAGCGTAGGCGGCTAGGAGCTCGGCCTCGCCGTCCTTGTCCGGGAAGCGGGTCGCTACCAGGAGGGCGCCTAGGAGGATGGCGACGATGCCGGCGATGTAGGCCCAGGCGTCGCCGTGGAGGAAGGCGCCGCGGGCTCCTTCGACGATCGATTCGGCGTAGCGGGGGTGCTGTTCGGCCACGGCGGCGGCGCTGGAGAACGACTTGGTCAGCTGGTTTTCGACGCTGGTGGAGACGTCGTGGGGGGCCGTGGCGACGGCGGCGCTGGCCGCCGCTGCGTAGCCCGCCGTCAGGAGGGCGCCGAGGATCGACTGCATGATCGCCCCGCCCAGGTCCCGCTGGAGGTCGGCCGTCGCCGAGGCCATCCCCGCTCGGTGCACCGGCACCGAGGCGGTCAGGGAGCGCGAGGCCGGCGTCCCGGCGAACCCGACCCCGACGCCGACCAGCAGGTAGCCGAGGCCGACGTGCCAGTACTGGGCGTTCTCGTCCCAGAGCAGCAGCATCACCAGGAAGCCCGCGAGACAGAAGGCGTAGCCGACCAGGAGGGTGAAGCGGGCGCCCCGGGTCTCCACGAGGTGCGCGGAGCGGGGCGCGACCAGGACCATCCCCACCGCCCCCGGCAGGATCGCCAGGCCGGCCTGGAGGGTCGAGTACTCCAGCACGTTCTGCAGGTACTGCTGGCCGATGAACATCGCCGCCATCAGCGAGCCGAAGACGATGATCCCGGCGCAAGCGGCGACCCAGAAGATGCGCCGGCCGGCGACCTCGAGGTCGAAGAGCGGCGAGGCGGCGCGGCGCTGACGCAGGACGAAGGCGACGATCGCGGCGAGGGCGACGAGCCCGAGGCCGGCGGCCGCGGCCTTCGCTCCCGGCACCGGGGCGAAGTTGATCGCCAGGACCAGGGCGGCGACCATCACCACGGAGAGGATGCCGCCGAGGTTGTCGACCCGGTCGGAGGTCTCGTTGACGTGGGCGGGGATGTAGCGCCAGGCGAGGTAGAGGGCGAGCAGGGCCAGCGGCAGGGTGATGAAGAAGACCGAGTCCCAGTCGAACTGCGTCAGCAGCGCCCCGGAGACCAGCGGCCCGAGCGCCGAGATCCCACCCCCCAGCGCCGACCAGAGCGCGATCGACTTCGTCCGCTCCGGCCCGTCCCAGAGCGCGGTGATCAGTGCCAGGGTGGTCGGGAAGGCCATCCCGGCGGCGAGGCCGCCGACCAGGCGGGCGAAGAAGAGGACGGTGATCGAGGGGGCGAAGCCGGCGACCAGCGAGGCCGGGATCGCCAGCGCGGTGCCGGCGAGCAGCATCTCCTTGCGCCCGTGGGCGTCGCCGAGCGCGCCGAGGTAGAGGACCGAGGCGGCGAGCCCCAGCGAGTAGCCGACGGCGACGAGGTCGAGCCCGGTCTGGCCGGCGTCGAAGGCCTTGCCGATGTCCGGCAGGGCGACGTTGGCGACCGCGAGGTTGAGGTTGGCGACCGCGGCGACGGCGATCAGCGCCGTCAGCACCAGCTTCGCGTTCGGCGGGCCCGAGGAACTCGGCGCGGGCGCCGCAGCGGTGGCGGTCAAGGACATCGATCCAACCCTAACCTCAGACCCAGCGCATAGGCTGGCGCGATGACCAAGTGGGCGGTACTCGCGGTGCTCGGGGCGGCGCAGTTCCTGATGGTCCTCGACCAGGCGGTGATGAACGTCGCGATCAGCCAGCTGGTCGAAGACTTCGACACCACGGTGACGACGATCCAGGCGGTGATCGCCCTCTACGCCCTGGTCATGGCGGGGCTGATGCTGACCGGCGGCAAGCTCGGCGACATCTTCGGCCGCCGCCGCGTCTTCGCGATCGGGCTGGTGATCTACGGGATCGGCTCTGGGCTGACCGCCGCCTCCTGGAGCGTCCCCTCGCTGATGTTCGGCTGGTCGATCCTCGAGGGGATCGGCGCCGCCCTCGTCCTCCCCGCCCTCGTCGCCCTGGTCGCCGGCACCTACCGCGACAAGGACCGCGCCGTCGCCTACGGCGTGCTCGGCGGCGTCGCCGGCGCCGGGATCGCGGTCGGCCCGATACTCGGCGGCTGGGTGACCACCGACTTCACCTGGCGCCTCGTCTTCGTCGGCGAGGTCGTCGTCGCAATCGGGATCCTGCTCGGCACCCGGCTGATGGCCGAGCCCGAGCGCGCGCCGGGCAAGCCGACCCTCGACTGGGTCGGCAGCGTCCTCTCGGCGTCCGGCCTCGCCGTCCTCGTCTTCGGCGTCCTGCAGGCGAGCAACTGGGGCTGGCTGGCGCCGCGCAGCTCGCCGATCACCCCGTTCGGCTTCTCCCTGACGCCGTTCGTCATCGCTGCCGGCGGCGTCCTCCTCGCCGCCTTCGTCAGCTGGGAGCGCCGGCGCGAGGCCCGCGGCGAGGAACCGCTGCTGCACCTCGACCTGCTGAAGATCACCTCGCTGCGCGGCGGCGTGGCGATGTTCCTCGCCCAGAACCTCGTGCTGATGGGGATCTTCTTCACGATCCCGCTCTTCCTGCAGATCGTCCAGGGCCTGGACGCGCTGGAAACGGGGGTGCGGATGCTGCCCACCTCGGCCGGCCTCTTCATCAGCGCGATCGTCGGCTCGCGCCTGGCGGTGCGCTTCGCCCCGAGGCCCCTGGTGCGCACCGGCCTCGCCCTCGTCTTCGTCTCCACCCTGCTGCTGCTGGGGACGATCGAGCCCGAGCTCGACAACGCCTCCTTCCTCTTCGCGATGGGCGTGCTCGGCGTCGGCATGGGCCTGGTCGTCTCCCAGCTCGGCAACGTCGTCCAGTCGGCGATCGGCGACGAGCAGCGCAGCGAAGCCGGCGGTCTGCAGAACACCGCCCAGCAGCTCGGCTCCTCGCTCGGGACGGCGCTGCTGGGGGCGATCGTGATCACCGGCCTGATCACCGCCTTCACCGGCAACATCGCCAATGACCCGCAGGTCTCCGACCGGGTCGAACAGCAGGTCGAGGTGCAGCTCAGCGCCGGCGGCAGCTTCGTCGCCTCCGACGAAGTGCGGGAAGCCGCCGAAGCCGAGCGCCTCGGACCGCGGACGACCGACGCGCTCGTCTCCCACTACGAAGACGCGCAGCTCGACGCGCTGAAGCTCGCCTTCCTCGTCGCCGCCCTGCTGACCCTGGCGGCGTTCTCGTCGACCCGGCGGCTGCCGGCCGAGCGCCTTACCGTTTGAGCCGCACGTGCCAGCGCACGTCAGCGGCGGCGACCACGTTGCCGCCGTCGTCGGTCAGCTCGACCTCGCAGGGGAACTCGACTTTGCCGTCGGCATCGAGGGTCTCGTGCGCCTTGGCGGCGGCGATCCCGAGCTTCGCCTTGGCCGTGATCGGGCCTTCGGCAACTTTCTCGTAGGAGATCTCGGCGCTGCGGGCCAGCGGGGTCAGCTCCCCCATGCGCTCGGCGAAGGCGCCGACGAAGGCCGCGCCGGATGCCGTCTCGGCGACGGTGAAGAGGGCGCCCGCGTGCTGAGAGCCGACGTGGTTGAGCAGCTCGGGGCGCTCGGGCATCACCACGGTCGCCTCGCCCTCGGAGATCTCGACGATCTCCAGGTTGAGGTGGCCGACGAACGGCACTGCCTGGCTCATGCCTTTGGCGATCAGGTCGAAGTCGGTCATCGGCCCTGGAACTTAGCGTGCCCGGGGCCGCCCTTCTCGAGGAAGGTCGCGACGGCGTTCTGCAGGTCCTCGGTCGCGAACAGCTCGCTCGCGTCCGTCCGCACCGCCTCGTCAGCGGCGGGGATCCCGCCTTCGCGGAAGCGGCGGAGGATGTGCTTGGTCATCGCGTGCGCCTTCGTCGGCCCGGCCGCCAGCTCGGCCGCCAGCTTGCGCGCCGCCTCGTCGAAGTCGTGGTCCTCGAAGATCAGGTTGACGACTCCCCAGCGCTCCATCTCCTCGGCCCCGAGGATCCCGCCGGACATAACGAAGTGGCGCGCCCGGCCGCTGCCTGCCCGCTCGGCAAGGCGCTGCGTCCCGCCCATCGACGGCGTCAGCCCGACCACTTTCTCGACCAGGCCGAACTTGGCCTTGGGCGAGGCAACGATCAGGTCGCAGGCGAGCGAGAGCTCGAAGGCGGCGGTCAGGGTCAGCGCGTGAGCGGCGAAGACGACCGGGGCCGGCAGCAGTTCGACCTTGTCGATCATCTCCAGCAGCTCGGTCCAGAGCGTGCTGCCCTGCTCCGGCGTCAGCCCGGAGAAGACGTGGACGTCGACGCCGCCGGAGACGGCCCGCCCCTCGGCCCGGATCAGCAGCGCCCGCGGCGGCTCGGCGGCGACCGCGTCGATCGCCGCCCGCAGGTCGTCGATCATCCGCTGGTCGAAGAGGTTGAGCGGCGGGCTGTCGAGGGTGATGACCGCGAGGCCGCCGTCCTCGCGCTCCAGCCTCGCCGCGGGTTGATCGCTCATAGCTCCGGCACCCTATGGACCTCGAACAGGTTCGTGCCCAGTTCCTGGCCGTCGAGGCCGGCGGTGATCGCGACCAGGTCGCCCGGCTTGGCGATCCCGTGCCGCCCGGCGACGCCCGCGCAGTGGCCGAGCAGGCTGCGCAGCTCGGTCCCGAAGTCGCTCTGCACGGCGGTGATGCCGAAGAGGAGGCTGACGCGCCGCACCGTCTCTATATAGGGCGAGACGGCCAGCACCGGCACGTTCGGTCGGTGGGCGGAGACGAGCCGGGCGGTGCGGCCGGTGTTGGTCGGCACCACCAGCGCTTTGAGGCCGAGTCGGTAGACGGCGCCGACGGCACTCTGCGCGACCGAGTCGGCGACCTCCTGGCTCGCCTGGTCGGTGCGGGCGAAGAGCCACTCGGCGTAGGGGAGGTCGGGCTCGGTGGCGCGAGCGATCCGGTCCATCACCCGCACCGCCTCCACCGGGTGCTGACCGACGGCGGTCTCCTCGGAGAGCATCACCGCGTCGGTGCCGTCGTAGATCGCGTTGGCGACGTCGGTCACCTCTGCCCGGGTCGGCCGCCGCGCGGTCACCATCGAGGCCAGCATCTGGGTCGCCGTGATCGCCGGCCGCGAAGCCCTGCCGGCGGCGCGGATCAGCCGCTTCTGCTCGATCGGCACCTGCTCCAAGGGCACTTCGATCCCGAGGTCGCCGCGGGCGACCATGATCCCGCCGGTGGCGACGCGGACGATCTCCTCGACGTTCTCGGCCGCCTCCTGGCGCTCGATCTTGGCGATCACGGGGATCCGGGAGCCCAGCTCTTTCAGCCGGCTCTCCACCGGCTCGAGGTCGGCGGCGGTGGAGACGAAGGAGACCGCCAGCAGGTCGACGCCGTTCTCGACCGCGAAATCGACCCAGTCGAGGTCGACGCCGGTGGTCGCCGGCAGGTCGACGCCGCCGGGGATGTTCATCCCCTTGTGCGAGGAGAGGGTGCCGCCGACCTCGACTTCGGCGCCGACGCCCGCGTTCTCCTTGTCGCCGACCCGCAGCCGGATCGCGCCGTCGGCGAGGTAGACGAGCTGGTCCTCGCGCAGGTCGGCGACCCCGGACCACTGCACGGGGATCGTGTCCTCGTCGCCCTCGACCTGCTCCGGCGTGAGCGTCACGTGCATCCCCGTCTCCAGCTCGGCGACGTCCCCGCGCATCGAGCCGATCCGCAGCTTCGGCCCTGGCAGGTCGCCGAGGATCGCCACCTCGTTGCCGACCCGCGCGGCCGCCGCCCTAATCGCCGCGATCGTCTCCGCCTGCCGCTCCGGCCCGGCGTGGGAGAAGTTCAGCCGGAAGACGTCCGCCCCCGCCTCGACCAGTTCCTCGAGCACCTGCGGCTGCCAGCTCGCCGGCCCGACCGTGGCGATGATCTTCGTCCGGCGCCCGAGGTGGGCCCCGCTCGTCGCTTCGGCTTTCGCTTCCATCAAGCGGACTGTAGAACCTGCTCGCCTTCGAGTACCTACAATCGACCCCAGCGCGTGGAGAGGTGGCCGAGTGGCTGAAGGCACTCGCCTGCTAAGCGAGTAGGGGGCGCAAGCTCTCTCGAGGGTTCGAATCCCTCCCTCTCCGTTCTAAAGGTCACGCAGTCGCATCTGGGCGAGCGAGTGGTTCAGCATCGTCTCAGCATCGTCCTCATCGCACACCAATCCCTGCTTCAGGTAACTGCCGGGGTAGTCCACACGGTCACGGTAGGTGACAGTCCTCAAGTCCTTGTAGACCGGGGGCAATTCGTCTGCCGAGTCGAAAAGGCGACCCGTGCCGTCCTTGCCCTTGATGATCGCTATGACTTCGCCAGTCTCCTCATAGTCGTCGGTCGCGAGAAACTCGGCGATAGCCCGCATACCGCCTTCCGGACCGATGCTTACGACGATGTAATAGATCCGGTCCCGGCCGTGGGTTCGGGTTCGCCGACATTTGCCGATGGCGAGCCGGGCCTTTCCTTCCGGAGTAGTGCCCTCGAAGGTGAGGAATGGGTCGTAGAGGTCGTAGTCCTCGCCCCACGTGTATCGGACTTCCGAATCTTTCCCGACCAATTGCCACCTCTCAGGAAGCTCAACCTCCCGATCTGAGGCGGGGGTCTCCTCGAACCGCTGAGGCTCTCGAGCCGCGATAGAGATGCCCGCAGCTTCGATCTGCGCAATTCCTCGATCATCGATCTCGATGACTACCGGTATCCGAATCGCCATTGGACTGTCCTTTCAAGTTACATTAGATAGGACCAACCTATATCACTTGACTACAACCTCCAAGGTCTAGTGGCGCTACCCACTGGTCTGCGTGCGATCCACGGGTAGGCTGGCGCCGTGCCCGTCCCTCCGCCGCAGTCGCATGAGCGCTACGAGCGGGTGTTCGCCGAGGTCGAGGCGCCGTTCGCCTTCGTCGACCTGGAGGCGATGTGGGCTAACGCGGAGGCGATGCTGGAGCGGACGGCGGGGAAGCCGGTGCGGGTGGCGTCGAAGTCGATCCGCTGCCGGGCGTTGCTGGAGGCGATCCTCGGGCGGGACGAGCGGTTTCGGGGGCTGATGACCTACACGCTGCCGGAGACCCTCTGGCTCGCCGAGCAGGGGTTCGAGGACCTGCTGCTCGCCTACCCGACCGCGAACGTGGGCGCCTTGGAGGAGCTGGCGCTGCGCTCGGCGGCAAATCCGGAGGGGGCGCCGATCGTGATGGTCGACTGCGTCGAGCACCTGGAGATGATCGAGTCGGTGCTGGGCAAGGGGGCGCCGCCGATCCGGGTCTGCATCGACGTGGACGCGAGCTGGTGGTGGCTCGGGGGTCGGGTGAAGATCGGGCCGAAGCGCTCGCCGATCCACTCGATCGAGCAGGCGGTGGCGCTGGCGCGGGAGATCGAGAAGCGGCCGCAGATCGAACTCGACGCGCTGATGGCCTATGAGGGGCAGATCTCGGGGGTCGGCGACCTGCCTCCGGGCCAGCGCCTGCGGGGCGCCGCGATCCGCTTCATGCAGAAGCACTCGGCCTCGGAAATCGCCGAGCGGCGGGCGGCGATCGTCGCCGCGCTGGGCGAGTTCGTCGAGCTGGAGATCGTCAACGGCGGCGGCACCGGCAGCCTCGAATGGACCGCGGCCGAGGAGGCGGTGACCGAGGTGACCGCCGGCTCGGGCTTCTACGCGCCGGTCCTCTTCGACCACTACAGCCGCTTCAGCCTCACCCCGGCTGCCGCCTTCGCGCTGCCGGTCACGCGCAAGCCGTCGGAGTGGGTGGCGACGGCGCTCGGCGGCGGCTACCTCGCCTCCGGTCCCGGCAACCCGGGCCGGCTGCCCGCACCATGGCTCCCGGAGGGGCTGCGCTTCGACGACGAGGAGGGCGCCGGCGAGGTGCAGACGCCGTTGCTGGGCGAGCCGGCCGGCTCCCTCGGCGTCGGCGACCGCGTCTACCTCCGCCACGCCAAAGCCGGCGAGCTCTGCGAGCGCTTCGACACCCTCTACCTGGTCGAAGGCGACCAGATCGTCGACGAGGTCCCCACCTACCGCGGCGAAGGAAAAGCGTTCCTGTAGACGCCGAACTGCATCAACTTGACTACCCAGCAGGTGATCAAGTTGATGCAGTTCGGGTTATGGGCCGAGGACGCGGTGGGTGTACTCGTTGGCGAAGACGCGGGCGGGGTCGAGGGTGTCGCGGGCGCGCTGGAACTCTTCCCAGGCCGGGTAGCGCGGCGCTAGCGTCGCTGCGGTCTGGAAGTGGCGCTTGCCCCAGTGGGGGCGGGCGCCATAGTCGTTCATGATCGCCTCGACGGCCTCGAAGTACGGGCGCCACTCCATGCCGCGGTACTGGTGGACGGCGATGTAAGCGGTGTCGCGTTCGTGGGCGGGGCTGAGGGAGGCGTCGTCGCCGGCGGAGACCCGCATCTCGATCGGGAAGAAGACCGGGTAGCGGTTCGAGCGCACCCACTCGACCACCCGCCGCGCCGCCTCCGGCCCGTGCTCGCGCGGCAACGCGTACTCCATCTCCGTGAACCGCACCCGCCGCTCGTTGGCGAAGACGCGGTCGCTGCGGTCGCTGGTGCGGCTGCCCGAGGCGAGCCGGCCGGCGAGCCGGGAGAGCGCCGGGATCAGGCGCGGGACCGCCTTCCCGGTCGCCGCCAGCGCCTCCAGCGCCCAGTTCTCGAGGACGACGTCGTTGAGGTAGGCGGCGGCGCGCCCCCGCGGCCGCGGCGGCTCCTCGGTGCGGTTGCGCTCCAGCACCAGCGCCAGGTCCGAGTAGGGGAAGGTGAATAGCTCGAAGTGGTCGTGCGCGTCGGCGCGTTCCTGAAAGGTGTCGAGGACCTCCTCGCGCGGATGCGGCG
>DASULV010000067.1:0-6196 GCA_036277955.1 Solirubrobacterales bacterium | reverse complement strand
ATGTCGATCTTCAGGTGCTGGATCGGGAGGTCTTTGAGGTAGCTGAAGGAGCTGAAGCCGGTGCCGAAGTCGTCGAGGCCGAGGCCGCAGCCCATCCCGGTGACGGCGTTCGCGAAGGCCCGGGCGTGGTCCATGTTGGAGATCGCCGCCGTCTCGGTGATCTCGAAGTCGAGCCAGGCCGGGTTGAGTCCGTCGGCGATCGCCGCCCGCACGTCGGCGATCAGCCGCGGGTCCGACAACGAGGCGCCGCTGACGTTGACCGCGATCGGCTGCGAACGGCCAGCCAGCTCGATCGCCTTCGCCAGCACCAGCCGGTCGATCTCGGTGATCAGGCCCAGCCGCTCGGCGGTCGGGAGGAAGGAGGAGGGAGGGATGATCTCGTCGTTGTCGTCGAGCATCCGCACCAGGAGCTCTTCCCGGGCCACGCACTCCTTGCGCAGGTCGAAGATCGGCTGCGCGTAGACGACGATCCGCCGCTGGTCGATCGCCTCGCGGATGCGGTCGGCCCAGGTCAGTTTGAGGTTGGGGCCGCTCGAGGCTTCGACGGCGCGGCCACCGCCCGCTTCCTTGGCTTCGCAGAGGGCGATGTCGGCGGCGATCATCAGCCCTTCGGCGGTCACCTCCTCGCCGCTGCCGCCGAAGGGGGCGATGCCCACGCTGGCGCCGACCGACGGGTTGCCCCGCTCCCGGACCAGGCCGATCAGCCGCTCCGCCGCGGCGGTCGCCTGCTGCGGCGTCGCCCGCTGCAGCAGCAGGCCGAATTCGTCGGCGCAGATCCGCGCCGGCAGGTCTTCGGAGCGCGCCTCCTCGCGCAGCAGCGAGGCCACCGTCTCCAGCAGCTGGTCACCGGCGTCGTGACCGAGCGAGTCGTTGACGAGGCTGAAGGAGTCGATGTCGAGCAGCAGCAGCGCCCCCGGCTGCCCCAGATACCGCGGGTCAAGCAGGCGCTCTTCGACCTCTTCGACGAAACTGTCTCGGTCGATCAACCGCCGCTTGCCGATCGCTTCCCGCACGGTGGCTCCTTAGTGCCCGATTAGATTGCGCGAAAACGATTGTACAAAGAATTAAGTAGACGCCTGGGAAAAGCGCTTCAACAGCGCCGGGACGCTATCCTTGGCCTCTGCCTCGCGCCTCGGCCCGGGGTTTGTTTTTTGTAACGGCTTCTGTAACGACTACCTCAGGCACGGAACGAGGGAGAAGATGGCTCGCGGAGATGTCCGCATCGCGGTGACGATGGCTTGCGAAGAGTGCAAGCGTCGCAACTATCAGACCAACAAGTCGCGGCGTAACACGCCGGACCGCATCGAGATGCGGAAGTTCTGCCGCTGGTGCGGCCGTCACACCCCGCATAAAGAGACCAGGTAGTTCGCGATGGCGAAAACCCGTGCACAGCGCAAGGCCGAGCGCCGGGCTCGGGAAGCCGAACAGCAGAAACGCTCGCCCGGCCACGACACCCCGGGTCAGGCCCAGCACGACACCCAGGTCCCGGTCTCCGGCGAGGTAGCCGAGGCCGAGGCGGTGGAGATGGGGATCGCCGCCGGCGCCCCCGAGTCACAGCTCGAGACGCCCGACGCACCCAAGCCCCGCACCTCCCGCCGCGCCGAGGCGAAGGCCGCCAAGGAAGCCGAAAAGCGCAAGCGCGAGGAGCAGAAGAAGCGCGAGCGCCAGCAGCTGGAGAAAAAACAGAAACAGGCGAAGGCCGAACGTCAGCGTGGCGGTTTCATCGGCTTCCTCATATCCTGTTGGCAGGAGTTGAAGAAAGTCCAGTGGCCCGACCGGGAGACCCTGGTCCAAGCCACCGCCGTCACCATCCTCTTCGTGGTCGTCGCGGCTGCCTACCTAGGCGCCCTTGACGCGGCCTTCAACTGGCTCATCAAGCAGATCCTCTAACGGGATCCCGAACAAAAGGCTTCATAAGAGATGTATCGCTGGTACGTGATCAACACTTACTCCGGGCACGAGAACAAGGTCAAGCACAATCTCGAGCACCGGGTGCAGACGATGAGCCAGAACCGCAACGTTCGGCAGGTCGTCGTCCCCACCGAGCAGGTCTCGGAGATGAAAGACGGGCAGAAAGTCCAGACCGAGAAACGGACGATGCCCGGCTACGTGCTCGTCAACATGGAGATGACCGACGACGCCTGGGGCCTGGTCAAGAACACCCCCGGCGTCACCGGCTTCGTCGGCTCCCGCAACAAACCGGTGCCGCTCTCCAAACCCGAGGTCGACCGCCTGCTCCACCGCGAGACCGCCGAGCGGCCGCGCACCCAGGCCCAGTTCGCGATCGGCGAATCGGTCAAAGTCATCTCCGGCCCGCTCTCCGACTTCTCCGGCGAGATCGCCGAGATCAACGAGGACGCCGCCAAACTCAAGGTGCTGGTCTCGATCTTCGGCCGCGAGACCCCGGTCGAGGTGGGCTACGACCAGGTCAAGAAGATCTAGCTGACGCGATAACCGGCGCGCTCCGGCGTCCTCGGTCGCTCGCGTGCGGAGCACGCCACGCTCCCTGCGTCCTTGGATCGCTTGATTCTCGCGCCAGCTATGCTCCCCAACCCTTATGGCGAAGAAAACCCTCACGGTCATCAAGCTGCAGATCCAGGCGGGCAATGCCAATCCGGCGCCGCCGGTCGGCCCGGCGCTGGGTCAGCACGGCGTCAACATCATGGACTTCTGCAAAGCCTTCAACGCCCAGACGCAGGGCGAAGGCGGGACGATCATCCCGGTCGAAATCACGGTCTACGAGGATCGCTCCTTCACCTTCGTCACCAAGACGCCGCCGGCCGCCGTCCTGATCAAGGAAGCGATCAAAATCCCGAAGGGCTCGGGCGAGCCGCACGTCAACAAGGTCGGGACGATCTCCGAAGCCCAGATCCAGGAGATCGCCGAACGCAAGATGCCCGACCTCAACGCCAACGACATCGACGCGGCGAAGAAGATCATCGCTGGCACCGCCCGCTCGATGGGCGTCGACGTCGCTTAGGAGAACTTCATGGCCCACGGCAAACGATTCCGCGCCCAGTACGACAAGGTCGACCGCGACCGCGCCTACCCGCCGGCCGAGGCGATCGCGCTGATCAAGGAGACCGCCAGCGCCAAGTTCGACGAGACGGTCGAGCTGCACGTCCTGCTCGGCGTCAACGTCCGCCACGCCGACGAGCAGCTGCGCGGCACCCTGGCGCTGCCGCACGGACTCGGCAAAGACGTCACCGTCGCCGTCTTCGCCCAGGGCCAGCAGGCCCGCGACGCCGAGGCCGCCGGAGCGGACTTCGTCGGCGGCCAGGACCTGGTCGAGAAAGTCCAGGAGGGCTGGACCGACTTCGACGTCGCGATCTCGACCCCGGAGATGATGAAAGGCGTCGGCCAGCTCGGCCGCGTGCTCGGCCCGCAGGGCCTGATGCCGAACCCGAAGGTCGGCACCGTCACCGACGACGTCGAGAAAGCCGTCAACGACTCCAAGTCGGGCAAAGTCGAATACCGCACCGACCGCCAGGCGATCGTCCACATGGCGGTCGGCAAGGCCAGCTTCGACGCCGACAAGCTGCTTGAGAACTACCAGGCCGTGATCGAAGAGATCGTCCGCGCCAAGCCTTCCGCGGCGAAGGGCAAATACATCGTCTCGGCGACCCTGGCGACGACGATGGGCCCGGGCATCCGGGTTGACGCCGGCGCCAAAGCCGATCGCGACGGCAGCGGAGCGACCGCCGCCGCCGACGAGACCGCACCGGAGCCGGTGACCGCCTAAACTGCGTCGCCGCTAACCGCAGACCACCGGCGGAGCGCAAGCTCGGAAGCCCGGTGCAGGTGAGACCATGAACCGCGAGGAAAAGTCAGCAGCCATACAAGAGATCGCCGCCCAGATCGAGGAGTCTGAGGCGATCTTCGCTGTCGATTACCGCGGCATCAGCGTCCCCCAGGCGGCCGAGCTGCGCTCGAAACTGCGCGAAGCCGACGCCAGCTTCCGCATCGTCAAAAACCGGCTGACGAAAATCGCCGCCGACCAGGTCGGCGAGGAGCGGCTGCCGGAGTTGCTGCAGGGGCCGACCGCGCTCACCTTCGTCCGCGGCGACACCGCCCAAGCCGCGAAAGCGATCACGACCTTCAACAAAGAGCATGAAGTCCTCACCTACAAGGGGGGCTTCATGGACGGGACCTCGCTCGACGAGGGGGCGTTCAAATCGATCGCCAAACTGCCCGGCCGCGACGTGCTCAACGGCCAGCTCGCCGGCGTCGTCGCCAGCCCGCTCACCGGTCTGGTCCGCGGCCTCGGCAGCATGATCCAGGGCCTCGCCCTGCAGCTCGGCCAGATCGCCGAGAAAGGCTTGGTGACCGGCGAAGCGCCGGCCGCGGAGGCTCCCGCCGAGGAGCCGAAAGCCGAGGAGACTTCCGAGGAGCCGGAGGCGGAGAAAGCCGAAGACGCCCCCACCGAGGAGGCGCCGACCGAGGCAGCGAGCGGCAATGAGCCGCCTGCCGACCAGGCGGAGGCACCGGAGGAAGAGCCGGAGGCCAAAGCAGAGACTTCAGATGAAGAGACTTCAGATTCAAACGAGGAAGAGGGGTAGCGACTGATGGCAACCAAAACTTCAACCGAGGATTGGATCGAGGAGCTGAAAAGCATCTCGGTCCTCGAGCTCTCCGAGCGGATCAAAGCGCTCGAGGAGGAGTTCGGCGTCTCCGCGACGGCAGTAGCGGCCGCGGCTCCGGCCGCTGGCGGTGGCGGTGGCGGCGACGAAGGCGGTGGCGCCGAGGAGTCGTCGACCGTCGACGTCGTCCTCAAAGAGGTCGGCGGGCAGAAAGTCCCGGTCATCAAGGTGGTTCGTTCCGCCACCGGGCTCGGCCTCAAAGAGGCCAAGGCCCTCGTCGACGAGGCCCCGAAAGCGATCAAAGAGGGCGTCGAACGCGACGAGGCCGAAAAACTCAAAGCTGAACTCGAGGAGGCCGGGGCCACCGTCGAACTCGCATAAGCGGTTCGACCGGGGTTCCCGAGCCCGCTCGGAGAGCCAAACTTGAAGGCGCCGGCGGCGGTGTGTTATTTTCCGCCGTCGCGCGCAATTTGAGTGCCCCTGCCCGTATCTGCGCTGTATCCACGTCCCTCTGACCGTCCGAGGAGTCGCCGACTTTGGCACGTTCCAACGCTGCCCCCGTAACCCGTAGGAGCTTTTCCCGCCTAGACAACCCTCTCGAGGTCCCACACCTGATCGACATCCAGCGTCGTTCCTTCCAGGAACTGACGGATCCGAAATCCGGTGGGCTCCGAGAGACGATCAACGACATATCCCCGATCGAGGACTACACGGGGAACCTGCAGATCGTCTTCGGCGAGTTCAAATTCGAGGAGCCGCCGCACTCGATCGAGGAGTGCCGTGAGAAGGACATGACCTACTCGCGGCCGCTGACCGCGACGGTCGCCTTCCAGAACAAGGAGACCGGCGAGATCCGCGAGCAGGCCGTCTTCATGGGCGACTTCCCGTGGATGACCGAGCGCGGGACCTTCATCATCAACGGCACCGAGCGCGTGGTCGTCACGCAGCTGGTCCGTTCCCCGGGCGCCTACGTGATGGCGCCGAAGGACCCCGAAAAGCAGGTATTCATCGCCAACCTGATGCCGGCCCGCGGCTCCTGGCTGGAGCTCGAAGTCGACAAAAAAGGCAAAGTCTTCGTCCGCATCGACCGCAAGCGGAAACTTCCGGTCACGGTCCTGCTGCGCGCGATGGGCTACGTCGAGGATCAGCAGCTCCTCGACATGTTCGACAACTCGGTCTACATCCGCCACACGATCGAGGCGGACACCGAGGCGACCCGTACCGAAGAGGGCGCCCTGATCGAGCTGTTCAAAAAGCAGCGCCCGGGCGAGCCGCCGTCGGTCGACGCCGCCAAAGCCCTGCTCGAGCAGCTCTTCTTCGATCCCAAGCGCTACGACCTCACCCGGGTCGGCCGCTACAAGCTCAACGCCCGCCTCGATCTCGACATCGACCTCGAGACCCGGGTCCTGACGCACGACGACATCATCGCCCTGGTCAAGGAGCTGGTGACGCTGCCGAAACTGCTCGGGATCCCGGAGGAGATCGACGAGGAGAACCCGATCAAAGACTATGCCGCGGAGGCGATCACCTACCCGCGCGAGCAGGTCTACGACCACCTCGACGAGTACGAGCACTTCGGCAACCGCCGCCTGCGCACGGTCGGCGAGCTGATCCAG
>DASULV010000066.1:0-73024 GCA_036277955.1 Solirubrobacterales bacterium | reverse complement strand
CCGCCTGCGATCCCGTCAGCGAGATCGCCTCGTGGCCCATGTCGTGGATCGCCATCGCGCAGAGCGCGCAGGAGATCCGCTCCCCGGTCGAGAGCAGCATGTCCATCTCGCGGGCGACCGGGCGGTCGGAGATCTCGTGCGCGGCCTCGACCAGTTCGTCGGTCGTCTTGCCGCGGGCGGAGAGGACGGCGACGACCCGGTTGCCCGCCTCGCGGGCGGCGACGATCCGCCCGGCGGCGCGCTTGATCTGCTCGGCGCCGGCCACCGAGGTGCCGCCGAACTTCATCACGACGATGTCTGAACCGTCCCCGCTCATCGACCCCTGAGGATAGTTGGCGCTCGCCCGCGCCTCCCCCTTACTCCGCCGCGCCGCCGAGGTTGCCGAGCATCGCCTGTTCGGCCATCCGGATCAGGCCGAGGCCGCTGTGGGGGCGCATGTCGCTGCTGCGGACGCGGACGTGGGAGCCGTGTGGCCCGACCACCTCGACGATCGTGCAGACGTCGCCGATTTCGCAGTCCTCGCCGTAGTCGTTCTCGATCGCCTCCATCTGTTCGGCGACGACCCGGCCGACCTTGCTCTGGTCAAGCGACATCTGTGCTCCCTTCTCCGTGATCCAACTGGCTTGCAGAAAGCTTGACCATAGGCGAATCGGGGGATCGGACTTGCAGATATATCGATCTGATATATAGTCGCGATATATGGAGCAGCTCAGCCCGACCGCCTACGTGATCCTCGGCCTGGTCCGCAATGAACCGCGCTCCGGCTACGAGATCAAAGCCGTGGTTGACAACTCGACCCGCTTCTTCTGGGCGGCCAGCTACGGGCAGATCTACCCCGAGCTGAAGAACCTCGCCGAGGCCGGGCTGATCGTCGGCTCCGACTCCCCCACCGGCGGGCGGCGACGGACCGTCTACGAGATCACCGCCGACGGCGAGGAGGAGCTGCGGGCCTGGCTGCGGCAGCCGCCGCACACCTTCGAGATGCGCGAGGAAGGGCTGCTGAAACTGTTCTTCGCCGACGCGTTGCCGCCCGGCGAGGCGGTGGCGATCGTGCGGGCGATGCGCGCCCACCGGCTCGAGGTCAACGCGCAACTGCGCTCGATCGAGGCGCTGAAAGGCGAGATCGACGACCCCTATCCGATGATCGTGCTGCGCGGAGGGATCGAGTTCACCCAGTGGTTCGCCGACTGGTGCGAGCGGATGGAGGAGGAAATCCTCGCCGCCGCACCCAAGGAAAGGAGCAGCTGATGTTCGACTCCCTGGCCCGGCTTGCGAACGGCAACGCCCGGCGCGTCGCCCTCTTCGCCCTCGGCTTCTTCGTGCTCGCGGGTGCGCTCGGCGGCTCGGTCGCCGACCGGCTCGACCCCTACGGCGCCGACGATCCCGGCACCGAGACCGTGCAGGCGATGGACCGGCTCGAGGAAGCGGGGCTGCGGGTGCCGGCGGTGATCGCCGTGGTCGAAAGCGCAGCCGTAGCGTCCCCCACGACCCGGCTTCGCGTCGAAGCGCTGGAAAACGAGGTGCGCAAACGCGCCGACGTCGCCTCGGTGAGCGGCTATTACGACACCCGCTCCCCCGCCTTCGTCTCCCGCGACGGGCGATCGACCTACTTCGCGGTGGCGCTGAAGACGACCGAGGACAAGCAGGCCCAGGAAGCCGGCGCCGAGATCGCCGATCAGCTCTCGACCCACCCTGGCGTCGTCGCCGGCGGGCCGGCGGTCGCCCAGGAGCAGGTCAACAAGCAGGTCGAGAAGGACCTGCAGAAGGCCGAGATGCTCGCCTTCCCCTTGCTCTTCCTGCTCTCGCTGCTGTTCTTCCGCAGCCTCGTCGCCTCGCTGCTGCCGCTGATGATCGGCGGCCTGGCGATCGTCGGCACCTTCCTCATCCTCCGCCTCGCCAGCGAATTCGGCTCGATCTCGATCTTCGCCCTCAACTTGACGACGGCGCTGGGCCTCGGCCTGGCGATCGATTACAGCCTCTTCGTCGTCTCCCGCTACCGCGAGGAGATCGCCAAGAGCGGCCCGGGACTGCCGGCGATGCGACGGGTGCTCGCCACCGCGGGGCGCACCGTCTTCTTCTCCTCGCTGACGGTGGCGGCGGCGCTCGCCTCGCTGCTCGTCTTCCCGCAGCGCTTCCTCTACTCGATGGGCCTCGGCGGCTCCCTGGTGGCGCTGTTCGCGGCCCTGATCTCGCTGACCGTGCTGCCGGCGGTGCTGACCCTGCTGGGCAACCGCGTCAACGCCGGCGCGCCGAAGTTCCTGCAGCGGCGGGCCGAGGCCGACGCGCGACCGGCGCAGGAGGGCTTCTGGTACCGGCTCTCGCGCTTCGTGATGCGGCGGCCGGTTCCGGTCGCGACCGCCTCGGCTCTGTTCCTGATCGTGCTCGGGCTGCCCTTCCTCGGGATCAGGTTCAACGTCGTCGACCCGACGGTGCTGCCGGAGTCAGCTAGCGCGCGGCAGGCCTACGACACCGTCAGCGAGCAGTTCCCGCCCTACCACGAGACCCCGATCTGGATCGATGTCGAAGGCGGCGGTCCGAAGGCCGCGGCGCAGCTCGCCGCCGAGGTGAAAAAGGTCGGCGGCGTCGCCGAAGTGCTGCCGCCGCAACAGCTCGGCGGGGGCGTGACCGCCGTGCAGGCGATCTCCGCCGACCCCTTCGCCTCGGAGGCGAGCAAGGAAACCGTGAAGGCGATCCGCGACCTGCCAGAGCCGGCGGGGGCGACGGTGCTGGTCGGCGGCGCCAGCGCCGACTTCGTCGACTTCCAGGCGAGCCTCTCCGACCATCTCCCCTACGCGCTGGCGATCGTGATCGCGGCGACGCTGGTGATCCTCTTCCTGATGACCGGCTCGGTGGTGCTGCCGATCAAGTCGCTGATCATGAACTTCCTCAACCTCAGCGCCGTCTTCGGCGCCCTGGTACTGATCTTCCAGGACGGCCGGCTCGAAGGCTTCCTCGACTACACCAGCCCCGGCGCAATCGAGCAGACGATGCCGATCCTGATGTTCGCGATCGCCTTCGGCCTCTCGACCGACTACGCCGTCTTCCTGCTCTCGCGGATCAAGGAGGCACGGGACGGCGGCGCCTCGGACTCCGAGTCGGTGGCGATCGGGCTGGAGCGGACCGGCCGCATCGTCACCGCCGCCGCCCTCCTCTTCGCGGTCGCGATGGCCGCCTTCGCCACCTCCCAGATCATCTTCATCAAGGAGAACGGCGTCGGCGTCGCCCTGGCGGTGCTGATCGACGCCAGCATCATCCGCGCCCTCCTCGTCCCCGCCCTGATGGAGCTGCTCGGCAAGTGGAACTGGTGGGCGCCCCGCCCCCTCCGCCGCCTCCACGAACGCTGGGGCATCAGCGAGGTAGGTTCCGCGTATGACGCAGGAGCAGCCGGAAAAGCCTGAATCGAATCCCGCGCAGTTGGTTGACGCGACGCGGCGGACCTACCTTGCCGGCGAGCGGACGCAGCTGGCCTGGTGGCGGACGGGGCTGACGGCGCTGGCGGTGGCGCTCGGGGTCGGGCGGGTGGTGCCGGAGCTCGACAGGAGCGCGGCGAGGTGGCCCTACGTGATTGCCGGGGTGGGCTTCGCCCTCTGGGGGATCTTCGCGATCGCCTATGGCAACGCCAACCGCGAGGCGATGGAAAAGGCGCTGCGACAAGGACGCTTCCACGAGGCGCCGACCTGGCCGCTGCGCACCCTCACCGTCACCGGGATCGGCCTCGGCCTGCTGACCGCCCTGCTGATCCTGCTCGACTGATGCCTAGGCGAACTGAACGGACCGCCGACGCAGATCCGCGTTGAGCATGCCGGTGACTTCGCTCGGGCGATGGCCGGCGGAGGGGACGGCGGCGCCGATCAGGCCGTCGGCGCGGAAGCCGTAGAGCGGGGCGACGAAGCCGAGCTCGCGGATCTTGCGGACGAGGCGGACGGCGCTCTGGGTGTCGGCGCCGGGGCCGCAGAGGACGATCGCGGTCGGGTCGAGGGCGCCGAGGGCGCGGCCGAGCCGCTCGTCGCCGAGCTCGTTGGAGAGGACGAGGACGCGGAAGCCGGCGCGGCGAAGGGCGAGGTCGAGGGCCTGGGTGTAGACCTCCTCGGCGTCCTGACCGTGGCTGGAGTCGAGCAGCAGGATCCCGGCAGGTCGGGCGGCGACGGAGGCGAGGCGGCGGGCGCCGTGCAGCCAGCCGGTGGCCCAGCGGGAGGCGAACTCGAGCTCGGCCTCGCGCTCGGAGTCGGCGGCGAGCTTGTCGATCGCCGGCAGCAGCAGCTCCTCGACCGTGCGCTCCAGCGACCGCAGGGCGAGGCTCTCCTCGACGGCGCGGTCGGCGGCGGACTCGTCGAAGCTCTCGAAGGCGGCGAAGAGGCTGTCGTCGCTCGCGGGCGCCGCCTGGCGCTGGCGCGCCAGCTCGATCGCTGAAGAGATGTTGCCGGTCTCGTTCAGCGCGTCGCGCAGCGCCTGCAGCTCGACCAGCTCGTAGTTGCGGTGGTTGCCGCTCGTGCGCTTCGGCGTCGGGTAGCCGTAGCGGCGCTCCCAGCTGCGCAGGGTGTTGGGGCTTACGCCGAGGACTTCGGCAGCGGCGTTGGTGCGGATTCCGGGCATTGGTCAGAGATGGCGATTCGGGTGGACTGCGCGTCTAGTTCGACGTGCATCGCCGATTCTCCCACCAGGGGTGAGGATTTTGGACAGATTTACGGGAATCTGTCAGCGATCTTGCAAGGCGCCGACGCCCACCGGCTGCCCTACCGCCCGCGCCCGCCACATCGCCGCGTCGGCCTTGTGCAGGAGCTCGTCGGCGGTCGTGCCGTGCTCGGGGCAGGCGACGACGCCGGCCGAGAGGCAGATCCGCAGGCCACCAGCGCGCTCGAGCTCGTCGAGCTGCGCCAGCAGCCGCTCGCACATCTGCACGCCTTCGACCGTGCCTATGTTCGGGGCCAGCACGCAGATCGCCTGCTCCTCGAGGCGGAAGGCTTCGTCGACGATGCGGATGCTGTCGCGCAGCGCCGCCCCGACGATCGAGAGCACCGTCTCCTGGCCGCCGGCTACGTCGCCGGGGCGGGTGCCGGGGCCGGAGGCGTCGAAGACGGCGACGCCGAAGGGGTGGTCGTAGCGGCGGTTGGTCTCGAGCAGCTGCTCGAGGCGGCGGCGCATGTGCCCGGGCCGGTAGAGGCTCGGCAGTTCCCCCTGCTCCTCGGGTGCGGGCACCGGCCCGCTGCCGTTGCCTGGCACCGGCGCGCCGTTCGTCGCCGGCTGGGCAGCGTCGACCGCCGCCGCCGTCACCGCGCCGAACTCGCCGGCCAGCCGCTTGGCGGCATCGGCGAAGCTGCCTCCATTGGTTCCAATCTCCTCGTGCAAGCTGTTGAGGAGATCGACCTGCATCGCCGAGACCTTGAGGGCGATGCGCCCGGCCGGGGACCCACCGTCGGATCCCTGCGCTCCATGCGACTGGTCTGCCACAGACGGACCTTGGCGAAAGCAACGGACGCCGGAGCTTCAAAAGTCCGCTATTTGCGAACTGACGTGTGTCCAGGACGGATGTCTATCGCCGCTTATTCCAGGCTTCTTCTGCCCGCGAGCGCCTTGCCGAGGGTGACCTCGTCGGCGTGCTCGAGGTCGGCCCCGACCGGGAGGCCGCTGGCGAGGCGGGTGACCGTCACCTGCCCGCGCAGCATGTCGGCGATGTGGAGGGCGGTCGCCTCGCCGGTGGTGGTGGGGTTGGTCGCCAGCACCACCTCGTTGATGCCGCCGCGCTCGACCCGCCGCCGCAGCTCGCCGATCTTCAGGTCTTCGGCGTCGACCCCGTCGATCGGCGACAGCGCTCCTCCCAGCACGTGGTAGAGGCCGCGGTATTCGTGGGTGCGCTCGATCGGGATCACGTCGGCCGGCTCCTCGACCACGCAGATCGTCGCTCGATCGCGGTTCTGGTCTGAGCAGATCCGGCAGAGCGGGCCCTCGGCGAGGTTGAAGCATTCTTCGCAGAGGCCGACCTTCTCCTTCACTTCGCGGATCGCGTCGCCGAGGGCGAAGGCCTCTTCGTCGGGAGCGCGCAGCAGGTGGAAGGCGAGGCGCTCGGCCGTGCGCCGGCCGATGCCCGGCAGGCGCGAGAGCTCGGCGACGAGCCGCGCGAGGGGTGCCGGGCCCTCGCTCAACCGCCCAGCATCCCGCCGAGACCGCCGAGGTCGTCGCCGGCGATTCCGCCCATCTTCGAGCTGGCGAGCTCCTGGGCGGCGCGCAGGCCCTCGTTGACGGCGGCCTGCACCATCTCCTGGAGCATCTCCGCCTCCTCGGGGTCGATCGCCTCGGGGTCGATGACGATCTCGCGCAGGGTCAGGTCGCCGCCCATCTTGACTTTGACCATGCCGCCGCCGGCGCTCGCCTCGACGACCTCGTCTTTCAGTTTCTCCTGCGCCTCCAGCATGTCGGCCTGCATCTGCTGGGCCTGTTTCATCAGGCCCTGGATGTCGAAGCCTCCGGGTCCGCCTCCTCGCGCCACTTAACCGACCTCCTCCGCGTCGAACTCGCTCTTCAGCCGCTCCAGCAGCTCTTGCTCGTCAACATCATCGCTACCCGGCGCCGGCGTATCCGGCGGCGGCGCCTCGTCCCCCGACAGCGTCACGTAAGTGGGCCGCAACCCCACCCCGGTCACAGCCGCAAAGGCCGCTGCCAGCGTGTCACGCCGCTCCGCGCTATCGGCCTTCTTCTTGTTGAAGGTCATCTCGGGAGGGAACCCGATCTGCAAGCTGGCCCCGTCGAAGCTGACGGGTCTCGCGCCATCGAAAGTGGCAGCTAGCGCAGGTGCGGTCTCGGCAAGCTTCTGCAGCACCGACGGCCAAACGCGTTGGATGTCCTGGAAGGACAGTTCGTCCTGGCCGGCGGGTCCTGTCGCCGATTTGGTACCACCACCCCCCGCAACTGGCGGGGGGCGGTCCCCCAAATCCGCGCCACCCGCCGGAGGGTCCGCAGCGGCTGACGCCTCAGGCTCAGGCGTTGGGACGGCTTCGGCCTCTTCTTCTTCCGCGGCCGGTGGATCGGCGTCCTGAGACGCGACTCCTCCCGTGGGTGACGTCGTAGGGGGGGCCGTCTCCTGCGTAGTTGCAGGAGACGGTGGGTCCCCTGCGGCGGCAGGACCCGCGGGCCTGGCGCCCCCGCTCTCCAGTCTCTCGATCCGCCTGAGCAGACTCTCAGTGTCCGGATCAAGATCTGGACGGGCAGCCTTCAAGAGGGCAATCTCCACAGCTAGTCGTGCATCGTCGCCCTCTCGCACGGCAGTCAGAGCATCTGCAAGCTCGTCGATCGTGCGGATCAGGTTGGCCGGCTTGATCGCTGCCGCTTGAGCCTGCATGCGACCCGTGTCGGTGGCGGTTACTACGAAGGTAGTCGGCACTTCGCCGGTGGTCTGGGTGATCAGGAGGTGGCGGAGGTGGGCGAGGAGGTCGCGGGCGAACTGGGAGGGGTCGCGGCCGGAGCGCGCCATCTTCTCGACCCCGAGAAGGACGCCTTTCGGGTCCTCGGCGATCACGGCGTCGACCGCTTCGAAGAGGAGGTCGGCGTCGGCGGCGCCGAGCATCTCCAGCACGTCTTTGAGCTCGACCTGATTGCCGCCGAAGGCGACCAGCTGGTCGAGGGTGCCGAGGGCGTCGCGGAAGCTGCCCTGGGCCGAGCGGGCGATCATCGAGACGGCGCCCTCGTCGACCTCGATCGACTCGGCAGCGGCGACGCGGTTCAGCACCTCGGAGATCTGCTCCAACGAGGGGCGCTGAAAGTCGAAGCGCTGGCAGCGATCGGCGATCGTCGCCATCACCTTGTGCGACTCGGTGGTGGCGAGGACGAAGACGGTGTTCGGCGGCGGCTCCTCAAGCGTCTTCAGGAAGGCATTCCAGGCCTCTTTGGTCAGCATGTGCGCCTCGTCGAGTATGTAGACCTTCCAGTGGCCGCCTGCCGGCGCGTAGGCGACCCGCTCGCGGAGGTCGCGGACGTCGTCGACCGAGCGGTTGGAGGCGGCGTCCATCTCGATCACGTCGACCGAGGTACCGGCGGCGATCGTCACGCAGGACTCGCACTCGCCGCAGGGGGTGACGGTCGGGCCGCCGCGCTCGCAGTTCAAGGAGCGGGCGAGGATCTTCGCCATCGAGGTCTTGCCGGTGCCGCGCGAGCCGACGAAGAGGTAGGCGTGGTGGACCTTGCCGCCCTCGACCGCGTTGCGCAGGGTGCGGACCACGTGGGTCTGCCCGACGACCTCGTCAAAGGACCCGGGACGGTGGCGGCGGTAGAGGGAAGTCGACTCGCTCATCAGCTCTCGGGCCAGTGTATCCACGGGCCTCCGGCGCCCCGGGGCGACTTTGCAAACCATGAGGCGACAAAAGCGCCCCGCCTCACGGGGGGCGGCGGCGATACCGTGCCGCGCGTGCCGAAGGTGGCCCGCAACTGGCTTACCCCCGCCGCTTGGGTCGCCGGGATCTCGGCAGCCCTGCTGCTGATCTTCCCCGTCGGGTTCCCCAACTACGACACGATTTACGCGCTGGTCTGGGGGCGGGAACTGGCCCACGGCCGGAGCCCCGACTACGGCGCCGCCCTCCCGCCCACCCCCCATCCGCTCGCCGACCTGCTCGGCCTGGTGACGACGCCGATCGGCGACGGCGCGATCACGGTGACGATGATCGTCGCCTACGTCTCCCTCGCCCTCTGCGGCTACCTCGTCTACCGCCTCGGCACCATCTGGTTCGACCGCTGGATCGGCGCGGTCGCCGCCGCGATCGTCCTAACCCGCGCCCCCTTCCTCTCCAACGGCCTCCGCGCCTACGTAGACCTCCCCTACATCGCCCTCTGCCTAGGCGCCCTCACGATCGAGGCCAAACGCCCCCGCGCAGGCTGGCCCGTCCTCGCCCTCCTCGCCCTCGCCGGCCTCCTCCGCCCCGAGGCCTGGGCCTTCTCGATCGCCTACCTCCTCTACCTCTCGCTGGACCCGAACAAGCTCCAGCGATCGCAGACCGAGAATGCATCCCTTGAGCGGGCGGATACTCAAAAAGCCGGCCTAATCAGGTCGGCTTTTGTCCGAGCAAGGGATGCATTCTCGGTCCCGTCCCTGGCGCTGGTAGCACTTGCTCTAGCCGCGCCGATCATCTGGGTGCTGTTCGACGCGATCACCACCGGCGAACCGCTTTATTCGCTGACCGGCACCCAGTCGACCGTGGAAACGCTCGACCGCCACACCGGCCCGGTCGACGTCTTCCTCTACGGCCCCCGCGCGCTCGGCGAAGTGCTGCAGTGGCCGGGGATGGTCGGCGCGCTCGGCGGGGTCGTCCTCGGCTGGCTCTACCTGCGGCGCCGCTCGGCCCTCGGCATCACCGCCGCCGCCCTTGCCCTGCTCGCCTTCGCCTTCCTCGGCGCCGCCGGCCTGGCGATCATCGCCCGCTATACGATGCTGGCGGCGGCGATCCTGGCGATCTTCGTCGCGGTCGCGCTGCTGGGCTGGCGCCTGCTCGAGCCCGGCCATCCCGCCCGCCGTCCCTGGCAGGTCTTCGCCGCCCTCGTCGCCCTGATGTTCGTCCTCTGGCTGCCTAACCAGTGGGACCTCGACTCCCGCGTCGACACCGACCTCACCGACCAGGCCCGGATCGAGAGTGACCTCACCGATCTCGTCGACGCCGGTGCCTTCGAACCCCTCTGCGGCAAGGTCGCCGTCCCCAATCACCGCGCCGTCCCCCGCCTCGCTTTCGGACTTGACGTGAAGCCGACGCAGATCGTCAGCGCCAGCGAGGAAGGCGTCCCGCCGCGCGGCTACTTCGTGAAGCCGGCCAGCCCCTTCGTCATCCACAACTTCATCCTCGACCCCAACGACAGGACGAAGGTCTCGCTGCCGGTGCCGAGCGGGTTCCACGAAGTCGCCCGCAACGAGAGCTGGCGCGTCTACCGCCGCTGCTGAGAACGCGGTTCTTTCCGCTATGCGGAGATAAAAGCGTTCTCAGCCGTGGCGCTCGACCAGCTCGACCGCGGCGTGGGTCTGGGCGGCGAGGCTCGGGTCGGCGAGGTCGACCTCGGGCGGCAGCTCGACGTGGAGGTCGTTCGAAGCGTCTAGGCGAACGCGCAGGGCGCGTGAGCGCGAGTCGAGGACGTGGCCGCCGCGGGTGCGATCGGCGCTGATGAAGTGCAGGTGGTAGCCGGCGACCTCGATGCCCTCGGCGTAGGCCGGGAAGCGGAAGCCGAGCATCGTGCCCTCGACCTCGCGCAGCTCGAACACGTGCTGCTCGGCGACCACCTCGGTCAGCGGCCGGTAGGGCGGCTTCTGTCGCGGGACCGAGCGGGCGCGGACGAGGTCGAAGCGGCCGTCGAGACGGATCGCGCAGGAGGAGGCGCCGGAGGGGACCAGCTCGTCGAGGCGCGCCAGCAGCGCTTCGTGCGTCAGCTCGTCGTCGGCCAAGCGCTCGTCTACCGTCGGCTCGAACTTCGTCATCACCGCAAAGGGAGTCCGCTCCTCCGGCCCGATTGCCGTCACCTCGCCGTCGACGTCGGCGCGGAAGAACTCGCCGTCGATCGCGATCATCTCGCCGTCGAGGTGGTTGACCGTCCCCAGCCCGAGGTCGCCGTGCTCGGCCAGCTCGCCGAAGCTGAGGTCGCCCTCGAAAGCGCCGTCGAGCAGCGCCCCGATCGTCGAGGCCTGGAAGAGGACGTGCGGCTCCCGCTCCTCGTGGAGGTCGGCCCGCCGCATCGACTCCACGTGCAGCGATCGGATCCAGCGCTCGTCCAGCATCGGCGCGGGAGTCTTTCAGCCCGCCCGCCCACGACCGTCACAGAAGAAAAGGTGCGGTCATGAAACCATCGGTACCGATGGCGGCGATCGAGCTGAGAAACGCGGTCAAGACCTTCGGGCCGATCACGGCGGTGGACGGCCTCGACCTCGAGGTGCCGGAAGGCATCTGCCTCGGCCTGCTCGGACCGAACGGTGCCGGCAAGTCGACGACGATGCGGCTGCTGACCGGCCAGGCGGTCGCCGACTCGGGCGAGCTGCGCGTGCTAGGCCACGAGCTGCCTAAGGAAGCGAAGACCGCGCGCGGGCAGATGGGCGTCGTCCCCCAGCTCGACAACCTCGACGTCGACGTCACGGTCGAGGACAACCTGGCGATCTTCGCGCGCCTCTATCGAGTGCCCGACGTCGGCAAGGCAGTTGACAAAGCGCTGGACATCGCCCGCTTGCGCGAGCGTCGCCGCGACGCGGTCGACGAGCTCTCCGGCGGGATGCGGCGGCGACTGCTGCTCGCCCGCGGCCTCGTCCACGAGCCGCGCCTCGTCCTCCTCGACGAGCCGACGGTCGGCCTCGACCCGCAGATCCGCACCGAGCTGTGGACGCTGATCGGCGACCTGAAAGCGCGCGGGACGACGATCCTGATGTCGACCCACTACATCGAGGAGGCCGAGCGGCTGGCCGACGAGGTGGCGGTGATGCACCGGGGCAAGGTGATCAGTCGCGGGCGGCCGGTCGAGCTGATCACCGAGCACGCGGGTCGCCTCACCGCCGAGGTCTACGGACCGCCGGACCGGCTGGCGGAGACCCGGGCGGAGGCCGAGGCGCAGGGGCTGGCGGTGCGCCCGGCCGGACCGGCGATCGCGATCGTCGGCTCCGAGCGGGCCGAGAACGGGGCGATCCCCGACGACGCCGTCGTCCGCGCCGCCACGCTCGAGGACGTCTTCGTCCTGCTGACCGGAGAGGAGGCGGAGTGATGGAGGCGATGACGCCGGCGGCCTCGGAGGCACCGCGCCAGATGCGCCGCTTGGAACCGACCGCGATCGCCGGCGTGATGAGCCGCGAGGTCGCCAACTTCCGCACCTACTGGAAGGGGACGACCTTCTCCAGCGTAATGGAACCGCTGGTCTACCTGCTCGCCTTCGGCCTCGGCCTCTCGGCGACCCTGGTCGACGAAGTCAACGGCGTCCCCTACATCGAGTTCGTCGGCACCGGGATGGTGGCGACGGCGGTGATCTTCTCCTCTGCCCTGCCGGCGATGTTCGGCACCTTCGTCAAGCACCGCTTCCAGAACACCTACGACGCGATCCTCGCCGCGCCGGTCGACGTCGAGGAGCTGGTCACCGCCGAGATGCTCTGGATCGGCCTGCGCTCGGGCACCTACGGCTGCGTGCCGCTGCTGGTGACGATCGCCTTCGGGCTCAACCCGGCGCCGGGGATGCTGCTGACGCCGCTCTTCTGCTTCGTCACCGCGCTCGGCTTCGCCGGCTTCGGGGTGGCGATGGCGGCGACCGTCGCCAAGATCGACCAGTTCAACTACGTGACCGCGCTCTTCGTCACGCCCTTGTTCCTCGTCGCCGGAACCTTCTTCCCGATCGACGGGCTGCCCGAGGGCGTCCAGGTGGTGGCTCAGTTCAACCCCCTGCACCAGCTGGTCGAACTCGTCCGCGGCGGCGCCTTCGGCTTCGAATGGGCCGACCTGCTGCGCTTCGCCTTCCTCGTCGCCTTCGCGCTCGTCACCTGGCGGGTGGCGATCCGCCAGATGCGCAAGCGGCTGATCGACTAGCCGCTGCGCTGAAGTTATGGACCGTGCGCCCGTCCTCTGAAGCGAGGTCACCGGGCGTGTCCGTAGCTTGAGGCTCGGGTCGGGCTCTCCTGCGGCACCCGCGGCATCCGCTTAAGGCTGCTTCCTTCCGGACCTGACCTGATTCGCGTGCCCACGTCGCGCAGGACCCGGCCGTCATCGCCGCCACCACGGCACTGACCCCGACGGCCAGCTCCTCGGAACGGTAATCGGCCCCGCTAAGCGGATTTCGGGTGACAGGGCACCGCTGATTCCCCACCTAGCACGGTCCACTAGTGATCCTACCCACCCAGCCATAGGATTGACCCGCCTTGACCGCCCTGCCCACCGCCGCGACCACGGTCGACACCGGTTCCTTCTTCGCGATCGTCGTCGTCGCCGCCCTGGCGGCGATCACCGTCGCGGTCGTTCCCAAGCGCTTTGCGCCGCCCGTGGTCGTGCTCGAGCTGCTGCTGGGGATCCTCATCGGCCCCCACGTCTTCGACCTCGCCCAGCCCGGCGACTTCATCGAATTCTTCGCCAACCTCGGCCTCGGGATGCTCTTCTTCTTCGCCGGCTACGAGATCGACTTCGAGCGGATCAAGGGCAGGCCGATGGAGCTCGGCGCCCTCGGCTGGCTGCTCTCGGTCGGCCTCGCCTACGGGATCGGCGGCCTGCTCGCCGCGGCCGGCGTCGTCGTCTCGTTCCTCTACACCGGCTCGGCGATGGCGACGACGGCGATCGGGACCCTGATCCCGATCCTCCGCGACAACGGCGAGCTGAAGACCCGTTTCGGCACCCACCTGCTGGCCGCCGGAGGGGCGGGAGAGTTCGGCCCGATCCTGCTGGTGACGCTGGTCCTCTCGACGACGAACCCGCTGCACGAGGCGGCGATCCTGATGGCGTTCGTCGCCCTGGCGCTGACCCTGGCGATCCTCTCGGTCCGCTACGCCTGGCGCGGCTGGCCGGCGCTGGAACGGACCTTCGAGGCGAGCAGCCAGCTGGCGGTGCGGGTGACCGTGGTCCTGATCTTCGGCCTCGTCCTGCTGGCGGGCCACCTCGGCCTCGACATCCTCCTCGGCGGCTTCGTCGCCGGGATGATCACCCGGCTGGCGCTGAAGGGCCACGAGCTGGCCGTCTTCGAGTCGAAGCTGACGGCCGTCGGCTTCGGCTTCTTCGTCCCCTTCTTCTTCGTCACCAGCGGGATCGAGTTCGACCTCGCCGCCCTCGGCTCGGCCGCCGCCCTCGGCAAGCTGGCGATGTTCTTCGCCCTCTTCCTCGTCGTCCGCGGCGTCCCGGCGCTGCTCCTCTACCGCAAGGAGCTGAACCTGCGGGACCGCGGCGCCCTCGCCTTCTACTCTGCCACCGAGCTACCCCTCGTCGTCGCGATCACGACGATCGCGATCGACGCCGGCGAGATGCGCCCCTCGACCGCCGCCGGCCTGGTCGGTGCCGCGATGCTCTCGACCCTCGTCTACCCCTTCATCGCCATGGCCCTCCGCAAGGACGCGCTCGACAAGGAGGCCGAGCGACCGGAGCCGACCGGCCCCTTCCCGGAGCGAGAGGGACCGCTCCCCCAGCCCGGCCTCGTCGGCTAGCCGCCAGCCCCGCCCGTCGTACAATCCCCGCACCCGGGCGCGTAGCTCAGTGGGAGAGCGCTCGCTTCACACGCGAGAGGTCGCTGGTTCGAAACCAGCCGTGCCCATCTCAGAGATCGGTCATATCGACCTGGGTATCGGTCGGAAGAAGGCCGGTCCACTGCTGGGGCACGAGGCGCTGAGCGCTGCCGAGAGGGGCGCGGACGGTCGAGATGCCGGTGTGAGCACCGCTGCTCAGTTCGATCCCGTAGACGACGGCGAAAAGGTAGGTGTCCTGGTGGGCCGCGGCGAAGCGCCGCTCGCCCTCGCTGAGGTGAAATTCGGGCAGCGGGCCTCGGGTCCCCTTCACCTCGACGTAGCGCAGGCTCGGCACGTCGGTTTCGAGATCGAAACCCGGGTTGTTGGTGGGCATGTCGACGATGCGGGCAGAGGGAAAACGCTCCAACAGGTATCCGGTGACGATCGTACGAGAGCAGCGCTCGACCTCCCGCGCATCCTCGGGAGATGCATAGAGACGCCGCGTGGAAGAGCGTCCGCTCGACGCAGGCGGAGGTTGGGGAACCGCCGTCGCGCCGCGGGAGATGATCGCGGTGAACACCTCCTCTGAGACTTTCCGGACACCCTGCTGGTAGTAGCCGCTCCGTGACCCGCCGGGCTCCAGGTAGTCCCCCTGCTTGTCCTTGAACGGAACCGGCTCGGGAAAGCGCTCGCCGTCGAGCACCTCGCAGACCAGCCGTCCGGGGGTGCGGCTCGGTCTGATCACGCCGATTACACCCGCGCCGAGGTAGACCTGGGGTTGTCTGCCCCCTCCGGCCCGCCGTCGCCCTCGGTAGTAGACGAAGCGGGTCCCCTCCTGAATGAGTTTCCGATACCGGCTCGGGTACTCGTAGGAGACGAAGGGAACATCTTCATAGGTGACGTCCGCTTCGGAGGCCTCGTTCATTGCCAGCACCAAGCACATTGCGCTTGTCTTCCCCCGGCTCGCCTCAGTCGCCCAGCAGTCTGCTGAAGAAACCGAAGCTCGGATCTTGCGGGGTGCCGACCAAGAGCGCCCGGTCGAGCAGGGCGTTGCGGTTCTCGCAGCTGGTCTCCGGTAACAGGGCGCAGGCATGGCAGGCGGCGAGGTTGAGACCTTCGGCGCCCTGTGAATCGGCTTCCGCGCAGACCGGGTCGCTCGAACACCAGGAATACCTGCGCACGGCCTCGAGCAGACTCGGCCCGAGGCGAGCGGGGTCGGCTTGGGCGATTAGGCCCCCCAGGCTCCCTGCCGAGTCGGCCGCTGCCGTGTAGACGAGAACGCCGACCCCTTCCTCGTCGGCGAACACCCGCTCGCGCAGCGAAGCGGCGGGGTAGCCGCCCGACAACGACCACTCGTCGATCAGGGCGTGAGCGAAGGTGTGGGCAAGCAGGAACCGCGCCGTCAGGGGGCTGCCGTCGTACAGGAACGACTGCTGCCAGCGCCCCTGCAGCCTCTGCAACCGGCTCACCACCGGCGCCTGCGATTCCCAGGCGGTGAGGGCCTGGCGATCGAGACGGAGAAAGACCCCCTCGCCGTGCACAGCGACCGCCGGAACCCAGTCGCAGTCGCGGGCGATCGCGCAACCGTCCCCTTCCTCGGCCTGCGGCTTCAGGCGGGTAAAGCCGGTAAAAGCCCGCACCTCACGTAGGCGGCTAGCTACCGTGACCAGATCGATCAGTTCGACAGTCTCTCGCGGCGGCTCGCGGACCTCAGCGACGAAATCGGACTCGCTGTCGCCGCTGCGGCCATGGCAGAGCGCCCGGTACTCCTCGGCCCGGATCTGCGCCTCCGTGCGCGCGGCAACTGCGCCGCCTTTGCGCGCGGCGACAGCCGCGAGCACTTCCTCGGCCGAATAGAGGATCTGCTCCGGTGCGACCATCTGCTCGACGATCGAGCGCAGCGCCGACTCCTCTAGTTCGTAGCGGAGGGCCTCCCATTTTCTGCTTACGAATCGCTGCAGACCACTGCTCCAGGGAGGGATCGAAAGAACCGAGCGGACTTTCGGAAACCAGACGTTGGAGGCACCGCGCTGGGTAGTGCGCAGCAGCTTGCCGCAGCCGTCGTCATCGACCCCGAGCCAGGGCCTGCGCCCGCCGCAGGAGCGGATCCCGACCAGGGCCTCGCGATCGAAGGCGCCCAAGAGCGAACGTGGCGGCACGTCGCAGGTCCGGCATTCGACCACGATCCCGGCCAACGACCCCGAGGCCCCCGTCACCTCCAGGCGCAGGTCGTGGCGGCCCTCCCCGCCCGCCGGCTTGCCGCGGTGGACCCATTGGAAATACGGGAAGTCCTCGATGTGCCCTTCCTCGCAGACGGCGATGAAGCGCGAGGGGATGAGGCTGCCGCCGCAATGTCGGCAACTGTTCTGCAGGTTGTCGGTCGCCAACTGCCCGTAGGTGTCGAGGCGGCGGCACTTCGGATCGGCGCAGTAGTACCAGAGGGGAAAGCGGACGACCGGGATGTGTTCGTCGCGACCGCCGAAGAAATCGTCGCCGCCGGGCGGCAACCGCAGCAGTCGTCCTTCGATCTGCATGCGAGGCTCCAGCAGCTGACTTCCCGCGTTGTCGACCGGCCACTCGTCGAGCCCGGCAACCATCACCGACTCGTCGCCGACGGCGACGATCGCACCCACCCCATAGGTGGTGATTAGCTGGCTGCGGCGGACGCTGCCGACGATCATCTCCGCCTCGCAAAGAAGAGGTTCGACTCCGCGTCAACGTCTCGCAGCGACCACATGGTCGGAAACGATTCGCCGCTCTCCTGGTCGGGCGCTGCGGAAATGAGCAGTGGGGTCTCGGTCCCTTTCCTGGACCTGTAGACGAGGTCGGGATGGGCTTCGGCCATCGCCAGCCAGCTCTCGACGACGTAAGCAAGGTCCTCGGCGGTTCCCGCCTCCTGCTCGGGCTCCACTTTGCGGGTGCGGGCGAGGATCGATTTGCACAGCGCCCCGATCTCGGGACGGTGCGCGCCGACCGCACCCGCATCCTCGTTCTTCCGCAGCTCTTCGATCCGCAGCCGCGCCATAGCGATCAGCACCGCGTGCAGCCCGCGGTCTCTGGCGCGCGGAGAGAACGGCGTCACGCTCGTAGCCTCGACGCTGCGGTAGAGGGCGCTGTGGAAGCCGGCAAAGCCCTCGTAGTGGGAGCGGTCACGGGAACGGGCTGAGTTGAGGAGGGTGACGACGAGGCCCGGGTGCCTGCGGCCGACCCGACTGGTCGCCTGGATGTATTCGGCCGCGGCCTGCGGCTGACCCATCACGACCATCAGCCCGAGGCGGTCGACGTCGACTCCGACGGAGATCATGTTCGTCGCCAGCACTACGTCCAGTGCGTAACCCTCCTCCAACTCCGCTTCCAGATCCTTCAGCCGGTTGGGGATGTCGGCCGAATCGACGCGGCTGGTCAACTCCGCCGGATCGCGCAGACGTCGCGCCGGCGCTTCCCCCGCCGCCGTCTCGAGCCATTCCTGGACGTCGTCCTGGACCTGCATCCGGGCCGCTCCCAGCACGCGCAGGCTGTTGAAGTAGCCGATCAAGGTCCAGTAGGGGTCCAGCGCCGCCTCCGGGTCACCAGCCTCCCGGCGGAGCCAGATCCTGTGCATCAGGGCGGCATAGGTGCGGATCATCAGCGTGGCGTGGCTGACCCCCGCCGCCATCAGGCCGACGTAGCGGCGAGCGCCGACCCGGTCGGCCGGAGCCGAGGTTGCGAACCAGTTGTCGTCCGGGTCGAGTCCCGGCGGTGGGAACTGCCGCATCTTCCGCGCGAACAGGCCTTGCGATTGGGCTCGGGCTCGGCGGATCGTCGCAGTTGAAGCGATCACCTTCGGCACCGCGCCTTCGTCGGAGCAGAGCAGGTCGACGGCGGTCTCGTAGAGACCGGTCATCGTCCCCAGCGGCCCCGAGATGAGGTGGAGCTCGTCCTGAATCACCAGCTCCGGCGGCGGCTCGGAGGGCTCGCTCAGGTTGAACAGATTCCCGACGTCGGGATTCCACGGCAGAGCCGCGAATTTGTCGACGGTCCCGATCACCAGGGTCGGCCGGTGGCGATAAAGGTCCTCGTCGACGACGAAGACAGGCAGACCCTCGGCGAAGTCGCAAGCGGAGTTCCCGCACCCGATCTGCAGGCGTTTCGGGTTCTCCCGCACCTTGTGGTGCCGGGGGAGGAGGCGCTGGTTGCACCACGGACAGGCCTGGAGCTGACACGGATTCTTTTCCGGAACCGAATGGTTCGCCGCCAGCTTGGCGAGGGACTCGGCGGCGTCTTTGAGCGTGTTCGGCGTCGAAGCCGCGCCGACGAAGAGGCCGATCGAGATCGGCTCCTCCCCGAGTCCGCCCTCCTGCTTTCGGATCCGCTCGCAGGCGCAGACGACCCGGGCCGCCCGCTCGAACTGCTGGGTGGTCAGCAACCGCAGCGTGTAGCGCATGATCGCCGTCACCCCTCCGGCGCCGCCCTTCGCCAGTCGGCGATGGAAGACGGTGAAGGCGAAGAGGCCGAGGTAGGCCTCGGTCTTGCCTCCCCCGGTCGGGAACCAGAGCAGCTCGGCGAGAGAGCGCTCCGGATGGTCGCCGTCGACGATCGACGGCAGCGACAGCAGCATGAAGGCGAGCTGGAAAGGACGCCAGCGGAAGCTCTCCCGCGGTCGGGTCGAGGTCCGCTCCATCTGATCGGCCATCGCCCGGTTCGCGAGTCGGAAGGCGCGCCGGGATCGCTCGTCGTCGCGCAGCAGGGCAACGCCGGCTTCGATGCGGCGGCGGGCTTCCGCGCACTCGGCAAGATGCGCCGAGGCGACCTCGCGGAAACGCTTATCCAGCCCCTGCGCTTCGGTTTCGCGGCGGGTGATCCAGGTCGCGTATTCGGACACGAAGCGGTCGAGGGCGGCGCCCAGCTCGTGGGTCTGCATCTGCGCCAGCAGGTCGAGGCCGAGGTCGTCGATATCGATTTCGGGGTTCGACTCCATCAACGGGATGTTCTCGACCGGCATGAAGGTGGCCGAGATCGTCCTCGCCCGACGAGCGCCCGCGATCTGCTCCCATTCGGCCGCGCAGCCGTGCCCGATCGCGAACTCGGGGCGATCGCGGTAGAGCAGGGCGTTGGTGAGCAGGTCTTCGTCATCGACCCCGACCTGCTCGGGGCGGGCGACGAAAGGCGCCTCCCGGTCGACACCTCGGACCTCGAAGCCGACCTGGAAGAAGGAGACGGCGTCCTTCTGTCCCGCCCGCCCCCGCTGGTTGTTGAGCAGGACCAGGGTGACGGGACGGGCGCCGTCGCGGGTCTCCCGCACCCGGCAGTAGAGCTCCAATCCGCGGGCCACGGCAACGGTCTCGGCACCCTCGGCGGCGACCGGGACGACGACCTCGACAGGCCCGATCGGCTGCCGTTGCCAACCCGCTCCGACCGCCTCGTATCCGGCCGCCTGCACCGCGACCGAAATCTCCTCCGCCTCCGGGTCGACGGCGAAGGTGAGCCCGACCGAAGAGGGGTACTGGACGTTGCTCATTGCCACGGCCGGATCGGCGAAGTTCTCGCCGTCGTCGTCGGCGACGTCGACGTTGGCGTCGGTCTCGTCCGCGAGCGGACTGCCGGCGCCGAGGTGTGGATAGAGGATGCCGGTCAGGTAGCGGTTCAGCGGCGGTTCCTTCAGCACCTCGTCGGCGCTCCGCGGCCCGATCAGTTCCTCCTGCAGCGCCTCGCACAGCTCATCGCGAACCGCATGCCGGGCCGAGAGAAGATCGACCGCGCTCAGCTCCATGCCAGTCTCCCCAGGCCATAGGCGCGGGCCCGCAGGTGAAGCCCGTGTTCGGCGAGGCCGACCCGGTCGGCCGTGAGCGGCGAAAGCGCCGCGGTGTCGGGCACCTCAGCGCTGAGACCGGTGATCGCGCGAGGCGCGCGGCCCCGCACTTCCCGCTTCAACGCCGCCCCGAGCTCGCGGCCGGTGCGCCCGACGACGGTCTCCGATCCGAAGGGGTCGGCGTGGACGATGTCGTAGCGAGGCAGGCCGTCGTCGTCGCCTCCCGCCAACCGCAGCGATACGGCGTCGCCGGGCGCGACCCGCTCGCGCAGGTGCTGCTGGACCGCCTCGAACCGCTCGGCGTCGCCCGGGCTCCAGTCCGGGTCGGAGTCGGCCACCGTGACCTCGAGCTCCACCGGATGACGCGATTTCGCCCAACTGCAGACGACGGCCCGCCCCCCTTCCCCGCTCCGGATCGGACCGCCGAGGTCGGGCGGGGCTCCGGAGAGCAGTTCGTCGCGCGCTCTGGTCGCGGCCACAAAGAGCACCCTCGCCTCTTCCTCCGCGTTCTCGGCGGCGGGCGGACGGCGCCCGGCGACTACGAAGACGGTGTCGTACTCGAGCCCCTTGGCGCGGTGGACGGTGGAAATGGTGACCGCCGCCTGCCGTCGCACCGTCAGCTCCTCGGGACAGGCTCCGGCACGCAGGAGCTCGGCAAGCCGTCCGAGATCCACGTCCCTGTTGCGAGCGAGGCCGACCTGGCGAAGCACGCGCAGAAGGTCGACGGGAGGGCGCATCCACGAATCCTCGGCCGACCGGTCCGGCTCCTCGGGAACCGGTGCCGTGTTGACGGGAACGCGAGAGAAGTACTGCGCCAGCCAGGGAGCACCGCCGCGATCCTCAGCCCGGTGGCGGACCACCACTTCGACCCCTTCTTCGTGCAGGTGCGCCGCCAGCCAGAGCACTTCGGCGTTGCTCCGACAGAGGACCGCTACCTGCGGTTCTCCCGGCGCCCTCGCGGCTGCGCGGATCTCCGCGGCAGCGTCCTCGGACCGGGTCCACCCCGGTTCGAGCATCACCGCGTCCTCAAGGCGGGACCGGAACGCAGGCCAGTCCGAGCGGGGCTTCGCAGATCGCAGCAGCGGACCGAAGGAGGCGGCCAGCTCGATCAGCCGCGGGTTCTTCATCCTGTGGTTGGTCTGCAGCTCCGCCCGTGCGGCGTCCAGAGGGGCGGCATCGAGCAGGTCGAACAGCCGCTCGGGAGTCTGCCGCTGCCGCCGCACCTGCCAGTCGAAGATCGCCTGCGCCGGATCGCCGAGCACCGTGAAGCCGTTGTCGCTGTGACCGCATACCTCTTCCAGCAGGGCGAGGACGAAGCGGGCGCGGGCGCCGACGATGTCCTGCGCCTCGTCGACGAGCAGGTGGCGGACGGAGGCGAACATGGCCGCCGCTCCCTGCTCGCTCAGGGCCTCGGTTGCGGCGGCGATGCGGCGGTCGAAGGAGAGGCTCGCGTGGGCGCCGACCTCGAGCAGGATGCGCGCGGCCAGGGAGTCGAGGGTCCGCACCGGCAGCCGCCCCAGTCCGGTCTCGACGAAGCCTCGCCGGGCGACCGTCTCCACCGCCGCCCGACTGAAGCTCAGCACCAGCAGGCCGGCGCCCGGCTCGAGACCCTGGTGGTCGACCAGCCATTGCGCCCGCGCCAGCAGGGTCCTGGTCTTGCCGGTTCCTGGGCCGGCCGTCACCACCAGGCGCGAGGAGATCGGCGCTTCAACTACGCCTTCCTGCGCGACGTCGACCGCGGTCGCGCCCCCGGTCGGACTATCGGCCATCTTCCGCGGCTCCCGAGGGAACCCGCTCCCAGAGATAGTCGAAGCCGCGGAACGCAAGCAGGTCGTCGAAGTTGACGACGTTGTCCTCGACGTCGACGATCAGACACTCCTCCTTGCCGCCGTTCTTGGGTCCCCGCAGTCCCCGACCGATCATCTGCTGGTACCGATTCGGGGCAAACACTGGCCGAGCAATATAAACCGCCCGAACGGACGGGGCATCAAATCCCTCGGCCAGGACGCTGTAGTTGGTGATTACGCGCAAGCCGCCGTCTTTGAAGTTCCGCAGATGCCAACGCCGAGCTTCGTCAGGGGTCTCGGCCGAGATCGGAGCGGCGCTGACGCCGCGGTGGTTGAGCAGGCCGGCGAGAGCCTGGGCGTTCTCCACCGAGGGGGCGAAGACGAGGACCGGCCAGTCCTCCGGCAGCTCGCAGATGTCGTCGAGCACCCGTTTCGTCCTCTCCATGTTTTCCCCGAGGCGGGTGTCGGCCTCTTTCGGCAGCCACCCGCGCTCGACGACGTCTTTGTGCTCCGCCTCGCTGAGGTGGATGTCGCTTCCTTCGAGGATCCGGTGCTCGACCCGCGAGATCACCCCCTCCTTCTGCAGCTCCTCGTAGTGATCGCCTTCGCCCAACACGGCCACGTCCAGGCGCCTGCTGCCGTACCGTTTCGCCAGGCGTTCGGTCTCTACTCCGCTGCGGCCCCGGTACGGCGTCGCGCTCAGCCCCAGGAGCGGCGGGCCGAACTTCCCTCGCTCCAGGCCGATCCAGTTCAGCAGCCGCGTGTAGGACGGCGAGATCGAGCCGTGCGCCTCGTCGATCACCACCGCGCCCGGCTTCGCCAGCCACTCGTACCCCTCCGAGCCGATGACGTTCTGGAGCTTCTGGATCGTGGCGACGACAGTCTGCACCCCGGAGGAGGCGGATTCGACCGCGTTGGCCCCCCAGAGCCTGCTGATCGTCAGCCGCTGCTCCAGCTCCCGCGCCCGCCACAGCTCGCTCCACGCCTTGACCGCCTGCTCGCAGAGCTCGTCCGACTGGGCCACCCAGAGGATCAGGTCGCGCTGGAGCAGCCCGCTGTCGATCGCCTCGATGCAGCCTTCGATCGCCACCCGGGTCTTGCCCGAGCCGGTCGGCAGGGTCAGCATCGCGCGGTTCTCCCTGCGAGCGGCGAAAAGGGAGCAGAGCTGCTCGACCAGTCGCTCCTGGTAGTCGTGCAGCGGCGGCATCTTCGGCCGACCCTCGACGATCAGCTCGCGCGGCCGGGACGCGGCTTTGAAGCCCGCCAGCTCGACGGGGAAGCCAAGCGCCCGGACGAATTCGCGGGCCGGGCGGCTGCCGCCCCAGGTCGAGGGCGGCGTCAGGCCGCGTGCCTCGATCTGATCGGCGTAGGTCTTGAGGACGTCGAGGCCGTGCACGCTGAGCGCCAGCTCCGCCAGCTGCCCCTCGTCCGGCTCGCCGTGCAGCACGGTGTAGATGTCGAGCACGGCGCGAGGCAGCCCGCCCCGCAGGATCGCGGCGTCGAACAGCAGCGCAAGGCGCTCGGCGTCTGCGGGAGCCTCCCGCACCGCCCGGATCAGCGCTTTCGCTTTGCGGTCCTCGACACCGCGGATCACCCGTTCGACGGCCTCGGCGTCAAGGCCGAGGCCGAGCTCGCGGCTGATCTGGCGCAGCAGCGTCGGCGAGCTCACGTCCACCAGGCAGTAGAGGGTTTCTTCGTCGCGGGCGAAGTCGACGTCGCGCGAGCGGGTCCCGCCGACCGCCTCCTCGACCAGCCGGATCTCCTCGCAGCGCTGCAGGACCAGACCCCGCAGGGCGGGATCAAGGAGGCGGCGGAGCGGCTGGAATTCGTCGATCAGGGCGACCGGGTCCCCCTGCGCGACGAAGGCGATCCGCCGCGCCACCAGCATCCCGGCGTCCTCCAGCCCCCAGCGCTCGATCAGCATCTCCACTGCCTCCCGGTCGGCGACCTTGAGCACGCAGGCCGAACCGCGGGCGAGCAGCTCGAAGATGCTCTCGTCATCGGTCACCGCCACCGCGCCTGCCGCTGCGAAAGCAGCCACCCCGCCCTGGATGCAGCGAAGCTCGGCCGGAGGGTCGATTCCCGCCCCCGCTAAGGCGCCGTAGAGCTCCGCCGCCTGCGCCGGATCGGCGGCCGCCGCCCGCCGCAGGCACTCGGCCACGATCGCATCGGGAACCTCGTCCCAACCGGCGGGCAGACCGAGCGCCCGCGCCACCTCCGAAGAGCAGGAGGGGACAGGCGCGAGCTCGCCGACGGACAACTCCGGACCGATGCACTCCGCCGGCAGGCGCGGTCCCCACGGGGTCTGCAGCCGCCCCTCCTCGCGGATCAGCCAGATGCTCGGGTTCGGGACCGCGGCCTCCTCGTAGCGAGCCTGGGTGGCGTGCCGGACGCTCCAGGCGCCGACCCCGTCGAAGCTCTGCAGCGCCGCCTGCGTGAGGGCCGCCCGGCCCTCGTCGCTGAGGCCCCGGAGCACGGTCAGCGGACCCACCGGCAGCGAGTCCGGAGCGATCTGGATCGACTCCTCCGAGGGACGCGCGGGCTCGTTGCGGCGGAGGAAAGTCTCGACGCAGAAGCTGCGGTACTCGCCGAACCAGGGCTCGCGGGTGACCCGGGCGCCGATCGAGGGGGCCTCGGTGCAGCCGAGGGTGCGCAGCAGGTCGAGGTCCGAGCGGTGCCAGGGCACGTCGACGGTGGCCTGTGCGTCACGAGAACCGTCGGCGGGGACGCAGGGGCCCGGCAGGAGGGTGGCCCGCACGCGCTTGAAGTCTCCGGCGAGCGTCCGCACACGCGGCTCGAATGCCTCCTCTGCCGCGATCAGCTCGGCGGCGCGTGGCGACGGCACCTGCCGGGCGACCTGCCAGAAACAGGTCCAATCCTCCTCGTCCTCGGGCTGCTGCTCGCGGACCAAGCGCCGCAGTTCGACCTCGGCGGAGATCGGTCGCAGCCCGAAGGCTTCGAGGGCCGCCCGCGCCCGCTCGTCGGCGCTCACCTCCGGATGGACGAGGGTCACCCCCTCCTCGGCCGCCGCGTAATCGCCGGGAAGCATCAGCCCCGGCTGCGTCGGCGGGACCCAGGCGAGGTCGTCCGTGAGCACGAAGGGAACCGTGCTCAGGGCCTCGCCATCGGATTCGCCCAAGGCGCCGCCGAGGCGGGCGAGAGCGACCCCCGAAGCCACGCCCGGATCGACGTCTTCGAGCGCCGCGACCATCCACTCATCCAGGGAGGCGGCGGTTCTCCCCGTATCGGAGAGATAGCGTTCGACCCGCGCCCGCCGGTCCTTCTGACGCTCGATCCGGTGGTCGATCCACTGCCCCGGAGCCGCAACCGCAGCCCACAGGGCGAGTGCTTCGTCGGGCAGATCGGGAGGGTGCAGGCGCGCCGCCTGCGGCAGCTCGAGGTCGCCGTCGAGCAACGGCACCGAGGGTCGGAAGCGGACCAGTTCGTTCGTCTTCTCGGTCAACAACCCGTCGGCCCAGCAGCGGGGCTCCCGCCCGCGCGCCGGGAGCAGCTCCAGGTAGCGGGTCTTGTCCTCCTCGTGTTCGCGCAGGGCGTCGAGGCTGTCGAGGATCAGTTCCGCCGCTCCCTCCAACAGGGCTTCGTTGTAGGCGCCCTCGACCAGCCGGCGCCGGTCCTCGCTCAACTGCCACGGTGCATTGAGGACGCCGCGCAGGGTGGTCTCGTCGTCGGTCGGGAAGTAGGACCAGAAGCGGCCCAACTCGCGCGATCCCTGCGGCGTCACCGCCCAGACGACCGACGCCCGGTCACGCTCGGCCAGCTTCCCCGCCCGCTGCCGCGCGGTGGCGTCGAGCTCGACCGGGGTGTCGAAAACGAGCCAGAAGTCCTCCTCGCCCCCCTCGCGCAGCAGAACTCCGTCACCCTCCCGCTCGGCGCTGATCTCGCGCCTCGATCCCGCCTCGCGGTCTTCGAGGACAAGCGAGCTGACGTGCTCGGCGAAGAGCAGGAAGGCGGCGGGAAAATCCCTGATCCCGACGGCTAGCCATGCGGGGGGTTCTGGTTCGTCGAAGGGAAGGACGATGACGGTAGTGGCCCACTCGGCCAGTTCGGCGGCCACCGCGTCCTCGGCGGTGACTTCGGCGGGGTCGAAGGGCTCGGCGATCCTCAGCAGCGGCAGCTCGTCCGCCTCCGGTGCCACCTCGCGGATCCTCTTGGCGACGTCCGGACCGAAGCGGAATGACCCGGCCCGGCTGAGGATGGCCGGACGGGAGGTGACTCCGAGCACCGACTTGAACCCGAGACCGAAGCGACCGATCTGCTCGTCGTCCTTCCGCGAGAGGTAGGCATGAAGGATGCTTTCGATCCCTTTCGGAGAGAACGGCCTGCCCTGGTTGGCGCAGTAGAGGGCCCGCTCGGCGACGACCACCTGCAGACGGCCGCGACCCGCTTCCAGTTGGTCGGCTCCGTTCTGGACCAGCTCGAAGATCTGCCGCCGGCCGTAGCCGCCGGTCCGGGCCTCGCGCTCCTGACCGGCGTGCTCCTCGACCAGATGCGGATCGGCCGCATAGGCGGCGAGGACGGCATCGGTCTGCGCGCGGATCGCCTCCGCAACCTCGGCGCCGTCGGCCTGACCAGCCATGCTCAGCCCTCCTCCCCGAGGCGCATGCGCACCGTCACTTCAACCCGCTCCGCCGACGCAACCGGATCCTCGTGCTCCCAGATCCGCACGACCTCCCAGCCGTGCTCGCGGAGAACGCGATCGGTTTCGCGGTCCCGCTCGCGGTTGCGGTCGAGCTTGCGCTCCCACCAGGCCGCGTTCGCCTTCGGCCTGGTCCCGTGCTCAGGGCAGGAGTGCCAGAAGCAGCCGTCGACGTAGACGGCGACGCGGGCGGGGCCGAAGACGATGTCGGCGCGGGAGCGGAGGCCGGGAAGCGGAGGGCGGTCGACCCGGAAGCGGAAGCCGCGGCGGTGGAGCTCGGAGCGGATCGCCCGCTCGGGGAGGGTGTCCCTGCGCCCGAGCTTCGACATCTCGGCGCTCTTCGCGGCCGAGGAGGGGACAGGCCGGGAGGAAGATCGTGCCATCACTGCAGAGCCAGGCTAACCGGCCACGTCAGTGACGGGTGGTCCTCGATTTCCGCTTCCGCCGCTGCAGTTGTGCCGTCTGCTCAAGATGGTCGCGATGGCAGAGGGTGATCAGGTTGTCGATTTTGTTGCGCTCCGCAGGTGGCATCTCCGCCAGATCATCGGCAACAGCAACTTTGTGATGCACCTCGAGGTAGAAGCGGCTGTCTCCTGCCGCTTCTGCCTTCTGGCGGTCTCTGCCGCAGGCCTGACAGGTGTAGCTGTCTCGTTCGAAAACCTTTTGACGAAGCCCCTCCGGATAAAGGCGCTGAAGCGGCTCGCGCCGATCTTTCGGATCGTTCGACGTGAGCCTGTACTCGCCGGGTCCCAGCGTCGGATCATCGACATGAGAGTCGATCGGCCAGCCGTGCTCGTCCCGCAGCTCGCGGACCCGGCGACTGCCCTCGGAGATCTTCCCCACGTAGTCGATCTGCTCTCGGGTCACCACCTCACCGACGCTTGCATCGAGAAGAGCTGCAATCCGCTCCATCCCTGAGCCCTGCTGCCGCCGGATGACGTTCGCCCTCTTCCAGATCGCCGCTCGCTGTTCATCGGGAATCGCAGCCTCGAGGCGATAGGTACTGGATCCGAGCTCGCTGATCTCGTACCCGTCCTGAACACGAAGTTCGCGTACACGCCGTGCCCACTCCTGGATCCCGCTTACCTCCGCAAGCTCCTCGCCGGCGACTTCTTGGCCGACCCGCTTCAGGAGATAGGAAAGGATTCGGGTCTTGGCGCCGCCGCCACGACGATTTTTCGGCTGCGGTCCGAAGAGTCTGATCTGCAGCCCGCGAAGCTCGGCGATGAAATCGTCGAGCCCACCACGATCGGCAGCTCCGCCTGCAATCTCGCGCTCGATCTCTGCCAAACGGTCGGCCAAGAGCCGCAAGCGCTGCAGAAGTTCCTCGCGAGCGACCTCAGGGTCCGCCATGGCTACCGGAAGTTACGCGGCGACAGGCGCGGCGACGGGCTCCGTGCCTATCGTCTCGATGTCTGCACCCTGCAGCTCGGCATCAAGGTGAGCCGCCAGCGACTCGGCGATCCGCCGGGCCAGCAGCGGCGGTACCGCGTTGCCTATCTGGCGGGCGACGCTGGTCATCGCCTGCTCCTCGGGGAACTTGAAGCTGTCGCGGAAGCTCATGCAACGGGCGGCCTCGCGGACGGTGATCGGGCGATGGGCCGAGGGGTGTAGGTAGCGACCCTTCTCGGGCTTGTAGAACTCGGTGCGGATCGTCAGGGCGGGTTTGTCCCACCAGAGCCGACCGAAGACGTCGGTCGTCCCGGTCGGCTTCTCCCGCCAGCAACGAGGGACAAGGTCACCGAGCCCCGCCTTGTCGAGGTTCTTCTGCATCTGGAAACGGTTGCCGCCGTCCCGCGGAACCGCCTTGTAGCGACGGACGCTGAAGGCTCGCGGGGCGCGAGCGCGGTGCCACTTCTTCCCGTCCGGTTGCAGCGACAGCCCTTTGACCGCCCGGCGGAAGCTCACCCACCTCTTGCGACCCTTCGCCGCTGGGGAGCCGGGCTCTGCATGGGTGGGGTCGGGCCACGGCACCGAGCCGTTCCTGATGCCGATCACGATCGCCCGACGGCGGCGCTGCGGAACGCCATAGTCGGCCGCGTTGAGGATCTTCTGGTCGATCGCGTACCCCAGCTTCTTCACCCGCTTCTTGAACTCGGCGTACTCGGCGGAGGCCAGGAGCTCCGGCACGTTCTCCATCACGAAGGCCTGCGGCTCCACCTGTTCGAGCGCCCGCAGGTACTCCCGCCAGAGCCCGCGGCGCTCGAACCCGACCGCATCGCGGTTCAACGGCGAGAAGCCCTGGCACGGGGGCCCGCCGATGACGACGTCGGCGGAGGGGAACTTGGCGACGTTCTCGATCGGCACCTGGGCGACGTGATCGCCGAAGTTCTTCCGGTAGGTCGCGGCCGCGTCGGCGTCAAGCTCCACCGCGAAAACAGCCTTGAACCGCCCGCTGTCGAGGAAGCCGCGGGTCATCCCACCGCACCCGGCGAAGAGGTCGATCAGCTCATAACGGCGAGGGCCATCCACTCTCCCAACCCTAGAGACGGCGGATGACGACGAGCGCGATCGGGAAGATGTCTTGCAGATGGCCCGGATCCACGTTCTCGAGCGCCGCCAGCGGATCGACCTCCCGATCAGCCGGGTCTTCGATTTCTACGGCGACGCCCACAACCTCGAGCGGATCACGCCGCCCTTGCTGAAGTTCGAGGTGACGACGCCGGCGCCGATCGAGATGGGGGTGGGGACGCTGATCGAGTACCGGCTGCGGCTGCACCGGGTGCCGGTGCGGTGGCGGACCCGGATCGAGGCCTGGGAGCCGCCGCGGCGGTTCGTCGACGTGCAGGTGCGGGGGCCCTACTCGCTCTGGGAGCACACGCACACCTTCGAGGAGGACGGTCCCGAGGCGATGGTGATTCGCGACCGCGTGCGCTACTCGATCCCGTTCGGTCCGCTGGGAGATCTGGCGGACCGGCTGCTTGTGCGGCGGGACCTGAAGCAGATCTTCGATTACCGGCGCGACGCGGTGGCCCGAGAGCTGGGCAAGGCCGATCCTGCTCCGTAGTCGCCGCGGGAAAGTGCGCGGCTCTTCGCCGATGGTGGAGCGGCCGCCCCCGACTAGCTTCACCCCATGGATGCGACGGGGTCCCAAGGTGCACAGTTGCGCGATGCCTACCTGCCGAGCAGGCGGGTGCGAGTGGCGAGCGACGTCGCGGGGCTCTGCGCCGTCCTGCTGCTGGTCGGGCTGCTCGGTACCGCCTTCACCTGGTGGGGCCGCTCGGCCCTCTTCGATCTCGCCGGCAACTCGCGGGAAACGGTGAAGATCGACCCCGGCTTCCTCGTCGGACCGGCGCTGATCCTGATCGCCCTGCCGCTGGTGCTCGGCCGCGCGCGCCAGTTGGCCCTCAAGCGCTACTTCAGGACCCGCCTCGCGATCGCGGCGCTGCTCTGGGCGGCCGGCCTCGTCGCCCTGATCGCCAGGGTCGCCGGCCTCGACTCCAGCTACGAGATCGAAGCCGGGACGTACGTCTCCGCGGGCCTCCTCCTCGTCGGCCTCGTCTCCACCCTGGCGATGTGGCCCGGCGACCTGCCGGTCGTCCAGGTGAACCGCAAGGGAACGGTGCGCGAGCCTACGGCTGCTGCAGGACCGCCAGCACGTTCCCCGACGGGTCCTTGAACCAGGCGATCTGCGGACCCGGACTGCGGACGATCCCCTTCTCGTCGTGGTCGAAGCCCTCGTAGCGCTCGAAGCTGACGCCGCGGGAGCCGAGGGCGTCGACGGCGGCGTCGATGTCGTCGACTTCGAAGTTGAGCATCGTGTAGCTGGCCGGCTGCATGTCAGCGCTGAGGTACATCAGCACGTCGCATTCGTCGGCCAGCTTCAGTTTGGTCAGGCCGTGTTCCTGGTCGAGCAGTTCGACTCCCAGGCCGAGGGCGCCCTCGTAGAACTCCCTCGCCTCGTTGAGGTCGTGGACCGCGAACCCGCTGGTCGCTTTGCTCTCCCCAAGCATCTTCTTCACTCTAGCGGCGGCTGGCGCCGCGCGCGCTTTTTTTCGCCCCTGCGGCGCTTCTGCTCGAGGCGGCGCTGCTTGGACGCGCGGCTCGGGCGGGTCGGGCGCCGCTTGCGCTGCACCCGCAGCCCGGCGGCGATCTTCTGTGCCAGGCGCCGCAGCGCCAGCTCGCGGTTGCGCGACTGGCCTCGCGCGTCCTGCGCGACCGCGGTGACGACCGGGCCCAACCGCTCCAGCAGGCGCGAGCGCTGCGCCCCGTCGAGCGCCCGCGAAGCCTCGACGTCGAAGACGGCTTCGACCCGCGAGGCGGTGACGTTGGCATGCTGGCCGCCGGGGCCGGAGGAGCGGCTCGTCCGCAGCTCGATCTCCGCCAGCGGCAACGAGAGCCGCTCGTCGATCCGCAGCTCCTCGGCCACGGCTCAGCCGGCCAGCTCGGGGATGTGGCGCTCGAGGTGCTCGGCGATCGTTCGTCGCACCCAGCGCTGCGTCTCGCCGTCGGCCATCCGGTAGCGGCCGAGCAGCATCTTCTGGTCGTCCAGCGGCAACCCGGCGATCTCCCAGCGCACCGCGAGCCGCTCGAACAGCGCCTCCGAGCGGCGCCGCCAGGCGTCGTCCTGCGAGGCCGCCTCCCCCGCCGGTGGCTCCCCCAACTTGGCGATCGTCCCGGCGCTGAGCGTCTGCCGCAAGGTGAGGACGTTCCCCTCCGGATCGACGTAGTCGACGGTGGGGGTCTTCTCCCGCGGGCGCCGTTGCTTCTTCCGCTTCGCCACCGCGATCAGGCGAGCGCGTCGATCTTCGCCGCCAGCTCGAAGTCGGCGCCGGTCAGACCGCCCTCCGAATGGGTGGAGACGGCGACGGTGACGGTGTCCCAGGAGATCGTGACGTCCGGGTGGTGGTTCATCGCCTCCGCCGGCTCCACCAGACTGGAGACGAACTCGACCGCGCCGACGAAGTCGCCGCGCTTGAAGCTTTTCTCGATCGCCTCGCCGGCCCGCCCCCAGCCGTCCAGCTCGGCGAGCCGCTCCTCCACCTCGGTATCGCTCAGCAGCGCCACGGCGCTTATGCTGGCAGCCGAGCGATGAGCGCGCAATCAGCCGACAAGCCGGTCCTCTGGCAGATCGACATCTCCCACTACGCCGAAAAGGCCCGCTGGGCCCTCGACTACAAGGAAGTCGACCACGTCCGCCGCTCGCCGCTGCCGGGAACCCACATTCCGATCGCGCTCTTCCTCACCCGTGGCGCGCAGCCGACGATCCCGGTGCTGCAGATGGACGGCCGGGCGATCGGCGACTCGACCGCGATCATCGCCGCCCTCGACGCCAAATACCTCGACCGCCCGCTGTACCCGTCGACGCCGCACGACCGTGAGCGTGCCCTCGATCTCGAGGACTGGTTCGACGAGAACCTCGGCCCCCACGCTCGCCTGCTGCCCTTCTACGAGCTGATCCAGGAGCCGGAGATCTTCGCCGAGGTCGCCGCCGAGAGCGTGCCGGGACCGCTGGGCAAGGCGAAGCCGGTAGTGGGTGCCTACGGCCGCATCTACACGAGCCTGCGCTGGGGCGCCAACAAGGAAGATGACGCCGAGCGGGCTCGCGAGGCGATCGTCGCCGCCTTCGACAAGCTCGAGGCCGAGCTGGAGAAGGGCGACGGGGAGTTCCTCGTCGGCGACAGCCTCAGCGTCGCCGACATCACCGCCGCCTCGCTCTTCTACCCGATCGTCGTCCCGCCCGAGGGCCCGCTCTCACCAGACCTCCCCCGGCCCCCGGCCCTCGACCGCTTCCGCCAGAGCCTCAGCAATCGCCCCGGCTGGCGTTGGGTCGAAGAGACGTTCCGGCGCCACCGGCACTAGAAGTTTCACTTCCTCCACAAAGCTGCCGCAGAAGATTTTGTTTCTGCGACAAAAAGTTACATATGATTCGGTAGCCTCGCCGTATGCAGACGGTCGCCGAGGCAAGGGAGATGCCGATGGAGCTCTACGACGAGAAGTTCAAGCGGGTGGACGAACGCTTCGACGAGGTCGATCGCGAATTCAAGCGGGTGGACCGACGCTTCGATGAAGTCGACCGTCGAATCACCGAGGGCCGAGAGGAAACGAAACAACGATTCGACCGCGTCGAAGGCGACATAGCCGAAGTGAAGGGAACGTTGAACCGGATCCTGATCGGCCTCGTCCTCGGCTTTCTGACCCTCCTCGGAACGGTCCTCGCTGTTCTCGGAACGGTCCTCGCCAAAGGCGGCTAACCCCCGATCGGCGCCCTCGGGTTGGCCCCCCAGAAGATCACGGTGCCGAGCATGCCGAGGATGTGGACGGCGACGATGTTGAAGACCATCGACTTCGCGGTGGCGGTGCCGACGCCGACCGGGCCGCCGGAGGCGGTGTAGCCGTAGTAGCAGCCGACCAGCACGATCACGGTCGCCATCGCCATCCCCTTGATCAGGCTGAAGATCAGGTCGGTGGGGTCCTGGAACATCCAGAAGATCAGGGTGTAGCCGCCGGCGGAGACGTCGGCCACCTGCTTGACGACGGCGAAGTAGCTCGCCAGGTACATCACCCCGATCGAGACCAGGTAGAGGAAGGGCAGGGCGATCCAGGCGGCCAGGAGCCGCGTGGCGCAGAGGAAGGTGATCGGCGGCACCCCCATCACTTCCAGGGCGTCGATCTCGTCGGAGATCCGCATCGCCCCGAGCTCGGCGACGATCCCGGTCCCGACCTTGGCCGAGAGGATGTAGCCGAAGGCGTAGGGAAGCGCCTCGCGCAGGTCGCACCAGGCGGCGAAGAGGCCGGCGTACTGGGGCACCCCCTGGGCGCGGAAGAAGTAGGCGCCCTGGATCCCGCACTGGAGGCCGAGGATGAAGACGAAGGCCCAGATGATCAGCGCCGAGCCGAGGATGAGGATGCCGGCCTGGCGGATCGACTCGCCGAAGAAGCGGAAGACGCGGCCCGAATAGACGAGCCCCGCCACCCGCACCCCGAAGCGCCCGATCTCCCCGAAGGCCTCGAGCCAGCTCCGTGGCGCTTCCAGCCAGGCGTTCATCGCCTCCCCCTCACCTGATCGCCTGCAGTTGCGGGTTGGTCGCGAGCAGCACGGCGGTGAAGACGTAGTTGAAGGCGAAGACGCCGACCATCGCGATCACCACCGCCTGGTTGACGGCGCGCCCCACCCCCGCCGCGCCGCCGGAGGCGGTCATGCCTTTGTAGGAGCAGACGATCGCGATGATCGCGCCGAACATCGTGCACATCAGGACCGAGCCCCAGAGGTCGGTCACCGAGGCGTTGGAGAAGAGCGTCGCGAAGAAGCCGCCGAGCTTCTGGTGGTAGAGCAGCTCGACCGCGATTCCGGCGGTCAGCCCGAAGACGATCGCGAAGATGTCGAGCAGCGCGGTCACCAGCATCAGCGCCAGGAACCGCGGCACGACCAGGTTCTTGACCGGGTCGACTCCCAGCACCTGCAGCGCGTCGAGCTCCTCGCGGATCTTCCGGGCTCCGAGGTCGGCGGTGATCGCGGTGCCGGCGACGCCGGCGACTACCACCGCGGTGACCACCGGCCCGATCCAGCGGATCGCGGTGAGGACGAAGAAGCCGCCGAGCCGGTCGAGGGCGCCGAAGATCTGCAGCGGCCCCGCCGCCTGCAGGCCGGGCGCGCCGAGGCAGAGCGCGAAGGTCGAGATCAGCAGCGGGAACCAGCAGAGGCGGAGGGTGAAATAGAACTGGTCGGCCAGCTCCTCGCCGTAGGGGTACGGCGGTCGGAGCGCGGAGACGATCGTCCGCGTGGTCAGGATCACCATCGTCCCGACCTCGGTGAAGAGGCCGGTGACGGCGCCCGATCCCTTGCTCAGCGCTTCGCTCGCCACCGGCTCATCGCCTTGCCGAGGGGCCCGCGGTCGCGCGCCCGCCGCCGCACCTCCTGCTGGCTCTCGCGCTGCGCCGCCGCCAGCTGCGCGATCAGGGTGTCGCGCGTCTCCTCCAGCTCCTCGACCCCGGCGACGTGGGCGACCGCGCGGCGCGGCGCCGTCGGCAGGTCGGCGGCGAGATGGGCGGTGTAGGAGGCGAGCTCCGCCTCGAGCCGGGCGATCTGCCGCCGCAGCTCCTGGCGCACCTCGATCGCTTCGCTCTCGGTCTCCGGGTCCGGCAGATCCTCCGGCGCCGCTTCCTCTTCGAGCTCGGCCGGCAGCGCCGCGCAGGCCATCGCCACGACCGCGAGGTCACGCGCTCCCACGCCCGCCTGCCGCGCTCGCTGCAACGCCTCGGTGGCGATCGCCTCCAGCTCCGGCGCCGCCTCGACGCCCTCGGCGACGAAGGTGCCCTGCCCGTGGCGGCTGACGACGATCCCGTCCTCCTCCAGCGCCTCGTAGACGGCGCGCACCGTCCCCACGTTCACCCCCGCCCACTCGGCGAGGCGGCGGAAGCTCGGCAGCCGCTCGCCGGCGCCGAGCTCGCCGGTGCGGATCAGCGCCCGCAGGCGCCAGCTCAGCTGCAGCCCGAGCGGCAGCTCGTCGGCCGGGTCGAGCACGAAAGGGTTCGTCTCCGACTGTGTCACCGGATCGCACAGTAGCCCCTACCACTGTGCGAGTCAACTAGAACAGTCGTGGCTCAGGGAGTGAGGACGATCTTCAGCGCTTCGCGCTGGTCGTAGATCTCGTAGGCCTCAGACGCCTGGTCGAGCGGCATGTGATGGGTCACCAGCGGGCCGGGGTCGAGCTTGCCGGCCTCCATCAGGGCAAGGACGCGGTCGACGTGGGCGATCACGTTGGCGAGGCCGAGGCGCAGCTGCAGGCCCTTCAGCCAGGCGAGGCCGAGGGGGACCTCGCCCTTGCCGGCGTAGGCGCCGATCCCGGAGACCGTGCCGGCGTCGCGGGCGAGGCTGACCGCCAGCGCCAGCGGCCCCGGATCCCCGACCGCGTCGACAACGACGTCGACGCCGAGCCCTTCAGTTGCCGCCCGCACCGCCTTCTTCGGGTCGTCCTCGGTCAGGTGCAGCGGGGTGGCGCCGAAGCGCTGCGCCATCTCCAGCCGTTCCGCCACGGTGTCGATCGCGAAGACCTTGACCGCCCCGCCCGCAAGCGCCGCCTGCACCGCGCAGAGGCCGACCGGCCCCAGACCGAGCACCGCGACGGTGTCACCGGCCCGCATCTCGGCGTGGGCGACCGCGTGGTAGCCGGTCCCCATCACGTCGCCGGCAAAGAGGGCCACGTCGGCCGACATCCCCTCCGGCACCCGCCGCAGGGTCAGGTTCGCCCGCGGGACCAGCAGCAGCTCTGCCTGCGCCCCCTGCAGGTCGCCGAGATGGGCACCGTGGCCGAAGGTCCGCTGGTTACGGCAACGGTGGTAGTCGCCGCGCAGGCAGGAGGCGCAGGTAGCGCAGGCGGTGTGGAAGGTGCCGAGGACGCGGTCGCCGACGGCGACCCGCTCGACGTCATCGCCGGCGGCGAGGACGGTGCCGACGAACTCGTGGCCGATCGTGAAGCCCTGCTCGACCGGCACCCGCCCGTGGTAGATGTGGAGGTCCGAGCCGCAGATGCCGCTCGCCTCGACCCGGATGAGCGCGTCGTCGGCGGCTCCGATCTCGGGATCGGGCTTCTCCTCGATCCGCACCTGCTCGGGCGCTTGGAAGGTGACGGCGCGCATGGCGCCGAACGGTATCTAGTTGACGCCGGCGACCTGGAAGCGGCTTTTTTCGCCGCTCGGGCTGGCGGTCTCTTCGATCCGCGCCTCCAGCGCCAGCTCTTTCTCGAAGTCGGCCGCCTCGCCGTGCTGGAAGGAGACGTCTTTGCCCTCGAGCAGCTCGATGAAGATCTCGACGAAGCGGGCGTCGAGCTGTTTGCCGGCGACGCGGCGGAGCTCGACGATCGCGTCGTAGCTCGACATCGGCGTCCGGTAGGAGTCGCGCGCGGTCATCACGTCGTAGGTGTCGGCGACGGAGATGATCCGGGCCAGCTCGGGGATTTCGTCCCCGGCCAGGCCGCGCGGATAGCCTTTGCCGTCGATCCGCTCGTGGTGGGCGAGGATGATCTCCGCCACCGGGCCGTAGCCGTCGAGCGAGGAGACCACCCGCGCGCCCTGCTGCGGGTGGCGCTTGATCAGCATCCAGTCCTCGTCGGTGAGCGGCACGTTGGCCTTGAGGATGCGATCGGGGAGGATGAACTTGCCGATGTCGTGCAGGAGGGCGGCGATGTGGACCAACTCCTCCTCACGGCGCGAGTAGCCGGCACGCTGGGCGATCGCCCGCGAGTAGCGGGCGACGGCGGCGCTGTGGCGGGCGGTCATCTGGTCCCGCAGGTCGAGCGTGCGCAGCATCGCGCTCAACATCCCGACCTGGAAGCTGGCCAGCTGCTTGGAGCGCAGCTCCAGCTCCTCGGCCCGCTGCTGGGAGACGAGCAGGGCGCCGAGCAGGTACTGGAAGGTGACGAGGACGACGCCGAACATCGCGACCCCCGCCAGCCCGAGCTGGACGTAGAGGTAGGCGACGCCGACCGCCATCAGCGCCGCCGCCAGCTCCGAGGGGAGCAGCGGGAAGAGCGCCGTGCGGACCTTGACGAAGAAGGAGCTGCGGTCCAGGTAACAGGAGTAGGAGGCGATCATCGTGAAGTTGATCGCCAGCGCCAGCAGGAAGACGGCGAAGATCAGCGCGTAGAAGGCGGCGTCGGTGTCGGCGATCCGGCCGTTGTCGACGATCTCGTGGAAGGCGATCCCGCTGACCAGCGGGAAGGTCGCGTAGGTGAGCACGTTGTTCAGCAGGTAGTGCCCCTCATCGCGCCAGCGCAGCCAGCCGGCGAGGATCGTCATCACGCCGATCACCGCCGCCGGCGTACCGCCGAGGAAGACCATCGCCAGGACGAGGGCGAGGAAGCTGCCGGAGATCTTCACCTTCGAGGTGGTGCTGATCGCGGTCAGGTCGCTGAAGACCGAGAAGCCGAGCAGGATGCAGAACAGCGGCAGGTCCCAGTCGGCGCTCGAGGCGCGCCAGACCGCGGTGGCGGTGACCAGCGCGAGGGCGGCGACCATCGTCGCTATCGCCAATCGGGTGGGGCGGGGCTGAGCCATCTCTTGGTTCTGGAATCGGCTAACTGGGAACGAGGCTTGACCGGGATCGTCAACCAATTCCCGAGCGCTTCCTAATTCCCTGCGCGATGGACCGGGTTGACGTTTCCGCTATTTGCAAACTTCAACGTTAGACCGGTCAGAGGGAAATCGGCAAGAGGACTAGCCGCATGGCCAAATTCGCCCAAAATCGACTATCGCCCGGCAACGACGGCTCTGCGGGTGACGCAGGGCGCCGGTCGGCGACCCCGAAAACGAGAAAGGGCGCCCCTTGGGGACGCCCTTTCGAAGTCTGGTGCAGACCTGGTGACTGGCGGTCTGCTTGAAAAAGCTTAGTGACGGTAGCCCATGTTCCTTGCCCCTTCCGTAGTCGTTGAAGCCCGCAACGTTGTGCGTCGCATCGTGGAAACGTTCAATATCTGGGCAGTTTGTAGCACAGATTCGCCGAAACTTGTGCAACTGCAGGAAAAGTTGTGCAGAAATGAAGTAGGACGCACGGCTAGATATGCGTGAGCCTCGACTGACCGACCCCCTGCGCAGGCCGCTCTTTCGGCGGTTGGCGGCCTCGTACACGGTCAACGAGCTCGGCGACTGGATGGGGATCATCGCCCTCTCGGTCCTCGTCTTCGACCAGACCGAGAGCGCCCTGGCGACCGCCGCCCTCTTCCTCGGGACGCGCTTCCTCCCCGCCCTCTTCGCTCCCATCCTCGTTGCCCGCGCAGAGCAGCCGCCACCGCGGTTCGCGCTGCCGGTGATCTACTGCGGCGAGGCCGCTGTCTTCGGCGCCCTGGCGCTTCTGGCCGGCGATTTCTCCCTCGCGCCCGTGGTCGCCCTGGCCGCGATCGACGGCGCCTTGGCACTGGCCGGGCGGGCGCTGACCAGGGCCGTCGTCGCCACCGCCCTGGAGCCGACCGGGGAGCTGCGCGCCGGCAACGCCCTGCTGAACGTCGCCTTCACCGGCGGCGCCGCCGTCGGACCGGCCCTGGCAGGCCTGGTGGTCGCCGGTTTCGGCGTCCAATCCGCGCTTCTATTGGACGCGGTGTCCTTTTACATCGTCGCCTGGACCCTGTTCACCGCCGGGACGATGCCGCAGGCGGATCCCGAAGAGGGGCGGATGCGGGACCGGGTGCGGGCCGGCATCGCCTACATCCGCGGCGAGGTGGTCCTCCGCCGGATCCTCTTCGCCCAGGGCATCGCCTTCGTCTTCTTCGCCGCCGTCCTCCCCGTCGAGGTCGTCTACGTGAAGGAATCGTTGGGCTCCGACGACACCGGGTACGGCCTGATGCTGGCCGCCTGGGGGGTCGGAATGGTCTTCGGCAGCCTGATCTTCGCCCGCATCCGCGAGACCTCCCTCGCCGGCCAGCTCTTCTTCAGCACGCTGGCGATCGGCGTCGGCTACCTGGGGCTGGCCGCCGCCCCCACCCTGGCCTTCGCCTGCGCCGCCTCGGTGGTCGGCGGCGCCGGCAACGGAATCCAGTGGGTGGCGGCGATCTCGGCCGTGCAGGAACTGACGGCGGAGACGATGCAGGCGCGGGTGATGAGCGTGCTCGAGTCGATCGGGGCGGCGATGCCGGGAATCGGGTTCGCGCTCGGCGGGTTGATCGCCGCTCTCGTCAGCCCCCGAATGACGTTTTTAGCAGCGGGTTCCGGGGTAATCGGGATCGTCGTCGTGATGGCTCCGATCCTTGGAGCAAATTGGCTGGAGCGCGACAAGAGCTCTGCAGCAAATGCGCTTGACGGCCATAACGACGTTGTGGTGGAGTTGATCCCCGGGGCGTTTCCCGGCAAGCCGTCTACGGAGGAGGGAACTTGAAGAAGCTAGGGGCAGTCACTGCGGTTCTGGTTCTTGCAGCGGTCGCAGCACTTGGACTGGTCTCATGCGGAGGCGGTGGCGACAGCTCCAGCAGCAGCAGCGGCGGCGGTGGGAAAACCGGCGGCATCTTGAACGTCACCTACGCCTCCTTCCCCGACTACATGGACCCGCAGCTCTCCTACACGCAGGAAGGCTGGTCGGCGATGGGCGAGGTCTACATCCCCCTCCTCACCTACAAACGCGCCGAAGGCACGGAAGGCGCCGAAGTAATCCCCGGTTTGGCGAAAGAAATGCCGGAGATCAGCAACGGCGGCAAGACCTACACGCTCTTCCTCCGGCCCGGCCTCAAATACTCCAACGGCAAACCGGTCAAAGCCTCTGACTTCCCCTACGCGGTCGAACGCCTCTTCAAGGTCAACTCCGGCGGCTCGCCCTTCTACACCAGCATCGTCGGCGCCGAAAAATTCGCCGAAACCAAGCAGGGCGGCATCCCGGGCATCAAAACCGACGACAAGACCGGCGAAATCCAGATCGAACTGGAAAAACCGCGAGGCACCTTCACCAACGAGCTCGGCCTGATGTTCGTCGCGCCGGTGCCGAAAGACACCCCGATGGAAGACCTCTCGGCCAGCCCTCCCCCCAGCACCGGTCCCTACACGATCACCAAATCCCAGCCGGGCCGAGGCTGGGAAGTGGAGCGCAATCCCTACTGGGAGAAAGTCAACTCGAAAGCGATGCCGGATCTTCCGACCGGCAACATCGACGGCGCCAAGATCACCGTTGTCCGCAACCCGCAGACGCAGGTCAACGACATCGAACAGGGCAAATACGACTACATGGAGAACCCGCCGCCCGCGGACCGCTACACCGAAGTCAAAGAAAAATTCGAAGGCACGCAGTTCCGCGTTGAGCCGACGATCAGCACCTACTACTTCTGGATGAACACCAAACGGCCGCCGTTCGACGACGTCAAAGTGCGGCAGGCGGTCAACTACGCGGTCGATTCGGCTGCCCTCGAACGCGTCTACTCGGGCCAGATCAAAGGCACTCAGCAGATCCTGCCGCCGGGGATGCCGGGCTACGAAAAATTCGAGCTCTACCCGCACGACATGGAAAAAGCAAAAGAACTGCTGAAAGAAGCCAACCCGTCCGACATGGACATCACGGTCTGGACGGACACCGAAAGCCCGAACAACGAAGCGGGCGAATACTACGAGGGCGTCCTCAAGGAACTCGGCTTCAACACGAAACTGAAAATCCTCAATGCCGACAACTACTTCACGGTGATCGGCAACCAGTCGACGCCTGATCTCGACACCGGCTGGTCGGACTGGTTCCAGGACTACCCGCACCCGAACGACTTCTTCCAGCCGCTGCTCTCGGGCGAAAGCATTCTCCAGACCAACAACGGGAACTTCGCCAACATCAGCGACCCGGAGCTGGACAAAGAAACCGCCAAGCTCGGCGAAGAACAGCTTGGGCCCGAGCAGGAAGGCAAGTACACGGAACTGGACAAGAAATACATGGAACTGGCTCCCTGGGCGCCGTACGGGACCCGGACCCTGTCCACCTTCGTCTCCAGCGCCATCGACCTCGAAAGCGTCATCTACAGCCCGACGTTCGGCGCTTACCTGTCGAGCTTTGAATTCAACGAATAGAGCCGCTGCGCCGGCGGAGCCCGAAGGGGGCTCCGCCGGCTATGGGCCATGGCGGCTGGCGCTGCGCCGCTTCCTGCGCAACCGCGTCGCCGTTGCCTTCCTCGTCCTCTTCTTCGGAATCGTCGCCTTCGTCCTGGCGGCGCCGCTGTGGGCCGACAACGTCGCCCACACCGGCCCGAACGAGACCCACACGCTGGAAAAACTCCACGTCGGCGACGAAACGCGCGAAGTCGTCACCCCGGAAGGCAAGCCGATCGGCCCCCAGTGGCTCGAAGCCGACGGCAAGTTCTTCCTCGGCGCCGACAGCCGCCTCGGCCGCGACGAGATGGTGCGGCTGATGTACGGCGGCAGGACCTCGCTGCTGATCGCCTTCATCTCCGGCCTGATCACGACCTTCCTCGCCGTCGTCCTCGGCCTCCTCGCCGGTTACTACCGGGGCTGGATCGACGCGGTGATCGCCCGCACCCTCGACGTGCTCTGGTCGCTGCCGGTGCTGCTGATCGGGATCGCGATCGGTACCGCTTCGGCGTTGGGAGGGATCGGCATCGGACCGCTCCACCTCGAAGGCGGCTCGATCTGGATACCGATCCTGATCATCGCGATCTTCTACACGCCCTACGTCGCCCGGCCGATCCGCGGCGAGGTTCTCTCGCTGGGCGAAAAAGAGTTCGTCGAGTCGGCGATCGCGCAGGGGGCGGGGCCGCTGCGGGTGATGTTCGGCGAGCTCCTCCCCAACCTCGCCTCGACGATCGTCGTCTTCTTCGCCCTCAACATCGCCAACAACCTCCTGTTCGAGTCGGCGCTCTCGTTCCTCGGCGCCGGCGTGCAGCCGCCGAACTCCTCCTGGGGGACGATGATCTCGATCGGCGAGGAGCTGCTGACGACCCAACCGCTGCTGGCGATCATCCCCGGCGTGATGATCATGCTGACGGCGCTCTCGCTGAACATCGTCGGCGACGGCCTCCGCGACGCGCTCGACCCGCGCTCGAAGGTGCGCCTGGAGGCGAAAACGGGGATTGCCGAGCCCGAGGGGGCAACGCTCTGATGCTCCGCTTCATCGTCAGGCGCTTGGCCGGGATGGTGATCGTCCTCTTCGTCGTCTCGATCATCGTCTTCCTCATCTTCAACGTGATCCCGAACTCACCGCCGGCCCAGCGGCTGGCCGGGAAGAACGCGACGCCGACCCTGGTCAAAAGCATCGAACAGGAATGGGGCTTCGACAAGTCGCTGCCGGAGCAGTACGTGACGATGATGAAGAAGGTCTTCACCGGCGAGCTGATCCAGTACTCGCCCCGGGTGCCCGTCGACGACCGGATCAAGGAAGGGATCCCGGCGACCCTCTCGCTCAGCATCGGGGCGGGGATCATCTGGCTCGCCTTCGGCCTCCTGCTCGGCTACCTGGCCGCGGTCAACGCCGGCGGGTGGCTGGACCGGACCCTCACCGGCCTGGCGGTGGCGGGGATCTCGATCCCGGTCTTCCTGCTCGCCCCCGTGCTCATCTACTTCCTCACCTACAAGCTCGAAATCTTCCCCAACGGCGGCTACGTCGGCTTGACGGAAGACCCCTGGGAATGGCTGCAGCACATGATCTTGCCCTGGTTCACGCTGGCCGTCCTCTCGATCGGGTTCTACAGCCGCGTCCTGCGCTCGAACATGCTCGACGTGATGAACGAGGACTACGTGCGGACCGCCCGGGCCAAGGGTTTGAGCGAGCGCAAGGTGATGACCCGCCACGTCCTGCGCAACTCGCTGATCCCGATCACGACCCTCTTCGGCCTCGACTTCGGCGCCACCATCGCCGGCACCGCGATCATCACCGAAGTCCTCTACAACATCGAAGGCATCGGCCTCTACGCGGCGGAATCGATCGGCAAACTCGAACTGCCGCCGATCATGGGCATCACCCTCTACGGCGCCTTCTTCGTCGTCTTCATCAACGCCCTGGTCGACATCGCCTACGCCTACCTCGACCCGCGCGTGCGGCTGGGGAGCACGGCCCGATGAGCGCCGCGCCGATCCTCTCGGTCCGCGACCTGCGCGTCGGCTTCGTCACCGAAGGCGGGCTGCTGCAGGCGGTGGACCGGGTCAGCTTCGACCTCAGCCCGGGCGAAGTCCTGGCGATCGTCGGCGAGTCCGGCTCGGGCAAGAGCGTCACCGCGCAGACGATGATCGGCCTCACCCGCTCGAAAAACTCGCGGATCGAGGGCTCGGTGAAGCTCGACGGCGAGGAGCTGCTGGACGCCGACGACGCGACGATGCGGCGGCTGCGGGGAGAGAAGATCGGGATGGTCTTCCAGGACCCGATGACCTCGTTCAACCCGGTGTACCGGCTCGGCAACCAGATCGTCGAGGCGATCCGCGCCCACAACGAGGACGTCGGCAAGGACCAGGCGCGCCAACGGGTGGTCGAGCTGTTCGACTCGGTCGGGATCCCGAACGCGGAGCGGCGGATCGACAACTACCCGCACGAGTTCTCGGGCGGGATGCGGCAGCGGGCGATGATCGCGATGGCGCTGGCGATGGAGCCGGAGGTGCTGATCGCCGACGAGCCGACGACCGCGCTCGACGTGACGATCCAGGCGCAGATCCTGCGCCTGCTCGAGGACCTGAACCGCCAGCGCGGGCTGGCCACGATCCTCATCACCCACGACCTCGGCGTCGTCGCCGAGGTGGCCGACCGGGTGCTGGTGATGTACGCGGGGCGGGTGGTCGAGGAGGGGACGCTCGACGAGATCTTCTACGACCCGCAGCACCCCTACACCTGGGGCCTGATGGGCTCGCTGACCCGCCTCGACCGGCCGCGGCCGCACCGACTGCCGCAGATCGCCGGCTCGCCGCCGTCGCTGCTCGACCTGCCGCAAGGCTGCCCGTTCCGCCCGCGCTGCCCGCACGAGTTCTCGAAGTGCTCGGAGTACCCCGGCCTGGAGGCGCGGCTGCCGGAGGCGCCGGGCCATCGCGACCGCTGCTGGCTGACGCCTGACGAGAAGCGCGCGAAGCGCCAGGTCGAGGGACAGATCGGGCTTGAAGCGCCCGAGGGGGTCTCTCGCGGATGAGCGATCGGACGGCGGAGACGACCGGGCCGCTGCTCGAGGTCACCGACCTCGTCAAACACTTCCCGGTCAAGCGCGGGATCCTGATCGACCGCGAGGTCGACCAGGTGCGGGCGGTCGACGGGATCAGCTTCAGCGTCCAGCGCGGCGAGACGCTCGGCCTCGTCGGCGAGTCCGGCAGCGGCAAGTCGACCGCCTGTCGGGCGGTGCTGCAGCTGATCGAGCCGACCTCGGGCTCGGTCAAGTTCGAAGGGCGCGAGATCGCCGGCCTCGGGCGCCGCGCGATGCGGCCGCTGCGGCGGGAGATGCAGATGATCTTCCAGGACCCCTACGCCTCGCTGAACCCGCGCAAACGGATCGGTCAGATCGTCGGCGACCCGCTGAAGCTGCAGGGGGTGGCGAGGGGCTCGGAGCTGCGCCGGGAGGTGCAGAGCCTGCTCGAGCGGGTCGGCCTCTCGAGCGAGCACTACAACCGCTTCCCGCACGAGTTCTCCGGCGGCCAGCGGCAGCGGATCGGGATCGCCCGGGCGCTGGCGCTGAAACCGAAGCTGGTGATCTGCGACGAGCCGGTCTCCGCCCTCGACGTCTCGATCCAGGCGCAGATCGTCAACCTGCTCGACGACCTCCAGGACGAACTCGGCCTCGCCTACCTCATCGTCGCCCACGACATCGGCGTCGTCCGCCATATCTCCGACCGGATCGCGGTGATGAACGACGGCAAGATCGTCGAGCAGGGGACGGCGGACCAGGTCTGCGAGCAGCCGAAGGACGAGTACACGAAGAAGCTGCTCGCGGCGGTGCCGATTCCGGATCCGCGGGAGTCGCGGGAACGCAGAGAGACGAAGGTCTAGGCCGGCGGGTCCTGTCACGGCAGGGGACCCACCCCTCCTGAACTACCAGGAGGGGGTCCCCCCTACCGCGCCACCCGCCGGTCGTATGCTCGCCGCATGACGCTTCCCCTTCGGCCGCCGATCAAGCCCCAGCTCGCGCTTACGCGGAAAGAGCTGCCGGTTGGTGAGGAGTGGGCTTATGAGCCTAAGTTGGATGGGTTTCGGGCGATCGTTTTCGTCGACGGCGATGAGGCGTATATCCAGTCGCGCGGGGGAAAAGATTTGAACCGGTATTTCCCGGAGCTGAGCTTTGCTCCGGGGCGGTGGGTGCTCGACGGGGAGCTGGTGATCCGGGACGCGGAGGGAAACCTGGAATTCGACTCGCTGCAGGAACGGATCCACCCGGCGCAGTCGCGGATCGAGATGCTCTCCGAGCAGATCCCGGCCGGCTATGTGGTCTTCGACCTGCTGGCGGAGGGGGACGAGGTGCTTTGCGAGCGGCCGCTGCGGGAGCGGCGGGAGCGGTTGGAGGCGATCGCCGAGGGGGCCGGGCTGGAGCTGACCCCGCTGACGCCCGACGCCGCGCAGGCCGAGAAGTGGCTGGGCAGCATCGAGGGCGTGATGGCCAAGGACCTGACCGCCCCGTACTGCCAGGGCAAGCGCAAAGGGATGGCGAAGGTCAAGCGCGAGCGGACGATCGACTGCGTGGTGATGGGTTGGCGTCCCGGCAAAGAAGAGGGCACGGTCGGCTCGCTGATCCTCGGCCTCTACGACGGCAGCGAGCTGCGGACCGTCGGCCACATCTCCGGCTTCTCGAAAACGGCGAAACAGAGCATGCGGGCGATGCTGGCGCCACTGGAGACCGGCAAGAGCGGATCCGCGGAGCCGAGCCGGTGGACCGGCGGGCGCGAGCTCGAGTGGGTGGAGCTGCGGCCGGAGCTGGTGATCGAGGTCGGGTACGACCACGCTGCTTCGGGGCGGATTCGGCACGGGGCTCGGTTCCATCGGTTTCGGGATGACAAAAAGCCGGGGGAGTGCCGGTTCGAGCAGCTGGATGAAGGGGGCTAGAAGAAGCTCTGTTGGACGGGGGCCTCCTGGCGGACGGGTCCTGTCGCCGATTTGGTACCACCACCCCCCGCAACTGGCGGGGGGCGGTCCCCCAAATCCGCGCCACCCGTCCGAGGAGCGGCCTGTCTGGACGGGTGCAGCTTGGAAGGTTTAGGGGCAGGACGCCTCACTTTGCTGCGTCCCCAGCCCCTCAAGGCGCGGGTGGTGCGGCGGCGTTGCTCGGGTTGCAGGTAGGCGCGGCCGCGGTAGAGCTGTTCGTATTTGGGGAGGAGGTCGGGGCGTTTGGCTTCCAGCCAGCCGAAGAAGACGTCCTTGACCTCGCCGCGGAGGTGGAGGGCGATGCCGGTTAGGAAGGAGGCGTCGGCTGCTTTGGCGCGGTCGAGGATCGGCTGCACCTGCTCGGGGGCGTCGTTGATGCCGGGCATCAGGGGGGCGACGAGGACGCCGGACTCGATGCCGCGGGCGCGCAGCTCTTCGACGGCGTCCAAGCGGGCCGCCGGGCTCGGGGTGTGCGGCTCGGTGGCGCGCCAGGCGGCCTCGTCCAGGGTCGGGACCGAGAGGTTGACCGAGACCGGCACCTTCTTCGCCATCCGCTCGAAGATCTCGATGTCCCGCAGCACCAGCGGCGACTTCGTCAGCACCGTCACCGGCGTCTCCGCCGCCTCCAGCGCCTCGAGGATCTCGGGCATGAACCGGTAGCGGCTCTCCACCCACTGGTAGGGATCAGTGTTCGTCCCCAGCGCCACCAGCTCCCGCTTCCAGCTAGGCCGCTTCAGCTCCGCCCGCAACAGCTCGGGCACGTTGACCTTGACCACGATCTCCCGCTCGAAGTCCTCACCGGGGCCGAAGTCGAGGTAGTTATGCGTGCGCCGAGCAAAGCAAAAAGTGCAGGCATGGGTACATCCTCTGAACGGGTTGACCGTCCAGCTGAAGCCGAAGCGGTCGCCCGGCACGTGGTTCAGCGCCGAGCGGGCGCGGACCTCGTGGAAGTTGATCCCCATCGCCTCCGGCGCGTCGAAGGTGCGGACCACGGTCCCGTCACCCACCCCCGGCAACCGGAGGTCGTTCTCGACTCGCTGCTCATCCCACCGCATACGAACACATGTTCGCATACCGGCCGAACGGCCTTCTCGTCCTCTACCTCAAGCGGGGCTTTTGTCGCGCGCTTCGGGGGGGATCGTCGGCCCTCCGCCGCCCGCGGTCTGCTCCTCGAAATGCTTGCTCAGCATCGTCACCTGGCCCTGGTAGTTGGAGCCGAGGCCGGCGCCGTAGAGTCGCTCCGCCGGCGCCGCCATCCGCTCGAGGCCGAGCTTGCAGACGGGCTGGCGGTGCTCGACCATGAAGGAGACGTCGCGGGCGCGCACCTCGAGCGCCGCCCGGCTGCCGTGCCGGCCGCCCTCCGGGTCGTAGCCGAAGCCGGGGTCGAAGAAGCCGGCGTAGTGGGTGCGCAGCTCCCCCGCGGTCGGGTCGTAGGCCATCATCTCGGCGGCGATCTGCGGCGGGATGCAGACCCCCTCGGCCGAGAGCAGCAGGTAGAAGATCTCCGGCTCCAGCACCACCCGGCCCCCCGGCTCCGGGTAGACCGGATCCCAGTAGTCGGTCCAGCGGTAGGCGCGGATCCGTGAGAGGTCGACCGGGAGGCTGTTCTTCTTCGCCCGGTAGCCGACCACGCGATCGGTCGGGCCGGAGAGGTCGAGACTGAGGAAGAGGCCGTCGCTGACCGCCATCTCCGACTGGCGCAGAGCGTGCGAGTCGAGGTACAGCATCGGGAACTCGTCCTGGAGGTCACGAATCTCTTCGTCGGACAAGCGCACGTCTCCGCGCGAGAGCCGCAGCTGATTCAGCGACAGCCCCGCTTTCACCTGAATCGCGAACGAGCGCGGCACGATCTCCAGGTAGAGCTTGCCCCGGTAACCGGCGCGGATGTCGTCGAAGCGGTGGTGGCGATCGGTGATCACCCGGGTGAAGACGTCGAGCCGCCCGGTCGAGCTCTTCGGGTTCGCCTTGCCGCGCACGTCCTCGGGCAGGTTCAGCTCCTCGAGCAGCGGCACCAGGTAGGGCCGGTCCCGCTCCAGAACCGCGCCGTCGCGGAGGTCGACCCGCTGGAAGGCGAGGTCGTCGATTTTTTCCTCGACGCTCGATTCGACGTCGGGCAGGAAGGAGCAACGCAGGGCCCAGGCGAAGTCGCCGAGCCGCAGGTCGATGCTCGCCGGCTGCACCGCCTCCGGCCGGATCCGGTAGTCCCCCGAGCTCACCCACTCGGACTCGATCGCCCGGTTCAGCTCCTGGGAGGGGAGAACGCCGCTGGTCGCCTCGCTCATCCCGCGGAGACTATTCGCCGCGCCTCCTCCACACCGAGGTATGCGGAGAGGACGAACTCGAGAATCTCCGGAAATAGCTGCTCCAACTGCTCCGCTTCTCCGGCGAGCACGCGGCGGCCGAGCATCGACGCGACCCCGCCGACCACCGCTTCGTCGGTGGCTTCCGGCACTTCGGCTCCGCCCGGGCTCTCCGGCGCCCGGTCCCGCAGGTAGCTGACGAACGACTCGATCGCCCCCTGGTAGCGGTCGTAGACGCCCCGACCCGCCCGCAGGCCTTCGACCAGGACGATGCTCGCCAGCGCCGGCTCGGAGGAGAGCAGCTTCAGCAGGGCGCCGATCCCGTCGCGGACGCGAACCGGCCACGGCTCGCTCGCGCTTGCCTCGCACGCCTCGACCACGCGATCGCGAATCCGCGCCACCGCCTCGTCGTAGGCGGCGATGAAACAGTCATCCTTACTCTCGAAGTGCTTGTAGAAGTCGCTCTTGGAGACAGCCGCCTGCTGCCCGATCAGTGACACCGTGGTTTTTTGATACCCGACCTCGTAGAGGGCCTGGGTGAGGCCGGCGATCAGCCGCTCGCGCTGATTGCGCGCGACAAACTCGGGCGAAAGCCCATGACGTCCCCTCGGCAGTCGATCCATTTGACAATGGAGTCTGCCACCGTACTGTTACTTTCGCCTCGCGGTCTCCCCTACTTTTCCTACACCGAGGTACGGTGAAAGGACAAACTGGGAGAGTTCGGGCAGCAACTCGCCCGCTCGCTCGGCCTCGCCACGGCGGATCTGCTGCTGCAGAATCCAGGCGACGCCGCCGACCAGCGATTCCTCGATCGTCTCCGGAAGATCGTCTCCGTCGAGGGCGCTGTTGCGGAGCAGATCGACGAAGTCCCGCACCCCCGCGTCGTAGAGACGGGCGGAGCTGCGGGTCGCGGAAATCGACTCGACCATGCACATCCGGGTCGCGGCCGGATGCTCGGCGATGTAGTCGAGCAGGGCCTCGAGCCCGGCGACGATCTGGCCCTCGGGCGACTCGGTCCCTTCGCAGGCCTCTTCGACCGCCGACCGCATTTCGCCCATGGTCGCGTCGACCGCCGAGAGGAAGAGATCCTCCTTGCCGTCGAAGTTGTCGTAGAGCGTCTTCCGCGCAACCGCGGCCCGGCGCACGATGTCGGCGATCTTGGTCGCCTCGTAGCCCTGTTCGGCGGTCAATTCGGCGATCGCGTCCATCATCCGCCGCCGCTTGTGGCCGGCGACGAACTCGCGCGGCAGCTCAGGCCGCATCGCGCTCATCGTGAGCCCTCCTTCGAAGCCGGAGACCCGGCTTTGGGTATGGCTGCGGTCCTCAATGGCGCGCGCTGCCGACCTTTGTTTTGGTACCGTGAGGAAACTTGCGTTGTTTTTAATGGAAACTTGTGAGTTCTTCGGTGCCCTTCGATCGAATCCAGCTGAGCCAAGAGACCCTCCTCGCTGCGATCGGTGATGATTGGCCACCCGATCAGGTCGAGGCGGCTCTCGAGCTGCTTTCGAACAGCAGCGGAAAATTTCCCTCGGGAGTCCGGAGACTCCCCTCTGACCTGATCAGAGCGATCCAGCGGGAGCGCCTGATCGTGGCGATGCTCAATGCCGCGGCCGAACTCGGCTACCTGGAAACCAACGTCCAGGACGTGATCGATCGCGCCGGCGTCTCCCGCCCGACCTTCTACGAGCACTTCTCCAACAAAGAGGATTGCTTCCTCGCCGCCTTCGACACCAGTGCCGAGCGGCTGCGGAGCAAGGTCGAGGCCGCCGTCCGTAAGGGGGGCGACGTCTGGCGGGACCGCGTTCGCTACGGCCTTGAAGCGCTGTTGCGCTTTGCCAGCCGCGAGCCGGACACCGCCCGCACCCTCGTGGTCGAGGCGCGAGCCGCCAGCGAAACCGCGGTCAGGCGCCGCGTGGAACTTCTGGACGACTTCGCGAGGTGCCTGGACGGGGAGGCCCGCGAACTGCTTCCGGTGCCCCCGCCTCAAACCGCGGTCACCGCCGCCGGAATCGTCGGCGGCGTTGAATCGCTGCTCTACTCCCGCCTCTGCAAGCGGGAATACGACCAGCTCGAAGCCCTCCTGCCCTCGCTGATGTACTTCGTGGTTCTTCCCTACGAGGGTCATGAGGCGGCGGGTGAGGCGTTCGCGGTCAACTAGATCCAGAGTACTAAAATTGGACACGAAGTACAGCTCAATTTAGTGCTGTACTGGGTGCTATTCCTCCCTGCAAATGCAGCACAAAGTTTTGGTTCGCTAGCCAGCCAGTCCAATCGAGAAGTTGCCTGTACCTAAAACCCCTGCAAGTCGAAACTGCAATCGATTGCAGCGGTTATTGACACCCGTTCCCGACAAGACGATTCCGCCGAACGATGTCGAGACTGACAAATTCCTAAATATCCGTCCGAAAACGCCCCTCGGGGTCTGGGAGCAAGCAGATCAAGGACGCAGGGAGCGTGGCGTGCTTTGCACGCGAGCGACCGAGGACGCCGATATGCGCCGCTCCCAGGCCCCGAGCGGAGGGGGTGGGATTCGAACCCACGAGCCCCCTTACGAGGGCCAACGGTTTTCGAGACCGCCCCGTTCAACCACTCCGGCACCCCTCCGCGGGCAGTCGATTCTAGGGGTCGGCGACCGCAACCGACGGCTTGCCCGGTTCAAGGATCCGGCCCCTCGCGCCGAAGAAGCCCTGTGCCCAGCGACGAGCAGACCAAGCTCGGACAGTTCTTCGATCGCCGGCCCCGGCTGCTGCGAACGCTGGCGCTGCTCGCCCTGATCTGGGGGGCGGGGTACCTCACCTGGCGGGTCGGCTGGAGCGGCGAAGGCGCCAACCCGATCCTCTTCGCGATGCTGCTGGCAACGGAGGTCTACGGCCTCTACGCGCTGGCGATCCTCACCTGGTTCTCGTGGTCGAGGCCGCCGGCACAGCGCCCCGCCACCACGCCGGGCCGCAAGGTCGACGTCTACGTCTGTACCTACGACGAGCCCGCCGAGGTGGTGATGGCCACCCTCGCCGGCTGCCGCGCCCTCACCTATCCCCACACGACCTACCTCCTCGACGACGGCCGCCGGCCGGAGATGAAAGAGCTCGCCGAGCTCGCCGGCGCCCGCTACCTGACCCGCGAGGACAACTCGCACGCGAAGGCCGGCAACCTCAACGCGGCGCTGCCGCGGACGGAGGGGGACCTCGTCTTCATCCTCGACGCCGACCACGTGCCGATGCCCGACGCGCTCGACGCGCTCGTCGGCTACTTCGACGACGAGCGGATGGCGATCGTGCAGACGCCGCACGACTTCTTCAACCACGACTCGGTCCAGCACTACCGCGTCGGCCGCCACGAGCAGTCGCTCTTCTACCGCGTCGTCTGCCCCGGCAAGGACCGGCACGGCGCCGCCTACTGGTGCGGCTCGGCCGCCCTGATCAACCGCCACGCCCTGCTCGACGTCGGCGGCGTCGCCACCGAGACGATCGCCGAGGACTTCCACACGACGATCCGCCTGCTGCGGTACGGCTGGCGCACCCGCTACCACGACGAGGTCCTGGTCCAGGGCCTCGCCCCGCACGACCTCGACGGCTACCTGCTGCAGCGGGACCGTTGGGCGCGCGGCAACCTCGCTGTCTTCACGCTGCCGGAGTCGCCGTTGCGGGCGAAGACCCTGAGCCCGAAGCAGCGGCTCTCGTTCCTCGCCAGCCTCTTCGCCTACCTGGCGCCGCCGATGCGGCTGCTGCTCCTGCTCACCCTCGGCGCCGTCCTCTGGACCGGCGAGCTGCCTCTGAAGATCAGCGTCGTCGCCCTCGCGGCGCTCTGGCTCCCCTCGGTCGCGCTCAACTTCAGCGCCGGCGCCGCTCTCGCCCGCGGCTACATGCGGGTCCCGGAGAGCGCCCACTACGAGCTGCTGACGATGGAGATCTACACGCGGGCGCTGCGCTGCATCGTCCGTCCCGGCAGGACCGCCTTCAAGGTGACGCCGAAGCAGGGCCGCGACGGCGGTGGCTTCGACTCGCTGCGCAAGCTGCACCTGGTCCTCTTCTGCACGGTCCTGCTGACCACCGGCACGATCATGCGGCTGCTGGACCTGGCCGGCGTCGGACCGCTGCCGGACCTCCCGGGGATCGCCGCCGTGGTCGTGCCGCTGCTGGGCATCTACGAGCTGCGGCGGCTCTTCGCCACCAGCTCGGCGGTAATGCGCCGGCGCCAGCGCCGCCTCGTCTACCGCTTCGAGGGCGATGCCGAGGCCCACGTCTACAGCGCCGAGGCCCACACTCCCGCCCGCCTGATCGACGCCTCGGCTGCCGGCGTCGGCCTCGTCGCCGAGGCACCGTTGGAGCTCGGCAGCGAACCGGCGGTCCTCCTCCAGCTCGCCGACGCGCGCGGCGAGCTGGAGGAGGTGGCGGCCAAAGTGGAAGTACGCACCTGCCGCGAGGCCGACGGCAGGCACCTGATCGGGGCGACGATCCTCGAGATCGATCCCGACGCGCGCCTACGGCTGATGGAGTGGTGCTACGTCGTCTGCACCCACGAGCGTCTGCGCGGGCACCGGCCGGCCGGTGTCCTTGCGGAGAATGAGGCGATTGTCGTCGCCCTCGACGAGTACCGCGAGGCGCAACCGGTACCGGTGCGGCCCTCGATCCCGGCTCTACGCCAGGCTTAGATCAGTATCCTTTACCAACGTCGCGGTTCTTTATCGCGGTGGGATGGGAAAGAGAGGACCGGCATCATCGGCCAAGAAATGCCGGCCCTCTCGGTTGTAACGAAGCTCAACTCAGACACTCCATTACTCCTGTTGAGTATAGAGTTCCACTCAAGTACTTGGCAATCTCCTTAGGAAGTATCTGCCGCAACCTGCGGACGGAGAGGGTGGGATTCGAACCCACGAGGCGGGTTAACCCCGCCCACGCGATTTCCAATCGCGCTCCTTAAGCCACTCGGACACCTCTCCGGGTCCTGACAGGGTATCGGCGCCTTAGGTACGGCGACTGGCGAAGAACTCGCGCAGCACCGCGGCGCACTCGTCTTGGTGCACTCCCTGGATGACCTGCGGGCGGTGGTTCAGGGCGGGCTCGGCGAGGACGTCGAGGACGCTGCCGGCGGCGCCGGCCTTGGGGTCGGGGGTGCCGAAGACGACGGTGGGGATACGGGCGAGGACGATCGCCCCGGCGCACATCGCGCAGGGCTCCAAAGTCACGTAGAGGGTGGTTCCGGGGAGTCGCCAGCCGCCGAGGCGCTGGGAGGCGGCGCGGATCGCCAGCACCTCGGCGTGGGCGGTGGGGTCCTTGCGCAGCTCGCGCTCGTTGCCCGCCCGCGCCAGCAGCTCTCCCCCGCGGTAGATCGCGGCGCCGATCGGGACGTCGCCGTGGCTCTCGGCCTGCCGCGCCTCCGCGAGCGCGACCTCCATCGCCTGCTCGTGGAAGGCGGCGGCGGGCAATTGCGGATTGCCGGACTCCACGATCAGGCAGTATGTCCGCCGACAACTTCCGCGGCAGCGCGGTGTTGTGGAGAAAGCCGGCCGGACGCGGGGGTGCGGCGGGCGAACCGACAAAGATGAGACGACTTCTGCGAATCCTCCTGCCCTTGGCCCTGGCCGCCACGGCCCTGCCGGCGAGCGCCGTCGCGAGCCCGATCGCGGTTGCCCCCGCGCGGGAGTTCGCCCCCCGGCAGCTGCTGGTCAAGTTCGAGGGCCAGCGGGTCGGGCGCGCCGTCTCGCTCGCCCCCGGGACCGGCGTCCGCAAGGCCGCGGCGGCGCTGCGCGAGAACCCGCGCGTCGCCTACGCCGAGCCCAACTACATCGCGATCGCCTCCGCCGAACCTTCGCCCTACGACCCCAGCGACTCGGGGTCGATCGAAGCCCTCGCGAGCGCCGGCGAAGTCGGCAAGTGGGTCTACAAGCAGTGGAACTTCCTCGCCCCCGAAGGATCCGAAACCACGGCGCTGCCGCTCTCGCCGGGGGGGATCGACGCACCGGGCGCCTGGCGCCACCTGATCGACGCCGGCCGGCCCGGCGGCGCGGGCGTCGTGGTCGCGGTTCTCGACAGCGGGATCGCCTACCGCTCTTTCGGCAACACGTTCCAGCGCAGCCCTGACTTCGGGCCCGGCCAGTTCGTGCCGGGCTACGACTTCGTCAGCCACGACCGTCTGCCCCTCGACGAAAACGGCCACGGCACCCATGTCGCCGGCACGATCGGCGAGAAGACCGACAACGCCTTCGGCCTCACCGGGCTCGCCTACGGCGCCAAGCTGATGCCGGTGCGGGTCCTCGACCGCCAGGGGCGCGGCAATGCCCTCGCGATCGCGCGCGGTGTCCGCTTCGCCGTCGCCAACGGGGTCGACGTGATCAACATGAGCTTCAACTTCCCCTGCGGCAAACGGGTCCCGCTGGTTGACGAAGCGCTGCGCAAGGCCTACCTCGCGGGGGTCGTAACCGTCGCCTCGGGCGGCAACCTCGGCTCAGAGGGCTGCGTCGCCGAGCCGGCGACCGGACCGCGGGTGATCGGGGTCGGCGGCACCACCGAGGGCGCCTGCCTCGGCGCCTACTCGCTGGCCGGCGGCTCGATCGACCTCGTCGCCCCCGGCGGCGGGATCCCGCGCAGCGGCTGCCCCTCGGTCTCCTCGCGGCCGATCTACCAGGTCACCTTCCGGCCCGGCAGCACCAGCGAATTCGCGATCCCCGCCACCTACGTCGGCACCTCGATGGCCGCCGCCCACGTCTCCGGCGCCGCCGCCCTGGTCCTGGCCAGCAGGGGGATCAGGAAGCAGAAGACCCCCCGCGCCCTCGTCGACGCGGTGAGCAGGCGGCTATGCAACAGCGCCCGTGACCTCGGCCTGCCCTCGCCCCAGCAGGGCTGCGGCCTGCTCGACGTCGGGAAAGCAACCAAGCCGATACGGCGCGCCTCCTGACGGCGTCTGACCAAGCAGATCAAGGACGCAGCGAGGGAGTGTGCTCTGCACATGACCGAGCGAGGACGCCGACATGCGCCGTGTCAGACGTCGTCAGGTGGTGCGCACGATGATGACCGAGCATGGAGCGTGGTGACTCACGTTGTTGGGGACGCTGCCGAGCAGGTAGCGGCGGGCCCCGGTCATGCCCTTGTTGCCGACCACGATCAGGTCGGCCTTGGTCTCTTCGGCGACGTTGAGGATCGCGTCGGCGGGGTCCGCCTCGACGGGGTGGGTCTGGACCTCGATCCCCTGCTGCTTGGCCTCGGCCGCGGCGGCGTCCAGGATCAGGTTGACGTCCTCGCGCGGCCCGATCTCGTACTGGACGTCAGCGGGCGCTCCTGCCTGCTCGGCCTCCACCCGGCGCCCGGAAGCGGGCTGATAGGCGCTGACGAGGCTGAGCGAGGCACCACTGAGCCGGGCCAGCTCGATCGCCTGGCGGACCGCCTCGGCGGCAGTCTCAGAGCCATCGGTCCCAACCACGATGCGTTTGAACACGCCGCCTCCTTCAGTCGCTGGACGGGCCCGATACTAACGCTGCCCCGACGCCCTGTCCTGTTCTGACGCCGGCAGCCCGCGAAAGCCGTCGCCGAGGATTTCGTTCGGCGTGGTGGCGAGGCGGACGATGCCGATCACCATCGCCGCGAGCAGGCAGACGACCAGGATCACGATCGAGGCTTTCCAGACGAAGGGCACGGGCAGACCCTAGAGCGCGGCGGCGGTCGGAGGCCACGTTAAGGTGGCGCCATGGCACTGGAGAAAGTCGCGGACGGAGTCTGGCTGCTGCGCGGGGATTTCCGCGGGGCGATGAACATCTACTTCCTCGAGGACGGTGACGGGGTCGTCCAGTTCGACGCCGGGACGAAGGCGATGCGCAAGAAGGCGCAGGCCGCGGCGGCGGAGCTGGGCGGCTTGAAGCGGGTGATCCTCGGCCACGCCCACGCCGACCACCGTGGCACCGCGCCCTACATGGACGCGCCGGTGTTCTGCCATCCCGACGAGGTCGCCGACGCCGAAAGCAATGCCGCGATCACCCCGTACATGGACCTCTCGCAGCTGCCGGTCGCCTGGGTGCGCTGGATCTACCCCTTCCTGCTGCGGCGCTGGGACGGCGGCGCGGTGAAGATCGCCGACACGGTGATCGAAGGCGACGAGGTCGCCGGCTTCAAGGTCCTGCACTTCCCCGGGCACGCGCCGGGGCTGATCGGCCTCTGGCGCGAGAGCGACCGGGTGGCGCTGGTCTCAGACGTCGTCTACCTGGTCGACTCCGGGCGGCTGAAACCGCTGCCGGAGGGTGAGGTCACCGTCCCCCATCCTGCCTGGGCCTGGGATCACGCCAAGGCGAAGGAGTCGGTGCGGAAGCTGGCGGCCCTGGAACCGAAGGTTCTTGGAACCGGACACGAGCCGCCGCTGCGGGGCGAGAACCTGCGCGAGCCGCTCGAACGGGCCGCCGAGAAGTACTGAAAGCGCCCGCTGCCTTAAGTTCCAGCGCCTGATGATCGCGACCTACGCCTCGGCGGCGCTGATCTGCGCGGTCTCGCTGCTGGTCGGCCGAGCCATCCTCTCCCTGGCGGGGAGGAGCGAGTGGACTTGGCTGGAGCCCGCGGTCGGCTTCGGCGCGGTGCTGACGGCGACGGGAGTCGTCGCCCGGGCCCCCGGCCACGGAACTTCTTCGACGCTGGCGCTGGCGCTGCTGATCCTCGCCGCCGCCGCGGTGCTCATGAGCGGCGTTCGTCCTTCCCGCAACATAGGTCATAGAAGGACGAACACCGAGGAGGGAGTCAGCCCCTGGCGCGAAGGGTGGCCGGTTGCGCTCGTCGTCCTCGTCGCGCTCTCGATTCCGTTCGCGGTCAGCGGGCGCTGGGGGCTGCTCGGCGTCGGCTTCAACAACGACCTCGGGCTGCACCTCGCCTGGGCGGAGTGGCTGCGCAGCGGTTTCGGCCCCGCCCCGGATCCCGGCTACCCGCTTGGCCCGCACGGGCTGGCGGTGGCGACCGCGGTAGTGCCGGGGATCAACCTCGCCCAGGCCTTCCTCGGCGAGATCATCGCGATCGGGGTGATGACCGGCCTGACCGCCCTCGGCGCCCTGCGCGGGATGACCCCCGGCCGCCGCACGATCGCTGCCGCGATGGTCGCCCTCCCCTACCTGGCCGCCTCCTACTTCGCCCAGGCCGCCTTCAAGGAGCTGGCCGAGGCCCTGCTCGTCCTGGCCTTCGCCATCTGGTTGGTCGAGTTCGAGACGCTGCCGACCCGCTGGCGCGACCGCCTCCTTTTCGTGCTGCCGCCGCTGGCAATTGCCGGCGGGATCTTCTTCTCCTACAGCTTCGCCGGCGTTGCCTGGCCGGTAGTGACCCTCGCCCTCTGGAGCTTGACGCTGCCCGAGGTGCGGGCGGCACTGCGGCCCCGCTCGCTTTTGCACTTCCTCCTGCGCCCCCTGACCATCGCCGCGCTCGTCCTTCTCGCGCTGATCGCAGTGGCAGTCACCGTCGGCCCCTTTGGCTTCGGCAGCAGCTTCAACAAAGTCGCCGGCTCCAACACCTACGGCCCCGTCTCGCCGATCGAGGCGCTAGGCGTCTGGCCGGCCGGCAACTATCGCCTCGACGCCGCCGGCGGCGCGCAGCTGCCGTGGCTGGCCGGAGCGATCGGGGGGATCGCCCTGCTCGCCGGCGTCGCCTGGTGGGTCCGCCGCCACGAGCTGACGATTCCCATCGCCCTCGGCGCCGGCGCCCTCCTCTACCTGGCGTCCCTGCCGACCAGCGGCGACTACTCCCAGGCCAAGGCCCTGATCATCATCGCCCCGCTGGCGATGCTCGTCGCCATCCGCCCCCTGCTCGAAGAGTTCGCGCGCCGGCTCACCTGGACGGCGCTGGGGGTGGTGTTCATCGCCGGCGCCGTCTACTCGAGCTTCCTGGCGTTGCGGGACGCTCCAGTCGGTCCACCTGGGCACGGGGCCGAGCTGCAGGCATTCCTGCCGGAGGTGAAGGGGGAGCCGGTGCTCTACGCGGGCCAGGACCGCTACGCGGCCTACGAGCTGCTCGGCGCCGATACCCACGTGCCGCTGGTCGAGTTCCCCGACCCCGCGGTCTCGCCGAATCCGGAAAAGCCCTTCGACACCGGCGACGCATACAGCCCGATCGACTTCGACTCCTTCTCCCGCGGCACCCTCGACCGCTTCCCCTACGTGATCACCAGCCGCGCCGCCTGGAACAGCCAGGCTCCGCCCAACTTCAAGCGCGTCGACGCCACTCCCTCCTACGTGCTCTGGAAGCAGACCGGGCCGACGCCGGAGGACCGCCACGTCCTGCTCGAGGGGACCGAGGCCGGCGCCTACGCCGGCTGCGCGGCACCGGAGGTCCGCATTCTCCTCGGTGGGACGGGACGAGCCGGGCTCTTCCCCGACGCGGTGATCGGCCAGAAAGGAGCCTGGGACGACGGCAGCATCCTCGGCACCGGCGAGGAGACCTCGCAGGCGCTGCGCCTCCCCGCGGGCAGCTGGAACCTCTCGCTCCAGTACTTCTCCCCCTTCGACCTGACCCTCTCGGCGCCTGGCTTCAGCGAATCGCTGAAGGCTGCCCTCGACGGCCAGCGGCCGAACACGATCAGCCTCGGCAACAACGGCCAGTTCTGGCCCGCCGGCCGCTACGAGAGCGAGGCCGGCGAGACCCGCTTCACGCTCTCCACCGCCGACGCCGGCACCCTGCAGAGCCTCACGGGATACGACGGCAAGGCGTACGTCGGCGAGCTAGTGGCTGTGCCCGCCGAATCGCACCGGACGGTGCCGCTCAGCGAGGCCTGCAACGGGTGGATCGACTGGTACGAATCCGCCGAAGCGCCGTAGCTAGGCGGCGACCTTCGAGGACATTCGCTCGGGACTGACCCGGACGACGTCCCACACCAAACCCACCTTCTCGAGGCCGTTGATAACCAGCGAGGAGATATCGATCTGCCACCAGCGCAGGCCGTGAGTAGCCGAGGTCGGGAAGGCGTGATGGCTGTTGTGGTAGGCCTCGCCGAGGGTCGGGATCGCGATCAGCGCCAGGTTGCGCGACTCGTCGGTGGTCTCGAATTCCTTCTTGCCGAAGGTGTGGCAGAGCGAGTTGATGCTGTAGGTGAAGTGGTGGAGGACGAAGACGCGCACGAGGCCGCCCCAGAGCAGCCCGGTGAGCCCGGCGACGACGGTGCCGCCGATGATCCAGCCGAGGAAGAAGGGCAGCAGCAGGCCGAGGATCGCCCAGTAGATGAAGGTGCGGTCGACCCAGTTGATCACCGGGTCCTTGATCAGGTCCGGCGCGAAACGTTCCTTGTTGCCGCGCTGGGTGTGGATGAAGATCCAGCCCACGTGGGCGTGGAAGAGGCCCTTCATCGCCCCCTTCCAGCCGCCGCCGTGGTCGACGTGGGGGCTGTGGGGGTCGCCGTGTTCGTCGGAGAAGGTGTGGTGCTTGCGGTGGTCGGCGACCCAGGAGATCACCGGCCCCTCGATCGCCGCCGAGCCCAGGATCCCGAAGAGGCCGCGCAGCCACGGGTAGGTCTTGAAGGAGCGGTGGGTGAGGAGGCGGTGGAAGCCGACGGTGATCCCGAGCCCGGTGAGGAAGTACATGCCGACGAAGAGGAAGACGTCGGTCCAGTTCAGGGCGCTCCCCCACACCTGCCAGCCGGCGACGATCACGGCGATGAACGGGATGACCGTGACCAGGCCGGTGATGATCCGGTCCCGGGTCTCGTTCTCGACGGGCTGGATGTCTGAGGGGAGTGGTCCGACGGTCGTCATGGCTGGCGATGATAGGGGGCGCGGTCCTGGCCTCGCGGCCAATCGCTTCTGAGTAGGCTCCCCCGCGATGCCGTTCGCAAACACCGCGCCGCTGCGGCGGGAGATCGAAACCCGCCTCCCCGAGCGCCCCTTCACTATCGAGTTCTGGGACGGCAGCCGCCTCCCCTCCACCTCCGAGAACGGCGGCCCCACCTTCAGCGTCCGCTCGCCGAAAGCGCTGGCGCACGCGCTGCGGGCGCCAGGGCAGCTGGGGCTCGGCCGCGCCTACGTCAGCGGCGAGCTCGCGGTCGACGACATCGACGCGGTGATCCGCGTCCTCGACGGCTGGCAGCCGCCCTCGCTCGACGGCGCCGACCAGCGGGCGCTGATGATCGCCGCGGTCCGGGCGATGGGTTTGACGCTGCCGCCGCCACGCCCTGAAGCGGAGCTGCGGCCGAGCGGCAAGCGCCACAGCAAGGAGCGCGACGCCCGCGCCGTCCGCCACCACTACGACGTCTCCAACGAGTTCTTCGAGCTCTTCCTCGGGCCGACTATGGTCTACAGCTGCGCGATCTGGCGCGACGGCGAGAAGAAGACGCTGGAGGAAGCGCAGGAGGAGAAGCTCGACACCGTCGCCCGCAAGCTGGCGATCAAAGAGGGCGAGCGCATCCTCGACGTCGGCTGCGGCTGGGGCGGCTTCCCGCTCTGGGCGGCGACGAAATACGGCGCCGACGTCGTCGGCATCACCCTCTCGCCGCCGCAGGCCGAAAAAGCGCGGCAGCGGGCCGAGGAGGCGGGCGTCGCCGACCGCGTCGACATCCGCGTCATGGACTACCGCGACCTGCCCTCACTGGGCGAGAAGTTCGACGCGATCGCCAGCATCGGCATGGTCGAGCACGTCGGCTCGGCCAACATCGACCTCTACGCGGAGACCCTGGCGAGCCTGCTCGACTCCGGCGGCCGCCTGCTCAACCACGGGATCACCCGTCTGCGTCACACCGACCCCGAGGCCGGCGACTTCTCCGAGCGCTACGTCTTCCCCGACGCGGCGCCGCTGCACCTCTCGCGCAACCTGCTGGCCCTCGAACGGGCCGGCTTCATCGCCCACCACGTCGAGGACTTCGGCCCCGACTACGCGGAGACCTTGAAGCACTGGGCGCAGAACCTCGACGATAACCTCGACCAGGCGACCCGCCTGGCCGGCGAGGAACGAATCCGCGTCTGGCGCCTCTACCTGCGGATGGCCAGGAACGGCTTCGAGAGCCGCTTCTTGAACATCTACCAGGCCCGCTGTTCTAAGGCTTAAGCGGAAGGCAGCGAGATGACGGCGGCCGCCAGCTTCGTGTGCCAGCCTTCCTGCGCCTCGCCCAAGCTGATCGTGAGCAAAAGCGGCCCCTCCGAGTCGATCCCAAGGATCCCGGGGGGATATTCGCCGATCCCCGCCTGCAGCACTCTTTCCCGCATCGCGATGTCGGTCAAGCCGAGCTCGTACTCGGATGAGGCGAACTGGAATCTCACCCGCGGCCTGAGCTTTTCGTAGGTCTCCTCAGGCGGACGAAGGAGGAAGATGACCGCGGTCGGCTCGATCAGCGCAAGCGAGTGGTCGACCCCCTTCTCCGCCTCCTCCTCCGGCACCGCCTTGCCTCGGTTCCCGAGCAGCGTGGGGCCGTCCGCGAGGAAGCGACCGAGGCGCTCGTAGGCCTCCTCGCGCGGCACCCGCTTCCGCAACTCCCACGGGGAGCCATCGATAAGCACGTTCTCCGGCTGCGCCGGATCCTCCAAGGACTTCTCGTACCCGAACCTGACCACGTCCAGCACTTCAGGACAGCGCCCGTCGACCGCGCATTCGGCCTCGAAGAGACCGTGGGGCTCACCGGAGACCGGACGCACCCACCTTCCCTCCTTGGTGATCCCGGCGACGCACCTGCCCCCGTGTTTCAAGGAGCTGGCGAGCACCAGGATTTCCTCCGCCGGCATGGTCGGAGCAGGCTACAGGTGGATTATTCGAACGTCTTTCCAGTGGTCGCGGAGGTGCTCCGCTACGAGGCGCCTGTGGCAGTGCTCCGGAGTGTCCTCACTGCACAACAACACGGTCCGCCGGGAGAACTCCTCCGGGCTGAGCCTGCTCTCGATCTCCCGCTCCCGCATCAGGCTGAGGAACCGCTCCTCGTACTCCTCCCAGGGCATCTCCTTCCTCTTCTTGAAGTCGTCGAGGATGTCCTGGGTGGGGGCCAGCAGCGGCGCATACTCGTACTCGGCGCCCACCAGCTCGCGGAGGAAGTAGGCGAGATCGTCGCGCTTGGCGAATCCGGCGAGCTGCGACTTGTTGTTGAGGCGGACATCGAGCAGGCGCTCGATCCGGTTCGACTTCAGGCGCCCGAAGAAGTCCTCTGCCGTGGTCCGCGTGAAACCGATAGTGAAGATCTCCACAGGCTCTCCTCGTCTTCGAACAACGTCCCCTCGGACAGCTTCAGAGGGCCCGACTCGATCTCTACCCGGCCGCTCTTGCGGATGTGGGCGACGGTGGCGCCGCGGTCGAGCAGGACCTTCGAGACCAGCAGTCGCCGGTGGCAGTGCGTGGGGTCCTCCTCACTGCACATAATCGCCACCCGGTACTTCTCCGCACCGCGTTCGAGGCGCTCGACCGCTCGCATGAACCAGTCCTGCCGGGCCACCTTGCCGTAGAGGACATGGCCGTCGGCGTCGTAGAAGTCGTCTCTCTCGGGCCGACCTCCGAGCTCCTTTCCGAGGAAGAGGTATTTGACTTCGGCCTCGGCGATCAGCCCGGGCAGGACGGCGGCATCCGCCCACTCGACAAAACGGGAATGAGGCCAGGAGCGAACGTCGACGAGCACTTCGATCTCGTGCTCAGCCAGAAGGCCACGGAAGTGGTCGGAATCGTGGTTCGAGTGGCCGATCGTGAAGATCCGTGCGCCGGACATTGCTCACCAAGCTTGACGGATCGTCTCGGCGAAAACCGGATCGGCGAAAGTCTCCCGCAGCGACACCGCGCACTCCCCCGGGGTCGAGCAGGTGACGATCCTCGCCCGCCCGTAATCCGCCAGGAGCATCCTCGCCTGGGTATCCAGCAACGCCTCGCCGACCCGCACTCCGATGACGGGGCGGCCGTGGCTGTAGGCAAGAGTCAGCTCGGCATCCGCCAACTCGTCTTTCTCCCCGATCATCGCCACTACGACGTCGGCGTGCTCGACCGCGTGGCTGACGCTGGCGAAGTACCGCCCCGGATCGGCGCCGGCCCCGTCCCGGTGCGGCGGTGGATGGCTGACGGTCCTCCACCCGCTCTTCGCACAAGCCTCGACGATCTTCTCGAGCAGCTCGCTTTGCGCCGGCCGCGCACCCGACCCCTTGCTCAGATAGACCCATGAGCCCTCGTCGAGTTCGGGAGCCTCGTGCTGATCCTCGATCTCCATTCAAACTCAGTCTAGGCAGCCAGTTCCCGGATCTTTTTGAGGAAACCTGCCCACCGAGCGGGAATTCAAGCCGGGAAGCCGTCCTTGACGTTCTCCAGCGACCAGTCGGCGCCGGCGTCGGTGAGTTCGTCGACGGCGTAGGAGCCGGTGGCAACGCCGACGACCTTGATCCCGGCGCCGTGACCGGCGCGGACGTCGCGGGGGGTGTCGCCGACCGCGATCGTCTCGGCCTTGTCGAGCGGGTGGCCGGAGACCACCTCGCCGCGCTCCAGCGCCTTCTTGGTCAGCTCGGTGCGATCGCGGGAGTCGGAGCCGTAGCCGCCGAAGGTGAAGTAGCGGTTGAGGTCGCCGCGGGCGAGCTTGATGTGGGCGGCGGGCTCGATGTTCCCGGTGACGACGCCGAGCAGGATGCCCTCGCTGACGAGGCGCGGCAGCAGCTCTTCGATCCCCTCGATCACGAAGTAGCCCTCCGATTCGGCGACGGCGTCGGCGAGATGCCCCAGGTAGCAGCCGATCGCCTCCGCCCGCTCCTCCGCCGACCCCTCCCGGTGCATCACCTCGCGGAAGACGATTTCGGCGATTTCGGGGTCGGTCATCCCGGCGTGCGTGTGTTCGGCGATGTTCGCTTCGACCCCGTAGAGCTCGAGGAAGGCGCGCTGCCAGGCGACCGCCCCAGCGCCCCCGGTGTGCAGCAGCGTGCCGTCGATGTCAAAGAGGACCGCCTTGATCAAGGCGGGGAGCCTATCCCGTGGTTCCTTTGTCAGGTCATAGCCGACAAAGAACCACGGGATCGTCAGTGCTCCGCCTCGAGCAGGTCCTTCTGCGCCAGCGTGTAGAGGAGACCGAGCGAGGGCAGGACGAGGACGGCGGCTACGGCGAAGACGATGAAGATGATCGTCATCGTGGCGTCGGGGGCCGCGGCCTGGTCGATGCGGAGGCTGGTCGGCAGCAGGTAGGGGAACTGGGCGACGCCCCAGCCCCAGATCACCGCCGTCACCGCACCGGCGGCGAGCGGGCGCAGGGGGCGGCGGCCGCCGCGCAGGAGGACCGCGAGCAGCGCCGCGCCGCAGAGCAGCGAGAGGATCACCAGCGGCAGGCCCTGGTCGGTGAGGCGGTCGAAGACGTAGCGGGCTTCGCCGTGCAGGGCGATGAGACCGGCGACGGCGAAGGCCCCGGCGACCACGGCTGCGCCGAGGGCGCGGCGTTCGAAGTAGCGCTCCATCTCCTCGTCCTCGGCGCGCCGGGCGTCGCCGACGAGGAAGACGGCGGCGAGGTAGGCGCCGGAGGCGACGAACATCGCCCCGATCAGCAGCGGCAGCGGCTGCAGCCAGCTCGAGAAGGCGTCGCCGTTGCCCGCGGCGGGCACGTTGCCGGCGGCGATCGCTCCGATCACCGTGCCCATGAAGAACGGCGTGACCAGGGAGGAGATCGCGAAGGTCGCGCCCATCGCCTGCCGCTCGCGCAGGCCGATCAGCGACTTGCGGAAGGCGAAGCCGGCGCCGCGGAGGACGATCCCCAGCGCCGCCAGCGCGATCGGCACGTAGAGCGTCGTGAAGATCGCGCTGAAGGCCGAGGGGAAGGCGGTCCAGAGGACGACGAGGACGAAGATCAGCCAGACGTGGTTGGCCTCCCAGACCGGCGTCAGCGAGCGCTGGATCACGTCGCGCGGTCGCTGCCCCCGCTCGGGCCCGCCGGCGACCAGGTCCCAGAAGCCGCCGCCGAAGTCGGCGCCGCCGAAGAGCGCGTAGAAGGTCGCCCCGACCCAGAGGATCGCCGCCGCCGCGTCGGCCTTGCTCACGCCGTCTCCTCCTGCTGGGGCGCGTAAGGGCTCTGGACGTCCTCGGCGCCCTGCTCGCGCCAGCGGCGCGACATCGAGCGCAGGACGAGGATCGCGATCGTCCCCAGCGCCGCGTAGAGAGCCAGGACGAGGCCGAAGCTGAACCAGATGCCCTCGGCGTCGGTCACCGCTTCGGAGGTCCGCATATAGCCCTGGACGATCCACGGCTGGCGGCCGACCTCGGTGACGATCCAGCCGCACCAGAGGGCGACGATCGCGGCGGCGCCGGTGACCGAGACGATACGCAGGAACCACGGCGTCTCGGGAATGTCGTGCCGTCTCCACCACGAGAAGGCGAACCAGGCGGCGAGCAGCAGCAGGGCCGAGCCGATCCCGACCATCGTGTCGAAGGCGAGGTGGAGCAGCGTGTTCGCCGGCGGGCGGTCCTGCTCGGGGATGTCGTTGAGGCCGGTCACCTTCGTGTCGGTGCTCCAACCGACGAGGAAGGAGTCGAGGCCGGGGATCCCGATCGCACCCTTGACCCCGTCCTTCGTGCAGATGCCGCCGAGGTACTCGGTCTGATCGGTGCCGGTCTCCTGGATGCACTCCATCGCCGCGAACTTCGCCGGCTGGTCGTCGGCGACCGCGCGGGCGGCGGTGTCGCCGACGTAGAGCTGGATCGGCGTCGCGATGCAGGCGATCGTCAGCGGGATCACCAGCCCCAGCCGGTGCAGGCGGTCGCGCCGCCCCTTCAGCATCCCGACCGCGTAGATCGAGGCGACGAGGAAGCCGACCACCATGTAGGCGGCGAGGATCATGTGCAGGACCTCGTAGCCGGTCGCCGGGTTGAAGAGGACCTTCAGCGGCTCGACGTCGACGACCTTGCCGGCGCTGTCGAGCTTGAAGCCCTGGGGCTGGTTCATCCAGGCGTTGGCGGCGACGACCGAGAAGGCGCCGCCGATCCCGGTGATGACGATCGGCAGCCCGGAGAAGAAGTGCGGCCAGCCGCCGAGGCGTTTCCAGCCGTAGATGTAGATCGCGATGAAGATCGCCTCGAGGAAGAAGAAGATCCCCTCGATCGCGAAGGCGACGCCGAAGGCGGCGGCGAAACGGTCCATGAAGTGGGGCCAGAGAAGGCCGAACTCGAAGGAGAGGACGGTGCCGGTGACGGCGCCGACGGCGAAGGTGAGCGCCATCGCTTTCGACCAGCGTTTGGCGAGTTCGAGAGCCGCCTCGTCGCCCTTTTTCAGCCCGACGTAGTTGGCGACCAGCATCGTCGCCGGCAGCGCCACCCCGAGGCAGGAGAGGACGATGTGGAAGCCGAGGGTGAAGGCCATCTGCTCGCGCGCGGCGAGCAGATTGGACGACGACTCCGCCAAGGGGAGCACGTCGAGAGGCGACATGTACAGAAGGCTAGCGCCGCTGGGAGCGGTAGCGCCGGATCAGCGCGTTGGTGGAGCTGTCGTGCCGCAGCTCCGGCTCCGCGGCGGACTCGAGCTCGGGGATGATCGCCTTCGCCAGCACCTTCCCCAGCTCCACCCCCCACTGGTCGAAGGAGTCGATCCCCCAGATCGCCCCCTGGGTGAAGACGCTGTGCTCATAGAGGGCGACGAGCGATCCCAGCGTCGCCGGCGTCAGCCGCTCGGCGAGGATCGTGTTGGAGGGGCGGTTGCCCTCCATCACCCGGTGCGGCACGACCTCCTCGGGAGTTCCCTCTTCCCGCACCTGCTCCTCGGTTTTGCCGAAGGCGAGCGCTTCGCCCTGGGCGAAGACGTTCGACATGAGGATGTCGTGGTGGTCGCCGAGCGGGTTCAGCGAGTTGGCGAAGCCGATGAAGTCGCAAGGGATCAGCCGCGTGCCCTGGTGGATCAGCTGGTAGAAGCTGTGCTGGCCGTTGGTCCCCGGCTCGCCCCAGTAGATCTGGCCGGTGTCGTAGTCGACATGGGTGCCGTCGAGGGTGACGTGCTTGCCGTTCGACTCCATCGTCAGCTGCTGCAGGTAGGCCGGGAAGCGATGCAGGTACTGGTCGTAGGGCAGGACCGCGCAGGTTTCGGCGCCGAAGAAGTCGGCGTACCAGACCGCGAGCAGACCCATCAGCAGCGGCAGGTTCTCAGCCGCCGGCGCGGTGCGGAAGTGCTCGTCCATCGCGTGGAAGCCGGCCAGCATCTCCTCGAAGCGACCGGGGCCGATCGCCAGCATCGTCGAGAGCCCGATCGCCGAATCCATCGAGTAGCGGCCGCCGACCCACTCCCAGAAGCCGAACATGTTGTCGGTGTCGATGCCGAACTTCGAGACCTCCTCGGCGTTCGTGGAGACGGCGACGAAGTGCTTGGCGACGGCGTCCTCGTCTCCCCCGAGGCCGGCCAGCGCCCACTCGCGCGCGGTGCGGGCGTTGGTCATCGTCTCCAGCGTCGTGAAGGTCTTCGAGGAGATCACGAAGAGCGTCTCCTCAGGATCGAGGTCGCGGGTCTTCTCGGCGAAGTCGGTGCCGTCGACGTTGGAGACGAAGCGGAAGGTCATCTCCCGCTTTGAATAGTGGCGGAGGGCCTCGTAGGCCATCACCGGGCCGAGGTCGGAGCCGCCGATGCCGATGTTGACGACGTTGCGGATCGGCTTGCCGGTGTGGCCGCGCCACTCGCCCGAGCGCACCCGCTCGCAGAAGTCGGCCATCCGGTCGAGCGTCTCGTGCACCTGGGCGACCACGTCCTCGCCGTCGACGACGAGCGAGCGTCCGCGCGGCATCCGCAGCGCCACGTGCAGGACCGCCCGGTCCTCGGAGACGTTGATGTGCTCGCCGCGGAACATCGCTTCGCGCCGCTCCTCCACCCCGCGCTGCCGGGCCAGCGCGCCGAGCAGCATCAGCGTCTCGTCGGTGATCCGGTTCTTCGAGAAGTCGAGATAGAGGCCGGCCCCTTCGGCCCGCAGCCGCTCGCCGCGGTCAGGGTCGGCGGCGAAGAGCTCGCGCAGGTGGGTGTCGCGGATCTGCTCGAAGTGGGCCTGCAGGTCGGCCCAGGCCGGTGCTTCTCGCAGCTCGCTCATCGCTCGGGAACCTATACCCCCGAGCAGGCGGTCAGCCCGCTTTTACCCCGCCCTTGGACTCGATCGTCTCCAGCATCTCGTTCCAGGCCTTGTTGAAGCTCTCTTTGCCCTCCACCTGGAGGCGGGTGGCGAGGGCGGCGACGTCGATCCCGGCCTCCTCGAACTCGGCCAGCACCTGCTCGGAGTTGCCGCCGTCTTTGGGGAAGAGGTCGGTCACCTGGCCGTGGTCGGCGAAGGCTTTCAGGGTCGGCTCGGGCATCGTGTTGACCGTCAGCGGCGAGGCGAAGGCCTCGATGTAGAGGGTGTCGGAGGCGTCGGGGTCCTTGGTCCCGGTGCTCGCCCAGAGCAACCGCTGCGGTCGTGCGCCCTCGTTCATCAGGCGCCGCATCCGGTCGGAGTCCAGCAGCTCGTTGTAAGCGCGGAAGGCGCGGCCGCCGATCGCGATCCCGAGCCGGTTGACCAGGCCCTCCGGGACCTCTTTGGCGACGGCGACGTCCCAGCGGCTGATGAACAGCGAGGCGACGGAGGCGACGTTCGGATCGAGCCCGGCCTCGATCCGCCGCTCGATCCCGCGCATGTAGGCGTCGGCGGCGCCGAGGTACTGCTTGTCGTCGAAGAGCAGGGTGACGTTGATCGGGACGCCGGCGAAGATCGACTCCTCGATCGCCTCGCGCCCGGCCTCCGTGCCCGGGATCTTGATGTAGAGGTTGTCGCGCTCGCCCTTGGCGTGGAGCGCCTTCGCCTCCTCCATCGTCGCCGCGGCGTCGTCGGCGATCAGCGGCGAGACCTCGAGCGAGCAGAAGCCGTCGACGCCGGCGGTGCGGCGGTGGACGTCGGCGAAGAGGTCGCAGGCGTCGCGCAGGTCGGCCAGCGCCAGCTCGAAGAAGATCTTCTCGGTCTCGGTCGCGCCGACGCCCTCCCCGGCGGCGGCCTTCGGCGCTTCCTCGGCGATCTGCTCGTCGTAGGCGTCGCCGGCGCCGATCGCCTTGTCGAAGATCGACGGGTTCGAGGTCAGGCCGGTGACCGAGAGGTCGCGGATGTAGCCCTCCAGCACCCCGTCGCCCAGCATCGGGCGGGTGATGTTGTCGAGCCAGAGGCTCTGGCCCAGTTCGTGAAGACGCTCGGTGGGCTTCATCAGCCGCCTCCTCAGGTGGTGGATTTCACGGTCCGCCCGGCGACCTCGCGAGCGACCTTGACGACGTTGTCGACGGTGAAGCCGAACTCGGCCTCGACGTCGTCGAACGGCGCCGACTGTCCAAAGGTAGTCATACCCATGATCGCCCCCTCGGTACCAACCCATCGCTCCCAGCCGAGCGGCGAGGCCTCCTCGATCGCCACCCGGGCGGCGATCCCCGGTGGCAGCACCTCGTCGCGGTAGGACTGATCCTGCTTTTCGAAGATCTCCCAGGACGGGAGGCTGACGACGCGGGTGCGGATCCCTTCATCGGTTAGGCGCCCGTGGGCGCCGAGGGCGAGCTGGACCTCGCTGCCGGTCCCGATCAGGATCAGCTCGGGATCGCCGTCCTCGGGATCGGCGAGGACGTAGCCGCCGCGCTGGACTCCCTCGGCAGAGGCGTACTTGGAGCGGTCGAAGACCGGCACGTTCTGCCGGGTCATCACCAGCGCCACAGGGCAGTGGGTGCGGTTGAGGGCGATCTTCCAGGCCTCGGTCACCTCGTTGGCGTCGGCAGGGCGGATCACGTCGAGCTCCGGCATCGCCCGCAGGCCGGCGAGCTGCTCGACCGGCTGGTGGGTCGGGCCGTCCTCGCCGAGGCCGATCGAGTCGTGGGTGAAGAGGTGGACGACCGGCAGCTCCATCTGCGCCGAGAGGCGGATCGCAGCCTTGCCGTAGTCGGAGAAGGTGAGGTAGGTCGACCAGAGCGGGCGCAGCTTCGCCGTTGACATCCCGCTGCAGGCAGCGGCGGCGGCGTGTTCGCGGATCCCGAAGTGGACCTGGCGGCCGTCATAGCTGCCCGGCTCGTACTGGTCGGCGTCGCTGAGCCGGACCGAGGTCGAGTCGGTGAGGTCGCAGGAGCCGGCGATCAGCCACGGCACCCGCTCGGCGATCGCGTTCTGGACCTTGTTCGAGGCCTTGCGGGTCGCGAGCCCCTTCTCTTCGTCGGCCTCGAAGGTCGGCAGGCCGGTGTCCCAGCCCTCGGGCAGGCGGCGGTGCTGCATCATCTCCAGCTCGCCCGCCAGCTCGGGCTTGTCCTGCTTGTAGCTCTTGAAGGTGTCGACCCAGGCGCTGTGCAGCTCGGCGCCGCGCTTGCCGATCACCGCGTCGAAGTGCTCGCGGACGCCGTCGGGGACGAGGAACTTGGCGTCCTTCGGCCAGCCGTAGACCTCCTTCGTCAGTTCGATCTCCTCTTCGCCGAGCGGTTCGCCGTGGGCGGACTCGGTGTCCTGCTTGTTCGGCGAGCCCCAGCCGATGTGGCTGTCGACGACGATCAGGGTCGGACGGCCGCTCTCTGCCTTGAACTCGTTGAAGGCTTTGCCGAGCAGCCCCGTGTCGTTGGCGTCGCCGACCCGCAGCACGTTCCAGCCGTAGCCCTCGAAGCGGCTGAGCACGTCGTCTGAGAAGGCCAGCGCGGTGTCGCCGTCGATTGAGATGTGGTTGTTGTCGAAGATCCAGCAGAGGTTGTCGAGTTTCAGGTGGCCGGCCAGAGAGGCGGCTTCGTGGGAGATCCCCTCCTGCAGGCAGCCGTCGCCGGCGAGCGCATAGGTGTCGAAGTCGAACAGCTCGGTGCCGTAGTGGGCGCCCAGCCATTTCGAGGCCATCGCCATCCCGACCGAGGTGCCGACGCCCTGGCCGAGCGGGCCGGTCGTGGTCTCGACGCCGGTGGTCCAGCGGTACTCGGGGTGGCCGGGCGTACGCGAGTGCAGCTGGCGGAAGTTTTCGATCTCGTGCAGCGAGCAGGCGGGCTCGTCGGTGACGTTGTAGTCCTCGTCGACCTTGCGGACGCCGGCGAGGAAGATCATCGAGTACAGGAGCATCGAGGCGTGGCCGGCCGAGAGCACGAAGCGGTCGCGGTTCGGCCAGATCGGGTTCGCGGGGTCGTAGCGCAGGTGGTTCTGCCAGAGCTCGTAGGCGACGGGCGCCAGCGACATCGGCGTCCCCGGGTGGCCCGAGTTCGCCTTCTGGACGGCGTCCATCGAGAGGGTGCGGATCGTGTTGATTGCGAGCTGATCGATGTCCTGAGTCATGAGGCCCGATCCTAGCCCGAAAGCCCCGGCGACAGACAGCGAGACGCCGCAGCCTCCTACCGGTCTCAGTGAAGTGGCCTGGGATCCGGTCATGATAGAAATTTTTCTTTCTGTATAAGGTATACAAAGCAACTATAGTTTCCCTATGACTAAGAGCTCGAACTACTCACCCCAAACGCTGGAGGCCGCTCGCCTACTTGGACAGCGGGTGCAACTAGCTCGTCGTGAGCGGCGTTGGACGATGCAGGAGCTCGCCGAGCGGATCGGAGTCAGTGTTCCCACTATGCGGAAAGTCGAGCGGGGCGACCCGAGTGTCGGACTCGGCATCGCCTTCGAGGCGGCGGCGCTCACCGAAGTCCCGCTCTTCGACGCGGACCCCTCCCGTCTCTCGCTGGAGCGCGCCAGGGTGGAGGATCGACTCGCGGTCCTGCCGCGCTTAGTCCGGAAGCCGACCGAAGTCGACAATGACTTCTGAGCCGCAGCAGGTCTTCGTATGGATCTGGCTGCCCGGCGCCACCGAGCCGGTCGTGGCAGGCCGCCTCGACCCCGTCGGCCCCCTTGTCGACTTCACCTACGGGCGCAGCTACTTGCAGCGGGATGGCGCGATCCCCCTGTACCTCCCCGAGCTTCCCCTCGAAGCGGAGCAGATCTCCCCCCGCGTCGGGCCGATCGCTGGCTGCATCAGCGACGCCGGCCCTGACGCCTGGGGGCAGCGGGTCATCCTCAACCGCCTCACCGGCAGGGCCGATGCCGACCCGCTCGAGCTGGGGCAGCTGACCTATCTGATCGAGTCCGGGTCGGATCGGATCGGCGCCCTCGACTTCCAGGCTTCTCCCACCGAGTACCTCCCCCGCTCGATCGTGCACGCCTCCCTCGACCAACTTGCCGAATCGGCGGAGCTGATCGAGAAGGGGATGCCGCTGCCCCCGGAGCTCGAGCTGGCACTCCTGCACGGCAGCTCGGTCGGCGGCGCACGCCCGAAGGCGCTGGTGGACGATGGCGAGACCGCGATGATCGCGAAGTTCAGCTCGACCACCGACACCTATCCGGTGGTCAAAGGGGAGTTCCTGGCGATGGAGCTGGCGCGGCGGGCCGGTCTCGACGTGCCTCCGGTCCGGCTGGCGTCGGCGCAGGGGCGGGACGCGCTCCTGGTCGAGCGCTTCGACCGGCCCGGCGGCGGCAAGCGCCGCGCGATGGTCTCCGCGTTGACGATGCTGGGTCTGCACGAGGCGAGTGCCCGCTACGGCAGCTACGCCACCCTCGCCGACCAGGTCCGAGCTCGCTTCACCGAACCGAAGGCGACGCTGAGAGAGCTGTTCTCGAGGATCGTCTTCAACATCCTCTGCAGCAACACCGACGATCACCCCCGCAACCACGCTGCCTTCTGGGACGGCGAGGCGCTCTCGCTGACCCCCGCCTACGACATCTGCCCGCAGCCGCGCAGCGGCGGCGAGGCAGCACAGTTAATGGCGATCGGCCGAGACGGCTGGCGGATGAGCCAGGTCGCCGGCTGCATCGAGCGCGCCTCGACCTACCTCCTCTCCGAAGCCGACGCACGGGAGATCGTCGACAAGCAGATCGAGACGATCGAGGGGGAGTGGGAGGAGGTGTGTGAGCTGGCAGAACTGGGTGAGGCGTCCCGCGCTGCCTTCCGGAGCCGCCAGTTCCTCAATCCCTACTCCCTGCAGGACTACGAGCGCAAGAACTAGCTAGGTGTAGTTCCCAAGCAGGTTGTTCCCCTGCAGTTCGTTGAGGCGAGCCGCAGGCGGGCGATGGCCGAGGG
>DASULV010000065.1:0-35725 GCA_036277955.1 Solirubrobacterales bacterium | reverse complement strand
CGTGCGCGTCGGCGCGCTCGGAGAAGGAGTCGAGCACCTCCTCGCGAGGGTACGGCGCGTCGACCCGCAGCAGGGTGAAGGCCGGAACGCAGCGCAGGGTCACCGCGGTGATGACCCCCAGCGCCCCCACCCCCACCCGCGCCGCCCGCAGCAGCTCGGGGTCGGTGGCGGCGCCCAGGTGCCGGACGCTGCCGTCGCCGAGCACCAGCTCCAGCCCCTCGACCTGCGCCGAGATGTTGCGCAGCCGGGCGCCGGTCCCGTGGGTGCCGGTCGAGATCGCGCCGGCGATCGTCTGCCGGTCGATGTCGCCGAGGTTCTCCATCGCCAGACCGAGCCCGGCAAGCTGCTCGTTGAGGTCGGCGATCACGGTGCCGCCGCCGACCCGCACCAGGCCGGAGGCCCGGTCGGCGTCATGGACGCCGCTCAGCGCCTCGAGCCGGATCATCGTCCCCTCGGTCAGGGCGGCCTCGGTGAAGGAGTGGCCGGAGGCCGCGACCCGCACCTTTTCCCCCGCCGCCGCGGCGCTACCCACCGCCTGCGCCAGCTCCTCGCGGCTGGCCGGGCGGAGGATCCGCGCCGGCCGGCAGGACTGGTCGCCGGCCCAGTTGACCCACTCGCCGGCTGCCGGCCGTGGCCTTCGCGACATGCCCCGAGCCTAACCCGAGGCCGGCCGCGGCTCGGCCCCCGGGTCCATCGCGCGGAACGCGTAGACGACGGTCCCCGCGAGCAGCAGCGCGATCGCCAGGCTCGGCTCGGCGTTGCCGGTGAGGCTGGCGACGACGCCACCGCCGATCCCGCCGATCACCTGCCCCGAGGCCCAGGCCATGTTCGAGAGCCCGGCGGCGTAGCCCTGGTGGAGGCTGCTGGCCTCGGCGACGTCGGAGATCAGCGTCAGCGCCGGCGCGAAGCAGAGACCCGCTCCCAGCGAAGTGACGATGAGGCCGGCGATCACCCCCCCGAGCGAGGTCACCGTCGCGATCCCGATCATCGCAACCGCGCAGATCGCCAGTCCGGACACGTAGGGCAGCCGCCGCCCGACCCGGTCGGAGATCCGGCCGGCGAGCGGTGCGAGGCACGCCTCCAGCGCCGCGCCGGCGATGAACCCCGCCGCGATCACGCCGTGGCTGCCGCCGAAGGAGTCGATCCGCAGCGGCACCAGGACCTCGATCGCGCCGAACATCACCGAGGGGACGGCGACGAAGGCGGCAGCCTCCAGGACTGGTCGGCTGACCAGCGTCGTCATCACCTCGTGCAGCGTCTGCCTCTCCGGCGCCCGCGTCTCCGGCAGCCGGGAGGCGGCGAGGGCGAGCAGGATCGTGATCACCAGCACCGAGCTGAACACCGGCTCGGTCCCGATCGAGCCGGCGACGGCGCCCAGCGCCGGCCCCAGCAGCGCCCCGGCCACCGCCGTGCCGAGGGCGCTGCCGATGACCGACCCCCGCTTCTCCTCCGGGGCGGCCGTGATCAGCCAGGTGAGGGCGCCGGACCAGATCAGCGCCCCGGCGATCCCCTGGATGAACCGGGCGGCGTCGAGCAGGAGCATCTGTTTGGCGAAACCGAAGACCAGGCTCGCCAGCCCGAGCAGGAGCAAGCCCTGGATCACCGTCTTGCGCGGACCCATCCGGCTGGCGACGTAGCCGGCCGGAAGCGAGCCGAGCAGGGTCCCGGCCGCGTAGGCGGCGGAGAGGACTCCCGCCTCCGCCTTGCTGAGGCCGAGATCGTCGACGTACTCCGGCAGCAGCGGAGCGATAGCGGCGAAGAAGGCGACGTCAATGAAGATCATCGCCGACGCGAGAATCAGCAGACGGCGCACCCGAGAATCCAATCAGGTACGCGAAGCGAACCTTATTTTCGCTCTAGCATTGCCTGGGCGATCCGGAGGGGTGGCAGAGCGGTTGAATGCGGCGGTCTTGAAAACCGTTGGGCGTCGAAAGGCGTCTCGTGGGTTCGAATCCCACCCCCTCCGCTGCCGCCGTCATGGCGGCGCGTTGCGGCGTCCTCGGTCGCTCGCGTGCAGAGCACGCCACGCTTCCTGCGTCCTTGCACTGCTTGCCCTGACAGCGGCAGGAATACGCGGGGAACGGCCGAACCGGTCTGGATGGATCCCGAGACTTGGGTAGGGCGCGCCGAGCGCACCCGCGACGCCTTCGGCCTTGTCCTTGCCTCGGTCCTGCTCACCTACGTACTGGCCTCGCTGCTCACCAACCGGGGCTGGGAGGCGGTGGTCCTCTGCCTCGCGACCAGCGCCACCTCGGTGATCGCGCTGACCAGCGCGCACGCGCGACCGGGCCTGGTCCGGTCGGCCCTCTACCTGTCGGGTGCCACGATCCTGCTGGCGGCGGTCGGGGCGGCCAGCGAGGACAAGCTCTGGCTCAATGTCGCCACCGTGGTCCAGGTCGCGCTCCTGACCGTGGCGATGGGCGCCGTCCTGCAGCGGGTGGTGACGGCGGACCGGGTCGGCTCGCGGACGATCCTCGGCGCGCTCAGCGTCTACGCCGTCCTCGGCATCCTCTTCACCTTCGTCTACAACTTCGTCGAGCGGGTGCAGAGCGGGCCGTTCTTCGAAGGCCATCCCCACCCGGCCGGCGGCGACTTCCTCTTCTTCAGCTACACGACGCTGACCACGACCGGGTACGGCAACCTCGTGCCCGGCGGCCAGCCAGGCCGGATGATCTCCGGCCTGGAGATGATGATCGGGCAGATCTTCCTCGTCACCCTGGTCGCCGGGCTGGTCAGCCTCTGGCGACCCGGCGAAGGGATCAAGCGACGCCAGGAGGCGCGCCAGGAGCGGCGCGCCGCCGGCGAACCTCCGACCGCCTAGGCCTCGTCGAGCTCGACGCGTTCGATCGTCTGGGGCTCGAGCGGCTTGTCGCCGGCGTCGGTCGGGGTGGACTCGATCGAGTCGACGACGTCCATCCCGTCGATCACCTCGCCGAAGACCGTGTGCTTGCCGTCGAGCCAAGGCGCCGCGCCCGTGGTGACGATGAAGAACTGGGAGCCGTTGGTGTTCGGACCGGCGTTGGCCATCGCCAGCGCCCCGCGCACGACCTTGTGGTCGTTGAACTCGTCCTCGAAGGTGTAGCCCGGCCCGCCGCGGCCGGTGCCTTCCGGGCAGCCGCCCTGGATCATGAAGTCCGGGATCACCCGGTGGAAGACGAGCTGGTCGTAGAAGCCTTCGGCGGAGAGCTTGCGGAAGTTCTCGACGGTTTTCGGCGCGTCCTCGTCGTGAAGCTCGAGCACGATCGCCCCGGCGCTGGTGTGAAGGGTCGCTTGCGACATGGGCCTCACCCTAGCGACTCGCTGCTGCCGATTTCCACGGCCCCTCACCCCCGGACCTGGACGGTGACCGGGGGCGAGAAACCGGGGGCGTAGGGCCAGCGCTCCTCCGCCAGCGCCGTCGCCCGCAGGCGGATCGCGGCGCTGCCGCTGACGTAGCGGAAGCGGTAGTGGGCGCGGAAGCGACCGTGGTGGTCGGTGCGGGTGACGAGGACCGGGCGCCAGCGGTGGGTCGCCTGCTCCAGGTACTGGATCGCGACCAGCTTGCCGCGGCGCGGGATCGGCGCCCCGGCGCTCTTGACCTTGCCGCTGAGGCGAACCGCCTGTCCGGTGCGCAGCCGCTCCGGCGCCGCTCGCAGCGAGAGGCCCGAGCGGACCCGCAGCTCAAGCGCCGGGCGCCGTGCCGGCTCCAGGCCTCCGTCCCCGGTGAAGAGCACGGTGACCCGGCGCGAGGGACCGACCGGCAGCCGCACCTCGAACCCGCCCTGCTCGCCCGTCCTCACCGTCTGCACCCCGATCGGCGCCAGTGCCCCATGTGAGGGATGCGAGACCACGCGCAGCTCGCGATCCGCCAGGGCGGCGCCGTCGGCCCGGGTGAGCCGGCCGCTGAGCAGGGCGGGTGCGCCGAAGGGGACGGTGAGCGAGTCGCCGCGGCCGTGGCCGCCGCGCAGCCGGGCGAACAGCCTCGCCTTCGCTTTCGGCTGCGGCTGGGGCTTCGGCTTCGTCAGCGGGACCGCTTTCGCCAGCGGAGGCGGCGGCTCCTTGCGGATCGCCATCTGCGTGCCGTCGGCGCGGAGGCTGGTCGAGGCGGTGTTCCCGGCGGCGTCGGTGGCGTCGGCGCGGAAGACGTAGGTGCCGTAGCCGAGCTCCGGCATCGGCGCGAAGAGGTGCGCCTTCCCCGGGGCATCGGCGGGCGTCAGCTTGGTCGGCAGCTCCGTCCACTCGGCGGCGTCGACCCGTCGGTAGAGGAGCTGCCCGGAAGCGGGGCCGGAGTGTTCGTCGGCGACGTCCGCCATCACGCGGTCCCCGGCCTCCTCGGTCGAGAAGGCGAGGTCCGGTTTGACGTCGTCGAACCGCAGCGGCACCGTCACCGCCGAGCTCGCCGCATCGTTGCCCGCTTCGTCGCGCAGCCACAACTGCAGCGCGAAGGTGCCGGCGCCCGGCACCGAGACGTCGGGGAGCGAGCGGCGATCGCGTCCGGCGGCGAGCTTGACGCCGGTGTCGTAGCCGTTCGCGCCGGTGACCCGCCAGAGCGCCCCGGCGATCGGGCTGGCGCGTCCCTGGTCGGGGTTCTCCCAGGCGAGGTCGAAGTCGTTGGTCCGGCGCCAGTCCTCGCCGCCGGCGACCGTCGCCGCCTTCGGGTGCCCGGGCGGGTTGTTGTCGACCAGAAATTGGACGGTGCCGGTGCAGGCGCCGTTGCCGGCGAAGTCGGTCGCGCAGTGGTAGAGCGTGTGCGGCCCGTCGCTGAGCGTGTTCGTGTCGACAAAGTGGGTGGTCGACTCGTTGGTGCGGCAGGGCCGCATCGTCGTCGCCTTCCACTCGCCGCCGACCTGGACCTTGTTGCAGGGGTACTCGTTGAAGACGACCCGGCTGCCGTCGACGAAGGTCTCGCCGAAGCGGACCCCTGCCCCGCCGTCGGCACCGCCGACCACGACCCATTCGTTGCCGCGGCGCCAGCCGCCGCCGACCAGGGGGCCGCCGGTGATCAGGGCGGCGGGCTGCTGGTCATCCTCGACGGTGAGGGTGAGCGCCCGGATCGCCGACCATGAACCAGGTTCGAGGGAGCACCACTTGTCCTCGCCGCGGGCACACAGCAGCCGGTCCTCGAAGGCCGGAACGGGCGAGTTGAAGCCCATGCTGAAATCGCGAAGGGCGGTGTCGGTGGTGGTCGCGACGAGGGACGGGACGAAGGTTCCCTGCCAGTTGACGGCTCCCATCCGTTGCTCGATCCCATCGTGGAGGGCGTGCCACCAGGTGCCGCGCACAGCGGTGATCCCCGCCGCCCCGGAGGGAACGCTCCAGCGCCAGCGGGCGAAGCGGGTGCCGGAGACGGTCGTCTGGCCCTCACGGGTGAAGCTCTTCATGTGGACGCCGCCGAACGGGTCCGAGCCCGCCGGCGGGACGCAGTAGGCGTCGGGACGAAACTTGGCGCCGCCGGTGGTGTCGGCCCACTCGGCATCGGCGCCGACACTCCAACCGCACTGCGCCACCTGATACTTGCCGGCGCTGGCCTTCGCGGCCACCAACAGCAGCCCGCTCATCGCCAGCAGCAGCCCGAGGGCAACAATCCTTCCAATGACAAACCTGGTCCCGGACATCGGTCCTCCTTCGCTCGACTGCGTACGGAGGCCTTAAGGGCGCGGGCGGCCGAAACTCTCCCCCCCTAGAATCGAATCGATGCCACTTCCCAACAAAGATCAGATCACCGAGAAGCTGCGCGCCGTCATCGACCCCGAGCTGCGGCGCTCGATCGTCGAGCTGGGCATGGTCCGCTCGATCGACGTCAAAGACACCGGCCGGGTCGAGGTCGTGGTCTCGCTGACCACCGCCGGCTGCCCGATCCGCTCGCACTTCGAACAGGCGGTCGCCGCCCAGGTCTCCCAGCTCGAAGGCGTGACCGAGGTCGCGGTCGGCTTCGACGTCCTCTCCGACGAGGAGAAAGGCAACCTGCAGAAAACGCTCGGCCGCGGCAAGCTGCCGCAGGGCGCGCTGGCGAAGGTGAAGAACGTGATCTGCGTCTCCTCCGGCAAGGGCGGGGTCGGCAAGTCGACGATGACCGCCAACCTGGCCGCGGCGCTGAACGCTGAAGGCCACTCCGCCGGAGCGCTCGACTGCGACGTCTACGGCTACTCGATCCCGCGCATGCTCGGGGTCAACCGCAAACCCGAAGTCAACGGCGAGCGCAAGATCCTGCCGCTGGACTCGGCGAGCGGCGTCAAGGTGATGTCGATCGGCTTCTTCGTCGAGGACAACTCCGCCGTCGTCTGGCGCGGGCCGATGCTGCACAAGGCGATCCAGCAGTTCCTCGAGGACGTCGCCTGGGACGAGCTCGAGTACCTGCTGCTCGACCTGCCGCCCGGGACCGGCGACGTCTCGATGACGTTGGCGCAGCTACTGCCGCAGGCGAAGTTCGTCGTCGTCACTACCCCGCAGCCGGCGGCGCAGTCGGTGGCCCGCCGCGGCGCCGAGATGGCGCGGAAATTCGACCTCGAGATCCTCGGCGTGATCGAGAACATGTCCGGCTTCACGACCCCCACCGGCGAGCGCTTCACGATCTTCGGCGAGGGCGGCGGCCAGCTCCTGGCCGACGAACTCGACGTGCCGCTGCTCGGCAAGGTGCCGCTCTCGGAGCCGCTGCGCGAGCACGCCGACGGCGGCTCGCCGCTGGCGATCGACGATCCTGACGCGCCCGCCTCGCAGGCGATTCGCCAGGCGGCCCGGGGCATCATCGCCGCGACGCCGCAGGAGCTGCCGGTGCTGCAGTCGACGCCGGCCGCCGCCGAAGCGCCGCCGGTCAGCGGCACCCCGCTGCCCGTCGTCCAGTAGCGCCGCAAGAAACCGGCGAAGTTCCTCTGTGATCAAGACCACAGAGGATTCAGCAACTTCCTTCCCTACCCTGGGTTAAGGTTTGCACACAAACGCCTAATCCCTGGCTCAGAAATGCCGGGGAGCGGGGGAACCAAGTTCCTGGGGCGAGCCCACCTTCCGGGTGGGGGCGCAGGCTCCTTCAGCGCCAGCCCGTCAGCTAACCCCGCCGGCCGACGAAGGAGGAGTGAGTAGATGCAGATGGCCCTTGGGGCGGCCCGGAAAACGCCCGCCCTTCGTATTTTCATCGCGCTACTGGCCTTGGCAGCGGCCTTACTGGCCGTGGCCGGACAAGCCCATGCGACCCCTCCCGGGGGTCTGACTTCCACTACCCCGGAAGTCGTAGCGCCAACCGAAACCGGCCCGCCCGGCAAAGCGATGCTCGTGAACGGCGTCGCGATCCCGCCGGTCAACGCACCGCCAGCGGTGAAGAAGGTGATCGCCGCGGCGAACAAGATCCGCACCAAGCCCTACATATACGGCGGCGGTCACGCCCGCTTCTGGGACAGCGGCTACGACTGTTCGGGGGCGGTCAGCTTCGCCCTCCACGGCGGCGGCTTCCTCACCAGCCCCCTCCCCTCCGGCCCGATGGAAAGCTGGGGCAGCGCCGGCCGCGGCCGCTGGATCACCGTCTACGCCAACGGCGGCCACGCCTATGCCGTGATCGCCGGCCTGCGCTGGGACACCGCCGGCAACACCAGCGGCACCGGCCCGAGGTGGCACAAATCCCTACGGGCAGCTGCGACGGGGCCATTCACGGCCCGTCACCCGGCCGGCTACTAGAGCACGAAAAAGGGCCGCCGATCGGCGGCCCTTTTTCGAAGCTCCGGGCTGTGTCTACGCAGCCTGGTTCTTGAAGTAATTCGCGTTGATCTCGGCGTATTTGGCCCACTCGGCCGGGAGCTGGTCCTCGGCGAAGCAGGCGTCCACCGGGCAGGCCTCGACGCAGGCGTCGCAGTCGATGCACTCGTCCGGGTCGATGTAGAGCTGCTCGACGTTGTCGTAATCGGCCTCGTCAGGCGTCGGGTGGATGCAATCGACGGGACAAACCTCGACGCACGAGTTGTCCTTCTGGCCAATGCACGGCTCGGCGATGACGTAGGTCATTTCGAAGGGTCTCCTAAAAGCTCGTTTTCCGGGTGCCCGCCGGGAGCCCCGGCCAAGCGCGAGCGGTCATTTTAGGGATCATGGGTCCGTGCTGCTGTTGACGGGGGCAACCGGAAGCGTCGGATCGCGGCTTCTACCGCTGCTGCTGGAGCGTGGCGAAGAGGTTCGCTGCCTGGTGCGCGAGCCGCGGAAACTGGGTGCGCGACGGGTCGACGTGCAGATCGCCCTCGGCGATCTCGGCGAGATGTCCGATCCCTACCTGGTCCGCCAGGCGCTGCGCGGGGTCGAGACCGTGATCCACCTGGCGGCCTCGATCCGCGATCAGCCGCCGAAGCGGATCGAGGAGCTGAACGGGCTGGCGACGGTGCGGCTGCTGCGGGCGGCTGAGCGCAGCGGCGTGCAGAGCTTCCACTTCTTCAGCGCCCTCGACGCGCAGGCGGCACAGCGGACGCGGTTCTTCCGCGCCAAGTGGCTGGCCGAGCAGGCGGTGCTGTCCTCGCCGCTGCAGACGACCGTGTTCGCGCCCTCGATCGTCTACGACCACAGCGACCCGTGGATCACGCTGCTGCGGCGCTTCTCCTTCCTGCCGGTGCTGCCGGTCTCGGGCGAGGGGCAGGCGCGGTTCCAGCCGATCTGGGCGGCGGACGTGGCGCGCTGCGTGGTCGGGGCACTCGATCGCGAGCGCGGCGCCGAGGAGAAGACGCGCCGCTACGAGCTGGCCGGCCCGGAGACGCTCACCTACGACGGGATGGCCGACCTCGTCAGCCGCATCGCCGGACGGCCGCGGCCGCTCGTGCACATGCCGCTGCCGCTGGTGCGCTCGAGCCTGATCGGGCTGCGGGCGCTGGCCGGAGAGGCCGTCTTCGCCACCTGGGAGGAGGCGGAGCTGATGGAGGTGGGGATGGTCAGCGAGCGCGGCACGGCGGATGCGCAGGCACTCGGGGTCGAACCGCGAAGGATGGGCGATGTGCTCGAAGGCGCTTAGGCGAGTCCTCGCAGGCGCGGCGGTGCTGTGGGCGCTCGTCGTTCCGGCAACCGCCGCGGCGCTCTCGCTGGTGCCGCCGAAGCCGAACGTCTTTCTCGGCGTCAGCGATCGTGGAACGACCACCGAGTTCAACGAATTCGCCGAACTGACCGGCAAGCACCCGGCGCTGCTGCAGACCTTCCATCCCTGGGGCAACAGCCTCAACGAGGCCTACGAACGCTGGCGCGAAACGGCGACGCGGCCGGTGCTGGCGATCTCCACCCAGGACGACCAGACGCTGGCGGAGCTGATCACGCCGGCGCAGATCGCGCTCGGGCTGGGCGACGAATACCTGCTGCAGCTGAACGACTTCTTCGCCTCGCACCAACTGCCCGCCTACGTCCGCCCGCTGGGCGAGCCGAACCGCTGCCTCAACGCCTGGACGGCGGTCGACTGCGAAGGCAACCAGCGCGGCGGCGAACACACCACCGGCTGGTACAAGCAGGCCTTCCGGCGCATCTCGCTGATCGTCCGCGGCGGTCAGAGCCTGGAAGCGATCAACGCGACCCTGGCCCAAATCGGCCTGCCGCCCGTGCAGCGGAGCAAGGGGCCGCCGCCGCCCGAACTGCCGCCGGCGCCGGTCAGCATCGTCTGGAGCCCGCTGCCCGGCGGCTCGCCCCGCGTCAAAGGCAACTTCCCCGGCAACTACTGGCCCGGCCGCCGCTGGGTCGACTGGGTCGGCACCGACTTCTACTCCGAATATCCCGTCTGGGAGGACCTCAACCACTTCTACGCCGGCAAGCAGTGGAAGGGGATGCCGGTGGCGATGACCGAGTGGGCGGTCTCCGGCGAGGACGAACCCCGCTTCGTCAAGCAGGTCGTCACCTGGACCGTCCGCCACCCCCGGGTGCGGATGCTCGTCTACTACCAGGGCTTCGGCCCCGGCAACCAGTACGACCTCCGCCTCTACCCCCGCACCACCAACACCCTCCGTCTGAAGATCCGCCGCCCCAACTTCCTCGAAACCGCCGACTACAACGCCGGCCTCCTCCCGCCCCTCCCCCCGAAACCGCGGAAACGGTAGCTAGGTTCCTGCGATGTCGATCGAGTTCCTCGGAAGCAAGCGGCGCCTGCTCGACTTCCTCACCCAGCGGATCGGTCACCACGCGCAGGAGGGGCAGCATTTCGCCGATCTGTTCTGCGGGACCGCCAGCGTCGCCGGCGCTTTCCGGGGGCTCGGGCTGCGGGTGACGGCAAACGACCACCTCGCACTGTGCAGCACGATCGCTGAAGCCCGCCTGCTCAACGACGGCCTGCCTCGCTTCGAGGGTCTCCTGGGGGCGGACGAGATACCCGCTGACGAGGCACGGCATCCCTACCTGACGGTCTTGTCTCTGCTCAACGAGCTACCCCCCGGCGACGGCTTCGTCTACCGCAATTACTCGCCCGCCTCTTTGCAGCACGGCGCTGTCTCCCGCATGTACTTCACCGAGGAGAACGCTCGGCGCATCGACGCGATCCGGGGGCGGATCGAGGATTGGGAGCCGTACCTGAGCCGCGGCGAGCGCAGTCTTCTGATCGCCGACCTCCTCAAGGCGGCGTCGCTCTGCAGCAATACCGCTGGGACCTATGGCTGCTTCCTGAAGCGGTGGAAGCCGAGGGCGCTCGATCTCCTGCAGCTCGCACCCTCCAGCCGGCCCTCGAGCAAAGGGGCAGGTCACTCGGTCTTTCGGGAGGATGCGGAGGATCTCGCCGGCTCACTGGAAGCCGACGTCGTCTATGCCGACCCTCCCTATACGAAGCGCCAGTACGCCGCCTACTACCACGTCCTCGAGACCATCGCCCGCTACGACGACCCGGAACTGGTCGGCAAGACCGGGCTCAGGCCCTGGGCGGAGGAGAGCTCCGACTTCTGTTACCGGCGTAAGGCACCAGCTGCGCTCGAGCGGTTGGTCGGGCGCATACGAGCGCGGCACTTCTTCCTCAGCTACAACGCCGACGGCCAGATCGCCGACGAGGAGATCCGGGAAATCCTCTCCGACCGCGGGAAGCTGACGGTCGCCGAGGTCCCCTACCAGCGCTACCGCAGCAGCCGCCTTCCCCACCGCGGCCCCCTGGTCACCGAGCGGCTCTACCACCTGGCGCTGGAATGAGCCTCCGCTAGGCGGCGAGCGCCAGGCTCTGCTCGCCGCCCTGGCGACCGACCTCCGGCGCGCACCGGTAGAGGTCGAAGGAGCCACCCCCGCTCCAGCCGGCCGCCTCGCTTACCCCACCCTGCTCGCCGTCGATGACGGCCCTCATCCGCGGGATCGCGTACTCCTTCACCAGGGCCGGCTCCACCTCGACCCCGATCCAGGCGCGGCCGAGCTTATGGGCGACGGCGGCCGTGGTCGCCGAGCCGAGGAACCCGTCCAGCACCAGATCGCCGGGATTCGTCGCGATCTCGACGATGCGAGCCATCAGCCGCTCGGGCTTGGGCGTCGGGAAGGCCGGCTGCCCGGGGAAGAGCGCCCGCTGCTCGCGACGGGCCTCCTCGTTGTGGCCGACCTCGGGGTGGGTCCACCACGTCCACGGGGCCAAGCCCTTCGCCTCCGAGAAGAAGACCTTGCGGCGGGGGACGTTGTTGCCGCCGGCTCCAAAAGTGATCCTGCCTTCGGCCACGAGCTCTTCGAAGCGGGCGTGGGTCACCCGCCAGCAGGAATCGAGCGGCGGCTTCACCACCCGCCCCGACGGAGTGACGATCTCGTAGTGCTGCTGCTCGGTCCCGTGACCTCCCTGGGCGACGAGCGAGACCGAGCTCCAGGGCCCGCGAGGGTCGTCGTCCGGATTACGCCAGTGGTTGGGCGGGTCCTCGCGCGCGAGGCGATTGCGCACCTCTTTCCAGCGGCCGCCGATCGGCGAGAAGACGTGAAGGTAGTCGTGGACCGCCCCGATTGCCCTACGATTCTCGCGCGAATACCGTCGCTGCCAGACGACGGTCGCGACGAAACCGTCGCGACCGAAGATCTCGTCCAACATCACCCGCAGGTAAGCCTGACCGCGATCGTCACAGTGCACCCAGATCGATCCCTCTTCGGCGAGGAGGTCGTGAGCGGCAACCAGGCGATCCCACATCAACGACAGCCAGTCCGCGGTCTCGAAACGGTCGCGGTAGTGGGTAAACGCCTCGCCGGTGTTGAAAGGCGGGTCGAGGTAGATCAGCTGGGGCCTCGGCCCCTCCTGGCCCGTCCGCAGCGCCCGCATCGCCTCCAGCGAGTCGCCCTCGATCAACTGGCCGCGCAGAGTGGCGCTGGCGGCCTGCGAGCCGTACCCGCGGATACGGCGCAGGCTCACCTTCTCCCCTGCCGAGGGAGCGGCGTCAGACTCGCCATCGTGCCCGGGACGACCCGCCCAGCCGAGTGATGCTGGACTTGACGCAGCCATCTGCAGGCAGGGTACGAACGGGGGCGGACGGTCAGCCCGGCCTCACGCGGGCGGAGGGCTCATGAACCAGCCGCGACTGCTCTGGCGACGGGCGAACAAAGCCACGCTGAAGACCCTGAGGGGCGAATACAAAGGGCAGTACCACATCATCCTGGGCCGCACCGAGCCGATCACCGGGTTCTTCGCCGGACTGCCTCGCAAAGTCGACCGCAAAGGGTCAAGCATCGACGTATGGACCGAGCCGGTGCCGGAAGGAGAGGAAGAGTCCCCACCCTGGCGCCTGGTCGTCCGCCGGAACAGCGCTGAGATGGCAAGACCGGACGAGTGGTACATCAGCTCACAGGTCCCCGGCTCAGCCCACCCGCTCTGGCGCCCTGGCGTGGGACCAAAGGACGGGACCGAACCGGAAACCGATTACGTGATCCTGCTGCGAACTCCGAAGGACGAGTTCTATGCAGGTTGGCTCGACGCCGGACTGGTAGAGGGCCTCCCTGAGGACCTGCGCGCGAAACTGGAAAAAGCAAAGGTCAGCGCAGCCGAGATAAAAACCGAGGAGGCCGAGGCGGTCCTGGCTGCGCTCGACCAGAAAACCGTCGCCGGCGAGCTCGCGGCCGAGCCAGGCGAGAGCAGGCCGGAGGACGAGGAACCAGCGCCGCCGCCGGTGGATCCGGAGGTAGACGATGAAACGGGCGCCCAGGAGGGACAGCCGAAGCTGGTGCAGCACCTGAGACGGGAGCGCAGCAGCTCCTTGCGCAGGAAGCGGGTCGCTCTTGCCGGTGGCCGGCCCAGGTGCGAAATCTGCGGCTTCGACTTCGAGCAGGCCTACGGCGAGCGCGGGCGCGGCTATATCGAGTGCCACCACAAGATCCCGCTTCCCGAGATAGACCCCGCCACTCCGACGCGACTAGAGGATCTCGCCCTCGTCTGCGCCAACTGCCACCGAATGATCCATGCCAGGCGGCCCTGGCTTGAGATCGAGGAACTGGCGGAGCTGCTCACCGTCGCGGCAGCTGAAAAATGAGAGGCCCGGGTTGCCCCGGGCCTCTCGAAACTGCTCCGCGTCAGCGGGTGCTTACATCATGCCGCCCATGTCGGGCATGCCACCGGGCATGCCACCGCCGGCGCCGTTCTCTTCCGGCGGTTCGGCGATGATCGCCTCGGTCACGAGGATGTTCTTCGCGATCGAGGCCGCGTTCTCCAGGGCGGAGCGGGTGACCTTGGTCGGGTCGATGACGCCGGCCTTGATCAGGTCGCCGTACTCGCCGGTCGCCGCGTTCAGGCCTTCGCCGCCCTTGAGGTCGCGGACCTTGTTGACCACGACCGAGCCCTCGAGGCCGGAGTTCTCGGCGATCTGCCGCACCGGCTCCTCCAGCGAGCGGTGGATGATCCGGGCGCCGGTGACCTCGTCCGGGTCGTCCAGCTTCTCCGGGTCGAGGCCGGCCTGCGCGTTCAGCAGGGCCACGCCGCCACCCGGCACGACGCCCTCCTCGAGGGCGGCACGGGTCGCCTGCAGCGCGTCCTCGACGCGGTGCTTTTTCTCCTTCATCTCGGTCTCGGTGGCAGCGCCGACCTTGACCACCGCGACACCGCCGGCGAGCTTGGCCAGGCGCTCCTGGAGCTTCTCCCGGTCGAAGTCGGAGTCGGTGTTTTCGACTTCGTTTTTGATCTGGTTGATCCGGCCTTTGATGTCCTCGGGCTCACCGGCACCGTCGATGATCGTCGTGTTGTCTTTGGCGACGACGACGCGGCGGGCCTTGCCGAGCTGGGCGAGCTGGGTGTTCTCCAGTTTCAGGCCCATCTCCTCGGTGATCACCTCGCCGCCGGTGAGGATCGCGATGTCCTCGAGCATCCGCTTGCGGCGGTCGCCGAAGCCCGGGGCTTTGACGGCCACACCGGTGAAGGTGCCGCGGAGCTTGTTCACGACCAGGGTCGCGAGGCACTCGCCCTCGACGTCCTCGGCCACGATCAGCAGCGGTTTCCCTCCCTGCATCACCTGCTCGAGCACCGGCAGGATGTCCCGCACGGAGCCGATTTTCTGGTTGGCGATGAGGATGTAGGGGTCGTCCAGCACCGCCTCCATGCGGTCCTGGTCGGTGACCATGTACGGCGAGATGTAGCCCTTGTCGAACTGCATCCCCTCGGTGAACTCGAGCTCCATCCCGAAGGTCTGGCCCTCCTCGACGTTCACCACGCCGTCTTTGCCGACTTTCTCGATCGCGTCGGCGATCACGTTGCCGATGTCGTCGTCACCGGCGGAGATCGCGGCGACGCGGGCGATCTGGTCTTTGCCCGAGACCTCCTTCGACTGCTTGTTCCGCAGGTTGTCGACGACGTCTTCGACCGCCTTCTCGATCCCGCGGCGCAGGGCCAGCGGGTTGGCGCCGGCGGCCACGTTCTTCAGCCCCTGGCGGACGATCGTCTGGGCCAGCAGGGTGGCGGTGGTGGTGCCGTCACCGGCGACGTCGTTGGTCGCGGTCGCGACCTCGCGGACGAGCTGGGCGCCCTGGTTCTCAAAGACGTCCTCGACCTCGACCTCGCGGGCGATCGTGACGCCGTCGTTGGTGATCGTCGGCGCGCCGAACTTTTTGTCGAGCACGACGTAGCGGCCTTTCGGCCCGAGCGTCACCTTGACGGCGTTGGCGACGGAATCGACGCCGGCCTGCAGGGCCCCACGGGCATCCTCTGCGTACTTCAGCTCCTTGTGAGCCATTTGTTTCGGTCCTCCTTGGTTACGTAAGTCCGGGTGGAGAGCTAGGCGACCTTGGCCAGGACGTCCGACTCGCGCAGCACCAGCAGCTCGTCGCCCTCGACGGTCACCTCGGTGCCGCCGTATTTGGAGTAGAGGACTTCGTCCCCCTCCGCGACGTCGAGCGGGCGGCGGCTGCCGTCCTCGGCGACGGCGCCATCGCCGACGGCGAGCACCTTGCCCTTCTGCGGCTTCTCTTTCGCGGTGTCGGGGAGGACGATGCCGCTGGCGGTCGTCTCCTCCTCCTCTACCGGCTTGACGATCAGCCGGTCCCCGAGGGGCTTCAGCTTCATCCGTGAACCTCCGTTATTCGGTCAATAATTGGTGGAAAGTTGAGAATGCCGCTTGTAGAGCCGATTCAGCAGCTCTGGCGGCGTTGGCACTCTTAGGGTTGGAGTGCCAAGAAGGGAGGATAGCGAAGCTTCAGTCGCTGGCCAAGAGGCGGCAGCCGAGCAGCTGCGAGATCCCCTCGCCGCCGCGGCGCATCACCCAGTCGTGGTTCCACTCGAAGACAGGCCGCAGCAGCGGCGCCATCAGGTTCATCCAGGGCTTGGTCGTGCGCACGTTCCACTCGTAGAGGACGGCGGTGACCCCGTCCTGCTCGTAGAGCCGCCAGCGGCCGAGCCCTTCGAGCTCGCCGACCGCCCAGCCCTCCATCAGGGTCGGGTACTCGATGCGCGTCGTCGTCACCTCGAAGGAGACCCGGTAGGGGAGCAGGCTCTTCCAGACCATCCGCGAAACGCTGCCGAGCCCGTTCTCCTCACCCTGGCGAAGCTCGGCGGCCTCCTCGACGCCCCGCCACCACCGCGGCCAGCTCGCCTGGTCGTGGATCGCCTCCCAGACCGGCTCCCGCGGCGACTCCAAGAGCCAGGTGGTGAGGAACGCGTATTCCGCCATCGCGCCTAGCCTACGGGCCGGGCGCGCGGCCGGTTCAGTTGTGGCGCGGGGTCTCGCCGTTGCCCAAGTGGGTGTGGGGCGGCTCGACGATCTGGGAGAAGCGGATCACGGTCACCAGGTCGTCCTCGGAGACCGGGCGGCTGTAGATCTGCTCGAGGAAGCGGAGCTCCTCCTCGAGGCGACGGAACTCGGGGTTGTCGTGCTCGATGTCCCGGCGGCTGAGGTCGCCGGCGCGCTTGACCTCGACGTCGTCGATCACCGCGGTGAAGATCTTCTCCCGCTGGCTGTGGCGGAAGCCGACCGTCACCCAGACGACCTGGCCGCGCTCGTACTTGTTGCTCTTGTCGCCGAGCCGGATCGTCGCGGTCTTGCGGCCGCGCTTCAGCTGGTCGATGAAGACCGCCGAATAGAAGTTCAAGACGTAGATGCCGCCCCGCATGAGGCTGCGAGCGTATAGGAGAGCGGCCGTCGCGGGGGCAATCGGCCGCGACGGCGGCGACCTTGAGCGCTTGGACGAATCTCCGGTTTCGGTCGAGGTTTTTCCCACAGGTCCGATGGAAGGGTCGTGGCGCAAGCACGCACCCCTGCCCGCCTGTTCCTCCCGGCGCTGATCCTCGCGACCGGCTTCTTCCTGCTGCTTCCGCTCGCCAGCCAGGCGCTGGCGATGAAGTGCGACGGCAAGAAGGTGACGATCAAGGGCACCGCGGGCAACGACCACATCGTCGGCAAGAAGGCCAGCGACGTCATCTACGGCGGTGGCGGCGACGACGTCATCACCGGCGGCCCCAACGGCAACGACACGATCTGCGGTGGTCCCGGCGACGACACGATCGTCGGCGGTCGCGGCTTCGACAACTTGAACGGCGAAGGCGGCAACGACAACCTGCAGGGCGAGACCGGCTCCGACAACCTCGAGGGCGGCGATGGCGACGACAAGCTCTCCGGCTCCAAAGGCGCCGACGGGCTGAACGGCGGCGGTGGCGACGACTACATCATCGGCTTCAAGGGCCCGGACAAGGTCGACGGCGGCGGCGGCGACGACTACATCGACGGCCAGCAGGGGAGCGACAAGATCGACGGCGGCGGCGGTGACGACAAACTGCTCGGCGACAAGGGCAACGACGAGGTCGACGGCGGCGGCGGCCAGGATCACATCGAAGGCGGCCCCGGCGACGACAGCGATCTCAACGGCGGCGGCGACGCCGACGAAGTCTTCGGCGGCGCCGGCACCGACCACGCCGACGGCGGACCCGGCGACGGCGACATCGTCCGCGGCGACGCCGGCACCGACAGCCTCTTCGGCGGCGAAGGCGGCAGCGACATCGTCTCCTACGCCAGCGCCACCCGCGGCGGTATCCAGGTCAGCCTCGGCGCCGGCAAGGCGAAAGGCGACGGGCACGACGATCTCAACGGCTTCGAGGACGTGGTCGGCTCGCCGCAGGGCGACACGATCGTCGGCGACGGCCAGGGGAACCGGATCGACGGCGGCGTCGGCAACGACACGCTCGAAAGCGGCGGCGGTGGCGGCGAGGCGTTCGGCGGGCCCGGCACCGACACCTGCGCCGGCTTCATCACCGAATCTTCCTGCGGACCGGAAACGCCGGCCCCGCCGAGCCTCGCCTACGGAACCCTCAACCAGGGTCTCGACGGCGCCAGCCTGATCGTCCAGGGCAGCCCCCAGAACGACGACATCCGCATCTCTCGCGGTCCCGACTCCTGGGTGGTCTCCTCGGCGATCCCGATTTTCGCCGGCGACGGCTGCCAGACCCCGCCCTCCAACGGCAGCGCGATGGTCTGCCCTGACAGCGGACCCTCGCCGATCATCGTCGTCACCGGCGGGCCCGGCAACGACGCGATCGTCGTCGACCCGAGCGTCCCGGCCGGCGCCAAAGTCCGGATCAACGGCAACGCCGGCGACGACACCCTCGTCGGCGGCGACGGCGACGACGTCCTCGAAGCCGGCGAGAACTACAACGGCCCCGACTTCGGCCACGACCGCCTCGAAGGCAACGGCGGCAGCGACGTCCTCTACGCCGACCCCGGCGGCGACGACCTGCTCGGCGGCAACGGCAACGACCTGCTCGTCAACTCGGTGGTCACCTGCCAGGGCCACAAGTTCGACGGCGGCACTGGCGAGGACACGGTCTCCTACGCCCGCTCGAAGGACAACCTGCGCGTCGCCCTCGGCGGCACCGGCGCGCCCGCCGGCTGCGGCAACCCCGACCAGGTGCTCGGCGACAACGAGAGCCTGGAGGGCTCGGACGGCCCGGACGTCCTGGTCGGCGACAACAGCGACAACAGCCTGATGGGGCACCTCGGCGCCGACACCTTCGTCGGCAAAGGCGGCGACGACTTCATCGAAGCGATCGACGGGCAGCGCGACAAGCAGATCGACTGCGGCAGCGGCAACGACGAAGCCGCCCACGACGGCAAGGACCCAGAGGGGATCAGCTGCTGAGCCGGCTCGGCGCTAAGCGCCGAAGCCCTCCTCTCCGATCAGCGGCACGAACCGGCACGGGCCGAGGCTCTTGGTCTCGACCCGGTCGCCCAGGCGACGCACCACAGTGAGCATGTCGGCGGCGTCTCCCGCCACCGGGACAACCAGCCGACCGCCATCTGCCAACTGATCGATCAGGGCGGGGGGCGCCACGGGGGCGGTGGCATGGCAGGCGATCGCGTCGAACGGCGCCCGCTCCGCCACCCCGAGGCTGCCGTCGCCGATCACGAGCTCGACGTTCCTCAGCCCCTGGGACTCCAGTACCGCCGCCGCCTCGCGGGCGAGCGACTCGTGCCGCTCGATGCTGACCACGTGGGCGGCGAGCCGCGCGAGCACGGCAGCCGAGTAGCCCGAGCCGGTACCGACCTCCAGAACCAGCTCCGAGCCCTCCAGCTCGAGCGCCTGGCAGATCGCGGCGACGATCCACGGCTGGGAGATCGTCTGCTCCTCCCCGATCGGCAGTGCCGAATCCTCGTAGGCACGGTCCCGCAGTTCCTCTGGCAGGAACGCCTCCCGCGGCACCTCCCCCATCGCCGCCAGCACCCGCTCGTCCTCGATCCCACGCCGCCGCAGCTGCCGCTCGACCATCCGGCCTCGGGCGGCGGCGAGGTCGGTCATGGCCGCATCGGATGATCGTGGAAGCCCGGCGCGAATGTCCAGCCGGGGTAGGCCCGGTCCAGGTAGTCGTGGTGCCGATCCCAGTCCGCGGAGCCCAGCGGAGTCGGGCCGAAGAACTCGAAATCGGCCGCTCGTTTGGAGAACCCCCAGCTGAACCCGAGGATGGCGCGCGCTTCCCGCCGCACTTCGTGCAGCTCCCCACCCAGGCCGCAGAGGAACGAGTGGGCCATGAACTCCCAGTCCTCGTCGGTGTGGGGCGCGTCGAACAGGGTCGGCGCCAGGCCGAAGTAGGTGAAGGGGTACGTAGCCGAGCCGATCGGCAGGTAGGGATCGACCTCGAACCCCTGACCGGAGTGCTGCATCAGCTCGCTCCTGGTGAAGTTCTTCAGGTCGAGCAGCTGGATCCAGCCGAAGAGATCGGCGTAGCCGTTCCCCAGGGGCTCCACCGTCGCCCTGCAGGTGGGAAACCCGCGGGCCAGCTCCGGGCAGCCGAGCCTTGCGGGGTCGTCGTTCTCGCGCAGGTCGACCCGCACGAAACCCTCGATCTCGCCCCATCGGTAGGGCAGCTCGATCGTCTGCGGATACTGCGACGGCGGGGCCAAGGGGGCGCTCAGTAGATGTAGTTGCGCAGCTTCTCGGGCTCGAGCACAGTCACCCGTCCGCGGCCGGAGCGGACCACGCCGGCGCGCTCGAGCTCGGCGAGGAAGCGGCTGACCGACTCGCGGGAGGTGCCGGCGAGCTGGGCGAGATCGGTCTGGTTCATGTTGATCGTCACCTCTTCCCCGGCGCCCTCCTCACCGTTCTGGCCCTCGCGGCTGAGCTGGGCGAGGATGCCGGCGACGCGGCTGGGGACGGTCTGGAAGGACTGGCGGGAGAGGCGGACGTTGGCGGCCCGGAGCCGGCGGACGAGGCCGGCGACGAGCTTGAGGGAGATCTCGGGATGACGTGCGAGCAGCGAGCGCACGTCGTTGGCCGGCAGCGCCAGCAGCTCGCCCTCGGTCAGGGCCTCGGCGCTGGCCGAGCGCTTGTCGCCGTCGAGCATCGCCAGCTCGCCGAAGATCTCGCCGGGGCCGAGGGTGGCGAGGGTGATCGCGCGGCCGTCGGAGTGTTCACGGGTGACCCGGAAGCTGCCGTCCTTGACGATGTAACAGGCGTCCGAGTCGTCGCCCTCGTGGAAGACACGGGTCCCGGCCGGAAAGGTCCTCGGCACGGCGACGTGCGAGAAGCGCTCCAGCTCCCCCTCCTCCAGGTCGGCGAAGAGCGTCACGCTCTTCAGCAGCTCGACCGCGCTCTGATCTGCCTCAGGCACTACATGGATTATGGCAATGGTCTGGCCGGGCGGCCAAATCAGGCCTCACCGCCGCCTCAGCCACTCGGCCAGGAGCGGGTCGAGGAGATAGGGCTTGCCATCCTCATCGCGCTGGACATACCGCTGATCCGCAACCAAGCGATCGACCGTCGCCTGAAGCGTCGAGCGAGGAATTCGATGTTCACCCGCGAGACGGCGACTGAGAGGGGAATGACCGTCGCTGAGGGCCATCAGCACAATGCGCTCGTTCCGCTCTAGGGGGTCCCACAACGCTTGATGGGCGTCTCTGGTTTCTTCGAGCGCAAGATTGATGACAGCGGCCGCCGGGTCATCCCCGGCTTCGCCTCGATCGAGCAGGTTGTAGAGGTGGTAGGCGACCAAGATCGTGCGCTGGGGGTGTCCTTCGGTGAAGGCCAGAAGCTCATCGACAGCGCTGCCCACCTCCAAGCCGTCGGCCGCCATCAGCGCTTCAATGTCATTGGCTGCTTCAGCGACCGGTAGAGGCGGGAGGTCAAGTGGCCGAGCCTGACCGTAGAACGGTCGCTCGTACTCGGAGAACAGGGCCCGCATCAGCGACGGCTGGCTTCCCGCAAAGACGTAAGCAGCGACCTCACCGTGGTGCTGAATCACCGAACGGAACAGACCATCGAGGGCATCGTCTGCAACCAGTAGATCCTGGAACTCGTCGAAGCACACAACCGTGAGATCTCCGTCGGCATTGAACAGCTCCCGTGGCACCTCGAGCAACTGGAGGAGAGCGGCACGCGCCTCGTCTGCGGGAGGCCGCGGAGGTCTTTGCCCGAAACCGATCCGCACATTGGCAACCGAGACGTCTATGGAGAACCGTGCCGCCCAGCGGCGGACGATCCGGTCGGGATCCGCCGGCAGCGCTGAATAGGCCTCGATGACCCGGGCCGCCACGTCTCCCACAGTCGCAACCTTCGAGAAATCGACGCGCACAGCTCGATGACCGGCCTCTCTCATCGCCATGGCGTGCGCTTCCAGGAGACTGCTCTTTCCAAATCGCCTTGGGGCTGCGAGGCGAATAGCAATGCGGTCAGCGGCCGCCCGCTGAAGCGCGTCTAGCTCATTTCGGCGATCGATTAGGTGCAGGGGAGCCACGGGGCCCTGGTAGTTGAACGGATTCATCATACCAGATGGTACACTATTTTCGTACCAAGTGGTACGTGAAAGCTGTACCTACACAGAGGCAGTCAGTTTGCGCGGGCCGCGGCTGAAGCCGGCGCCGACGAGGGCGTCCTCGTGGCCGGAGCCGATGATCGCCTCGCCGTCGAGCTTCTCGACCGCCAGTTTCGGCAGGTGGCCGTCGCTGACGGCGTCGGCGAGGGCGCGCATCGCCTCCTCCAGCTCCTCTCCCTCGACCTGCTTCAGGCGCAGGAGGCCACGGCCGCCGCGCTCGACGAAGACGATCGGCTCGCCGTCGCGCAGGAGCAGGTGCGCGCCCGGCGTGCGGCCGGGGCGGCGGCCGCTCTCCGATTTCGGCCAGGGGAGCGAGGCGCCGTAGGGGTTGGCGGGGTCGGTGGCGGCGAGGACGAGGTAGGAGCCGTCGCGTTCGGGCAGCGAGCGCAGGCGCTCGACCGCGCCGGGGAGGGCGAACTGGGCGCCGCCGAGGCCCTCGACGAAGTAGCCGCGGCGGGCGGTGCCGAGCAGCTCGAGGTTGCCGAGCTCGCCGTAGAGGGTGGAGAAGCCGCCGGGGATGCCCTCGGCGAGGACCGTCTCCCGGGTGACGATGCCGTAGCGCTCGAGCATCAGCTCGGCCTGGGCGCGGAGCTTGGCGCCGGGGCCGGGGGCGTTGGCGAACAGCGGCGCGGTGAGGGACCAGCGACCTTGGACCGCGGCGCCGGTGGTGCTGCGACGACGGGCGAAGCGGCGGCCCGGGCGTTCGGAGGGCGGCACCGCCCGCAGCCGCGGCGCCCGCAGCGGCGCGAAGGCGTCGTTGGTCACCTCTCCCGTCCAGACCAGGTCCCAGAGGGCGTTGTGGAGGTCCTCGGCGGGGTGTTCGAGCTCGACGACGAGGTCGAGCCAGAACGAGGGGCCGGCGGCGAGGCGCTCGCGGATCGCATCGTGGACCTCACCGTTGAACGGCTCCAGCTTCGCGTTCGCGGGGGGCGGACCCGCGAGGCGGACGTCCTCGCGGAAGTAGAGGGCGACGCGGCCGTCGTTGCGGCCGAGGGCGCCGGCGCCGATCCAGACCAGCTCGCCGCTGGTGCAGAGCTCGTCGAGCCAGCTCTGCGAGTAGGCGCCGAGGCGGCGAGGCAGCACGTCGGCCTCCCAGACTTTCGGCGTCAGCGCGACGCCCTGCAGCGGCACCAGCGCCTCGCGCAGGCGGTCGAGGCCGGCGCCGGTTCTACGGAACGCGTCGACGTTCTGCCAGCTCGGCAGGAACCGCGCCAGCTCGCGGGTGTCGGCCGCCTCGACCTCCTTGCGCAGGCGGGCGAGGCTGGCGCGGCGGACCCGGCGCAGGACTTCGGAGTCGCACCACTCGCGCTCGGTCCCTCCCGGCGCCAGCTCACCGCGGACCAGCGCCCCTTCGGTCTCGAGCTCCCGCAGCGCCGGCGAAGGGTCGACGCCGTAGCGCTCGGCCAGCTGCTGGGTCGGGAACGGGCCGTGGGTGCGGGCGTAGCGGCGGACCAGGGCCCGCATCGCGTCCGGGTGCTCCTCGAGGAACGTCTCCGGCAGACCGGGCGGCTCCGGCACCCCGAGGGCGTCGCGGTAGAGGCCGGCGTCCTCGGCGGCGATGTAGCGCTCCTCGCCGGCGACCCGCACTTTGGCGACCCGGCGCTCGGCGACCAGCTTCTCCAGCATCGATTTCGCCGAGTAGCCCTCGGCGACCCGCTCCTCGCACTCCTCCAGGCGCAGATCGCCGAGGTTGCGCAGCAGCTGCTGGAGGGCGTCGCGGTCGCCGGCACGGCCGGCCGCGGTGCGGTGCTGCAGCTGCGCCTCGACTTCTTCCAGCGCCTCCGGGTCGATCAGTTCGCGCAGCTCCTCCTGGCCCAGCAGCTCGCGCAGGAGGTCGCGGTCGAGCGCCAGCGCCGCCGCTCGCCGCTCGGCGTTCGGCGTGTCCCCCTCGTACATGTACGTCGCCACGTAGTCGAAGAGCAGCGAGGAGGCGAAGGGCGAGGCGGTCGGCGTCTCCACCTCGACCAGGCTGAGGGCGCGGGAGTGCAGCTTTTCCAGCAGCTCGGCGAGGGCGGGCAGGTCGAGGACGTCGCGCAGGCACTCGCGGTAGGTCTCGAGCACGACCGGGAAGCGCGGGAAGTCCCGCGCCACCTCGAGCAGGCTCTGGCTCTTCAGCCGCTGCTGCCAGAGCGGCGTGCGCTTGCCCGGGTAGGCGCGCGGGATCAGCAGCGAGCGGGAGGCGTTCTCGCGGAAACGGGCGCCGAACAGGGCAGAGCCGGACAGCTCGCCGACGACCAGGTCTTCGATCTGGTCGGGGTCGATCAGGACGAGGTCGGCGGGCGGCGGCTCGTCGGCGTCGGGGAGGTGGATGACGATGCCGTCGTCGGACCAGATCGCGTCGGCCTCGAGATCGCGTTCGTCGCGGATCTTGGCGGCAAGGGCGAGTCCCCAGGCGGCGTGGACGCGGCCGCCGTAGGGGGAGAGGATGCAGAGGCGCCAGTCGCCGATCTCGTCGCGGAAGCGCTCGACGACGATCGTCTCGTCGGAGGGGACGACGCGGGTCGCCTGCTGCTGCTCACGCAGGTAGGAGACGAGGTTGTCGGCGGCGCGCTCGTCGAGGTCGTACTCCTTCGCCAACTCGGCCGGGTCGCGGGAGACCGCCTCACGGGCGAAGGCGCCGATCGCCCCCCCGAGCTCGGCCGGGCGGCCGATCCCGTCGCCCTTCCAGAAGGGGACGGCGCCGGGGGCGCCGGGGGCCGGGGTGACGATCACCCGGTCGCGGGTGATTTCCTCGATGCGCCAGGTGCTGGAGCCGAGCAGGAAGGTCTGGCCGGGGCGGGCCTCGTAGACCATCTCCTCGTCGAGCTCGCCGACCCGGCGGCCGTCGGGGAGGTGGACGCCGTAGAGGCCGCGGTCGGGGATCGTGCCGGCGTTGGTGACGACCAGCTGGCGGGCGCCTTTGCGGCCGTGGATCGTCCCTTCGGTGCGGTCCCAGACGATCCGCGGCCGCAGCTCGGCGAAGCGGTCGGAGGGGTAGCGGCCGTCGAGCATGTCGAGCACGTTCTCCAGCTGTTCGCGCGAGAGGTCGTGGAAGGGCTCGGTCGCGGTCAGGAGGTGCTCGACCTCGTCGACGACCCACTCTTCCTGGGCCGCCATCGAGACCAGGTGCTGCGCGAGCACGTCGAGGGGGTTCTGCGGGATCACCGTCTCCTCGATCTCGGCCTCGCGCATGCGCCGGGCGACGACCGCGCACTCGAGCAGGTCGCCGCGGTATTTGGGGAAGATCCGGCCTTTGGAGACTTCGCCCATACGGTGGCCGGCGCGGCCGATCCGCTGCAGGCCGCGGGTCACCGACTTCGGCGACTCGACCTGGATCACCAGGTCGACCGCGCCCATGTCGATCCCCAGCTCCAGCGAGGAGGTGGCGACGAGGCAGGGCAGCTGGCCGGACTTCAGCATCTCCTCGACGTTCGCCCGCTCCTCGTGGGAGAGGGAGCCGTGGTGGGCGCGGGCGATTTCGACGTAGTCCTCCGGCTCGCCGGTGTCCTCGTGGTGGCTGTGCTCGGTCGCCGGCAGCTCGCTTTCGCCTTCGCCGTTGGCGAGCTCGTTCAGCCGCTTCGCCAGGCGCTCGGCGGCACGGCGGTTGTTGACGAAGATCATCGTCGAGGTGTGTTCCTGCACCAGCTCCAGCAGCCGCGGATAGATCGCGGGCCAGATCGAGCGGACGTGGGCGCTCGGCTCGATTTCGGTCGGCGGCGGCCCGTCCTCGCTCGGGTAGGCGGGCGCGCCCGGGTCGGCCATGTCCTCGACCGGGACGACGATCTCCAGGTCGAGGGCCTTCTTCTGGCCGGCGTCGACGATCCGGCACTCGCGCTTCGGGCCGACCAGGAACTTGCCGATCCGCTCCAGCGGCCGCTGGGTCGCGGAGAGGCCGATCCGCTGGATCGGGTCGCCGCCCTCCTTTTCGACCAGGTGGTTGAGCCGCTCCAGCGTCACCGCCAGGTGGGAGCCGCGCTTGGTCTGGGCGACCGCGTGGATCTCGTCGACGATCACCGCCTCGACGCCGGTGAGGATCTCGCGCACGCTCGAGGAGAGCATCAGGTAGAGCGACTCCGGCGTGGTGATGAGGATGTCGGGCGGTTCTTTGGCCATCGCCCGCCGCTCTTTCTGCGGCGTGTCGCCGGTCCGCAGCCCGACCGCGATCTCGGCTCCGATCCCCCGCAGCGGCGCCCGCAGGTTGCGCTCGATGTCGTAGGAGAGCGCTTTCAGCGGCGAGACGTAGACCAGCTTGACCCCGGTCCCCAGCTCCTTCGAGCGCGCCAGCTTGTCGATCCCCCAGAGGAAGCTGGCGAGCGTCTTCCCCGAGCCGGTCGGGGCGCAGATCAGCGCATGCTCACCGCTGGAGATCGCCTCCCAGCCGCCCGCCTGCGCCGGCGTCGGCCCCTCGAAAGAGGCCTCGAACCAGCGCCGCGTCGCCGCCGAGAACGGCGCCATCGGATCGGACTTCACACTCGCTTTCGCCTCAGTTGCCAACCCACCGATCTTACGCAAGTGCCATCAGGGCCTAGAAAAAGAGGAGCACCACCCTTGCAAATTTAAATCTGTCTTATAGATTTACAAGGATGATTGATCGCAAAGCCACTTCCCGCGTCACCGCCCTTCTGAGCGAGGCGCCGGCTGTGGTCCTGACCGGACCGCGGCAGGTGGGCAAGACCACGCTCGCTCTGAAGATCGCCGAAGAAAGGGACTCGGTCTATCTGGATCTCGAGTCGGAGGCCGACCGGGCCCGCTTGGCCGAGCCGGAGCTCTATTTCGCCGATCACGCGGATGAGCTCGTCGTCCTAGACGAGATCCAGCGAGCGCCGGGGATCTTCGAAGTACTCCGGGGGGTGATCGATCGGGGCCGTCGTGAAGGCAGGGGGACGGGGCGCTTTTTCCTCCTCGGATCGGCGGCGGTGGATCTATTGGCTCAGAGCAGCGAGACGCTGGCGGGGCGGGTCGCCCTCGTCGAGCTGACTCCGCTCGACATCATGGAGACGGGAGTGGACCGAAGCGACGACCTCTGGGTGCGGGGCGGATTTCCTCCCAGCTTCCTCGCCTCTGGCGACGATCAGAGCCTGCGCTGGCGATCCGATTTCATCCGCACCTATCTCGAGCGGGATATACCTCAGCTCGGCCCTCGCATACCGGCCGAGACGCTTCGGCGGCTGTGGACGATGCTCGCCCATCAGCAGGGTGGGCTGCTGAATGCCTCCCACCTCGCGAGGGGGCTCGGTGTCACCGGGGCAACCGTCGGTCATTACCTCGACCTCATGGTCGATCTTCTACTCGTCCGCCGCCTACCGCCCACGCTCACCAACGTCGGCAAGCGCCTCGTGCGCTCCCCCAAGGTCTACGTGCGCGACAGCGGACTCGTCCACGCGCTTTTGGGGCTCGTCGACAAGGAGGCGGTTCTGGGACATCCGGTGGCCGGCGCGAGCTGGGAGGGCCTGGTGGTCGAGAACGCGATCACCGAGGCTGCGGATCGGGCGGAGGCGAGCTTCTACCGCACGAGCGGAGGCGCAGAGATAGACCTCGTCCTCAGCTGGCGCGACGGGCGAGTCTGGGCGATCGAGATCAAGCGAAGCGCCGCGCCGAGACTCGAGCGCGGCATGCGCTCGGCCCTGGAAGATCTGCGACCCGAGCGGAGCTTCGTCGTCTATCCAGGCAACGAGCGCTATCGCCTCGGCTCGGACACCGAGGCGATAGGACTCGCCGAGCTCTGTGAAGAGATCAGCCGCTAAGGCGTTCCGCCGGCGAACTTCACGAAGGCATACCAGGCCGGCTTCGGGGTGAAGCCGGGGCCGAAGAGGCCGGAGCCGTCGCAGAAGTTGCAGGCGCCGGGCAGGTCGTCGACGGAGAACCAGAAGACGCTCTTCAGCTTCCACTTCGCCTGCTTGCTGCGCAGTTGGGTGAAGGCGGTGCGCAGTTCCTTCGCTTGGCCCGAGGGACCCTTGGCGAAGAGGTTGCCGGTGTTCTTCGGCCCGGAGCTCCAGCCGAGCTCGGTGACCAGCAGCTTCTTGCCGGCGTCGCCGTTGGCGCTCAGGGTCTTGCGGAATTCTTCGACGACTTCGGGCAGTTCCCGGGCGTAGATCGTGTACGGGTGCAGGGCGGCACCTTGGAACTTCGTCTTGATCCCGGGCGTCCGCTTGTACATCACGTTGACGAAGTCGCTCGCGTACCAGTTGAGGCTTTTGTGCTTTTTGGTCCGGGCGTCCCGGGAGCCCTTCGGCCGCGAGAAGAGCCCGGCGAGAACTACCTTCGCCCCGGGGTCGGCCGTATGGATGGCGCTGTACGAGAGCTTCACCAGCTGGCCGTATTCGGCCGGGTTGGGCTTGGCGATGAAGTACTTGAAGTTGGGCTCGTTCCAGATCTGCCATTCGCGGATCGGCCGGGCCGGCAGGCCGGGGTGCTCGGCCCAGAAGCTGCCGGTGGGGCCGTAGCGGGCGACCGCGGCGGTCACGAAGGAGACCCAGCCGGTGCGGGCGGCACCGCTGACCGGCAGGCGCGCGGGAGCCGTCAAGCCGCCCGCGCCGGGGACCCGCTTGGCCGGAACGGCCCATTCGGGGGCGCCGGTGAGGAACGGGAGGACCTTGATCCCGGCTTTCGCGGCCTCTTCGACCTGGTTGTCGAAGCCGCTCCAGTCGAACGAGCTGGTCTGGGTCGGCTGCACCGATGGCCAGCCGATCGAGATCCGAATGCTTTCAACGCCGCCCTTGCCGAGCCGCTGGAACTGGGCGGAGCTCGGGCTGTTCTGCGGCACCACGCCCCAGAAGCCCGCCGGCAGCGCCTGGGCTGCCGAGGCGAAGACCGCGAAGAAGGTCGTCAAGGCCAGTGCCAACGTCCAGGCACGCAGAATCCTGCTCATGTACTCGCTCCTTTTCGACATCGGGTCAGCTCGCCTTGGGCGAGACGGAAGAACCGGCGCCCTGGCGGCGCTGCCGGTAGTAGAAGGCGCCGATCGAGATCGCCGCGAGGACGACGATCGCGATCAAGATCGGGACCAGCGGAGAGGAAGAGTCGTCTTCGGTGGCGTCGGCCGTGTTTTCGCCGAGGTTGACGACCGGCTTGCCTTCGCCGACGGAGCCACCTGCATCGTTGGAGCCGCTGCCCGGCTGGCCCCCGTTGCCGGTGGAGCCTTGGTTACCCTGGGCACCTTGGGAGCCGCCGCCCTGCGAACCGTTGCCGCCGCCCGAACCAGTCCCTCCGGGTGCGTTCGCCTTTTCGGCTTCGGCGCCTTCGCCCCCGCCGTTAGCGCCCTTCGAGCCCCCGTTATGGGTTCCACCGGGACTTTGTTCCTGCGGGACGGTTGGTACGTCAGGCGTGTAGACGGGCCCGGTCGCTTCTTCCGCGTGGGCCATGGCCGGTGAACAAGCGAATGCCAGCACAGCAAGCACTGAAAGAAGCGCGAAGACAGGTCGGGCCGAGCTATGGGGATGGCGGTGCCGGGTCTGAGACATGGCGCGCAAGGTTAGAGGAATCAGCGGCGCTGATAAGTCCACTTGCCTTGATCCTTGGCCTGGCGCTGGCCGGGGGCGGCTATTTCCTGAGCGACCGCCACATCGCCGGCCTTGCCGTGCTGCTGGTCCTCGTCGTGATGCTTGCTCTGGGCGCCGCCGGACAGGCGACCCTGGGCCGACCCTTCTGGTGGGCGACGGGATTGATCGGAGGACTGGCGCTTTTTTCCGCATTCTCATCTCTCTGGTCAGGGTCGGTAGAGCTCAGCGTGATCGAAGCCGACCGGGTTCTCGTCTATCTGGGCTTCTTTCTGACTGCGTTCCTGATCGCCCAAACCGACCAAAGGCGCCAACGTTTCGCTGAAGGCATAGGAATTGCGCTGATCGGGGCCGCGCTCCTCGCCCTCGCCAGCCGGCTCCTCCCCGATATTTTCGCTCTGGGAGCGGGTCCCGGCAGCGGTCCGCGCACCGGCTACCCGTTCGGATACTGGAACGCGGACGGCCTCGCTTTCGGGATCGGGACCGCCTTCTGCCTCTGGATGAGCCGGCGCTCGCTGACCGCGGCGCTGCGTTGGCTCGCCGTCGGGGCCATCCCCGTGCTCCTGCTGGCGCTCTACTTCACCTATTCCCGAGGGGGCCTCTTCGGCCTCGGGATCGCTTGCGGCTGCCTGCTGGTCCTCTCCCACGACCGGCTCTGGATGCTGGGGACGCTGGCGATCGGGGCAATCGGGACCATTCCCGCGGTGCTCCAGGTGCAGGCGAGCCGCAGCCTCGCCGACAACTACCCCGACCAGGCAGCGATCGACCAGGGAGTGACCGTCCTCCTGATCCTGATCGGCGGGATCGCGCTCTCCCTGGCCCTGTTCGCCCTGCTGCGGCGGCTCGAGCTTCGCGGCGGCACCCTGACCGGACGGGCCCTGGCGCTGTCGCGCGACCGGCGCACCCTGCGAGCGCTTGCGCTGATCGCGGCGCTGATCGCGATCGCGGGGGCACTCGCCGTCGGCGGCCGCGCCTGGGACCAGTTCTCGAGCCCGGACCAACAGTTCCCCTCTGACCCGGCCGAACACTTCTCCCAATTCTCCGGGGCCAACCGCCACGAGTTCTGGCGCGTCGCGGTCGACGCCTTCGAGGAAGAACCGGCGCTCGGGCACGGCGCCGGCACCTACCGCTTCTCCTGGAACAAGCTGCGCCACATCGAAGTGCCGGTGCTGAACGCGCATTCCGTCTACCTGCAGGCTTTCACCGAGCTCGGCGTGCTCGGCGGTTTGCTGGTCCTGGGCCTGGTCGGGATGCTGCTGTGGACCGGCTTCGCGGCCTGGCGAGCCGCCGGGGGGGTGCGCCGCGAGCTCTACGCCCTCCTCTTTGCCGCCTGTCTCACCTTTGCGATCGGCGCCGGGATCGACTGGTTCTGGGAAATCGCCGGCGTCGGCGCGATCTTCTTCCTCTCCGCCGGCGCCCTCGTCGCCGCCCGTTGCGGCCAGCTCGCGCAAGCGCGGGCGGATGCGAACGGCGGCGGCGAGCGGCAGCGCTTCGGCCTCACCGTCGCCGGCCTCGGCCTCGCCTGGATCGTGGCGCTGGCCCTGATCGGCCCGCTGCTGGTCGACCGCGAGATCGACACCAGCAACGCCGCCGCCGCCGACGGCAACGTGGCCTCAGCGGTCGACCACGCCGAAACCGCCCGCTCGATCGAGCCGTGGGCGGCCAGCCCCTACCTCCAGCTGGGCCTGCTCGCCGAGTCGCAGGGGGATTACGCGACCGCCAGGCAGCGGCTGACTGAGGCGATCGACCGCGAAGAAGACAACTGGCAGCTGTACTACCTGCGCGCCCGGGTCGAGCACGAGGCAGGGGACGAAGCCGCCGCCAAGGGCAGCCTGGAAGCAGCGCAGCGACTCAACCCCGAAGAAAAGTGCCTCGAAGAAGGTTTTGAAGGATGCGGATGAGTCAGACGCCGGACATCAGGCCCGAGGCGGCGGAGGCGCCGACGCTGGGGCCGCTGCCCTTCGACCCCGAGAACCGGGGGCCGAGCGAGTTCCGCCGCCGCGGCGCCGTCCTGCGGCGGCTGCTTGCCTTGGGCGACTGGGGCGCGCTGCTCGCCGTCCTCTGCCTGATCACCGTCTCCAGCTCCAGCACCGACATCGGCGACCTCTTCTGGATGGTCCTCTTCAGCCCTTCCTGGGTGATCGTGGTCAAGCTCCAGGGCCTCTACGACAACGATCACCGCCGGCTGCGCCACAGCACCCTCGACGAGCTTCCCTCGCTGGTCACCGCGACGGTGCTGGCGACGCTCGTGCTCGACGCGCTGATGGCGATCAGCCCGGCGGGCCCGCTCTCGCCGGCGGCGGCGATCGGGGTCGGGGTCGGCACCTTCGCGCTCAGCTTCACCCTGCGCGGGATTCTGCGCTTCCTCTGGCACCGCCTCACGGCCCAGGCCACGGGCCTGGTGATCGGCCCGGCGAAGGCGGTCGACCTGGTCGCGCGCCGGGTCTCCACCCACCCGGAGACGCGGCTGGCGCTGGTCGGCTACCTGGCGCCGGAGTCCGAAGCGGCCGCGCGGGAGCTGCCGCGTCTGGGCTCGCCCGCCGACATCTCCCGGATCGCCCGCGAGCAGGCGATCGAGCGGGTCGTCGTCACCGAACCGGAGATGAGCGAGGACGACGCCGAGCGGCTGATCGAAGAGTGCAAGGTCGAGGGTTTGGCGCTGACCTTCCTCCCCCAGCACTACGGGCTGCTGGGGCCGGGGATCGAGCTCAACCGCCTCGCCGAGCTGCCGGTGCTCGACTTCCGCTTCAGCGACCCGCCGCGCTCGACGGTGGCGATGAAGCGGGTGATGGACGTCGTCGTCTCCGCCCTGGGGCTGGTGCTGCTGTCTCCGCTGCTCCTGGCGATCGCGATCTGGATCCTGCTCGACGACGGTCGCCCGGTCTTCTTCCGCCAGCGGCGCGTCGGCAAGGACGGGGCGCCGTTCACGATGGTCAAGTTCCGGACGATGGTCACCGACGCCGAGCAGCGGCTGCCCGAGCTGGTCGACATCGAGAGCCTCGACCAGCCCGCCTTCAAGATCCCCGACGACCCGCGCGTCACCCGCAGCGGCCGCTGGCTGCGGCGGACCAGCTTCGACGAGCTGCCGCAGCTGTGGAACGTGCTGAAGGGCGAGATGTCGCTGGTCGGGCCGCGGCCCGAGGAGGAGAGCGTCGTCGCCCTCTACGACGAGCGCCAGCGCGGGCGCCTGGCGGTGAAGCCGGGGATGACCGGGCCGATGCAGGTCTACGGCCGCAGCGACCTCACCTTCGAGGAGCGGCTGGCGATGGAGCGCGATTACCTCGACAACCTCTCGCTGCTGACCGACCTGGAGATCCTGCTGCGGACGCCGCGGGCGCTGGTCCGCGGCGAGGGCGCCTACTGACAGCGCCGGCTTTCGCCGGCACCGGCAACATGCTCGCGCTCGAGATTGTCATCGTCAGCCACGGCGCCGAAGCGCTGCTGCGGCGCTGCCTGCGCTCGCTCGCCGAGCACCCGATCTCCGAGGGCGAGATGCGGGTCACCGTCGTCGACAGCGGCAGCCCCGACGGTACCCCGGACATGGTCGAGGTCGAGTTCCCCGAGGTGCGGCTGCTGCGCCGCGGCAACATCGGCTTCTCCGCCGCCAACAATCTCGTCCTGCGCCAGAGCCACGCCGCCGCGGTGCTGTTGCTGAACCCCGACACCGAGGTCTACGCCGGCACGCTCGACGCGGCGCTGGCGCGGCTGCGCTCCGACGAGCGGATCGGGATGGTCGGGGTGAAGCTGGTGACCAAGAGCGGTGAGCTCGACCACGCCTGCAAGCGCTCCTTCCCGACCCCGGCGGATGCGCTGGGGCACTTCACCGGCGTCGGCGGCGGGCAGTACCGCGCCGCTCACCTTGGCGACGACGAGCCGGGCGAGGTCGACGCCGTCAACGGCGCCTTCATGCTCTGCCGCGCCGAGGCGGTCCGCGAGGTCGGCCTGCTCGACGAGGGCTACTGGCTCTACATGGAGGACCTCGACTGGTGCCACCGCTTCTGGGACGCCGGTTGGAAGGTCTTCTACGAGCCGGCGGGAGTGGCGCTGCACGTCAAGGGAGGCTCGAGCGCGCGGCGGCGGGCGCCGCGGCAGGAGATCGCCTTCCACCGCGGCATGGGCCGCTTCTACCGCCGCTTTGACGCGCCCGAGCACAACCCTCTGGTCAACGCCGCCGTCTACGCCGGGATCGGCGCCAAGCTCGTCGTCAGCCTCGGGATCACCGCCCTGCGCGGCCGCGGTTGAAGCTCAGGCGGCGCGCCGGGCGATCACGATGTCCTGGCCGGCGGGCCCGTCCGGGTGGTTCGACCAGAGCCCGAACCTGATCGGCTCCTGAACCTCCAACCCGGCGCCGCCGAGCATCTCCCGCAGGTCGGTCACCCGGAAGGCGATCGCTTCCTCGGGCTGGCTGGGATCGCTGGTGAAGGCGCCCTCGATCGGGTGGCGGAAGTCGAACGAGGCGCGCCCCGCCGCCACCTCCCGTTCGGCGTGCTCGTCGAGCAGGAAGAAGGTCAGCAGGCAGGTGCCGCCCGGGCGCAGGACGCGCGCCGTTTCGCGCAGGTAGTGCTCGGTCTCCTCACGCACGAGGTGGGTGAAGAGCGAGGTCGCGAAGACGAAGTCGAAGGAGGCGTCCTCGTAGGGGAAGCGGAACCCCGCCGCGGAGACCGTGCCGAAGGGGTTGTACTTCTGGTTGTAGACGGGCGCCCAGGCGAACTCGAAGTCGGGGCGGCGCGAGCTCACCTCGCGCTGGCACCAGCGGATCATCGCCCGGCCGACGTCGAAGCCGGCGTAGGAGCCGGATTCGTCGAGGTAGCCCATCAGCGGGATCGCCATCCGCCCGATCCCGCAGCCCATGTCGAGGACGCGGTCGCCCGGCCGCAGGCCGCCCAGCTCCTGGAAGTGGTGGAGGTACTCGTTGCCGGTGCGCTCGAAGTCGCCGCGGCCGACGAAGGAGAGGCGGCGCGGCGGCATCAAGCCCTCGTCCTGGCGATGGCGGAGGTCGGTGAGCATCCAGCGCAGGTAGCGGGCCACCGCCTTGAGCAGGTAGGTCAGCTGCGCGCGTGCCTTTGCGCCAGAAGAGAACAAGGCGGCGCAGCCTATCTTTCACATCGCCAGCCTCCCCACTCGCTACCCTGCTCAACTCGAATGAAGCGCCTCCTCGCCGCCGTCCTGCTCTGTTCCTGCCTCGTCATCGCCCTCATTGCCGGGGCGCAGCCCGGTGCGGCGAAGCCGCCGATCCCCGCGCCCAAGGGCTTCTTCGGGATCGACCCGCAGTCGACGCCGACCGATACCGACGCCGCCTACATGAAGGCGGGCGGGATCGAAACGATCCGCTGGCCGCTCGCCTGGGGCGCGGTGCAGCCGACCCGCAAGGGCGGCTACGACTGGGCCAGTTTCGACCCGGTGGTCGAAGTCGCCGCCCGCCACGGGATGCAGGTGCTGCCGATCCTCTACGGCGTCCCGACCTGGGTCAACCACAAGTACACGCGGATGCCGATCGACAACGGCGCCGCCCGCAAGGCCTGGATCGGGTTTGTCGAAGCCGCCGTCAGGCGCTACGGGCCCGGTGGCGAATTCTGGACCCAGCACGCGCCTGGGGTCCAATACGAAACCGTGATCTCCCGGCCGCTGCCGATCCGCAACTGGCAGGTCTGGAACGAGGCTAACTTCTTCTACTTCGCCTACCCGGTCTCGCCGCAGCGCTTCGTCAGGCTGTTGAAGATCACCAGCCCGGCGATCAAACGGATCGACCCCAGCGCCGAAGTCCTCCTCTCCGGCCTCTTCGGCGAACCGACCGCGACGGGCAAGAAGGGGATGCCGGCGGCGGACTTCCTCGCCGCGATCTACCGCACGCCCGGGATCAAGCGTTTCTTCGACGGGATCGCGCTGCACCCCTACGCGGCCTTCCCCGAAGACCTCGAAGAACTGGTCGAGGCGCTGCACGACGTCACCGTCGAAAACCGCGACCGGGTGCCGATGTACATCACCGAGATCGGCTGGGGCTCGCAGAACAACTTCCAGGAAGTCGCCTTCGAGCAGGGCGTCCGCGGCCAGGTCAAGCAGCTGCGCGCCGCCTACGGCTACCTGCTGGAAAACCGCGGCCGCCTCGACCTCAAGCAGGTCTACTGGTTCTCCTGGAAAGACCTCGAAGGCTCCTGCAGCTTCTGCGACTCGGTCGGCCTCTTCCGCGAAGGGACGAAGTTCCACCCGAAGCCTGCCTGGCGCGCCTTCGTCGGCCTCACCGGCGGCCGCGCCCGGCCGTAAGCCTCGCCCCGGGTGCCTTCCTGATCCGACTACTGCATCAGTCGATCAAGCGCAGTCGCCGGGCTGCATCCTCCAGAGACATCTGAAAGTCAGGTAGCGAGACTTGGCTAAACAGCCCCGCGATTCGGTCCGTTGCCCAGAGATCGTGAATTCGCCTCAAGTCGCCTTGGCGCCTAGCCCATCCATGACCGTCTATCACCGCAAAGATGTACTGGCCTGGCTTTCGGATCGTGGCCATCTCTTCAATCTCGCGCCTTGCATCGGTTAGCTTGCTGCCCGTGGAGTCGAATCCCTTCACGGCAACCGCGATTAGCGCCTCTTCTTCTTTCCCGGGTATTGCGAAGTCGGCAGGCGCGCTAAGAGCATT
>DASULV010000064.1:0-5730 GCA_036277955.1 Solirubrobacterales bacterium | reverse complement strand
ACCGATGAGCGCCGCCAGCACGGCCGCGACCGCCTCCGCGCCCCAGGGCGCGGAGGCGGCGCGGGCTTCCGCCCTCGGCGTCCACTCGGAGGTCGGGGTCCTGCGGCGGGTGATGCTGCACCGGCCCGACGCCGAGCTGCGCCGGCTCACCCCGGCCAACAAGGACGAACTGCTCTTCGACGACGTGCTCTGGGTCAAGCGCGCCCGCCAGGAGCACGACGCCTTCGCCGACACCCTGCGCGAAGAGGGCGTCGAGGTCCTCTACCTCCAGGAGCTGCTGGCGCAGACGCTGGCGATCCCGGAGGCGCGAGAAAGCGTGATCGCCGGAACCTTGGCGGAGGCCGATCTCGGCCCTGCCCTGGGACCGGCGGTGGCGGAGTGGTTGGGCGGGTTGCCCGGCTCGGAGCTAGCCGAGCGGTTGATCGGCGGCATCACCTACGAGGAGGTTCCCTTCACCAGTCTCTCGTTGGTGGCCGCTGTCTCCCGCCGCGACGGCTTCGTGCTGGCGCCCCTGCCCAACCATCTCTTCACCCGCGACACCTCCGCCTGGGTCTACGGCGGCGTCAGCGTCCACGCGATGGCGAAGCCGGCGCGGCGGCGCGAGGCGGTGCACCTGGACGCGATCTACCGCCACCACCCGCTCTTCGCCGAGGTCCCGCACGAGGTCTGGAGCGACGACTTCGGCGGGCCGCCGCACCTCGAGGGCGGCGACGTACTCGTGATCGGCAACGGCTGCGTCCTCGTCGGGATGGGGGAGAGGACGAAGCCGGCGGCGGTGGAGCTGCTCGCCCGCCGTCTCTTCGCCGCCGACGCCGCCGAGCGCGTGATCGCGGTCGAACTGCCGGCCCAGCGCTCGAGCATGCACCTCGACACGGTGATGACGATGGTCGACCGCGACGCCTTCACCGTCTACCCGGAGCTGCGGGCGGCGATGAACGGCTACACCCTGCGCCCCGGCCCCGAAGGGGTCAAGGTCGAGCGCGAGGGGGAGCTCTTCGCGGCGATCGCCGCGGCGCTCGATGTCGACTCGCTGCGCCTGTTCGAGACCGGCGGCGACAGCTTCGAGGCCCAGCGCGAGCAGTGGGACGACGGCAACAACGTCCTCGCGGTGGCGCCGGGCGTGGTCCTCGCCTACGAGCGCAACGTCGACACCAACACCCGCCTGCGAGCGGGGGGCATCGAGGTGATCATGATCGCCGGCGCCGAGCTCGGCCGCGGCCGCGGCGGCCCGCGCTGCATGTCCTGCCCGATCGAGCGCGACGCCATCTCCGCCTCCGGGTAGGAGAGATGGGTGCAGCCGGCGGCGACGGCTCATCCCACCGGCCCCGAGGGGCTCTCCCGTCGCGAGGCCGAGCGGCGCCTGCTGCACGTCGGGCCGAACCGGCTCGAGCGCCGCCACGGCCGCCGCTGGCCGAAGCAGCTGGCGCGGCAGTTCACCCACCCGCTGGCGCTGCTGCTCTGGGGGGCGGCGGCGCTGGCCGCGATCGCCGGGATCACCCCGGTGGCGGTCGCGGTCGTCGTCGTCATCGTCCTCAACGCGGCCTTCGCCTTCGCCCAGGAGATGCAGGCCGAGCGCGCGGTCGAGGCGCTGCAGAGCTACATCCCGCAGCGGGCGCGGGTCGTCCGCGACGGCGAAGAGACCGAGGTCGACGCGATCGACCTCGTCCCCGGCGACCTGCTGCTGATCGCCGAGGGAGACCGCATCTCCGCCGACGGGCAGCTGCTCGAGGGGGCGATCGAGGTCGACCTCTCGACCCTGACCGGGGAGTCGGTGCCGGTCTCGCTGGCCCCGGGTGAACCCCACCCGCACACCCCCCATCTGCAGCGCCGCGACCTCGTCTTCAGCGGCACCACCTGTAGCGGTGGCGAGGCGCGAGCGCTGGTCACGGCGACCGGGATGGGGACCGAGCTCGGCCGCATCGCCTCGCTCTCGCAGCGGGTCGAGGTCGAGGAGAGCCCGCTGGAGACCGAGGTGCGGCGAGTCGCCTGGCTGATCGCCCGGATCGCGATCGTGATGGGGATCGCCTTCGTCCCGCTCGCCGCCCTCGTCGGCGGCCTGCCGCTCTCCGACGCGGTGGTGCTGACGATCGGGCTGATCGTCGGCAACGTCCCCGAGGGCCTGCTGCCGGTGATCACCCTGGCCCTCGCGGTCGGGGTCCGGGGAATGGTCCGCCAAGGCGCCGTGGTGAAGCGCCTCAGCGCGGTCGAGACCCTCGGCGCCACCGACGTCGTCTGCACCGACAAGACCGGCACCCTGACCGAAAACCGCATGCGCGTAACGGCGATCTGGACTCCCCAGACCGAACTGCATCAACTTGATCACCCGGCAGGTGGTCAAGTTGATGCAGTTCGCGGGGGTGTGCGCGCGTTGGGGGAGGCGATGTTCGCCTGCAGCAACGCCCGGCTTGATGCTGACGGGGCGCCGGTGGGCGATCCGACCGAGGGGGCGATGGTGCTGGCTGCCGCCGAGCTCGGGGTCGGGACCGACGACGCCCTTCGCGCCGAGCGCCGGCGGGCGCAGTTCCACTTCGACGCCGGGCTGAAGCTGATGTCGACGGTCGACGAGGCCGACGGGGGTCTCTGGGTCGATACGAAGGGGGCGCCCGAGTCGATCCTGCCGCGCTGCACGGCGATCGCCGCGGGCGAGGGCTCCTCCCGACTGCTCGATCCCGGCACCCGCGAGCGCGTGCATGCGGCGACCGACCGCTTCGCTGACGAAGGGCTGCGGGTGCTGGCGGTGGCGCGCCGTCGACTCGAGGGCGCGGTTCCCGCCCGCCGCGAGGAAGCCGAGCGCGACCTCACCCTGCTCGGCCTGGTCGCGATGATCGATCCGCCGCGGCCGGAGGTGGCGGCGGCGGTCGCGCGCTGCCACCGGGCCGGGATCCGGATCATCGTCGTCACCGGCGACCACCCGCGCACCGCGGTCGCGATCGCCAACCAGATCGGGATCGCCGGCGGCGATGCCCGGGCGATCTCCGAGGACCAGCTCGAGAGCATGAGCGAGGCGCAGCTCGACGCCGCTCTCGAGGCGGGCGGCGAGCTCGTCTTCGCCCGCAGCACCCCGGAGGCGAAGCTGCGGATCGCCGACGCCTTGCGCGCGGCCGGCCACGTCGTCGCGATGACCGGCGACGGCGCCAACGACGCGCCCGCCCTGCGCCGCGCCGACATCGGCGTCGCGATGGGGCGCTCGGGGACCGACGTCGCTCGCGAGGCCTCGACCATGGTCCTCACCGACGACAACTTCGCGACGATCGTCGCCGCCGTCGCGGCGGGCCGGCGGATCTACGACAACATCCGCAAGTTCATCCTCTACATCTTCGCCCACCTGACGCCGGAGCTCGCCCCCTACGTCGTCTTCGCCCTCGGCGGCGGCGCGATCCCGTTGCCGCTGACGGTGCTGCAGCTGCTCTCAGTCGACGTCGGCACCGAGACCCTCCCGGCGCTCGCCCTCGGCCAGGAGGCGGCCGAGCCGGGGATCATGGGACGCAAGCCGCGGCCGCGCTCGCAGCGCATCATCGACCGCCCGCTGCTGGTCCGCGCCTGGCTCTTCCTCGGCCTGATCTCCGGCGCCCTCGGCATGGGCGCCTTCTTCTACGTCCTGCTGCGCGCCGGCTGGAGCCCGAACGACCCGACCGGGGAGGGCACGCCGCTCCACCACGCCTACCAGCAGGCGACGACGATGACCTTCCTCAGCATGGTCGCCTGCCAGGTCGGCACCGCCTTCGCCGCCCGCACCGAACGCGCCTCGCTGCGCTCGATCGGCGTCTTCTCCAACCGCCTGCTGCTCTGGGGAATCGCCTTCGAGCTGGCCCTGACCGCGATCCTGATCTACGTCCCCGTCTTCCAAGACCTGCTGGGGACGGCGGCGTTGCCCTGGGACTACCTGCTGGTAGTCCTGCCGTTCCCGTTCATCGTCTGGGGTGCTGACGAGCTGCGGCGGTGGCTGGCTCGGCGGCGGTTGCGACGACCTGCGTCCCCGCCTCGCCCCGCACTATCTGTGGAGCGTCGCTGAGCGAGCCGATCGCGGCGCGGCGGCCGGTCGCTTCGGTGAAGCGGCAGGCGGCCTCGACCTTCGGTCCCATCGACCCGGCGGCGAAGTCCAGCGAGCGCAGCTCGGCCGGCTCGGCGCGGACGATCGGCCGCGCGTCCGGTTTGCCCCAGTCGCGCTGGACGGCATTGACGTCGGTCAGCATCAGCAGCAGGTCGGCGTCGAGGCGGCGCGCCAGCAGGGCGGCAGTCAGGTCCTTGTCGACGACGGCTTCGACCCCGTGCATGGTGCCGTCGCCGTTGAGGGCGATCGGGATGCCGCCGCCTCCGGCGCAGATCACCAGCGCCCCCGCCCCGACCAGGGCCCGCAGGCTGCGGATCTCGGCGATCGCGTACGGCTCGGGCGAGGGGACGAGGCGGCGGTAGCCGACGCCGTCGCGGCCGACCGTCCAACCGCGTTCGCTCCGCAGTCGCTGCGCCTCGTCGGAGTCGTAGATCGGGCCGATCGGCTTCGTCGGCTTGTCGAAAGCGGGATCGTCGCCCGCCACCACGACCTCGGTGAGGACGCTGACCACGTCGCGCTCGGGCAGGCGGTTGCGAAGCGCCAGCTCCAGCATGTGGCCGACCATCCCCTCGCTCTCGGCCCCGAGGATGTCGAGCGGGTAGGCGGGGACGTCGGGAAAGGACTCGTTCTGGAGCGCCAGCAGCCCGACCTGCGGCCCGTTGCCGTGGGTGACGATCACCTCGTGCTCGGCGGCCAGCTCGGCGATCGCCTCCGCGGCGGTCTCGACGTTGCGGCGCTGGTTCTCGGCCGAAGCCGGTTCGCCTCGCAACAGGAGGGCGTTTCCCCCCAGGGCAAGCAGAATTCTCATGAGTAGAGGATTGCGACGCGGGGGCGATCTCCCATCGGCCGAAAGCCACACTCCCGGTTGCGGGGTTCCGCGACGCCAGGGAGCATGGGAGACTTCCGCCCAGAGTTTCCATGGGGAGTGACGAGAAGCAGATAACGATCGTCCTCGCCGACGACCACAACCTGATCCGGGCCGGGTTGCGGGCGATGCTGGAGGGAGAGGACGACCTGCGGGTGATCGGCGAGGCTGCCGACGCGTCGGCAGCCCAGAAGCTGGTCCGCGACCGCAAGCCCGACGTCCTCGTGCTCGACCTCAACATGCCGGGCGCCGAGCCGGCCACGGACGTGCCGAAGCTGCGCGAGGAGGCGCCGGGGACCGCGATCGTCGTCCTCACGATGCAGGCCGACCCGCGCCGGGCGCGGGAGCTGCTCCGCGCCGGCGCCGCCGGCTACGTCCTCAAGCAGGCCGCCGAGCGCCAGCTGACCGCGGCGATCCGCACCGCCGCGGAGGGCGGTTCCTACATCGACCCCGAGCTCGGCGGCCAGGTCGCCCAGCTCGGCGCCGACCCCCTCGAGCAGCTCGGCGAGCGCGACCGCGAGCTCCTGCGCCTGCTCGCCCTCGGCCACACCAACCGCGAGATCGGTGAGCAGCTCTACCTCAGCGTCCGCGCCGTCGAGGTCAACCGGGCGAAGCTGCTGGAGAAACTGGGCCTGGAAACCCGCCCAGACCTGGTCCGCTTCGCGATCGCCAACGGCCTCGTCGAGGCCGGCGGCGCCGACTCGTAGGCGCGTTTAGCTGAGGGACTGAGGTGGTCACGTAAGGAGGGGTGGGTGTCCCCTGGCCTCCCTGGGTTGCCGGCCTCTACGTGAGCCGTCTCTCGCTGAGTGATCTG
>DASULV010000063.1:0-20590 GCA_036277955.1 Solirubrobacterales bacterium | reverse complement strand
AAGGGTTGACGAGATTGTGGTGCCGGCTTTGAGTGTGGTGGCGCCGCTGTACAGCTCGGTCGCCGAGGCCGACGCGGCGGTGAAAGCGGACAGAGCCGCGATCGCCATGGCCGCGAGGCCGAGCATCTTGATGTGCTTCATGTATTTCTCCTTTGTTCCGGCGCTTGACACGCCGGTTTTTTTTCGCTCGGCATTTCTACAGTGAGTACGGCAGACCGCTCAAGTGACTTAGACTGCTAAGTACCGCTTCGGCGAACTGGGAGGTATCGGATTTGATGAATCTCCTGCAAAAACCGTGCGACAAATTTGCGCGAGCGCGGAGTCGAGCGGCGGATGAGGTGGGTGATCGACCAAATTGAGGCGCGAAACTGTTAGTGGCCCCCCTCTGACAGCCTTTTCGTTGCTGTGGCCGAGAACGAAAAACGGCCGCCCCCGTAACGGGGGCGGCCGGTCGAGCCACTGCTGTGGTTCCTAGATCCTGCGGATTAGGAAGCTGTAACGTGCAGCGGGCTCGGGCTTGTAACTTTGTAGTTAGCAACCCATTTGGTGTCCGACGGGCAGAGGAACGAGTTGCCCGAGGCGCCGGTGACGACGGCGTTGATCGAGAGGGTCGCGTTCGTGGTCGTCGAACCGACGAGGGTGCCCAGGGAGGTGCCGGTGGTGCCCAAGGTGTAGCTGCAGGTGCCGCCGAATTCTTCGGAGACCACAACTGTCACTTTGAAGCCTTTACCGGTGACGGTCCCGTTGAGACCTTCTTTGAAGGCAACTTCAAGGGTGCCGCCTTCAAGGGTGTCGGTTGTTTTGGTGCATCCGCTCCAGGTCACGCCGGTTTTTTCGACGCTGCCGGTGACATTGACGCCGGCTCCACCACCGTTGCTGGTGGTTTTGCCACTGACGCCGCCGCCGGTGCATGTATCGAGGACGGTGCCGCCTGTGGTCGTCAGCGAAGCGGTGCCGGTCAGGCTCGAGGTGAGCGCGGTGCCAGATTTAACTGTCGTGGCGCCGTTGTAGAGCTCGGTCGCCGAGGCCGACGCAGCAGCGAAAGCGAACAGAGCCGCGATCGCCATGGCGGCGAGGCCAAGCATCTTGACGTGCTTCATGTATTTCTCCTTTGTTCCGGCGCTTGACACGCCGGTTTTTAATTCCCGCGACCTTTATATGGCGTTGGTGTCGCTCAGTCAAGGGTTTTCGAACATTTGAGTTTTTTAAGGCTGGTTTTGGTCTGGGACGCCCCGGTTCAGCCTGCAAATCGCCTCTGTCAAATTGCCGCGCGCGCGGAACCGTGCCGCTTGGTTGCGGCACCTAGCTTCCGTCTTCAAGGAGTGCCGGGAACCGGGCTCCCGAGCGCCAGGCTGGCGCGCAGAGCCTCGACGACGGACGAGCCGAAGTCGAGATCTCCGCCTACCTCGAGGTGCTGCTGTCCGTGCCCGCTCATCGAGCGCACCCAGTCGAGCGTGCTTCCGGTTACCCAAGTATCGGGGTCGCTGCTCAGCTGGGTGACGCAGGTCAGCAGGCGCCCCGCCTCGAATGACGCCGTCACTCCCGCGAACTGAAGGTTTGAGCCGCTTCTCAACTCGACCGCTAGCCGGCACGAGCCCGAGAGCGACCCGGGCAGCTCGAGGAGTGGGGCGGAAAGCAGGAACATCGCCTCGACGTCGACCTTGCCGACCGGCTCCGCCTGGCCGGGGGCGAATTGCTGTTCCCAGTGCGCGGCGGCGCTCAGGGGCGCGACGCCCTGTCGCAGCCACGGCGTGACCTCGTACGGGGTGCCCCGGTTGGCACCCTTGCGCTGAGCCTGCAGGAGGCCGACTCGGCGCATCGCCGTCAGCCGCCGCTCCAGGGTCGGATAGCTCGTCTGAGGAAGCAGGCGGCTGAGCTCGGTCAAGGCGAAGGGGCGTGCCGCGAGGACCCGCATCAGGCCCGTCGACCAGCCGTCCACCAAGGCCTTGATCGCGCTCTTGGCGCCGGTACTGCCAAGCGAGAGCTCCCCGTCGGGGGCGGCGCTCAACCAGGCGCGGAGCACCTCCATGACCGAGAGCATGCCCCGGCCGGAGGGAGTGATCGAGTAGCTGACGGCGCCGGGGAACTCGGTTTCGCGCGCTCTGGAGACGATGCCCAGCTCGGTCAGGTTGCGCAGGTGCGAGCGGGTCGTGGTCGCCGGCGGATGGCCGACCGCGCGGCTGAGCTCGGCGAGCGGTAGCGGCTCCTCCGCGAGCGCGTCCAGCACCTGCACGTTAAGCGGTATCGCGAGCAGCGACACCGCGTTGATCCCCAGTCGCATCCCCATGCACCCCCTATGCTCAACACGGCCTAACTAGTTGCAGGATAGGCGAGGCAAAGCATTCCTGCTTCCAGAAAGGGATTGGAGCGCAACCTGGCGGGTATCGGGAGAGAGCCGGACACCGGCGGCGTCCAACTCAGATTGCAGAGAACCCACTTATGACGATCGGTCTTTCGAACATAGAAGCGAGTCCTGCCCAGGACTCCGGCGCCTGCGTCGCGGGCGCATCGACGGCCGATGTCCTGCGCCTGCTCAGCGCCGGCGCGACGGGGGCGATCCTGATGGCGCTGGGCGAAGGGCCGCTGCGGACGATGGAACTGACCGAGCGGGTGCCGGGCTACACGCCGCGCACCATCTACCGCCACGCGGGCAAGCTGGCCGAACTCGAGGTCGTCGAGCGCAAAGAGGAGCCCGGTGTCCCCTCGAAAGTGGTCCACACCCTCACCGACGACTGCGGCGCCGAGCTCTATGAACTCGTCAACCGCTTCGCCGACGCATCGATGACGCGCCTGCCCGACGGCCGGATCGACGCCCATGCCTGGGCGACGCTGGGCTTGCTGGCGGATCTCTGGGAGACGGGGATGATCGAGGAGCTGAGCTGCGAGCCTCGCTCGCCCGTCGAACTGGCGCGGGGCCCGCACGAGCTGAGCTACCACCAGGTCAACCGCCGGGCCGGCTTGTTCCGGACCGCCCGCCTTCTCAGCTATTCAGAGGGGCCGGGCCGCCGCCGCTACGCGCTGACCGAGAAGGCGCGCAAGGCGACCGGCCTGATCGTCGGCATCGCCCGCTGGCGACACCACCACGTCATCGCCGACGACGAAGAAGGCATGACCGTCGAGGAAATGGTGACGGCGCTGCGAGCGGCGCTACCGCTGGTCCGGATCGAGGGTGCCGGGGGAAAGCGCCTGCAGCTGTGTGTGCTGCGCGAGGACCGGGCCGCCGCCTCCGACGGCGACGAGGTCTGGGCGGAGGTCGAAGGGGACGGCACGCTCCACAGCTGCTCCGAGCCCGGCGACTCCGCGGACGCCTGGGCGCGCGGCAAGATCGCGAGCTGGATCCCGGCGATCCTCGACGGCGACCCGCAGAAGGTCTTGGTGGGCGGCGACGAGGAGCTGATCAACGCCGCCCTGACGCAGCTGCACGAGGCGCTATGGGCGCCTAGCCCTTTCTAGCGGCGGCGAAGATCTCGAACTGCGAGTCGGTCGGCTCCTTCGGGCGGCCGTTGCCGTGGAAGACGCGCTCCAGCGTCATCCCGACCGAGGCGTAGACCTCGCGCAGCTCGTCAACGGTGTAGAGGCGCTGGCGGAATTCGATCCGTTTGTCGAGATTCTCTAGCACCTCGCCGAACTTGACCGGGATCATCGCGCCTTCCATGTAGCGGTCCTTCTTATTCCAGCGGTGCTCGACGAGTTCAACCATGCCCGAGCTGGGGATCCACGACCGCTGCGGCAGGTGGGCGCGGGCGTAGAGGACGTTGGGGACCTGGATCAGGTTCTGGCCGCCGGGCTTCAGCGCCCGGGCGATCACCTCGAAGGTGCGGTGGTTCTCCTCGTCTGACTCGAAGTAGCCGACGGCGCCGTCGTTGAGGTTGAGGACGATGTCGAACTCCTCCTCGAAGTCGAGCTCGCGCAGGTCGCCCTGGATGAACTCGGCCTCGAGGCCCTGCTCCTCGGCGTCCTTACGGGCGATCTCGACCAGTTCCTCACCGATCTCGACGCCGACGACGGAGAAGCCCTGGCGCACCAGCTCCAGCGAGTGGCGCCCGGTCCCGCAGGCGAGGTCGAGGATCCGCTCGCCGCCCTGCGGGCGCAGCATCGTCAGCGCTCGCTTGATTTCCGACTCGGTCCGCTCGGTCCATGCCATCTCCGCGCTCATGCCGGTGAAGGCCGTCGCGTACCAATCCTGCGGAATCTCGTCCTGAAGAACGGTCATTTCCCTCTCCCTTGCGGCTTCCCCATTGCACAGGGAAGCTTAAAAGATCAGGAGTTGTGCTGCTGATGGCGCTCCTCGCGCCGGTGGCGGCGGACGAGCGGGGCGATGTAACCGATCAGCACCCCGATCGCCGCGGCCAGCAGGATCACCACGATCAGCGGCGCGTTGAAGCTGGCGAAGAGGACTTCGACGCTGACCTCCTGCGAGTTCTGCAGGGCGACGATGAGGACGAGGGCGCTGAGGATGCCGACGAGCCAGGCGCGCCAGTTGACGGGCTTCTTCTGTGGCTCCATCTGCCGATCCTATTCCCCGGGATCAGGCAGACTTATGCCATGGGCACCGCGCAACGACCCGACCCGACCGAGTCGGTCCGCCACAAGCTGCGGCCGCTGTTCGACCAGGTCGTGATCAAGGAGCTCGATCAGGACCGGGTGCGGCGGTCGGGGCTGGTGGTGCCGCCGGGGACCCACGAGCCGCCGCCCGAGCAGGGGATCGTCCTCGCGATCGGGCCGGGGCTCGACTGGTGGGCCGGCGCCGGGGTCGAGATGCCGGTGCAGCCGGGCGACCACGTGGTCTTCCCCTCGGCCGCGGGCGTCTGGGTCGAGGTCGACGAGGAGCGGCTGCTGGTCTGCCGCGTCACCCAGCTGCTCGGCGTGCTCGAGTCGGCCTCGCTCGGCGAAGCCTAGGACCCGCTGCTCAGACGGGCGCCGGCTCGGAGAAGCGCTTGTTGCTCAGCATCCGCTCGTCGGCGGCCTGGACCAGGGTCTCGAAGTCGAGCCCGTCGTCGGGGAAGACGGCCCAGCCGATCGAGGCGGATGGAGACGGGGTGCCGGCGTCGGAGTAGCTGCAGGCGACGGCGTGGCAGACCGATTCGGCGAGGTTGCGGACCGCGTCGCCGTGCACCCCGGGGGCGACGATCGCGAACTCGTCGCCGCCGATCCGGGCGAGGGTGTCGCCCGAGCGCAGCATCGACTGGGCCCGCTCGGCGACCTGGCAGAGGATCGCGTCGCCGACCGGGTGGCCGTGGGTGTCGTTGATCGTCTTGAAGTCGTCGAGGTCGAGGATCAGCAGAGCAAGCGGCCTCTCGTCGCCCTTGCGGCGGGGACGAGGACGGGTGCGGGCGGCGATCTCGCCCTGCAGCACGGCATTGAACAGGCGGCGGTTAGGGACGCCGGTGAGCGGGTCGCGATGGGCGATGTCGCGCTGGTGGAGCTCTGCCTCGAGCAAGCGCTTCCGCAGCCCGACGAGGACCCAGGTAGCCGAGAGGAAACCGGCGACAAGAGCGACGTAGGTGGGCAGGAAGGCCTCTTCGATCGCGTTGCCGTCGTAGACGAGCGGCGTGCCGGCGACCAGGATCAGCTCGATCGAGAGCGGCCACGCCCACTGCGAAGGGAAGAAGAAGGCAGCGTAGAGGAGCGTGGTGACCAGCATCGGCTGGACGAAGCTCATCGCTCCGCCGGTGAGGAAGATGCCGAGGCCGATGACCGGGATCGTCAGGGCCATCCCGATCCCGAGGAGCTTCATCGGGGCGCGGTCCCAGCGCAGCCAACCCAATGCCGAAACCACTCCGTAGAGGAAGAACGCTCCGCTGAGGGCGAAGACCCAGCCGATCGGCACGTGCTGGGCTCCCGGCAGGTAGCAGCTGGCGACGGTGATGAAGGAGGCGAGGATCCAGAGGACCCCGGAGATCCGGCCCATCCGGGCCCGCTCGTCGGGCGCTTCGGCGAAGGCGGGCATCGCGGCCGGGGTGAGGGAGGCGGGCAGCGCCATACCTCCCTCATCGGCCGCCCGCCGGTGACCTTTAAGTACCGCCGAGTAGTCGGCCTAGCCGACCTCGGAGAGAACCGGCTCCGGCTCCTCCTGGGCCACCGGCATCACCTGTGGGCGCGGCGCCCGCAGGACGAAGACGGCGATCGCGACGGCGATCGCGGCCAAGACCGCACCGACCAGGTAGGCGACGTGATAGCCGGAGGTGAGCGCCTGCAGTTGGCCCTCGCCGTCGGCGAGCAGCGAGTTGGTGCGCTCGGTCGAGAGCGTCGCCAGCACCGCCAGGCCGATCGAGCCACCGACCTGCATGCTGGTGTTGACGAGGCCGGAGGCGAGGCCGGCGTCCTCGGGGGTCGCGCCCGACATCGCCAGGGTCATGATCGCCGGGAACGAGGTCCCGACCCCGATCCCGATCAGCAGGAACGGCGGCAGCAGGTCGGTGAGGTAGTCGCCGTGAACCGGCGTGCGAGCGAAGAGGAGCAGGGCGACGACGACCAGACAGACGCCGGGGATCAGCGTCGTGCGCGGGCCGAAGCGCATGATCAGCTTTTCCGAGAGCCCGAGCGAGAGCCCGCCCATCACGATCGTCGTCGGCAGGAAGGCGAGGCCGACCTGGAGCGGGCTGTAGCGGAGCACGCGCTGCAGGTAGAGCGCGCCGAGGAAGAACATCCCGAACATGCCGGCGACCAGCAGCGCCTGCAGGACGTTGGAGCCGGCGACGTTGCGCGAGCGGAAGAGCCGCAGTGGCATCAGCGGGTTGGCGATCCGCGCCTGGCGGAAGATGAAGAGGGCGAGCAGAATCGCCGAGATCGCGCTGAGGACGAGGGTGCGCGAATCGCCCCAGCCCCACTTCTCGATCTGCAGGATCGTGAAGACCCCGAGCATCAGCGAACTGGTCAGCAGCACCGCCCCCGGGAAGTCGGCCCCCTCGCTGAGGCCGATCCCGTCGGGGTTGGCGACGACCTGTTTCGCCAGGAAGGCGACGGCGATCCCGATCGGCAGGTTGATGAAGAAGATCCAGTGCCAGCTGATCGCGTCGGTGAGGACGCCGCCGAGGAGCAGCCCGATCGAGCCGCCCGCCGAGGCGACGAACCCGTAGACGCCGATCGCTTTCGCCTGCGCCGCCGGCTCGGGGAACATCGTCACGATCATCCCGAGGATCACGGCCGAGGCGAGGGCGCCGCCGAACCCCTGGATGAAGCGGGCCCCGACCAGCATCTCCTGGTTCTGCGAGGCCGCGCAGAGGAGCGAGGCGGCGGTGAAGATGGTCAGGCCGACGAGGAAGACGCGCCGCTGGCCCAGCAGGTCGCCCATCCGCCCGGCCAGGAGCAGCAGGCCGCCGAAGGGGATCATGTAGGCGTTGATCACCCAGGCGAGGTTGTTCTGGGAGAAGCCGAGGTCGTCCTGGATCGAGGGCAGGGCGACGTTGACGATCGTCGCGTCGAGGACGATCATCAGCATCCCCGCGCAGAGGACGTAAAGGGCTAGCCAGCGGGTTCTGTCGTTGTCAGTCGGGTTCATGCAAGTTGAGACTCCGGGACCGGGGGAAACTCATCGGTGGGCCTGACAGTCGACGCGATCCGGCAAGCCGAGGCGCCGGAAAACGGACTGCACGCGGCCCGACCGGGCCGTGCGCTCAGGACCGCGAGCATAGCCGTCTTCGGGGTTGGGGAACCCGGCGATGCCTATCATCGCCCGATGCGCGCGGCGGTACTGCGGGAATTCGGCGCTCCGGACGTCTTGGCGGTGGAGCAGGTGCCGGAGCCCGCGCCTATCCCGACCGAGGTGAAGGTGCGGGTTCGCGCGGCCGGGGTCAACCCGGTCGACCTGAAGACGCGGGCGGGCAAAGGCATGGCCGGCGTGCTGGGCGAGCCGCCGCTGCGCCTCGGCTGGGACGTCTCCGGCGAGGTGGTGGAGGTCGGCGGCGGGGTGACCCGGTTCGCGGTCGGCGAGGAGGTGTTCGGCATGCCGTGGTTCCCCCGCCAGGCTGGCGCCTATGCCGAGTACGTGACGGCCCCCTCGCGTCACTTCGCCGGCAAGCCCCACGTGCTCTCGCACGAGGAGGCGGCGGCGCTTCCGCTGGCCGGGCTGACCGCGTGGCAGATCATCGTCGACACGATCCGCCTGCAGCCCGAAGACGACCTCCTGATCCACGGCGCCGCCGGCGGCGTCGGCCATCTCGCGGTTCAGATCGCCAAGGCCCGCGGCGCCAACGTGATCGGCACCGCCCGCGCCGAGCAGGCCGAGTGGCTGGAAGGGCTGGGAGCCGACGTGGTCGTCGACTACCGCGAGCAGCGGTTCGAGGACCTGGTCGGCGAACTCGACGCGGTGATCGACTTCACGGGGGAGCAGGGAGAACGGTCGCTCCCGGTGCTGCGACCCGGCGGGCTGCTCGTCTCCGTGCCGAGCGGCGTCCCCGACGAGCTGACGAAGCGCGCGGCGGAATCGCGCCGTCGCGTCACCGGCTTCCTGGTCGAGCCGGACCCGGTCGGGCTGGGCGGGCTGGATGCCCTGGTCGAGGCGGGCAAGCTGCAGGTCCACGTCGACCGGGTCTTCGAGCTGGAGCAGGTCGCCGAGGCACACCGGGCCGCCGAAGACCACCATGCGGGGGGCAAGATCGTGCTGCGCGTCTGAGCGGAACCCCCCGGGTGACTCCCCGTGTGCCACAAAGAATGTCACCCGTTTCCAGGGACTTTTGGCACCCCGGGAAAACTATCCTCGCTCGACTTTGGGCGAGACCTCCGCGCTGACCACGCCGGAAATACTGCGAATCGTTGGGGCCGGCGCCAGCGGAGCGATCCTGATGGCGCTTGGGAACGGGCCGTTGCGGACGAAGGAACTGACGGAACGGGTTCGCGGCTACACGCCGCGTACGGTCTACCGCTACTGCAACAAGCTGGTTCAGGCCGGAGTCCTCGATCGGCACGAGGAACCAGGGGTGCCTTCTAAGGTCACCCACAGCCTCAGCGAGCCCGCGGGACGCGAGCTCTACGAGCTCGTCCTCGCCTACGCCGACGCCTCCTTCACCCGCTTGCCGGACGGGAGAATCGACTCGCACGCCTGGGGCTCACTGGCGATGCTCGCCGAACTCTGGGAATCGGGGCTGATCGAGGAGCTCACCCTGGGCCCGAGATCGCCGACCGAGCTGACGCGGCTGGGACACGGGCTCAGCTACCACCAGGTCAACCGGCGCGCCGGGCTGTTCGCGCTCGGCGGCTTCCTGCGCGAGGACGTCCGGGTCGGCAACCGGCGGCTCTACTCGCTGACCGAGAGGGCGCGGCGGGGGATGGTGCTGATCGCCGGGATCGGCCGCTGGCGACGCCGCCACGTCGTCGCCAAGGGAACTTCGGGACTCTCTCCGCGCGAAGCCGGCGGGGTGCTGCGGACGGCGCTGCCCCTGGTCGCCCTGCCCGACCATGGAGGCAAGAGCCTCGGCATCGAGATCGCGGCGGTCGGCGGGAAGGGAGAGGCCGACGCTGTCTGGGCGATCGTCCAACCGGAGGGAAGCGTCCTCAGCTGCGAGGGCCCGCTGCCCGAGGTCGACGGCCGCGCCCAGGGCGAGGTGCCGGCCCTGATCGACACGATCCTCGACGGCCCCCACAACGGATTGGCGCTGGACGGAGACGAGCACCTGGTCAGGGCGTGCTTCGAGCGGCTGCACTCGGTTCTCTGGATGACCTGGCCCGACGTCTCAACCGCGGCGGCCGAAGGCGTGGCCGACGGGGACGACAGCCCGGAGCTCAGCTACGGCTAGCTCCCGGCGCTGCCGGGGACGCGGCCGCTCGGGCTGCCGCGGGCGGTCCGGCGGATCGGTCCGCTCCAGCGGCGCCAGGCGGTCGACGACGACGTTGACGGTGCCCTCGCGGCGCTCGAGGCGCCCGCGGGCGCGCAGCAGCGGAGCGTTGCGGACGAGGGGACGGTGGCGGTCGAAGACCGGCGGCGGGACCACGAGGTTGACCGAGCCGTGCTCGTCCTCGAGCAGGAGGAAGGTGATGCCGTTGGCGGTCTCCGGACGCTGGCGGGCGGTGACCATGCCGGCGACTTCGACGGTCGAGGCGTGGTCGAGCTGCTGGAGGTCGGAGGTGCTGGCCAGCTTAGGGTCGAGGCTGGGACGCAGGAGCTTCATCGGGTGCTTCTCGACCGTCATCCCGGTCGAGCGGTAGTCGGCGATCAGCTTGCCCCACTCCCCCAGCGGCTCCAGCTTCGGCGGCGCCGGCGGCTCCATCGGCAGCGCCAGCTGGGTGCCGCTCCCCTTCAGCCGGCCGGCGCCGGTGACGCCGACGCGCCAGAGCGCCTCGCGGCGGTCGTCCGCCGAGCCGGCGGGGATGCCGTCGAGGGCGCCTGCCCAGGCGATCTTTTCCAGGCTCGGCAGGCCGGCGCCCGAGCGCGAGGCGAGCTCGGCGATCCCCTTATAAGGACCGCCGCGCTCGCGCTCGGCCACCAGCGCCTCCATCTCCTCCTTCTTCACGCCCTTGACGTAGCCGAGCCCGATCCGCACCTGCAGCCCCCCGCGCACCTCTGTGCTGCGCGGGGATTCGACATGGCAGAGGACCTTGCTGCGGTTGGCGTCGACCGCCGCCACGCGGATGCCGCGGCGCTGCGCCTCGTGGACCAGGGAGTCGGGCGGGTAGAAGCCCATCGGCTGCTCGTTCAGCAGCGAGCAGAGGAACTCGGGGCCGTAGTGGATCCGCAGCCAGGCCGACTGGTAGGCGAGCAGGCCGAAGGCGGCCGAGTGCGCCTTCGGGAAGCCGAAGCCGGAGAAGCCTTTGATCTGGTCCCAGACCCGTTCGGCCGTCTCCTCGGGGACGCCGTTGGCAGCGGCGCCGGCGAGGAAGCGGCGGCGGTGCTCTTCGATCGCCTCCTCGGAGCGCTTGCGGCTCATCGCCCGTCGCAACCCCTCCGCCTCCGAGGAGCTGAAGCCCGAGAGCGCCATCGCCACCTCGATCACCTGCTCCTGGAAGACGATCGTCCCCAGCGTCTCCTCCAGCACCGGCTCCAGCAGCGGGTGCTCGTAGGGGACTTTGAAGTCGGGGTCCTCGCGGAGCGCCTTGCGCCTCTCTATATAGGGGTGGATGGCGCCGCCCTGGATCGGCCCCGGCCGCACCAGCGCCACCTGGACGATCACGTCGTCGAGATCGCGCGGCTGGGTCCGCGGCAGCATCTGCATCTGCGCCCGGCTCTCGATCTGGAAGACGCCGGTGGTGTCGGCGGCGCGGATCGACTTGTAGACCTCCTCGTCGTCGAGCGGGATCCGCGAGAGGTCGAGCCGCTCGCCGCGGGCCCGGCCGATCTCCTCGACGCAGCGCTCGACCGCCGAGAGCATCCCCAGCCCCAGCAGGTCGATCTTGAGGAAGCCGGCATCGGCGCAGGAGTCCTTGTCCCACTGGACCGTCTGCCGCCCCGTCATCGCGGCGGGGACGACGGGGCAGACGTCGATCAGCGGCCGGGTCGAGATCACCATCCCGCCCGGGTGCTGGGATGAGTGGCGCGGCAGGCCCATGATCTCGGCGGCGAGCGGCAGCAGCGCCCGCCAGCGCGGCTCGGCCGCGCGCTGCGGCCCGAGCGCCGCGACCAGGTCGCGCTCGATCTCCTCCGCCCCCTGGAAGAAGCTGACCGTCTTCGCGACCTTGTCGATCTCCGCCGGCGGCAGCCCCAGCGTCTTGCCGAGATCGCGGACCGCTCCCTTCGGCCGGTAGGTCGGGAAGGCGGCGACGAGGGCGGAGTGCTCGTGGCCGTAGCGCTCGTGCACGCGCGGGATCAGGACCTCGCGGATGTCGCGCGGGAAGTCGAGGTCGATGTCCGGCATCGAGGTCGTTTCCTCGTTGAGGAAGCGACCGGAGAAGAGGTCGGCCTCGATCGGGTCGACGTGCGAGAGGCCGGTGAGGTAGCAGACGATCGAGCTGACGCTGGAGCCGCGCCCCCTCCCCGGCGGCAGCACCCCGCGCGCCGACTCGGGCCCGCGAACCTCGGCGGCGACCTCGCGGGCCAGCTCGAGCAGGTCGCGGTGGAGGAGGAAGAAGCCGGAGAGGCCGAGCTTGCGGATGATCGCCAGCTCCTCCTCCAGCCGCCACTCCGCCTCGAGCAGGCGGGCGTTGCCGCTGAAGCGCTCGCCGAGGTGGTGGTTGCAGACGCGGGCGAGCTCGGCGTCGGCCCCGGGGTCCTCGCTGCCGGGGTAGCGGTAGCCGAGCTGCTCGGTGAGGTCGAAGCGCAGCCGCTCGGCGATCCGCTCGGTCTCGGCGACCGCCTCGGGATATTTGGCGAAGCGGGCGGCCATCGCACCGGGCGAGGTAAGGGCGGAGGTCGAGTTGCCGCGCCGCCGCGGCTCGGACTCCTCCAGCGTCTCGCAGAGCCCGATCGCAACCAGCGCGTCCTGCAGCGGCGCCCGCCGGCGGTCGTGGGCGTGGACGTTGCCGGTGGCGATACAGGGGACGTCGAGTCGCTCTGCGAGCAGCGCCAGCCAGCGGTTGCGAGCGCGGTCGCGGCGCCAGTAGGGCCGCTGCAGCTCGACCCGGAAGCGGTCGCGGCCGAAGGAGGCGAGGAGCCGGCGGGCGAGCTGCTCGCCCGCCGCGGTGTCGCCGCGTTCGAAGGCCCCGGCAACGGCCCCGTCCCGGGCGCATCCCGAGAAGCAGACCAGCCCCTCCGCATGCTCCTCCACCTGCTCGAGCGTCGCCCACGGCTGAGCCTGCGACCGCGTCGTGTTGTCGCGGGTGTGCGAGTGCGCCAGCGTCAGCAACCGACACAGATTCCGGTAACCAGCTTCGTCTTCGACTAACAGCGTTATATGAGCGGTCTCTCCCGCGGGCCTGCAGCGAATCGTCAGCTCGGCGCCGGTGATCGGGCGGACGCCGAAGCCCTTGCAGGCGTGGGCGAACTCCATCGAGCCCCAGACGCCGTCGTGGTCGGTGAGCGCGAAGGCGGGGTAGTCGTGGGCGGCCGCGGCGGCGGCCAGCTCCATCGGAGTCGAAGCGCCGTCGAGGAAGGAGAAGGCGGAGTGGGCGTGCAGCTCGACGTACATCGACAACCCTGAGCCTCAGGCTCGCTGCCGGTACCAGCGCTGGGTGCCGGCACCCCGGAAGACGGTGAGGGCGCGCCCGTCGGCGGTCGCCAGCTCGAAGTAGTGGCGGCGCAGCGGCTGCGGCGTCCACCAGCGGTCCTCGACCAGCCACTCCTCGCGGACCGCCTCGACTGTCACTCCCTCGACCAGCAACGGGGCGCCACGGGGGTCGGTGCGGACCGCCACCCGCCGGGGGGCATAGAGACGACGGACCCCCGGCATCAGAGTTCGGGGTAGGGGGTCAGCAGCGCCCAGCGCTCCGGCACGCGCGAGGCGTCGTCGACGGGCAGGATCTTCAGCAGCGCCTCGGCGCCCTGCGCGGCGCGGACCTCGCGCACGGCCGCCCGCAGCCGGCGCCGTCGCGGCTCCGCGCCCCCGACCGCGAGCTCGAGCTGGTCGCGCGCCGGCGGACCCAGCCCGATCGCCCGCAGGCGCAGCGCCGTCGCCGGTCCCGGCAGCTCCTCGAGCCGCGGCGTGAGGACGTTGCGCAGGACCCGCGGCGAGGCGCTCGGACGGCCCAGCCCCTGCTCGACGCTCCAGCTGCCGCTGCTCGCCAGCAGCGCTCCGAGCCGCAGGCCCAGCAGCGTCCTGCCCTTGCGCTGCGGGACCGCCAGCAGGCGGTCGACGAGCAGCTCCAGCGCCCGGTCGAGCTGGCGGCCGGCGGTCCCTTCCGGCAGCTCGATCTCCTCGGCCACCTCCGGGTGCGGCGTCCGCGGCCGCAGCGGCTCTTCTTCGCCGTGGCAGAGACGCAGCGCCCGCAGGCCGAGCGGGCCGAAGCGGTCGGAGACCTGATCGGCCGAGAGCTCGGCAAACGCCCGCAGGGTCTCGATCCCCAGCCGCTCGAGTGCCTCGATCAGCTCGTCGGCCTCGCGCGCGGGTACGCCTAGCCGGGCCCGCAGGGCGGCCACAGGGGCCGGCCGCGGCCACTCGTCGGCGAGGAGGAAGGCGGCGAGCCGGGTCCTGCCGGTGGCGATCCGCCGCTCATCCCCCACCGCCCGCTGCGCCGCAGCGACGACGGCGGCAGAGGTGCCGCCGCAGAGACCGCGCAGCCCGTCGACCGCGAAGAAGGCCTCGCCCGCCTGCTCGGACTCGACCGCGGCCCCGATCCCCTCCAGCGCCCGCACCATCGCTTCGGTCGCCTCCGCCGCCGCGACCGGATCGGAAGTAAGTCCGCGCCCGGGCCGGGGCCCCCCGCCGCGACCCGGGCGCGAGGAAGTCGCAAACAGCGCCAAACGCTTGTCGATGACGCAGGCGATCTCCATACGAACATATGTTCGCGTTGCCCTCAGCATAACTCCATAGAGGCAGGCTCAAGTTTTCAGCTATGCGGAAAAGGCCGCGTCTTCGTCGACCGGGAGGGGGTACCCGGACGAGCCTCCCCAATTTGCGACCGAGGGTCCCCCCTCCCGGCCGCTAACCGGCTCGTGCGACTTTCGCCGCCTCGGCGCTGCCGAGGTACGGCGTCAGCGCGAACTCGACCAGGTCGGGGAGCAGCGCCTCCAGCTCCTCTGTGCGGTCGGCGAAGATCCGGCGCGAGATCAGCGAGACCATCCCGCCGATCAGAGCCTCCTCGGTGCTGGGAGAGAGCCCGGCGAGCACCTCCGCCGAACGCCCCTTTCGGCCGGCCTCGAAGTAAGGGACGAGGCCCTGGATCGCCGCGTCGTAGCGCTCGACCACGACCGGGCCGGCGACCAGCGCCTCGACCATGCTGAGGCGGGCCAGGTGCGGCTCGGTGGTGAGGAACTCGAGCATTGCCGCGATCCCGGCTCGCACCGCCTGCGGCCACTCCTCCTCTTCGCCGAAGGCCTGGTCGACCCGCTGGCGCAGCTCTGCCATCACCGTGTCGTAAGCGGCGACGAAGCACTCGTCCTTGCTCTCGAAGTGCTCGTAGAAGGTCCGCCTGGAGACGGCGGCATGGCGGGTGATGTGAGCGATCGTGGTCCCGGCATAGCCGTTTTCCGCGACGGCCTCGGCCAGTCCCGCGATCAGGCGCTCACGCTGGTTGCGAGCGACAAACTCGCGCGGCAGGCCATGGCGACCGGGGGGAAGCCGGGCGAGCTCGGGCGGGTAATCCGGCGAGTCGACAGAGGGGTGGACTGGATCGCTCAAGAGAACCGACGATACCGATTCAAACGATTGCAGCTTAATTTGGCCAACTGGCCAGTTTTTTTATGGGGCGGCCACCGCGCGAGCGGCTTCCACACCCAGGTAGGGAGTGAGGGCGAACTCGACCAGCTCGGGAAGAAGCTCCTCCACTCCCGCCGGCTCCTCGTCCAGCAGACGCTGGTAGAGAATCCAGAAGACTCCGCCGATCAGGGCCTCCTCCAATGTCTCCGGCAGCTCCTGCCCGTGGGGCGAGACATCGCGTCCAAGCCGGAACAGGGAGACGAAGGCCTGCAGGGACTCCTCGTAGTAGCGCACGGAGGTCGGAGCGGCGGCAAGCGCGTCGACCATGCAGGTGCGCGCGAGCGCCGGCTCCTCGGCGACGTAGCGGAGGAAGGCGGCGAGCCCGGCCTGCACCCGGTAGGGCCACTCGTCGATCTCCCCCGCGGCCTCGACAACCCGACTGAGAGCGGCTGACATCGCGAATTGCTGGGCGGAGAGGAAGCACTCTTGCTTGGAGCCGAAGTTTTCGTAGAAGGTGTTGCGCGCGATCCCGGCCCGCTTGACGATGTCGGCGACGGTGACCGCCCGGTATCCCTTCTCGGAGACCTCGAGGGCGAGCGCGTTGACGATCCGGGCGCGCTGGTGCCGGGCGATGAACTCGCGCGAAAGCTGCTGCCTGCCGGGAAGTGGACGCGGTGTTGCTTTTGAAGCCACGAACGGAAGAGTACCTAAGTCCGGCTACCGCGGCAGGCGCTCGAAGGGATACCGTTTAGGTACCAAAGGCAGACAAACCATTTTCTCGATCAGTTTCGACCGGACGGGGACTTTGACCGGAAAGCGCGAACGCATCCTCCAAGGGATGCTCCAAGCAGTAGGCACCCATGGATATGAGCGAACGACGGTCCAGGACGCGATCGCCGAGGCTGAGGTCTACCGCCAGGCCTTCTACGACTGCTTCAGCGACAAAGAAGACTGCTACCTGCAGGCTCTCGACGCCGGCTCGGCCTGGGTGGAGCTGGCGATGCGGGATGCCGCTATCGGCCAGACGAGCTGGCGGGGCCAGCTGCGCGGCGCGCTGACCGGCCTGCTTCGCTTCCTCGACGAGCAGCCGGCGACGGGCCGGGCCTTGCTGGTGGAGGTGCACGCGGCCGGGCCGCGAGCAGTCGCCAAACGAACAGAGGCGATGTCCCGTGCCGCGGCGATGATGGACCTGGCGCGGGAGGAGGAGGACGACTGCGGCGCCCCGGCGATCTCGGCCGAGGCGGTGGTGGCCGGCATCCTCGCCGTCCTCCACAGTCGTCTGGCCGCCAACCAGGCGTCCGGGTACCTCAGGCTGCTGCCCGAGTTGATGTACCTGGCGGTCCTCCCCTTCTACGGCGCCGAAGCGGCGACCGCCGCCATGCAGGCCGACCGGCCCGAGCGCCGTCGCTAGACGCCGCGGCCACCGCGTCCCTCGCCGGCGGCGAAGCGCGCGGCACCGCGGGCCGCCACCTCGAGGACCTCGCGACCGAGCCGGTGCTCCAGCTCCAGGCCCGCCGCCAGGGGCAGGCCCCCTCCCTCCAGCGCGGCCCGGCGGTCGCTCAGCATCGTCTCCTGCGGAAACGAGGCGATCCGCTCGACCAGCTCCAGGGCGCGGTCCAGGTGCCGGCCGGGTTCGGTCACCTCGTTCACGAGGCCGATCCGCTCCGCCTCGTCGGCCTCGACCGGGCGGCCGGTGAGGATCAGCTCGAGGGCCCGGCCCATCCCCAGCACCCGCGGTAGCCGCTGGGTACCACCGTCGATCAGCGGCACCCCCCAGCGCCGCTCGAAACAGCCGAAGACCGAGCGCGGCGTCGCGACCCGAAGATCGCACCAGAGAGCCAGCTCGAGGCCCCCGGCCAAGCACCAACCGTCGATCGCGGCGATCGCCGGCTTCGACGGGGTGAGGCGGGTGAATCCCAGCGGACCTCCCGGACCGTCGACGTCCAGGTCCAGCGCCTTGAGGTCGGCGCCGGCGCAGAACGCCTCGCCGCTGCCGGTCAGGATCAGCCCTCGCGCCGCCTCGTCGGCCTCGAACTCCTCCAGGCCCTGCCGCAGCGCGGCGGCGGTGGCGGCATCGATCGCGTTGCGCCGTTCAGGGCGGTCGATCGTGAGCACTGCCGCGGCCCCGCGGCGCTCGTAGCGCACCTCCGTGCTGCTCATCCGCTGATCGTCCCACGCCGGACCGACGAAAGCGATCGAAAAGGAGTGCGGGTACCCTCATCACGTGCGGATTGACGAAATCATTGCTGAGCGGAAACCGACCTTCTCGATCGAGTTCTTCCCGCCGAAGACCCCGGAGGCGACCGAAGAGCTGTTCGAGACGGCTCGCGAGTTGCGGGCGCTGGAGCCGGACTTCGTCTCGGTCACCTACGGGGCGGGCGGATCGACCCGCGACGGCACCGTGGAGATCACCACCGCGCTGAAGAACGAGATCGGCTTCGAGACGATGGCGCACCTCAGCTGCGTCGGCGAGACGACGGAGGGGCTGGCGACGACGCTCGACCGGATCGAGGCGGCCGGGATCGAGAACGTGTTCGCCCTGCGCGGCGATCCGCCCCGAGGGCAGGAGGACTTCGTCCAGCCTGAGGGCGGCCTCGGCAGCGCCGCCGAGCTCGCCGCCTTCGTCTCCGCCGGCTGGAACTTCGGGATCGGCGGCACCTGCTTTCCCGAGATCCATCCAGAGGCGCCCGACCTCGATGCCGACCTCCGGTACCTGAAGACGAAGGTCGACGCCGGCGCCCGCTTCCTGATCACCCAGCTCTTCTTCGACAATCAGGTCTACTTCGACTTCGTGCGGGCGGCGCGGGCGCGGGGAATCGAGGTGCCGATCCTGGCGGGAGTGATCCCGGTCACCAGCTTCGCGCAGACGAAGCGCATCTGCGACCTCTGCGACGCGACCATCCCGCCCGCCCTGGAAGCCGCCTTCGCGGCGGCCGGAGGCGATCCGGCGCGGGAGTTCGAGCTGGGGATCGCCTACGCCTCCCAGCAGTGCGCCGAGCTGCTGATCGCGGGCGCGGCGGGCATCCACTTCTACGCCCTCAATCGTGCCCCGGCCACGCGCGCCGTCCTCGGGGCGCTGAAGGCGTCGCGGCCCTGGGAGCGGGTGCGGGGGGACGCTGCCGAAATGGAGCCGGCCGACTAGGCTTAGGGACCGTTATGGGGAAGGGCGAGCGGGAACGCGAGAAACTGCGGCAGGAACGGATCGAAGCTGAAAAGCGCGAATCGCGCAGCGGCAATTCGCGCCTGATCCTCGCCTACGCGATCGGCTCGACCGTGGTCCTGGCGATCGCCGTCCTCGTCTTCATCCTCGCCACCGGCGGCAGCGACAGCAGCGGTGGTGGGGGCAGCACCGACGCCCACGTCAACGTCAACTCGGAAATGGGCTCGACCAACGGCGTCAAGCCCGACGAACGCGCCGCCCTGCCGGTGCCGCCGGCGAAAGTGACGAACCTGCAGCAGGCGGCAAAGCAGGCCGGCTGCAAACTCGAGTTGAAACTCGAAGACGAGGGCCACGAACACATCCCCAAGAACTCGCCGACGCCGAAATACAAAACCAGCCCGCCGACCTCCGGCAACCATGTGGAACCGCCCTATCAACAAGCCGACGGCGCCTACGCCGAAGAACCGAATGCGATCGACTACGTCCACTCGCTCGAGCACGGTCGGCTGGAGATCCAGTACGCGCCGAGTCTGCCGGAAAAAGAGCAGCTGGAACTGAAGGGTCTCTACGACACGATGTACGGCGCCACGCTGCTCTTCCCCAACAAGACGATGCCCTACCAGGTAGCGGCGACCACCTGGACCAACCTGATCGGCTGCCCGGAATACAAAGGCTCGATCACCCTCGACGCGATCCGCGCCTTCGGCAAGGAAACCTGGGGCAAATACGGAGGCGAGCCGGTCTTCGCCTTTAAATTCACCGGCCCGACCCCGTCGGAACCGGACGAATCCGCCTCGTCGTAGCAGCAACCAGATGCCAGAGGGCGGACCGAAGCGGAAACGGCTGCTGATCGCATTCGCAGCCGTCTTGACGGTGGCCGTGGCGGCGGTCCTGATCGTCGTCTTCGCGGGCGACGAGAGCGACGGCCCGAACCGAGCGCACATCAACCTCGATGCCGAAGCAGGCTCTACCAACGGGATCCCCCCGGATGAACGGAGCGGCATCCCTCCCCCACCGGTCCGGCAAGCCGACCTGAAGAAGGCGGCCAAGGAAGCGGGCTGCTATCTCCAGCTCCACCTTGACGACAAGGGGCACCGCCACATCCCTCCGGACTCGCTGATGCCCGACTACGAGACCAGCCCGCCCACCTCCGGGCCCCACGTGGAACCGCCCTACCAGCAGGCCGACGGCGCCTACGCCGGCGAACCGAAAGCGATCGACTACCTCCACTCGCTCGAGCACGGTCGCCTGGAGATCCAGTACGCGGCGGACCTGCCGGAAGAGATCCAGCGGGAACTGAAGGGGCTCTACGACACGATGTACGGCGGAGCGCTGCTCTTCCCGAACAACGAAATGAACTACGCGGTCGCGGCGACGACCTGGACGAACCTGCTCGGCTGCACCAGCTACGAAGGCCGGAAGACCCTCGACGCGATCCGCGCCTTCGGCAGGGAGACCTGGGGCAAATACGGAGGCGAGCCGGTATCTGCGTTCAAGTTCACCGGCCCCACTCCCGCGGAACCACGCGAACCGGAACCCGAGAACTAGCCGTTCAGGAGCGGTAGGCGGGGAAGAAGCCTCCGCTCTCGCGCCCGGCGCTGAGCTGGGCGTACTTCTCCTTGTCGCAGATCAGCTCCGAGGTGAGCCAGGCTTGCCGGCGGTTGGCGAAGCCGCGCTTGAACTCCTCGAGGGCGTCGCCGGGAGCGATCCCGCCGCCGAGGTTGAGCGGCAGGCCGAGCTCGCGCGAGTGCTCGACGAGTAGGGTGACGACGTTCTTCATCGGTGCGTTACGGAGGTGCGAGTCGAGGCTGCCGCTGAGGTAGTAGTGGAGGTATCCATCGCTGACCACCGCGATTGATGCGGCAGCGACCTCGCCATCGGGAGCGGTCGCGAGCGCGAGCCAGGTGCGGTCGGCTTCCAGCACGCGGTCGAAGTACGCGGCGCCGAAGAAGTAGTGCCCGGCGGCGCCGGTCCGCCGCATCGTCTGCTCATAGGCATCGAGGAAGGCGGCCCGCTGCTGCGGCGTCGTCTCCGAGCCGGGGACGAGGTCGAGCCGGTAGCCGGCCTCGAGGTTACGGCGGACCTGGCGGCGGTCGCTGGGCCTGCTCTTCGGCGGCAGCTCCGGGTCGGCGATCTGGACGACGTTGCGCTCGGTCGCGCCGGCGAGCGGCGAAGGGCCGAGGACGTGGCGGATGAAGACGCTGACCAAGCCGGTGCCGGAGAAGTCGACTTCTCCGGGATCGAGCGCGGGGGGAGTCGGGGGGGCCCC
>DASULV010000062.1:0-2684 GCA_036277955.1 Solirubrobacterales bacterium | reverse complement strand
GGCCGCCCACCCCGAGTTCGAGACGCGGATCCAGAAGATGGTCGAGGTCGACGGCGAGCCGGTGTCCTCCTCGCGCATCCGCGCCGAGATCGCCGCCGGTGACATGGAGGGCGCGCGCCGCTGCCTCGGCGTCCCCTACATGCTCGAGGGCGAGGTCGTCGGCGGCGAGAAGCGCGGCCGCGAGCTCGGCTTCCCGACCGCCAACATCGTCCCCGACGACCGCTTCGCCTACCCCGGCCACGGCGTCTACGCCGCCTTCGCCGACGGCGTCCCCGCCGCCGTCAACGTCGGCGTGCGGCCGACCTTCGAGAGCGGGAGGGGGGTCCTGATCGAGACCTACCTGATCGACCGCGACGAAGACCTCTACGGCAGGACCCTCCGCGTCGCCTTCGTCGAGCGCCTGCGCGGCGAGCGCAACTATCCCGACGTCCAGGAGTTGATCGAGCAGATGCACCAGGACGTCGAGGACGCCAAGCGGGTATGCGCCGGCTTCACCTCGCCCTAGCGGCGCTGGTCGCCCTGCTCGTCCTTCCGGCCGCTGCCACTGCCGCGCCCGCCGGGCAGGGGCCGCCGGTGGTCGGCCAGGTCACCGAATACGAGCTCGGTGCCGGCACCCGACCGCAGGCCCTCGTCACGGGTCCTGACGGCAACCTCTGGTTCGCCGGCATCCGCAACGTCTCCGGCGGTTTCACCGACGTTCTCGGCAAGGTGACTCCTAAAGGCGCGGTGACCGAATTCGCACTCGGGACGCACAGCGCCAACCTCGGCCTCAGCGACATCGTCGTCGGCCCCGACGGCAACCTCTGGTTCACCGAGGGAGGCCGGACCAAAGTCGGCCGGATCACGACCGCCGGACAGGTCGCCGAGTTCGAGCTGCCGCAGGGAACCGGCACCCCGACCGCGATCGCCACCGGACCCGACGGCAACCTCTGGTTCACCGAGTCCGGGGTCGCGAGGATCGGCCGGATCACCACCGGCGGCGCCGTGACCGAATTCCCGCTCACCGGTGCGCGGGAATTCTGGGGCGGGGACATCGCCGCCGGCCCGGATGGCGCTCTCTGGGCGACGCTGCCGGGCGCGGGCGCAATCGCGCGGGTCGGGACCGACGGCTCCGAGGCCGACTTCCCACTGCCCGAAGAGCCGCCCGCCGGCTACCCGAACGACATCGTCCTCGGGCCCGATGGCGCGCTCTGGTTCAGCAAGGCGCAGGCGGCGATCCTCGGCCGCATTACCGCCAGCGGCGAGATCACCCAAATCACCCTGCCAGAGGGCCAGACGATCTCCGCCCTCACCGCTGGTCCCTTCGAAGACCTCTGGTACGCGATCGGCGGCGGCCGCATCGGCTGGGCCATCCCCGGGGTCACGCAGGGCACCACCGCCTGCATCAACCAGTGCTCCTCACCGGTCACCGATCTAGCCGAAGGCCCTGAAGGCAAGCTCTGGTTCGTCGCCGGCGTCGGGGGGACGAGCCTCTACTCGGCCCCTGGGACGATCGGCACCTACGCACCGCCGCCGCTCGAAATCCGCGTCACCGGCGATGCCGGCATCCGCGACCGCACCGTCTACGTACCGCTGGCCTGTCGCTGGACTCCGGCGGGGAGGGGTTGCAAGGGCAACCTCCGGCTCTTCGCCGGGGGGCAGAAGCTGTCGCAGAAACACCTGAACATGAGGCTGGGCGCTCAGCGACAGATTGCCATGCGCCTGCCAAGCCGGACGAAGTTTCTGCTCGCAAAGCGCGGCCGCCTCCAGGTGCGGGCGACGACGACTGTTGCGGGCGGGCGTCGCGACAGCAGCAAGATCCTGCTCAGGTCACCCGCACGACCTTGAAGCTGAAGCTCGCCGGCGTCGAGTCGCTGAGGCCGCTACTCACAGCCTGGACCGAAAATTTGTGTTTGCCCGGCTTGACTTTGTAGGTCTTCGGAGACGTGCAGGGCGCAAAGGAGCCGCCGTCGAGTTTGCATTTGAAGGTCGCTCTCGCGTCCGAGGCAGAGAAGCTGAATTTAACTTTGGCCTTGTTCTTCTTGGTCTTGACCCTCTTCCCAGGATGCGAGCCGAGAACCGTGTTGGGAGCCGCTCCTCCAGTGCTTGCTGGCGGCGGAGGGGAAGAGGAGGAAGGAGCAGAGGATGCTGAGGGCGCCGGAGCCAGAACGCTGTATTTGACGGTTTTGGAGCTCGTCCCGCCTTCGCTGTCTTCGGCGTTGACGGTGAAGCTGTGCTGGCCGACCGTCGAGGTGTCGATCGGCGAGCCGTTGGCGACCGGCCCGGTGCATTCTTCGAGGGTCGAGCCCTCCTGGGGCGTGCAGGAGTAGTTGGCGGTCGCGGTCTGCCCGAGGGTGTAGGTCCCTCCGGCGACAGGGCTGAGGATCTCGATCGCCGGGGGAGGCGTGTAGGAGATTTCGATCTTTGCCGGCTCGCCGAGCAGAGCGGCTTCGAGGATTCCCCCGGCCGGTACGAACGAGGAGCCGCCACCGCCACCGCCGCCGCCGAACGAGCAGCCACCGCCACCGCCACCGCCGCCGTACAGGCCACCGCCACCGCCACCGCCGCCGTTGGTCCCCGCTTCGCCGTTGCTGCCGCCGCCGCCTTGGCCGAGAGCCCCGACGGTGCCGGTGCCGCAGCTGCCCAAGCCGCCGGACCCTCCTTCGCTACCGGTACCCGGACCCCCGCCGAAGTTGGATCCGCTG
>DASULV010000061.1:0-63621 GCA_036277955.1 Solirubrobacterales bacterium | reverse complement strand
CTGCACGGCCGGCGGCGCCTACGTGCCGGCGATGAGCGACGAGACCGTGATCGTCCGCCACCAGGGGACGATCTTCCTCGGCGGCCCGCCGCTGGTGAAGGCGGCGACCGGGGAGGAGGTGACGGCGGAGGAGCTCGGCGGGGGAGACGTCCACGCCCGCAAGTCCGGCGTCGCCGACCACCTCGCCGCCGACGACGCCGAGGCGCTGCAGATCCTGCGCGAAATCGTCGCCACCCTGCCGCCGAACCCGGCGCCGCCCTGGGAGCGGATCGAGCCGCGCCCGCCGGCCGGCGACCCGGAGGAGATCCTCGACGTGGTCCCGATCGGCTCCCGGGCGCCCTGGGACATCCGCGAGGTGATGCGCCGCATCGTCGACGGCGGCGAGCTGCGCGAGTTCAAGGAGAAGTACGGCAAAACGCTGGTCTGCGCCTTCGCCCGCCTCGACGGCCACCCGGTCGGCATCGTCGCCAACAACGGCATCCTCTTCAGCGAGAGCGCCCTCAAGGGCGCCCACTTCGTCGAGCTCTGCGACCAGCGCCGCATCCCCCTCGTCTTCCTCCAGAACGTCAACGGCTTCATGGTCGGCTCCAAATACGAGGCCGGCGGCATCGCCAAGGACGGGGCGAAGATGGTCGCCGCCGTCTCCACCGCCCGCGTCCCCAAGCTCACGGTCATCGTCGGCGGCTCCTTCGGGGCCGGCAACTACGGCATGTGCGGCCGCGCCTACTCGCCCCGCTTCCTCTTCATGTGGCCCAACTCCCGCATCTCCGTAATGGGTGGCGACATGGCTGCCGCGGTGATGAAAGAGGTAGGCCAGCCCGAGACCGCCGAGCTCCTCCACGACCAGTACGAAGAGCAGGGCAAGCCCTTCTACTCCACCGCCCGCCTCTGGGACGACGGCGTCATCGACCCCCGCGACACCCGCCAGGTCCTCAGCCAGGCCCTCGCCGCCTGCGCCGATGCCCCGCTGGCGGAGTCGTCAGCGCCGGTCTATCGAATGTGATCCGGCTGCGGTGACAAACGTCACCGCGTCCCTTGACTCCCTTTTATCTGGGGCGTACATCTCCTCGAAAGCGAAGCAACTCCGAGCGAAGCTCAACATGAAAGGATCTCACATGCGACTCAAGCTCATCGCAATCTCCCTAGGTCTCGTATCGCTCGCTGCGCTTATCGCGTTTCCAGGCATGGCCCTTGCATTCAATCACCCACTGGTCGTGGAGAACGGCGTGCCAATCTCGGTGGGGTCGAAAGTGTTAGGAACAAACGTAGGCGCAACGAAGCTGACAACCTCCCTATTCAACCTCGAATGCAGCACAGGAATTCTGACAGGGACTGTGACGAAGAACACCACAGGAACCGTCGAAGGAACGATTAGTAGTGCGAGGTTCGGTGGGACCGGCGGCAAAATCACAGGAGCAGAAGAGCCCGAGTGTACATCTCATGAACCAGGGTTTGGAGATATGACGGTGACACCGAGCACCGCGACGAACGGCCTTCCGTGGTGCATCCGTTCAACCGAACCGATGGCGCCACACGAATTCCAAGTACGCGGCAATGAATGCGCTAAAGCCGCTCGGCCAATCCGCTTCTCAATAGACATGACAGGGCTCGGCACCTGCCAGTATGAAAGGGGCTCTACGGAACCGATTCCGGGCACCTTTACGACATCAACCACCGATTCGGTGCTCAGTATCTCGGAAGTAAACTTCCCGGCCGTTTCCGGCAACCCGTTCGGCTGCCCGGGCGGCGGTAAGCTCGATATGACGTTCACAATGGAGACAGATGCCTCACCTTTCACGTCGCTGGGTATCACGGAATAGAGTTCGACGGAGGCAGGGTCAAGCGGCCCTGCCTCCCAAAGTAGGACCGTGATTCCCAGCCTCATTGCATTTCTTTTGTCGTTCGCCGTGACGACGGGAGCCCCTGTCCCTGCGCATTGCCCCCTCGGCCACCCCACCTGCCGCGAGACCGTCGGCTCCATCGTCTACGTGGAGCGGGTGGACCCCGACGGCGACGGCGATGCCCACTTCGTCATCCGCGACCCTCAGGGCATCACCCTTCCCGGCCTCACCGCCATAGACGTACGCAAGGGCCTGCGACCGCACCCGCTACCCGAACCCGGCGACGAGATCAGCGCCGCCGGCCCCGTCCAGATCGGCTCCTACGGCCAACGGCAAATCCATGCGATCGAGCTCCATGTCTCTTCTATACCCTCGGCTTCCGGGTGACTCCTGTCATCGGATTGATGCAATAAACGCTCGTGTAGGACGAGTGACAAAAGCCCTTGAGTGACTTTGATCACTTGTATTGAGTAGTACCCTTGATTTGCAGGAAAAATCCCTTCTGCGGGCTGAGAAGAACCCCCTAGAGACGCCGTCACTCCGCTCACTTTCCTTTAATTCGAATTTCTTGACATCAAGCGGGGACCGACGGTACAAGGCTTACCGAAAGGTTCGCAAGTCCTTGAGCGAACCAACAAACTCCCGAGACGCCTCTCGCAAAAGACAGCATCCCGGGAGCTCAAATACCGAGCTAACGCTCGGAAATCGAAAGGAAGTATGTCAGATGAGAAGCAAGCTCATTGCAGCCTGCCTGGGGCTGGCCGCTTTCGTGGCGTTTGCCGCGATGCCAGCACTGGCCACGGCCAAAAACACTCCACTCGTCGTGGAGAACGGAACGGCTGTTGCCACCGGCACGAAAATCCTGGCGACAAACGTCGGAATCACCAAAATGACAACCAGTCTCGGGACGATCGAATGCAGCACAGCGATCCTGACAGGCACCCTGATCAAAAACACGACAGGGACCGTCGAAGGGAACATCACCAGCGCTAAATTCGGCGGCACCGGCGCCCTGCAGGCTGGTGCGGAAGAGCCGGAGTGCACAACGAAAGCGATCCTCGGCGGTGACACCACGGTGACACCGAGCACCGCGACCAATGGTCTCCCTTGGTGCGTTAGGTCGACCGAAGCGATGGTGACAGACGAATTCCAGGTCCGCGGCAACGAATGCGCCAAAGCTGCGCGGGCGATCCGCTTCGCGCTCGACGTGACAGGCATCGGAACCTGCACCTATGAGAGGTCTGCTGCAGAACCGATTCCGGGCACCTTTACGACATCAACCACCGATTCGGTGCTCACTATTTCGGAGGTCAACTTCCCGGCTGTTGCCGGCAACCCGTTCGGCTGTCTGGGTAGCGGCAAACTCGACATGTCGTTCACAATGGAGACAGACAAAACCACGGTACCGACGGACTTCACTCCGTTGGGCATCACCAGCTAGGAAGAAGGTCCGTTGGACCAGGAAGGCAGGGCTCAAAAGCCCTGCCTTCCTTTTGCTCTCGACGGGTCGACCCGGGACCCCCGGTCAGTAGATGGGAATCCAGCTGTCGAACCGCCCCGCTAACGCTTCACCAGTGACAAACGGCACTGACTAGCGCTGGCACTCAGACCCATCGTCACACTCAGTTTGCGGGCAAGAGTACTTCTCGCAGTGAGCTCTGGAGGTCGTGTTCCCGCAGCCCATCGATGGGTGTCCCCGCGGGGCTTCGAGCTTGACACCCGATCAACTGGAGCAGTAAAAACGCAGTGTGAGATCAGCTCGTTTTGAGTGAACAAGCGATCTCTCGAGAAGTCCATCCAAAGGGCTCGCCTCGGGGAAGCTCATGCGACCGAGGAAAGCCCGGAACGGAAAGGAAGCATCTCACATGAGAAGCAAGCTCATCGCAACGTGTTTGGGGCTGGCAGCGTTCGTGGCGTTTGCCGCGATGCCAGCACTGGCCACGGCCAAAAACACTCCACTCGTCGTGGAGAACGGGGTGGCGGTTCCCGTCGGCACCAAAATCGTAGCGACAAACGTCGGCATCACCAAAATGACAACTGCCTTCGGGACGATCGAATGCAGCACAGCGATCCTCACAGGCACCCTGACCAAAAACACGACAGGGACCGTCGAAGGAAACATCACCAGCGCTAAATTCGGCGGCACCGCCGCCCTGCAGCCTGGTGCGGAAGAGCGGGAGTGCACAACCAAACCCATTCTCGGCGGTGACACCACGGTGACACCGAGCACCGCGACCAATGGTCTCCCTTGGTGCATCAGGTCGACCGAACCGATGTCCACAGACGAATTCATTGTGCGCGGCAACGAATGTGCCAAAGCCGCCCGCGCGATTCGGTTCGCGCTCGACGTGACAGGCATCGGAACCTGCACCTATGAGAGGTCTGCTGCAGAACCGATTCCGGGCACCTTTACGACATCAACCACCGATTCGGTGCTCAGTATCTCGGAAGTCAACTTCCCGGCTGTTGCCGGCAACCCGTTTGGATGCCCCCCGAGCGGCGAGCTCGATATGTCGTTCACAATGGAGACAGACGTCTCGCCCTTCACCTCTCTGGGCATCACCAGCTAGGAAGAAGGTCCGTCGGACCGGGAAGGCAGGGCATTTGCCCTGCCTTCCCGTCCCGGGTGCCAAAAACCGCAAGTAGCGGCCAGTAATCGAAGCGGTTTCTGGTATCTCTTTGCTCAGGGAAAAGTTTCAATGGGATGGGGGGTGCCGCGGCGCATGTGGTCGAGACAAGCCGTTTGGCGTCTGAGCCTGACTGCACTTGCCGCTGGCCTGATGGCGCTCTTCGCAGGCGGCATAGCTCCGAAGGCGACCGCTAGCGAGTGCCCGAACGAAGCGCTGCGGGTAGGCGCTTCGGCGTCGCTTCCCGACTGCCGCGCATACGAGCTGGTGAGCCCGCCCGACAGCGACGGGCGTTGGTTTCAGAGTCTCTGGGACTCGGGATTCTTGAACTCCAGCAACATGTTCCCGAGCGACCTGATCACCCGCTCTGGTGACAGCGTGATTTTCACGACCACCAATGCGCCGCTTGGCGCCGCCGGTGCGACCGGCACGCTTGACTTGTATCAAGTAACGCGCTCGGCGGAAGGCTGGAGACTCGCCCGCCGGCTCACTCCCTCCGGTCCAGAATCGATTCGCCCATTGCCCGGGGGAGTTTCTGCCGACCATCGCTACGCCTTCGTCTATGTCGAACCCCCGTTTGACGGTCGTCCGAGTGGAACCCTGGCCTCCAATGGCGCGGCCGACTACTTTGGCAGCCCTGACGGCTCGTTCGAGTTGACGGGGATCGGCAGCGTGGGGGGGGTCGCGGTAAGCGAACGCTTATCTCAGGGTCGTTACATCAGCGAAGGCGCTGAGCACGTGCTCTTCTCCACGGGCCAACTCAAATCCGGGAGCCTCAACTGTTTCGAAGCGATCGCCTCAGCAGATCCCTGCCCGGTACGGCGCCTGGCGGACAATGCTCCGCCGGAAGGGACCGGTGCGGTCTACGACCGTTCTGCCGATGGTGCGACCAAGGTAGTTTCACTTCTTCCCGGACCAAGCGATCCTACCCCGGGCATCGGTGAAGACGCCGCCTATCAGGGAGCCTCCGAGGATGGCGCGACCGTCGCCTTCAAGATCGGCGCGACGATGTTTCTGCGGGTGCCCGATGATCTAGACGGTCACACCCTGGAAGTCACTGGAGGCGACCCTGTCTTTGCCGGTCTGTCCAGCGGGGGGCGCTACCTCTTCTACGTCGCGGGGGGTCAAAAAGGGACCATTCACCGCTTCGATGCAAGCGACGAAACCGACGTCGCGGTCAATCCAGCCGCCGAAGGAGAAATCGTCAATATTTCCGCCGACGGCTCCAATGTCTACTTCATCTCCGAATCGGAAATAGGAGGTCACGGAAACGCAGGGAGCCCAAACCTCTACGTCTGGAGCGGCGGGGGAGCACCGGAGTTTATCGCCACGGTGGCTGCTAATGACCTCATAAGCACTTCCGGCATCGAGGGTAGCTATCCGAATCTGACCAACTGGACGGATTGGGCCGTCACTCCCTTCAGGAGCAACAGCGAAGTGGGCCCTGGGGGCGACTCGTCACGAACCACTCCTGACGGCGATGTGCTCGTCTTCGAGTCGAAGGAAGAAATCACGCCTTTTGAAAATGCCGGCCATACCGAGATCTACCGCTGGGACGATGTCGCCAAAAGCCTTGACTGCATCTCCTGCAACCCCAACGTAGAGCCGGGTACCGGGGATGCCCAGCTGCAGAACGTCGACCTCGTTCGCCCGCCGATTGCCCTTCACAACGTGAGCGACGACGGCTCCCGCGTGTTCTTCGAAACGACTGAAGCCCTCGCTCCGATAGACGACGACAAAGTCAACGATATCTACGAGTGGCAGCAGGGGTCGCTGGAATTGCCGAAGCTGATCTCGTCGGGACATTCGATCGAGGTTCAGACCCTCCACTCGCAGGTTCAGCTCCAGCCTGCACCCAACGTGATCTTCGCGATCACCCCCGATAGCACCAACGTCGTCTTCCTCTCGCAGGACGAACTGGTACCGGGTGCCGGCTCGGGAGGTTCTCCGGCGCTCTATGACGCCCGTGTGAACGGAGGGTTCCCACTGCCCGCCCTGCCGACCATATGCCTACGGGAAGACTGCAAACCTGGGCCGTCAGGCAGCTTGCTATCGCTGGCCGGCGCATCTTCGGAAGCCACCTCCGGCGCCGGCAACGTCAAGCCGAAGAAGAAACTCCATAAACGCCATTGCAAGCGCCGCAAAGGGCATCGACGTTGCGTGAAGAAGAGCCGCGCCCACAAGAGTTCAACCCAAGCCGCGTATCAGGGTGAAGCGGGAGAGTCGCAGGGTGCTCAGCCCCCGACGTCGGGGGCTGTCGGGGAGGTGGATCATGGCGCCGCCAACTCCGAAGCGCCTGTCGCTCTGGCCGGCGGCGAATTCGAGGGTTTTGCGATCGAAGAGGCGAGCGCGGAAGTGACGACGACGTCGGCGGGGGGGCACCCCGACTTCACGACCTTCTTCAGCCTTCCCCGCTTCATCAACGGAGTCGGGCAGCCGGAAGCCGACGCGCGGGTGGAGGAGGTCTCCGTATCGCTGCCACCGGGCCTTCTCGGCAATCCCAACGCGGTTTCCAAGTGCAAAACGAGAGAATTTCTAGCCTTCGGGAACTGCCCGACCAGCTCTCAAGTGGGAGTAACGACGGTTCTCATCGGAGGGTTGGGGAAAGCGAAACTCACTGAGCCCGTCTTCAACCTGGAGCCCGTGCATCTTGAGCGGGAAATCGCTCGGTTTGGAATCTACGCAGGCTTTGTCCCGGTGTTCATCGACGTGAAGGTGCGAACGGCATCCGACTATGGAGCCACCGCAATCATCCATCGCTCACCGGGACAGGCGCCGCTGATCGAAGCGAAGACGACGCTTTGGGGCAGCCCCACGGATCCCGTTCACGACCCGCAGCGCCTGAATGCAGACGAAGCTCTCCACTGTTACGCCACCGCTACGGCGTGCGAAGCCGAAAACCACAAACGCTCGGTGCTACCGGCTCCTGCCTTCATGACCAATCCCTCTGCCTGCCAGGACGGCTCAGTTGGCTTTGCGGTCAGGAGCTACCAGTTGCCCGGAGAGCTCTTCACCGCCACGGCCCCTCTGGAACCAATAGGCGATTGCTCTGGGCTCCCCTTTGCTCCGAGCTTCAGTGCGGAACCCACCAGTCCCGTGGCAGGGGCTCCAACGGGTCTCCACACCAAGCTGGTGCTTCCCCAGCACCTCGAGCCTGGAGAACTCGGTACCTCGACCATGCGGGAAGCCCGTGTCACTCTCCCGGCGGGGATGCAGGTCGCTGCCGGGGCGGCCAACTGGATCGGAACTTGCTCGGATGCCCAGGTCGGCTACCACGAGGAAGTCGACGCCGCCTGCCCCGACAACTCGAAGCTCGGCACCGTGACGATCGTCTCTCCAGCGCTGTCCACTCCGATCGAAGGCAGCGTCTATCAGCGGACTCCCAGGCCGGGCCACCAGTTCGGCCTGTGGCTTACCGCTGACGCTCTTGGCCTCCACGTCAAGCTGCCGGGGGATCTCGAGCCCGATCCCCAGACGGGCAGGCTTACCGCCGTCTTCCGTGATCTCCCTCAGGTCCCGGTGGAAGAGATCGAATTGGACGTTTTTGGCGGCCCGAGAGCGCCGTTGCAGAACCCCGACCACTGTGGGACCTATGCCGCCGATTTCAGCTTCTCGCCGCACTCGAATGATCCAGCCGTGGTCGGCCACACCGATATGCAGATCACGGAAGGCTGTAATCAGGGGTTCGATCCATCTCTGCGCGCCGGGGTGACCAACCCGGTCGCCGGTGCTTTCAGCCCCTTCGTCTTCGACTTGACGAGAGGAGACGGCCAGCAGGCCCTGCGGGGCTTTGAACTTCGCCTGCCGGACGGTGAGCTGGCGAAATTGGCGGGGGTGCCGCTCTGCTCTGATGCCGCGGCGAGCGCCGGCAACTGTCCCGCGGGCTCGCGAATCGGGAGCCTGCAGGCAACCACCGGTCCCGGGCCCGAACCCCTCGCGATCCCCCAGCCGGGTAAGCCGCAGCCGGCGATCTACCTCGCCGGCCCTTACCAGGACGCCCCCTTCTCGATCGTCAGCGAGGTTCCCGCGCAGGCAGGCCCGTTCGACCTTGGTGTACTGGTCGTGAGGTCCGGGTTGAACGTCGAGCCTGAAACCGGGAGGGCGGTCGTCAAAGCGGACCCCTTGCCCCAGTTCTTCGAAGGCGTCGGCATCGCCTACCGCCAACTGCACGCGCTGGTCGATCGACCCGAATTCAACATCAACCCAACCGATTGCCGGGAAACCCGAGTGACCGCAGAGGTCTTTTCGACTTCGGGTACCGTCGCCCATCCTGCCGCCCGCTTCCAGGTGGACGGTTGCGAGGCTCTTGGATTCAAGCCCGAGCTGACCTTGAAGCTCAAGGGTGGGACGAAGCGGACCGACTACCCGGCGCTGACGGCCATCCTCAAAGCTCGCAAGGGCGACGCGAACATCGCTTCCACCTCAGTGGCGCTCCCGCACTCGGAGTTTCTCGCGCAGGAGCACATCGGGACGATCTGCACCCGCAAACAGTTCGCGGTCGATCAATGTCCGAAAAAATCTGTCTACGGCAAGGCGAAGGCAATCACGCCCCTGCTCGACGAACCCCTCTCGGGCTCGGTGTATCTGCGTAGTTCGGATCATCCGCTACCGGACTTGGTGGTGAAGCTGGACGGCAAACTCGAGATCGACCTCGTCGGGCGCATCGATTCGACGAACGGCGGCATCCGGACCACCTTCGAATCGGTTCCCGACGCCCCGGTCTCGAAGTTCGTCCTGCGGATGAAGGGTGGAACGAAGGGACTTCTCATCAATTCAACCGACATCTGCAGACGCGCCCACAGGGCCACCGTGGCAATGCGGGCGCAGAACGGCCGGACCGTGACGCTGCGGCAGCCGCTGCAGAGCAGCGGCTGCTCGAAAAAATATCTCAAACACAAGAAACATCGATGAAAGAACCCGAGGGAGGGGACATCTAGATGCTGAAGCGAATCCACAACAAGCTCGGCACCGCCGGCCTGATGGTTGCGGTCGTGGCGCTGGTTGCCGCCGTCGCCGGCACGGCCTTTGCGGCCGGCGGGCTGACCAAGAAGCAGGAAAAGCAGGTCGTCAAGATCGCGAAGAAGTACGCGGGTAAGCAGGGGCCTAAGGGTGATCAGGGGCCGAAGGGCGATCAGGGCCCTAAGGGCGATCAGGGCCCGAAGGGCGACGAAGGTAAACAGGGACCCAAGGGAGACGAAGGCCCTCCCGGGCCGACTGAAACGACCCTACCGGCCGGGAAGACCCTAACCGGTGTGTGGGGATTCGCGACCGAAAACCTAGAGTTTATGGTTCAGGTGTCCTTTCCGCTGCGAGTTGAACCGGCCCCCACTGTTACTTGGCTGGCCCCGGGGGATGCCCCCACCGCAGGATGCCCCGGAAGTGCGGCGGAACCGAAAGCGGAACCGGGGAATGCATGCTTCTACTCTGAACAGGAAGGCGGCTTGTCGCAGAGCCAGCCGGTCAGCGAGTTCGCCTCAAGCTCCGGTGTTTTGGCCGAATTTGAAGGACCGGAAGGGTACAAGTACGACATAGGAAAATGGGCCGTCACTAAGGCGGATTCGGCTTGAGGAGCATGAACGCCCCGGGCGGTTGTATGGCTCGGGGCGTTCATGCTGAGTCATTCCCGACTCGCTTTAGAGGGCGCAGGCTTTGAATCCGTAGGCCCTGGCGGCTTTGCCGGCCTTGACGAACGGATTGGTTTGGATCAAGACGCTTGGATCGGCTTCTGCCTTTTTCAAGCCGGCTTCGAGCTCGTTCGTGATCCTTTTGGCCGCGGCCTCACTGTTCGCTGAGCCCGGAAGTTCACTAAGTTCCTTGGTCATCTTTTGAACGGCCGGAAGGATGCTTTCGCCGAGCTGGGTAAGGGTTTTCTGTGACGGTTCACCCGCTTCCGAGGGGGGGATGTCAGACAAAGCAGACTTGAGGAGTTCGTCTTTTTCTTTGAGTCTTTCCTGGCAAATCTGCTCCCCCGCTCTGATGAACTGAGCCTTGGTGAGCGGAGCCGACACCGTACCGCTGCTGTCGCTGTTGCCGCAGCCGAGGATTCCGAAGACTGCCACACTGGCGATAACGCCAGCCGTCGCCATCTTTTTACCTGATCCCTTCATCTCTCCCCTTCCCCCTTTAGCGAAAAAGTTTCGGATCATTTTACTTCGAAGGTGGCAATCGGTGGCGGTTCGGACTGTTTCGCGCGCAAAAAGTCGAGTCGCCGTCGTTGTACGGGTGACGGCTGTCACCCGCGTAGGCGGTCTTCGTGACGGTTCGACAAGATGGACTGGATGCGGCATCGCTTTCACCAGGTCGACGTCTTCGGCAGCAGACCTTGCTCGGGGAATCCGGTGGCGGTGGTGCTCGACGCCGACGGGCTCTCGATAGAGGAGATGCAGCGGTTCGCGCGCTGGACCAACCTCTCCGAGACGACCTTCGTGCTGCCGCCGGGCGACCCTGAGGCCGACTATCGCGTCCGCATCTTTACGCCGGTCTTGGAGCTGCCCTTCGCCGGCCACCCGACCCTCGGTACCTGCCACGCCTGGCTCGAGGCCGGGGGAGAGGCCCGTCATCCGAGCGAGATCGTGCAGGAGTGCGGGGCGGGGCTGGTGCGGATTCGGCGGGAAGAGGACCGGCTTGCCTTCGCGGCGCCGCCGCTGATCCGCTCCGGTCCGGCCTCCGAGGAGGAGGTCGAGCGGATCGCCACCGCGCTCGGTGTCGAGCGCTCGGAGCTGCTGGCGGTCGAGTGGGTCGACAACGGACCCGGCTGGATCGCCGCGCTGTTCGAGAGCGTCGAGCGGGTGCTCGAGCTGGAGCCGAAGACCGTCGACTTCGACCTCGGCGTCGTCGGCTTCTACCCGCAGGGCAGCGAGGCGGCGATCGAGCTGCGCGCCTTCTTCCCGATCGCCGGCGTCACCGCCGAGGACCCGGTCACCGGCAGCCTCAACGCCTCGGTCGCCCAATGGCTGATCGGCAGCGGCCGGCTCAGCGCGCCTTACGTGGCTACCCAGGGCAGCGCGATCGACCGCGCCGGCCGCATCCACGTCGACCAGGACGAAGAGGGGACGATCTGGGTCGGCGGGCGCAACGAAACCGTAATTTCCGGCTCCGTCGAGCTCTGATCGATCGCGTCCCTTCATGAGAAGAGCCGGCCCCGGAGGGCCGGCTCTAGGTGCTTCAACTCTCGCTTCGGCTAGCCGAAGTACGCGATCATGATTCCCATCGCGTCGTCAATGAGATGGTGCCCTTCCGGCACGTTGTAGATCGTGTGCAGGCGCAGCGTCTGGCCTTTGCTGACGCTGGCGATCGGGTTGCCCGTGCAGACGTTCATCCCGGAGACGTGTTTACGACCGTCTTTGGTTTCGTAACCAGGGCCGCCGTAGGTGGCCACCGAGTTGCACAGCAGGGCTTCGCCGGCGCTTTTGTTGGTGAGTTCGTTGTTGACGCCGTGGTCGTGGATGTGACCGGCCGCCGCGATCAGTTTGCCGCTGATCGTCGATTTCCAGTCGTAATGCAGGTCGCTCAGTCCGATCGGCACTTCGATGTAGGAGTTGAGCGAGCACTGGTTCTGGTCGAGCCAGACCGGGCGCAGGGCGGCGCGGCTGCTCGAGTCGGTGCCGGTCGCGTACTTCCAGGTCATCCGGATTTTCACCGTTTTGCTGGTCGTTTCCCAGTTCATCAGGTCGAAGACCATGTTCCAGGTCTCGGTGCTGTTGACCTTGTAGCCGTAGGGCAGGCTGGTCAGGTCGACGGCGGTGCGCTCGTCGCCGGAGGCGAAGAAGCGTTCGCCGAGCAAGCCCGGGCCGCTGCCCGCGCAGGTGACGTCGGACTTGCCGCTCGACTGGGCCGCGAACATCGCGTGGTGGAGCATCGGGCCCTGACTGATCGTCGCTTTGGTCCCGTCGCTGTAGACGAGGTCCGGCGTGACGCCGATGATCGTGCAGCCGGTGCACGGCTTGGCGATGTTGTTGACGATCTGGTTGCTGATCATCCCCGCGTTTTCGTGATCGTGCGGATCGCCGTTCCCGGCCGGGATCGTGTACGGCCCGTAGTCGATCGTTTTCGTCGTGATCGTGGCGTTGGCCGTTGCCGGTGCGGCAAGGGCCGCGATGGCGCAGACGAGCAGCGCCAAGCGCTTGATGACTTGCATCTAACTCTCCCCTTATTCGAGATGGGGCGCCTCCCGTTGAGGATCCCCCTGAACGTTCAGAGAACCTAGAGCGCAGATGCGCCGGTGTCAATGGGTACTCGACGATTCTTCATCTACTCCCCGATCTGTAGTAGCTGGCTTGACAGGTGACTAAAAGGTCACCTATAGTCTGGTCATGGACGAGGTCTTCAAGGCGCTGGCGGATCCGACCCGCCGCGAGCTGCTCGATCGGCTCTTTGAGCGGGACGGGCAGTCGCTAAGCGCCTTGGAAGAGAAGCTGCCGATGTCCCGCTTCGGCGTGATGAAGCACCTGCGGGTGCTCGAGGAGGCGGGACTGGTGACGACGCAGAAAAGCGGCCGCGAAAAGCTGCACTTCCTCAACCCCGTCCCGATCAGGCTCATCCACGACCGCTGGGTGGGCAAGTACGCAGAGCCCTGGGCCTCGGCGCTCAGCGAGCTGAAAAAAGACATCGAGAGCGAGGAGCAGAGATGACCGAGGAGCAGGCCTACACCGTGGTCGGCGGGCGCGGGACGATGACCGTGTTCGAGATCTACATCAAGACGACGCCGGAGCGGCTCTGGGAGGCGATCACCAGCGAGGAGATGCGGGCGCGCTACAGCTTCGGCGTCGGCACCGCCTCCGAGTGGACCCAGGGCTCGGAGTACAAGTCCGAGGTGCCGGGAGTGGTCGACATCGCCAGCGGCGAGAACCTCGAGGTCGACCCGCCGCGGCGCCTGGTCCAGAGCTTCAACGCGCTCTGGAGCGACCAGGTGCGCAGCGAAGGAACCTCGCGGGTGACCTGGGAGATCGAGCCGGTCGGCAGCTCCTGCCGGCTGCGGGTAACCCACGACCAGCTCTCAGACGACGCCAACGACGAACTGTTCGGCGGCTGGCCGATGATCCTCTCCGGCCTGAAGACGCTGCTGGAGACCGGGGAGGACCTCGACACCCCGGGGTCGCTGCGCTACTCGGGCGCCGCCGGCGCTTGATCCAGCTCGGCCACCAGCTCCTCGACGCGGGCGGCGATCTCGTCGCGGGTCGCCCGCACCGCGTCGAGCGGCTGGCCCTTGGGGTCGGGCAGGTCCCAGTCGAGGTAGCGGCGGCCGGGGATGTAGGGACACTTGTCGCCGCAACCCATCGTCACCACGACGTCGGCCCACTCGGCGTCCTCGGTGGTGAGACGGTGCGGCACGCGATCGCCGATCTCGATCCCCAGCTCCCGCATCGCCTCGGCGACCTCGGGGTGGACGAGATCGCCGGGGGTGGTCCCGGCAGAGCGGGCGCCATGGCGGCCGGCGGCGGCGCGTTCGAACAGCGCCTGGCTCATCTGCGAGCGGCCGGCGTTGTGGAGGCAGACGAAGAGCGCGTTGGCCATCAGGCGCGGTCGCAGTTGCAGGACTCGGGCGGGCAGCAGCCCGGAAGCCAGGCGCCGAGCTCTTCGAGCGCGCTTGGGATCACGTAGTAGTAGGCCCAGAGCCCTTTGCGCTCAGAGTCGACGATCCCGGCCTCGCGTAGGACCTTGAGGTGGTGGGAAACGGTCGGCTGGGAGAGGTCGAAGAGGGGGACAAGCTCGCAGACGCAGACCTTGCCGGCGTGCTTGCGCAGGACGTCGACGATCTGGAGGCGGATCGGGTCGCCGAGCGCCTTGGCGATCGCCGCCATCCGCTCGGCCTGCTCGCCGTTTATGTCGGGATAGACCAGCGGCTCCGTGCAGCACTCGCCTGCCGGGCGCTTCGTCTTCGGTGCAAGCTCGAGCTCAACCGCCATCTACTTACGTATATCCATTGAATAGACGCCTGTCAATGGAATAGGGTCCACGACGATGGCCGATCCGCCGCTGCCGCGACGACTTCTCGCCGAGTTCCTCGGCTCCGCCTTCCTGACCGCGACGGTGATCGGCTCGGGGATCGCCGCATCGGCGCTCTCGCCTGGCGACACCGGCCTGCAGCTACTCGAGAACGCGGCGGCGACCGCAGCGGGGCTCTTCACCTTCATCCTCATGTTCGGCCCGGTCTCCGGAGCCCACTTCAACCCGGTCGTCTCGCTGGTCGACGCCGCCTTCGGCGGCTTGCGCCCGCGCCACGCTCTCGCCTACGTCCCGGCCCAAGTCGGCGGCTGCATCGCCGGCGCCCTGCTCGCCAACGCGATGTTCGCGCTCAGCGCGATCAGCATCTCCACCCACCACCGCGCCTCGCCCGCTCATCTCCTCGCCGAGGTAGTGGCGACGGTCGGTCTCCTACTGGTGATCTTCTCGCTGGCGCGGACCCGCCGGGGCGAGCTGGCGCCCGCCGCGGTCGGCGCCTACATCGGCGCCGCCTACTTCTTCACCAGCTCGACCAGCTTCGCCAACCCGGCGATCGACGTCGGCCGGATGTTCTCCGACACCTTCGCCGGGATCGCGCCGGCCTCGGTCCCGCCCTTCGTCGCCGCCCAGCTCGTCGGAGCGGGACTCGCGGTCGGCCTGATCCGCATCCTCTATCCCGACCTGACGCCGGCAGAGGCGAAAGACGCCGTGCTTCCGCACGGGGAGCGGGAGACAGCGCCTGCCCCGGCGAGGCGCTAGCCGGCGAGCGCGGCGATCTCCGGTGCCGGCGGCGCCGGCTCGGGAGGATCGATCGGCGGCTGCGGCTCCGGCGGTCCCGGATCCGGCCGTGGCGGCACCGGATCGTCGGGCGGCGGCCCGGGCGGCCCGGGCTCGGGAGTGGGCGAAGGCGGCCGCGGGTCCGGCTGCGGCGGCCCGGGAAAGGGCGTATCGAGTCGTGGCTCCATAGCCCACTGTTACCCCAGCGCCCCCAAGCCCGAACTGCATCAACTTGATCATCTATCGGGTGATCAAGTTGATGCAGTTCGGGAGGAGGGCTAGTTTCTTCACGCGGGCGGCTGGGGTAGCCGAGGCGCACCCGATCAAGGAGGAGTGAGCGAATGAGCGAACCGACCTGGGAGGAAGCCCGCGAGATCAGCGAATGGCGTCCGGACCTGGGAGTCCTCTCCGTCTATCTCGGCTTCGACCCGGCCGATCGCGGCGGCGCCTGGCGGACCGAGCTGCGCAACGGCCTCGAGGCGATCCTCGAGAGCCACAAGGAAGCCGAGCACGCCCTGCGGGTGGCACTGCGGGCGACGGCGAAACGGTTGATCGAGCGCTTCGAAGACGGCGACCTGCGGCCGCCGCCGCGCGGCGAGATCGGTTTCGTCGAGGTCGCCGAGAAGGAAGGGACCGAGCACTGGTGGGGGACGGGAGCGCCGCCGGTCGCCGACGCCTGCGCCGAGTACGGCCAGGAGCCGGTCGTCGCGCCCCTGCTCGCCCTCCTCTGCCACGGCGGCGCCCGCGGCGTCGCCGTCCTCTCGGCCGAGCGGGTGCGGCTGCTGCGCTGCGCCGGCGGCGCCCTCGAGGAGCTCGAGGACTGGGAACTGAGCCTCTTCAGCCTCGACTGGCGCGAGCGCAAATCGCAGAGCACGAACAATCCTGCACGCGGGCAGGGCGTCAGCGCCTCCGGCCACGACCAGTACGACGAACGGCTCGAGCACAACCGCCAGCGTTTCCTCGGCGAGTGCGGCGAGCTGGCCGCGCGGGCGCTGGAGGAGCACGGGCTCGAGGAGGCGATCGTCTTCGGTCCGGCCAAGGACGCGGAGGCCTTCGAGCACGGCTTCAGCGCCGCCAAGGCGAAGGTCGTCCGCGGCGGCGACGCCGACCTGATCTCCGTCCCGACGGGCAAGCTCACCGGCACCGTCGCCGAGGCGATCGAGCGGCTCGACGGCGAACGCGACCGTGCCGTGGTCGAGCGGGCGCTCGGCGAGGCGAAGGGCGGCAGTCGCGGCTCCCTCGGGATCCAGGAGACGAGGGAGGCGCTGGGCGAAGGCCGGGTCGACCACCTCGTCTTCGACGGTGCCCTCGACGGCGACGTCGAGTCGCTGATCCGTGCCGCCTTCGCCGGCAGCGCCGCGGTGACGATCGTCCGCGACGAGCTCGCCGCGCCACTTGCCGAGGCCGAAGGAGTGGCCGCGATCCTCCGCTACTGACGCAGTGTGACTCGGCGCACGGTTCGCTCGGCTCTCCCTTTGGGTAGACGAAGGGCAATGAGACTTGAGAGGACCAACGTGAAAGGAGCACGCGCGTGAGCAACAAAGAGCGCGTCGCCGGCGGCCCCCTGGGCAAGGTGGCCGGTAAGGCAAAGCAGATGGCTGGAGCAGCCCTTGGTCGCGAAGACCTGCACCGCGAGGGGCAGCTGCAGGAGGTACAGGCCGACGCTCAGGCGGAGGCGGCCGAGCAGGCCGCCGAGGCGGAGCGCAAAGAGGAGGAAGCCCGGCTCGAGGCCGAGCGGGCCGAGACCGAGGCCGAGCGCCGCAAGGTCGAACTGGAGGCGCAGGAGATCGCCGCCGAAGAGGAGGCCGAGCGCAAACGGGCCGAGGAGGAGCGCGTCGCCGCGCAGCGGGCGCAGGTCGACAAAGCCCAGGCCGAGCGCGAGCGCCGTGCCAGCGAACAGCAGGCCCAGGCGAAACGCCAGCAGGCCTCAGCCGAGAAGGACGAGGCCAGGCGCGAGGCGTCTGAGCTGCAGCGCGAAGCCGATCGCGCCGAAGCGGCCGCCGCGGCCATTGACCCGAAGGAGAAGAACTAGATGTCTATGCCGACGATTCCGAAAACGATCTTCAACTCGTCGATCAAGCTGGCGCGGACGCCGGTCGACCTCGCCCTCGGCGCCCTCGGCGGCTCCGACTCGCAGGCGAAACACCTTGTCGACCGCGCCGAAGCGGGCGCCCGCAGCGCCACCGGCGTCCTCTTCCACGACCCGGAGCTGCGCGAAGAAGGCCGCGCCGCCCTGCTGGCGACGAAAGAGCGCGAGCGCGCCGTCGAGCTGCGCGAGAAAGCCGAGGTCGAGGAGCGCGAGGCCGAGGAGCGGCAGGCGGAGCTGAGCAAAGCCGCCGACGAGGCCGCTGCCGAAGCGCGTCGTAAAGCCGAGCAGGACCGACGCAAAGCGGAGAAACGCCGCCGCGAGCGCGAGGCCAAAGCCGCCGAGAAAGAGAAAGAAAAGAAGCAGAAATCAAAAAAGGCGGCCGCGAAAGTCAAACGGTCCAACACCAAAGCGCAGAAGGCCGCGCAGCTGGAGAAGCTCGAAGCCAAAGAAGAGAGCATCAAGGCCAAAGAGCAGGCCGCGGCCAAAGAGCGCGAGGCCGAGGCGATCGCCGAAGCCGCCGCGGCGGCGAAGGAGGAGCGCAAAGACGGCAACGGCAGCTAGCCGTCGCCGGGAGGCGCTCTAAATCACGTCGCTGCCGGGGTGGCCGTCCTCGAGGTAGAAGACCTCCGAGCAGACGTCGACGTCGGCGTCGAGGCCGCTGATGAAGGCCCTCACCTTGCGTCCGGTCAGCCGTTCGATGATCTCGCGGAATTTGTCAGCCGTCGCCGCCTGGAAGTACATGCGGGTGTCGCGCAGGCGCTGGTGCTCCCCCATCTCGGCGAGGCTGCGCTCGGCCGGGGTGAAGGTGTTCTCCAGCGAGCAGATGACGATGTCCGGGCCCGCGAACTCGGTCCGGGCCTTGGTCGGCCCGCGGCCGAAGAGCTCCTTGTAGAGACGGACCATTTCGCGCGAGATCTCGGCGCGGATCGAGTCGAATGCGGCGCTGCCGTTCGACTCCTCGGTGTTGGTTGCTTGTTGCTCGGTCATGCCCTTTCTGTACCCCGGGGACCGCGGATTTATCGATGCAGGGTCCGGGTACCCGAGGTTCGGTGGACCCCAACGCCGATCAGTCGTCGCCAGTCACGATCACCCCCTATCCCAACGGTCCTTACCTCGTGCGGGGGGACTTCGTGGTCCGCGACCAGGAGGGAAACGAGCTCCCGTCGGAGCGGCGGACGATCGCGCTCTGCCGCTGCGGCAAGTCGCGGATGCGCCCCTTCTGCGACGGCACCCACAAGTCGATCGGGTTCGAAGCTCCCAGCGGACCGGAATCATGGCCCGGCGCCTGATCGAGCTGCCCGCGCTGCGGGGCCCGCTGAGCGAGCGGCTCTTCGAGGCGCTGGAGGGGCCGCCGGACCGCGGGCTGGAAGCGCCGGCCGCGGTCGAAGCCGCCGACCCGATCGCCGACGAGGATCTGCAGCTGGCGCTCTACGTCGCCTACGAGATCCACTACACCGGGATCCGCGGCGTCGACGAGAGCTGGGAGTGGGCGCCGTCGCTGCTGGCCTTCCGGGCGGAGCTGGAGCGGCCCTTCGAGGAGGCGGTGGCCGAGCTGGTCGAGCCGGCGGCCGAAGAGGAGCTCGTCTCAGTGGGAGCGGCGCTGCAGGCGATCGTCGCCGAGGACCCGGGGCCGCCACTCTCCCGCTACATGGAGACGCAGGCGACGCTCGGGCAGATGCTCGAGCACGTCGTCCACCGCTCCGCCTACCAGCTCAAGGAGGCCGACCCGCACTCCTGGGCGATCCCGCGGCTTCCGCCGCGGCCGAAGGCGGCGCTGCTGGAGGTGCAGGCGGACGAGTACGGCGGCGGCAGCGCCGAGCGGATGCACGCGGTCCTGTTCGCGAACACGATGGAGGCTCTCGGTCTCGATCCCACCTACGGCGCCTACCTGGAGCGGCTGCCGGGGGTGACGCTGGCGTCGGTGAACCTGATGAGCCTGTTCGGCCTGCACCGGCGCCGCCGCGGCGCCTGCGTCGGTCACCTCGCCGGTTTCGAGATGACCTCCTCGATCCCCAACCGCCGCTACGGCAACGCCCTGCGCCGGCTCGGCTTCGGCCGCGAGGCGACCCACTTCTACGACGAGCACGTCGAGGCCGACGCCGTGCACGAGAACATCGCCGCCTGGGACCTCGCCGGCGGCCTCGCCGCCGACGAACCCGAGGTGGCGGCCGACATCCTCTTCGGCGCCCGGGCGCTGCTGCAGCTGGAGGCCCGCTGGGCGACCCACCTGATGGACAGCTGGGAGCACGGCGAGAGCTCGCTGCGAGAGCCCGCCGCCGTCCCGGCTTGAGCCAAGGCCGCCGGTGACCAGCGAACCGCATCAACTTGATCATCTGCCGGGTGAATAAGTTGATGCAGTTCGAGTCGCTCGACCTCACCTATGTGGTGCCGGTGCGCTGGCGGGACGGGGCGCAGCGAGGGGGGCTGGCGGAATACCTGGGGCGGATCGCGCCGCTGGTCGCCGAGGTGTTCGTCGTCGACGGGTCCGATCCCGACGTCTTCGCCGCCAACGCCGCTGCTTGGGGAGCGCACGTCCGGCATGTGCCGCCCGGGGAGGGGGAGGAGTGGCTGATGGGGAAAGTCGCGGGCGTGCGGACCGGGGTGGAGCTGGCCTCGCGGGAGCGGGTGGTGATCGCCGACGACGACGTCCGCTACGAGCCCGAGGCGCTGCGGCGCGCCGCGGAGCTGCTCGACAGCCACGACCTCGTCCGCCCGCAGAACTACTTCGACCGCCTGCCCTGGCATGCCCGCTGGGACACGGCACGGACGCTTCTCAACCGCAGCGTCGGGTGCGACTACCCGGGCACGCTGGCGGTGCGGCGCTCGCGGATGCTGGCGATGGGGATGTACGACGGCGACGTCCTCTTCGAGAACCTCGAGCTGATCCGGACCGTGCGCGCCTACGGCGGCACCGTCGCTTCCCCGCTCGACCTCTACGTCGCCCGCGTCCCGCCCTCGGCCGCCCACTTCTGGAGCCAGCGCACCCGCCAGGCCTACGACGACTTCGCCCTGCCGCTGCGGATGGCGCTGTGGCTATCCGTCCTGCCCCTGCTGGCCCTCGGATGGCGCCGCCGTCGCCTGCGGTTGGTCCAGTCGGCGGCCGTCGCCGCGGTTGCGGCGGCGGAGACCGGGCGGCGGCGCGCCGGCGGCGGCGACTACTTCCCGGTGGCCTCCTCGCTACTCGCTCCCGTCTGGATCCTCGAGCGGGGGGTCTGCGCCTGGCTGGCGGTGTTGCAGCGGCTGCGCTTCGGAGGCGTCCGCTATGGCGACTCGGTGATCCCGGTCGCCGCCCACTCCGAACGCCAGCTCAGGCCGCGGGCATCAGCGGCTCGGCATCCGAGCCTTCATGGCTCGGAGTGACCCTCCTCGCCGGTGCCAGGTTCATCCGCTCGTCGAGGCCGGTGACGCTGAGCAGGCGGCGGACGGCGATGTGGTCGCTGGGCAGGAAGCTGAGCTGTTCGCCGGCCTCGCGCACCGCGTTGATCAGGATCGCGATGCCGGTCGAATCGAGGAACTCCAGATTCGCCAGGTCGACGATGACGCTCCGGTCGGTGTCGAGCGCGTCCTCCAGCGCCTTGGCCGCGGTCTCGGCATTGGCGAGATCCATCTCGCCGCCGAGGGCGATACGCAACCGCTCGCCTTCGGACGTCTGCTGGACGAGCAGCAGCCCGTCACGCACTTCAAAGTCAGTGTTAGACAATTCGGGACCTCCATCGTTGGTGATTTGGAAGTCCCGGGAGAACCTGATTAGGGCGCCCGACGGTCTTGCCTCGATCCAGAGCCAGCTGGTTACCGCGCTGCCGATACCGCCCTAACCCTTCAAGCAGCCTACCGCACTACCGAATTTTCGCCAAACTTCCGCCCGCGGCCTGCGGAAAGCGCTTGCGCGCGGCGCGCACCCGCTGCAGCAGCCGCTCGCGCTTCAGGGCGCTGCCGAGGTCGGGGCTGCGGATCTCCTCATGGGCTCTCGTCACGTCTTTTCTGAGTGCTGCGGGCGGCGGGTTCATTCTCTCCTCCGGCTTTGCGAAAATCGGGATCTACGTCTTGACCTCTCCCAACTTCCGTGCGACGCCGTGAGAAGTGAGCGGTTCTACAGACGACACAACTGGCGCTGGGACCTTTGTGCCAGTCGTCTGATTACCCACTAGATAAGTGACCAAACCCACCGTTTGAAGCGAGTTCAGCTGGGAATCTAATTCGCGAGGAAAACGCCATGGAACACGCCGGTTTCCAACATCAGGCGCTGATCTACGAGGGCGCCGCCGAGTACCTGGAAGGGACGATTCCCTACCTGCGCGCTGCTCTGGAGGCAGGGGAGCCCGCGCTCGTCGCAGTGCGGCGCGAGCGAGCCAGGCTGCTCCAGGGCGAGCTGGGGCGCGACGCCGACCGGGTGCGCTTCCTACCGGTCGAGGAGGTCGCCCGCAACCCCGCCTTGATCGTCCCTCTGTGGCGCGATTTCGTCGAGGAGAACGACGGCCACGCGGTGCGCGGTGTCAGCGAACCGCTCTGGCCGCAGCGCAGCCCGGCGGCGCGGGAGGAGAGCCACCGGCACGAGGCGCTGCTCAACCTCGCCTTCGGGCCGGCGCCCACCTGGTCGCTGCTCTGCCCTTACGACGCCTGCGCGCTCTCAGACGACGACCTGGAGATGGCGGCGACGACCCATGAGCTGATCTCGCGCGAGGGACGGACGGAGGAGAGCGCCGCGTTCGCGCCGGAGCTCGACACGCTGGGTGGAGAGCTGCCGCCTCCCGTCAGGGCCGCCGAGGTGGTCTCGTTCGGCCTCGAGGAGCTTTCCGAAGTCCGCGGGCGGGTGGCTGCCGCCGGCGAGCGGGCGGGGATGGACCCGCGCAGCGTCGCCGACCTGGTCACCGCGGCCAGCGAGCTGGCCGCCAACAGCGTCATGCACGGCGGCGGTCAGGGGACCCTGCGTCTCTGGCGCGACAACGGCAGCCTGCTGGCCGAGGTGGAGGACGCGGGGCAGATCGACGAGCAGCTGGTCGGCCGGCTGCGGCCGAGCCTCACCCAGGAGGGCGGGCGTGGCCTCTGGCTCGCGAACCAGCTCTGCGACCTCGTCCAGATCCGCTCCGGGGACTCCCGCACCGTCGTGCGGCTGCATATGTCGGTCCAGGTGGGCGGCGAAGGCGGCGACGAGGACGGCGCCACGCCCGGCGACTCGCTCGCCCGCGCCTAAAGATCGGGGGCGGAGGCGTGCTGCCCGGGCGGTCCGGGTAGCTGAACGTCATGCCAGACAACGATCCTCAGACCCAGCTCGTCAAGTACCTCACCGACGCCCACTCGATCGAGGAACAGGCGCTCGTGCAGATGAAGCGCGCGCCCGATCTGGTCGAAGGCCCGCTCTCCGAGAGCTTCCGGCGCCACCTGGGGGAGACCGAATCCCAGGAGCAGCGCGTCCGCGAGCGGCTCGAGGCCCACGATGCCTCGCCCTCGAAGATCAAGGACGTCGCCGGGCAGGCGGGCGGCTTCGGGATGGTCCTCTTCGCCAAATCCCAGCCGGATACGCCGACGAAGCTGGCGATGCACGCCTTCTCCTACGAGCACATGGAGGTGGCGGCCTACGAGCTGCTGGCGCGGGCGGCGCGCGAAGCCGGCGACGCGGCGACGGCGGAGATGGCGCTGGCGATCGCCGACGAGGAGCGCGAGATGGCGGGACGGGTCGCCGCCGGCTTCGATGAAGCGGTCGAGCAGGCGCTGCGCGAAGTCGATCCCGACGACCTCGACGAGCAGCTCAACTCCTACCTCTCCGACGTCCACGCGCTGGAGGGGCAGTCGCAGCAGCTGCTGGAGAAAAGCAAGGAGATGGACGTCCCGGCCTCGCTGGCCGAGGCCTTCGCCCACCATCTCGAGGAGACCGAAGGGCACCTGGAGAAAGTCGAGCGGCGCCTCGACGACCGCGGCGCCGCCCCCTCGGCGGTCAAGGACGCGATGCTGAAACTGGGCGCCCTCAACTGGGGCGCCTTCTTCGCCGCCCAGCCCGACACCCCCGCCAAGCTAGCCGGTTTCTCCTACGCGGTAGAGAACCTGGAGATCGCCGCCTACGAGCTGCTGAAGCGGGTTGCCGAGCGAGCCGGCGACCAGGAGACGGTGGCCCTAGCCGAGTCGATCCTCACCGAGGAGCGCCACGCCGCCCAGCAAGTAGCCGACCAATGGTCGGTCTCGATGTCCGCGGCATAAGCACCACAAGCCCGAGCTAGATACCTCGACGGCGGAGGTCACACTTCCGCGCGCCTCCGTAGCGCGAATCGGCACCTTCTGCGCGCCACCCGCGCGCCCGAACCCGCCAGCGTTCCGGCCATGCCGCGAACGCAGCCCACCCGCCCCGAACTGCATCAACTTGATCATCTGCCGGATGGTCAAGTTGATGCAGTTCGGGAAGATGGAGTGCCGGGATGAGGGATCGCGAGGCTACGGCGGCGATCCGTGGGCTGGCGGAGCGGCAGCACGGTGTCATGGCCCATCGTCAGCTCGTAGAGCTCGGATTGGGACCCAGGCTGCTTTCTCGCCGCCGCGAAGCAGGCCTCCTCATTCCGCTCCACAAAGGCGTGTACGCCCTCGCCCACCAGCGAATCTCGCGGGAGGGAAGATGGATGGCGGCAGTTCTAGCCTGCGGGCCGGGGGCCGTGCTGTCGCACTTCTACGCCGGGCGACTTTGGGGCCTTTGTGGGTCACGCGGGGAGATTGAGGTCCTCCGTCAATCTGGAGGCTTTAGGCCACAGGGCCACCGCAGCGTACGACTGCACCAGACGCGGCGACTCCTTTCGTTCGAAGTGACGGTGGAGCGGGGGATACCGACTGCAGCGATGGAGCGGGTGCTACTCGATCTGGCCGCCCGCACGGACTCGAAGCGGCTGGAGCGCATGTTTGTGCAGGCGTACAAGAGGGACGACTTCTCGTGGTCGCGCCTGGGCCGCATCATCACTCGACGCCGCGGCTGTAAGGGAGTCGGAAAGCTGCGTCGGATTGCGCTTGAAGTCGATCCAGGGGCTCTCGACACCAAATCGATTCCAGAGGTCGACTTTTTGGCGCTTTGGCGCGAAGTAAGCCTGGTGACGCCATCGGTCAACGTTCTTGTCGGGGGACATCTAGTCGATTTCCTCTGGCCGGAGCAGAAGGTGGTCGTCGAAACCGACAGCTGGAGCTTCCACGGCGATCCCCTCGCCTTCGAGAAGGACTACCAACGGGATGTCGAGCTCACCGCTGCCGGCTACGACGTCCACCGCACGACCGCGAAGATGCTCGAACGCAACCCCGGCCCGTTCCTCCAGAACGTCCATCACGCCCTCCTCACCCGAACTGCATCAACTTGATCATCTGCCGGATGGTCAAGTTGATGCAGTTCGGATGGGGCGGGCCAGGGAGACCGGTGCGCTTCGGGCTACGGGACGCCTTGGGTGCTGCTGGTGGCGGCTGGGAGGGTTCGTTGGGTGGCGGCTAGGTGGAGGTCTTCCAGGCGCTGGCCTTGGTTGTCGGCTCGGGCGGCCAGGTCGTGGAAGTCGAAGCCGTTTAGGGACTCGCCGTAGCTCTGCTCGAGGGCGTTCCAGAGCTGCAGCTTGCCGCCGACCAGGCCGGAGAGGAACTCGAGCTCGAGGACGCGGCTGAGGGGTGAGTAGCTGCGGAGGCGGCCGTTCGGCTTGAGGCGGCCGAGTTTCTCCGCGGCCTTGGCGAGGAGCGGTTTGACCGGGTCGCGGCTCACGTCCAGCTGCTCCATCAGGCTCGTCAGGGTCTCGCGGTCGGCCTCGATCTCGGCGCAGAGACGCGCCAGCGGCTGGCCGAACTCGGCGTCGCCCTCGTTCGAGGACCGCAGGCGGCGGGCCAGCTCGACGCTGAGCGTGGCCCCCGCCAGATGGTCGTTGAGGTAGATGGCCAGGAAGCGATCTGCGTCTGCGTTCGAGGCCATCGCCGGCTCAGGACTCCTCGTAGGGATCTTTCGCGCCGGCCAGCTCCAGCGCGCACTCCTTCGTCTCGCTGAAGTGCCGTTCCTGGATCGGCAGCGCCCAGCCGACCAGGTCGGAGATCTGCTCCTCGCCGGCCTGCTCGTTCAGCTTCTGCAGCACCGCCCAGTGGCCGACCTCGCCCGCCTCGGCCATGGTCATGAACTCGAAGCCGTCGAGCCCGTCGGCCTCCTCGCCGAGGTAGGTCTCCATCATCTCGGTGGCCTCGCTTTTGGTCTCTTTCGCCTTCTCGAGGATCGCGGTCTTCTTGCCGTCGCGCTGGTCGGCGACCTCGGTCGCCCGCCGCGCCGTCTCCTCGGCCTCCTCGCGCATCGTCTGAAGTTTCCCGGCGATGCTCTCGTCGTCGACCAAGCCCTCGACTTTTTCCGTCGCCTTCGAAGCGGCTTCCGCCAGTCCCAGCACCTCCGCCAGCTTCTCCTCCAAAGTCGTCAACTCAGCCATCGATTCCTCCTGTTTCGGGGTGGACGTTGCGCCTCAGCTACCCCTCTCGCGGCGAGGGGCAAACTGGCTAGAGCCAGACGTGCTCGAAGCGCAGGCCGCCCGGCTCGGCGTGGAGGAGGCCCATCGAGGGACGCGGCGCGCGCCGCCGCTCGGTCGGGCTGCCGGGGTTGAAGATCTGGAAGCCGCCTTCCTCCTCGTGCAGCGGCAGGTGGCTGTGGCCGAAGATGACCGCGTCGGCCTCCGGGAAGCGGGCGCGCAGGCGGGCCGGGCGCCCCTGTTTCGCCCCGGAGTCGTGGATCACGGCGACCGTCCGCCGGCCGACCTCGACCGCCAGCGTCTCCGGCAGCCGCTCTCGCAGCCACGGCTCATCGACGTTGCCGTAGACGCCCAGGACGACCGGGCAGAGCGCTTCCAGCTCGTAGAGGACGGAGGCCTCGGAGAAGTCGCCGGCGTGGATCACCGCCTCGGCGGCAGCGATCTTCTCGACGCACTCGTCGGGCAACCGGCGTTTGCCCTTCGGCATGTGGGTATCAGAGACGACGGCAATCATGGCGGGCACGGTGAAGCGTTAATGAGCGGGATGGTCGGGCGTTATCTCATGTTCTTCGGCGATTCGCACACCGTAGGGGTGGGCGACGAGGAGGGGCTCGGCTGGACCGGGCGGGTCTTCGCCGCCGCGATGGAGGCGGGGATCCCCGCCACCTCCTACAACCTCGGCGTCGGCGGCGAGACCTCGGCCGACGTAGCCGCCCGTTGGCGCGCCGAGGCACGCCCCCGGCTCCCGCGCGAGGAGGGCGATCCGCGCGTGGTGCTCGCCTTCGGCGTCAACGACGTCACCCTCGAAGACGAGGACCGGCGCCTCACCCAGGAGCAGTCCCTGCTCTCGCTTGAAGAGGTGCTGCTGGGAGCGCAGGGACTGGGCCTGAGGCGGTTCATGGTCGGGCCGGCACCGATCGACGACGACGTCGCCAACGACCGCATCGCCGAGCTCTCCTACGCCTACCGGATGCTCTGCGCCCGCCACCGCGTCCCGTTCGTGCCGCTGATCGACGAGCTGCGCGACAACGAGGTCTGGCGAGACTCGATCGCCGCCGGCGACGGCTCCCACCCCGGAGCCGCCGGCTACGCCGAGATCGCCCGGCTCGTCCTCGCCGCCGGCTGGCTCGACTGGCTGCGCTCCTAGCCCGCCGCCGCGAGCGGCTCGTCGACCTCGTAGCCGAACTCGACGAGAGCGTCGCCCAGCGCTTCGTGCATCGCCTTCTGCTCGGCGTCGTTGAGGTTCTCGCGCCAGCCGCCCGGGCGGGCCTGGCGGGTGAAGCTGTGGCGCCCGCGCTCGGCGCTCGGCAGCTTCTCGAAGCGGTGGGCTTCGGCGACCTCGGGCACGCGCCCGGTGTCGATCCCGATCATCTCGCAGACGCGCCCCAGGCAGGCCTCGGTCTCGCCGCGCAGCTCCTCGTAGCGGATCTGGATCCGGTCGCCGTCGGCGCGCGAGTCGTAGGCCTGCTTGACGGCGCGGCTGCGGTAGGCCCAGACTTCCGAGAGCCACCGGATCAGCGGCAGCCGCCCGTCCTCGTTGACCGGAAAGGCGCCGCCGGGAATCGCCCAGGAGCCGTCGCTGTAGGCGTCGAGCCAGGAGTCGACGACGTCGCGGCCGTCGCGCAGGAGGAAGACCACCTTCGATTCCGGGAAGAGCTCGGCCAGGAACGGCGCCACGTGCGAGCCCGGCTCCTTGACGACGAAAGCCGCCGCCCGCGCCGGGTCCTCGATCCCGACCTCGACGCCCTGCGCCTCGAAGCGCGCTGTGATCAGCTGTCGCAGCGGCTCCCACCAGGCCTCGCGGTGGCGCTCGGCGAAGAAGTACCCCGACTCCTCGGCCTTGACGTCGAGCAGGGTGCTGAGCTCGGGCGGGTCGTCGCAGGCGGCCCAGGCCAGCGGGATCGGCCGCCAGACCCCGAGGTGGTGACCGAGGTGGGGGTCGTCGACCGGGACCACGCCCTCCAGGTCGGAGAGCATCTTCAGCAGCCAGGTGCTGCCGCTGCGGGACGATCCGAAGATCCAGGCGAGCCTGTTCTCCTGCATGTTGGGGGGAACGGTACCCCTACTCGTCGGAAATCAAAACCTCAGGAGTTCTTCCGCAAAATGCCGGAAACCACGCCGCCGGCCGCCGCCGCGAGGAAGGCCCGCCGCAGAGCCGGCCGCCGTCCCGAGTTCCAGCCACCGTCGGCTCGGTGCGGCCCGGTGCTGCGCAGGACGTTGCCGTCGGCCCGGTCGGCGGGCACCTGCCCCCAGGTTCCGTCGACGAAGGCGGGGTGGGCGATGCGGCGGTAGAGCGGAGGCGCCGCCGCATGCAGCAGCTCCAGCGCTCGGCCGAGAAGCCCGTAGCTCACCTGCAGCTTCGGGTCCTCCGCGCAGGCCTCGATTCCCGCCGCCACCTTTTCGGGGTCGAGGACCGGCGGAATCGGCCGCACCTGGCGGCCGGTGTAGTTACCGGCGTGCTCGAAGATCGGCGTGTCGACCGCCTGCGGCATCAGCGCCGTGACGAAGATCTCGGGCTCGTCGGCAAGCTCGGCCTGAAGGCATTCGGTGAAGGCGCGGACGGCGTGCTTGCTGACCACGTAAGGGGTCACCTGTGGCGAGGGGATCCGGCCCCAGATCGAGGACATGTTGATCAGTACGCCCGAGCCCTGCCGCCGGAAGCGCCGCAGCGCCGCCCGCGCCCCGTGCACCTGGCCCATCAGGTTGGTCTCGACGATGGCGCGGAAGACCTCGGGGGGGATCTGGTCGAAGGTCCCGTAGGCCATCGTCGCCGCGTTGTTGACCCAGACGTCGATGCGGCCGTAGCGGCCCTCGACCGCGGCGGCGAAGTCCTCGACCGCCTGCTCCTCGGCGACGTCGAGGGCGCGGTGCAGGACCGCGGCGCCCGCCGCCTCGCACTCGGCGGCGACCTCGGCCAGCGGCTCCTCCGAGCGCGCGCACAGCGCCAGGGCGCCGCCGCGCCGGGCGATCCGCAGCGCCGCCGCGCGGCCGATGCCGCTGGAGGCACCGGTCACGACCACGACTGCTTGCTCCAGCGGCCGCGGCACGACCCGGCTCCTAGCTCGAGCCGAGGCCCTTCTCCTCGGCGGCCTTGTAGGCGATCTGGAGGAAGTCGGAGATCGTCAGCGCCGCGAACAGCGAGGCGACGAAGCGGGTCACCCGTGGGGCGAAGAGGAGCCCGACCGAGAAGGCGGCGATCACCCAGAGGCCGAGGCAGAAGGGGCAGATCAGCAGCTCGCCGATCGCCTTGCGCACCCCGGTGCCCCGCGAGCGCTCCTCGAACTCGGCCGGGCCGCCCTTGCCTTCGAGTTCGGTGAACGGCGCCCGCAGCGGGCTCGTCACCTTGTCCTTGGAGAGGATCCGGCTGAGTTTGTGGGAGGCGGTGCCGATCAGCAGCAGCTGCCCCGCCGGAGCGCGGTCCGGCAGCTCCCGGCCCTGTCGCCTGGCGATCGCGAGCGCGGCCGCGACCAGGGTGCCGAAGATGGTCATGAAACCGAGGTAGGGGAGGAGGGGCGGGCGCTCCCCCGGGTCGGCGTAGCCGGCGGTGGGGTCCGGCAGCTCCTCGAGGATGCTGCCGCCGTTGGCGGCGCTGTCGGAGGGCTCGCTCATCGCCTTCCGCTACCCGCTGCGGTGCTGGTTCCAACCCTCGCTGCTGACGGCGACGTGCCAGGCGCCGTCGGGTCCACGCCGCTCCAGCACCAGCCCCAGCGCGACCGCCCGCCGCACGGCCCGTCGCAGGTCCCGCTCGCCGAGTCGCGGAAAGCGCCGGACCAGCTCGCCGCGGCGGCAGTAGCCGTCGTCGGCGAGGGCGACGATCGCCGTTACGACCTCCTCCGGCGCGGGCAGTTTCCGCCTTCGTTGCGTCATCCTGCCCTCAACGCTAGGATCGCGGCGATGTTGACGGGGCACGACACCGTCGCATCGCTCCATAAGAGGAGGCACGGGAGTCGGCGGGGAGCCGATTTGCGGACCCTGACGAGAAGAACAGATACTTCCGAAGGTCTAACCATGCCATCAATTCAACGCAACTACTTCCGATGATGCAGCGCTTCAAGGTCAGCGAGCGCGACCTCAGGGACGGGGTCCGCGACATCCAGATCGAAGGCGAGCTGGACCTGGCGGTCGCCGGCCAGCTCGACGAGGTCCTCGTCAAGGCGGCCGAACAGAGCCAGCGGGTGCTGGTCGGGCTCGAGCGCTGCTCCTTCATCGACTCCTCCGGGATCGCGGTGATCCTGCGAGCACACAACCGGATGCAGGAGGAAGGCAACCAGCTCGTCGTCTACGCGCCGACCGACCAGGTCCTGCGGGTGCTCTCGATGACCGGCCTCACCTCCAACGGCCTCGTCTTCGACAGCGCCGACGAGGCGCTGGCGGCGCTGGACTCCGGCGCCTCCGAGTAACCGTCCGTCGCGAAGGAACGCCGGCGCTGCAACCCCCGCGCCTGGGAGGCCGGTCGGAACCATCCGATCCGGCCTCCTGGCGCTTGGCCGATGGGGGCAAGTGGTTGGTCGCTATCGAGGCGCGCCCGCGCCCTCGAAGACTTCGCGCGGGACTTCGAAGCCACCCAGGTGGATCACTGTAGGGATCGGTTCCTCGCCGCTGTCACGCAAGCGCATCTCCGCTTCCACCCTGAATTCCAGCAGACGCTCCAGCCAGGCGTCCATCTCTCTTTGCACGTCGTTCCAGCCCTCCTGGTCGAGGCCCATGAGGATCTGACTGAGCTGGCTGTCGGGGCGCGCGTCCAGAGTGCCCTCTTTCAGGGCCAGCTTGCAGATGTCCAGATAGTGCATCAGGACACCCTCGCTGGTTTCGTATCGCTCCTGCTCGTCCATCTGCTCGAACTCCCTGTCGCGGATGATTTTGAGGCGGTCGGCCGTGTACCAGTTCCGTACGCCGTTGCCTACCGGTTCGGTCCGGCAGACGTGAATCCAGCCTTCCCGCTCGAGGGCGCCGAAGTGGTACTGGACGGTCGCCGGGGATAGTCGTTCTTCGGTTGCGATTTCCTTCGGCGTGACGTCGCGGAGGTGGCAGAGGGAGACGATCCGGATGCGCAAGCGGTTGGGCTTGACCTTCGGCCACTTCTGCTCCGGAGCGCTATCACCGCGCTTCTCTTGAGCCACATCTTGCTCCTTCCCTGTCTTGTGGTTGATGACAAGAGGCAGTTGTTCCCACGAACTGTCTTGTCTCCCACGTATAGCGCGAGGCCTGGAGGAGGGAAAGGAATTGGCCGTGCTTCGTTAACTTGATTTCTGCTGAGTAATGCAATTTACTTGAGCTCAACTCTATGGCTACCGCTTAGGAGGTGAGCAAGTTGAAACTGATCAGCACGGGGGGGACCCTGCCTCTGGCGCAGACCCGCAAGGGCCAGTAAGGCCATGCGAGAGGAGGGCGGCTTTCATCGGCCACCGCCCCCGCTTCCCGTGCAGTGCCCTTCCCGTCCTCGCAGCGGCTGTCGAGAGTCCGGTTGACCGGTGCAATTCCCCTCTTCCGGTAGGCGCCACTAGGTCGGGCAATCCTGAGCTAATGAACCCCGTTCGCGTTCTTGACAAGAACCGGACGAGTACCTACGGTCGCCTGAAAGGGGGATCGAGGGCCCCTTTTTCTCTTCAGAAACGGCTCGGGGGAACCGCTGGGAAACGAAGCGACGAGGCAGATGAGAGCGGTCAAAAAAGCTTTCAACGATGCAGACATCGTGGCCCCGCCCGCTTCCCTGGAAACCCTCGAGGACGTCCAGCTCGAGCAGGCAGTCGAGGAGCTCCGGCGCGGACGCGTGGAAACGGCCGGGGCGGTGGAGGTGGTGAAGGAGTTCGGCTTCCGCAGGATCCTGATGGTCGTCATCCTCTGCATCCTCGGCCTCGTCGCCGTGGGATCCCTGGCCGTCATCGCCACCGGGATAGCCACCGGCATCTACCCCTTGGCGGCGGGCGCCGTGGCGCCGCTCTCTGGATCCGGAGGCCTCGCTGTCCTCGCCTGGCGCACCTACACGGGCCACCCGCCCCACGAAGCCACCCGCCGAGCGGACTCGGAATGAGCGAGTGGTTTAGGTTCCCCGTGTGGATCGAACGTGGACCGAGGACGACGCGGTCAGGCGCACCTACGACGCCCTGGCGGCCTCATACGACGACTTCACCCTCGGCTACGGCTACCGGTACGAGACCTGGACCGCGACCCTGCTCGCCCGGGCCGAAGAAGAGGGCCTGCAGGGCAACCGCATGCTGGACGTCGCCTGCGGGACCGGCTTCAGCTTCATCACCCTGCTCGAGCGTGGCTTCCAGGTAACCGGCTGCGACGTCTCGCCGGCGATGATCGAGGCCGCCCGGGCCAAAGTCGGCGACCGCGCGGAGCTTCACGTCGCCGACATGCGCGAGCTGCCGGACCTGGGCGAGTTCGACCTGATCTGGTCGATCAACTCGGCGATGAACTACCTGCTCAGCAGCGACGAGCTGACCGCGGCCCTGGCCGGCATGCGGCGGAACCTGGCACCGCAGGGACTGCTCCTGTTCGACCTGATGTCGCTGAAGACCGCCCGCACGTTCTTCACCGACGAGTTCCCGGTCGAGCAGGAGGGAAAGAAGTTCCGCTGGAAGGGCTTACTGCGGCCGGGTGAGGTGGTTTCCGGCCAGGTCGGCGGCGGTCATCTCGAAGAGGCGGGAAAGGCGAACCCGGTCGACCTCCACCGCATGCGCCACTTCGCCGAACCTGAGGTGCTGGCGGCGATCGAGGCGGCCGGCCTGGACTGCGTACGGGTGCTCGGCGAGAACGACGGCGACCTTCACGAGAAGCTCGACGAAGAGACCGAACCGACCGCCGTCTACATCTGCAGGCTCTGAATCAGCCCCTGACCGGGGCTGCTGTCCGCTAGCCGAAGCGCGGCTCGAGCCGCTGGAAAGTGCGCCACCAGCCGTGGTCGAGTGTCGCGTGCTCGACGGCCTGCAGCAGCGAGCCGTCGTCGTCGTGCAGCTCGTAGGAGACCACCGGCGGCTCGATCTCGGTGTCGACCTCGACGATCCGGGCCATCATCAGGTACGGCGGGCAGCTCAGCCAGACCTCGCCCGGTTTTGGAACAGTTTTCGTATTTGGTGCTGCCATGGATCCTCCGTACCCCTGCCTTCGACGCGAAAACGAAGAACCATCCTCGAAATTAGGGAATTTCAGAGGTAGTTCTAGAGGCTCGGGCTAAGCGCCGGGTTAAGCCCTGATTGCTGGGGCGAAGCGCTCGATTGACCGGCGGCAGCCGGCCGCCTACCGGCCTGGCTCTACCCCCTGGGTCTGGCCGACGCCGGTCGCCACCTCGCGGGCGCGCATCGGTCCGCCGGCGGTCGGCTCCAGCGGCGGCGTCGGGCCGCCGTCGGCGTGGCGCATTCCCCGCAGCAGGTCTTCGAACGCGTCGAGGGAGGTGACGCGCGGCTCCCAGCCGAGCTCCTCGCGGGCGCGCGTCGTGTCCATCGATGGCACCCCGAGCGCGAGGTCGAGCCAGCCGGGGGAAGTGGGCTGCAGACGTAGCTTCCAGCTCAGCGACGCCGCTCCGCGCAGGACCCCGGCCGGCAGCGGGAAGCTGCGGGCCCCGAAGAACTCGCAGAGCTCCTCGACCCGGATTTCAGGCTCGGCGGCGATGTTGAAGGCGCCGCGGGCGTCGCCGACGACCGCCAGGCGGTAGGCCTCGCCGACGTCGCGCGAGTCGACGGCCTGGAAGCGCAGCCGCGGCACCCGCGGGATCAGCGGGACGAATCGCTTCTGGACCAGGAAGCCGGGCAGAAGCGGCCCGGCGAAGAGGCGGCGGATCTCGCTCGCGGCCTCGGATTTGAAGATCAGGCCGGGGCGCAGGCGGACGATCCGCAGCTCGGGGGAGCGGCCTTCGAGCTCCTCGAGCAGGGCTTCGCAGGCGGCCTTGTGGCGCGAGTAGAAGGAGGTCTTGATCCCGTCGACGGGCCAGGACTCGTCGACCCGCCGCTGCTTCGGACCGGGGGAGTAGGCGCCGACCGAGGAGGCGTGGACGAGCGCCGGCACCCCGGCCGCCGCGGTCGCCTCGAAGACGCGGCGGCTGCCCTCGACGTTGATCCGCTCGGTGACGCTTTCGTCGCGGCTCGGCTGGATCGCCCAGGCGAGGTGGACGACCGCGTCGGCGCCCGCGAAGATCGGCTCCAAGGCGTCCTCGACCACGTCGGCCCCGACCCACTCGACCTTCGGCATCTCGACCTCGGGCACGCGGCGGGCGATGCCGACGATCTCGTTCACCCGCGGCTCGGCGCCCAACGCCTCGAGCACGCTGGTGCCGACGTTGCCGCTCGCTCCGGTGACGACGACGCGCATGCTCACGCCCCGTTCGGCTGGATCACGAACTTGATCGCGCCGTCTTCCTTCTTCTGGAACTTCTCGTAAGCGTCGGGGACGTCCTCGATCCCGATCTTGTGGGAGGCGAGGTCCTCGGTCCCGAGCGGGTCGGCCTCGTCGGTGACCAGCGGCATGATCTCGTCGATCCATCTCTTCACGTGGGCCTGACCCATCCGCAGCTGCACGCCCTTGTCGAAGAGCTGGAACATCGGGATCGGGTCGACGACGCCGCCGTAGACGCCGCTGATCGAGACGGTGCCGCCGCGGCGGACCGTGTCGAAGCATGCATACAGCGCCGACATGCGGTCGATCGCCGCCTTTTCGATCAGCTTCTCGGCGACCGCGTCGGGCAGCAGACCGGCCGCCTTCTGGGCGAACTCGCCGACCGGGGCGCCGTGCGCCTCCATCCCGACCGCGTCGATCGCCGCGTCGGTGCCGCGGCCCTCGGTCATCTCGCGGATCGTGTCGCTGATGTCGTCGTGCTCCTCCAGGTCCAGCGTCTCGATCCCGTGCTTCTGCGCCAGCTCGAGCCGCTCGGGGACGAGGTCGACGGCGATCACGCGGGCGCCTTTGTGGGCGGCGATCCGCGCGGTCATCTGGCCGATCGGGCCGAGCCCGAAGACGGTGACCGAGCCGCCCTCCGGGATCGCCGCGTAGTCGACCGCCTGCCAGGAGGTCGGCAGCACGTCGGAGAGGTAGAGAAAGCGGTCGTCGGGCGGGCCCTCGGGCACCTTGATCGGCCCGAAGTGGGCCTGCGGCACGCGCAGGAACTCGGCCTGCCCGCCGGGCACCTGGCCGTAGAGCTTCGTGTAGCCGAGCAGCGAGGCGCCTTTTTCTTCCTCGCGGTTCTGGGTCGTCTCGCACTGGGCGAAGAGATGGCGGTCGCACATCCAGCAGTGCCCGCAGCTGATGTTGAAGGGGATCACGACGCGGTCGCCGGTGGCGATGTGGGTGACCTCCGGGCCGACCTCCTCGACGATCCCCATCGGCTCGTGGCCAAGGATGTCGCCCTCGGTCATGAACGGCGAGAGGATCTCGTAGAGGTGCAGGTCGGAGCCGCAGATCGCCGAGGAGGTGATGCGGATGACCGCGTCGGTCGCCTCCTCGATCTTCGGGTCCTCGACCTCGTCGACACGGACGTCGCGGGGGCCGTGCCAGACAGCTGCCTTCATCGCTCTTTCTCCTTCTCTTCCTTCTTCCTAGTCGTTCATCCGAGTCCCCGCAGGCGCGGTCGGCGAAACGGGAAGATGAAGGTGGCTCAAGCGGTGAGGTTGATTACTTCTTTCTCGATCTGGTGGCGCTGCTTCGTCGTGAGGCGGCCGTTGCTGGACGTTGGGGGCTTGATCGTTACGCCGTCGCGGTAGCGGTCGATCACGCGGGGGTCGATGTAGGAGGCGCGGCAGACGGCGGGGGTGTTTCCGAGCGCCTCGGAGACCTGGTCGACGGCGCGCTTGATCGTCCGCTTCGCCGCCGCCTGCGAGCGCGGCGGCTCCTCGCCGGCGAGCTCGACCGCCGCCAGCACGGTCCCGTGCCAGGTGCGGAAGTTCTTGGCGGTGAAGTCGTCGCCGATCTTCTCGTGGATGTACTCGTTGATCTCCTCGGAGCGGACGTCGCGCCATTCCCTGCCCTCGCAGTAAGCAAGGAGGTCGTCGGGGCCGCTGCGCCGCCGGTACATCGCGTCGAGCGCCCGCCGGGCGGCGGCATCGCGGATCGACTGGATGCGGCGCTGGCCGCTCTTGGCGGGGAAGTCGAAGACGACCTCGCTCTTGCCGATCGTCACGTGTTCGCGGCGGACCGTGGCAAGGCCGAAGCTCTCGTTTTCCTCCGCGTAGACCTCGCTGCCGACGCGGAAGAAGCCGAGGTCGAGGAGGCGAACGGCGCAGGCGAGGGCGCGCTCGCGCGGCATCCCCGTGCGGCGCAGGTCGGCGGTCACGGCGCGGCGCAGTTTGGGCAGCTTGAGGGCGAATTCACGCACCAGCTCGAACTTCCGTTCCGCCTGCCGCTGCTGCCAGCGCTTGTGGTAGAGGTACTGCTTGCGTCCCGCTTCGTCGTAGCCGGTGGCCTGGATGTGGCCGAAGGGGTCGGGGCAGATCCAGACTTCCTTCCAGGCCGGCGGGATCGCCAACTGGCGGATCCGCTCCAGCGTCTCCTCGTCCTCGATCGAGGTCCCGTCGCAGTCGCTGAAGGAGAAGCCGCGCCCCCGGCGCACCCGCTTGATCCCAGGCCCGGCGCAATCCGCGCGCTTCAGGCGGCCGCGGCGGGGAAGGGTGGCGCTCTCGCTCACTTGGCCGCCTGCGGGGCGGCGTCAGCCGCTTTCCTTGCGCCGGCCTGCCGGATCACGGCGGCGATCCTCATCGTGCCGCTTCCTTCAGCGACGCTGCGACGCCTTCGAGGTCGGCGACGAAGGCGGCCAGCTCGGCATCACGCTCGTTGTGATCGCGCAGCCGCAGGATCGCCGAGGGATGAATCGTCACCGCAGCCATCGGGGCCAGCGGCGACTCCAGCGGCTTGCCCCGGTCTTTCGTCACCTTCACTTTCGTCCCGAACAGCGAGCGAGCTGCCGTCGCGCCCATCGCCAGCACCGCCTCCGGCTTCACCGCCTCCATCTCGGCCTGGAGCCAGGGCTTGCAGGCCTCGATTTCCCCGGCGCGCGGCGTCTGGTGCAGCCGCCGGTTCCCCCGCGGCCGCCACTTGAAGTGCTTCACCGCGTTGGTGACGTAGGCCTCAGACCGATCGATCCCCGCCTCCTCGAGAGCCCGGTCCAGCAACCGCCCCGCCGGCCCGACAAACGGCTCTCCCTCCTTGTCCTCCTTATCCCCCGGCTGCTCCCCGACCAGCATCAGCCGAGCCGAAGACCGCCCCTGGCCGAAAACCGTCTGCGTGGCGTCCGCGTAAAGCGGACACCCCCGACACCCCGAAGCGGCCGCAGCCAAAGCGTCCAGGGTCATCTTTTCGGGCAGAAATTCGGCAGCGCTTGCCATACCGGCCACCTACCCAAGCGAAGCGGGGGGAGAAACCGACCCGCCTGACCCAAGGAAAGAGAGGGCTTAAGACCCGCCGCTGATCGGCTCGATCCGGAACGCGGACCGGTCCGGGTGTGCCGGCTTGTAGAACCTGGCCGTCTGGTTCATCAGGCGCCACGGACAAGGCAGCGTCCCACCGCGGGCGGGGAACCTACCAGCGCTTTCGGCTGCCTCCCTTGCCGACTACCCGAAGCCGTAGCATCCGAGCCGCCAATGCCGGAACCCGTGAAGCGCAACCAGCGCTACATGCCTGGTCTGGACGGGTTGCGTGCCATCGCCGTCCTCGCCGTGATCGTCTTCCACCTGGGATTCGACTGGGCGCCCGGCGGCCTGCTCGGGGTCGGGATCTTCTTCACCCTCTCCGGCTACTTGATCACCGACATTCTGCTCTCGCAGCTGAACCAGCGCGGCAGGATCGACTTCCTCCGCTTCTGGGGCGCCCGCGCCCGCCGCCTGCTGCCGGCGCTCTTCCTGATGCTGGCGATCGTCACCGCTTGGGTGACGATCTTCGGCCCGGCCCAGCCCGACCAGTACCGCAAGGCGGTCGTCTCCGCCGTCTTCTACGTCAACAACTGGGAGCAGATCTTCGCCAACGTCTCCTACTTCGCCCGCTTCGCGCCGGAAGGCCCGCTCAACCACCTCTGGTCGCTCTCGGTCGAGGAGCAGTTCTACATCTTCTGGCCGTTCCTGCTGCTGGGTGGCGTCAAGCTCGTCCACGAGCGCCCGCTTCCCTCCGGCGTCCGCCCGCGCCTCGCCGTGCTGGCGATCGTCCTCGCCCTGATCTCGACGATCGAGATGGCGATCCTCTACCACCCGAGCCTCGACCCCTCGCGGATCTACTACGGGACCGACACCCGCGCCGGCGGCCTGCTCTTCGGCTGCGCCCTGGCGATGGTCTGGCCGAGCCGCCGCCTCAGCCGCCGCATCACCCCGCAGGCGCGCAACACGCTTGACGGCCTCGGCATCCTCGGCCTGGCGATCATCGCCCTGATGATCTGGCAGGTCGGCGAGTTCGACCGCTTCCTCTACCAGGGCGGCTTCGTCGTCCTCTCGCTGGCGACGGTGATGGTGCTGATGCCGCTCACCCACCCCGCCTGCCGCCTCGGCGGCATCGTCGGCGCGGCGCCGCTGCGCTGGGTCGGCGTCCGCTCCTACGGGATCTACCTCTGGCAGACGCCGATCATCGTCCTCACCGGGCCCGACAGCCGCGCCCCCGAGAGCCTGCTCGGCAAAGCCCTGCAGACGGCGGCGATCTTCGCGATCGCCGGCCTCTCCTGGCGCTTCGTCGAGGAGCCGATCCGCCACGGCGCGATCGGCCGCTTCTTCGCCCGTCGCCGCCAGGTCGGCTGGAAATGGGAGACGTTCGCGCCACCGATGCGGGTCGCGATCGTCTCGACCGGCCTGATCCTGCTGGTCGCCGCCGCCGGCATGGCCGGCCTCAACTCGACCTCGGCCGAAGGCAACGACGTCCGCGTCGAAGAAGCGCGCGCAGCCGGCACCTCGAAGCCGCCGCCGCTGACCAAGGCCCAGGCCGAAGACTCGACGAAATCGTCCTGCAAAGAGGTGGTCCACATCGGCGACTCGACCTCCGAGGGCCTCGACGACCCCGAATACCTGCCGAACGAACTGGAGCGGATCCCCAACCGCTACGCCGAAGTCGGGGTGAAAGAAACGCACATGGAGGTGCAGGGCGCGCGCTCGATCGAAGAGCGCTTCGAAGGCGAACCGAACGCCCAGGAAGTCGCCGCCGCCTGGAAGGCGGAAGGGTTCAAAGGCTGCTGGGTGCTGGCGCTGGGGACCAACGAGGCGGCCGACGTCGCCGCCGGCTCCAACGTCGGCCTGCGCGAACGGATCGAAAAAATGATGGCGATCATCGGCACCGAACCGGTGCTCTGGGTCAACGTCCGCTCCCTCGTCCCGCCCGGCGATCCCTACTCCAAGGGCGGGATGGAGGAATGGGACGAAGAACTCGAACGCGCCTGCGCCAGGTACCCGAACATGCGCGTCTACGACTGGGCCTCCGACGTCAAAGACGAGTGGTTCATCGAAGACGGCATCCACTTCACCTCGCCCGGCTACGCCGCCCGTGCCCAGCTGATCGCCCAAGCGCTCGCCCACGCCTTCCCGGAAAAAGGCGAGACCGAAGGCGGCGTCGAGAACTGCGTGGTGAGTTAACCCGCCTGTAGGACGGTTAACTCGCCACTTACAGGCCGGCGATCTCCACCGGCTCCGGTTCCCCGGCCGGCTCGAAGCCCATGATCCGGCCGTAGAAGTAGAGCTCGGATTCGAGGCAGCGGATGTTGGTCTCCGCCTTGCGGAAGCCGTGCTGCTCGCCCTCGAAGGCGAGGTAGGCGTGGGGGATGCCGTTGCGCTCCAGCGCCGCCACCATCGTCTCCGCCTGGTTCGGCGGCACGATCTTGTCCTCGAGCCCCTGGAAGAGGATCACCGGCACCCGCAGCTGGTCGACGTGGTGGATCGGCGAGCGTTCGCGGTAGACCTCGGCCTGCTCGGGATACGGCCCGAGCAGCAGGTCGAGGTAGCGGGACTCGAACTTGTGGGTGTCGCCGGTCATCGTCTCGGCGTCGGCGACGCCGAAGTAGCTGGCGCCGGTGGCGAAGGCGTCGTGGAAGGTGAGCGCGCAGAGGACCGCGTAGCCGCCTGCCGAGCCGCCGCGGATCGCCAGCCGCTCGCGGTCGGCCTCGCCCTCGGCCGCCAGGTGCAGCGCCGCGTTGACGCAGTCTTCGGTGTCGACGACGCCCCAGGTGCCGCGCAGCTTGTTGCGGTACTCGCGGCCATAGCCGGTGGAGCCGCGGTAGTTGACGTCGACGACGCCGATCCCGCGGCTGGTCCAGTAGAGGAACTCGAGGTCGAGAGCGGGGGTGGCGTGGGAGGTCGGACCGCCGTGGCTCTCGACGATCAGCGGCGGCAGTTCCCCCTCCGGCGCCTCGAACTCCGGGTTGGCGGGCGGGTAGTAGAAGCCGTAGGCAATATCGCCGTCACCGGTCGCAAACTCGATCGGCCGTGGACGCGAGACGTACGCCGGATCGACCGCCTCGTCGCCCGACTCGCGCACCAGCTCGGTCTCGCCGCTCTCGGCGTCGTAGATCGCCACCGCCGTCTCGCGCTCCGGGCTCGCCGCCGCGAAAGCGACCCGGCGTCCGCGGGCGAAGAGGGTCGGGTAGCCGAACGAGGTGAACGGCAGCCCGAGGTCGGTCGGTTCCCACGCCTCCGGCTCGAGCAGGAAGAGCTTTTCTTCGCCCCGCCGGCAGCAGACGCAGACGATCGCCCCGTCGTCCAAGAAGGCGTAGGTGGCGCCGCCGAAGAGCCACTGCGGGTGGGCGAAGTCGGCTTCCTCCTCGGTCAGCTGCACCAGCGCCCCCTCCTCGCCGCTGAGCTCGGTGCCGGGCTCGCGGGCGCGGTAGAGGTTCCACCAGCCGTCGCGGTCGGAGGCGAAGTGCAGGCGCCCGTCGGGACCCCACTCGGGCTGGAAGATCGACTCCTCGCGGCCGCCGGCGATCAGCCGCTCCTCGCCGCTGTCCCGCAGCGGCGCCATCCATAGCTCGGTTCCGTCCCAAGGCATGTTCGGGTGGTCCCAGCAGATCCAGGCGAGCCAGGCGCCGTCGGCGCTGATCCGCGGCGAGGCGTAGAAGTCGCGCCCGCCCGCCAGCACCCGCGGCTCCTCGCCGCCTGCGAGCGGCAGCGAGACGATCTCGTTCACCGGTTCGGGCTCGGCGTCGCGTTCGCGCACGCAGACGATCGTCTCCCCGTCGGGCGCCAGCCGCATGTCGGCGTAGCGCAGGGCGCCGGGCTTCTCGGGCTCAGGCGAGATCGCCACCGGGTCCTCTCCCAGCCGCTGGCGGTGGAGCCGCTGGCTCTCGAAGTCGACGAAGAGGACCAGGTCCGGCGCCGCCAGGTGCCAGGCGCCGCCGCCGTACTCGTGGACGCGGGTCCGCACGTTCACTCCCCCCGGCGTCATCGTCTCCGGCTCGCCGCCCGGCTGCCGCCGCATCAGGACGACGCGGCCGCCCTCCTCCGGCCGCCCCTCGGCCCACCAGACCGCCCCGTCCTCGGCGATCGTCGGCGACCCCAGCCGCCGCCCGGAGCTCGCCACGCTCGCCGCGCCGAAGGGCGAGGGCCAGGAGCCGTAGGGGGCGACCGTCGGCATCAGCGCAGTCTAGGCCTGCTCTTCCTCCGCGACCTCGACCTCGCGCAGCCGGTGCGTGTCGACGTCGTAGACGAACCCGCGCACGACGTCGCGGTGGGGTAGGAAGGGAGAGGAGCGGACGCGGCGGATCGACTGGCGCACGTCCTCCTCGGCGTCCTTGAAGGACTCGATCGCGAAGGACGGGGCGATCCCGGTCGTCTCCTGCAGCTCCATCCGGAAGCCGTCGTCGGTGATCTTCTGCAGGCCACAGTCGTCGTGGTGGATCAGCATCACCTGGCGCGTCCCCAGCCGCCGCTGGGAGAGGGCGAGTGAGCGGATCACGTCGTCGGTGATGACGCCGCCGGCGTTGCGCAGCACGTGCGCCTCGCCCGGCCCGAGGCCGAGGGCGGCGAAGACGTCGAGCCGCGAGTCCATGCAGGTGACGACGGCGAGGTGGCGCTGCGGTTCGACGTCGAGGTGCCGCTCGGCGAGGCCGGCGGCGAAGTTGCGGTTGTTCTCTAAAAGCTGGTCGATCGTGTCCATGGCGCGGCAGCCTAATCGCATGGTTCCTTTCGGACGTCATCGGTCTGGAAGGAACCACGGGATCGCGCGGTTTCCCCCGCTTTGCGCCGGGGTAGCCGCCAGGTCATGGACGACCGACCCGACTGCGACGAGACGCCGACCGGTTTCCCCGAGCCACCCGGCGAGGACCCAGGAGACATCTCGCAGGACCGCGAGCCCCACCACGTGCTCAACAACCCGGCCACCGACCCTGACCCCACCGAGTGGCCGGACCCTTACGACAAGCGCGAGGACCCGCGGGACCCACCCGACCCTGACGGCGAGATGTTCGGTGAGGAGGCGCACCCGCCGACCAACGCGGCGAGCACCAGCGACCCGCGCCACCCGCAGGACGACCCCGAGGGGGCGGACCGCTGGCAGGCCCCGAAGCGGGACAACCTCGACCAGTAAGAGACGACCAGAGAAGAAGGAAGAGAAGGAGAATCTTGATGGAGACCAACAGCCTCGACAAGGGCATCTTCAGCGGCGACAGCTCCGGCACCCGCGAAGACATCGTCGCGCTGCTGACCAAGGCTTACTGGATGGAGATCGAGACGGTGATGAGCTATATCGCCGCCTCCACCAACCTCGACGGCGTCCGCGCGCAGGAGATCCGCGAGTCGCTGGCCACCGACGTCGAAGAGGAGCTCGGCCACGCGAAAGAATTCGCCAACCGGATCAAGGAGCTCTACGGCGTCGTCCCCGGCTCCGAAGAGTTCCGTCCCGAACAGAGCTTCCTGCAGCGGCTCGAGCACCAGACCGACGTCGTCGCCGTGATCCGTGGCGTGATCAAAGCCGAGACCGGCGCGATCGAGCACTACACGCGGATCGTCGAGGAGACCGACGGCGTCGACCCGGTCACCCAGGACATGGTGATCTCGATCCTTCGCGACGAGCAGGGACACCGCCGCCTCTTCGAGGGCTTCCTGCGCGAGTACGAATTCGAAGGCAAGGCGTAGCGATCAGGCGCCGCGGCGTTGCCGCGGCTTAGCCCGGACACCATGCGCTACTTCCACCTCTGCGCCCACGAGCAGTTCCCGCCCGATCAGCTGCTGCGCCAGGCCGTCGCCGCCGAGGCGGCCGGCTTCGACGGCATCGGCTGCAGCGACCACCTGCAGCCCTGGTGGGAGGGAGGCGAGGCGGGCGCCGCCTGGCCCTGGCTCGGCGCCGCCGCGCAAGCGACCGAGCGGGCGCTGTTCGGGACCGCGGTGACGCCGCCGGGGCCGCGCTACCACCCGGTCCTGATCGCCCAGACCTGGGCGACCTTCGAGCTGATGTTCCCCGGCCGGCCCTACCTGGGTTTCGGCTCCGGCGAGTCGCTTAACGAGTTCCCGATCAGCGGCGAGTGGCCCTCGGTCGGCGAGCAGATCGAGCGGATGGAGGAGGCGCTGGAGATGATCCGCGCGCTCTGGGACGGGCAGCGGCTGACCGACGCCGGCAAGTACTTCCCGACCAAGGGGGCCTACCTGCACAGCCGGCCGCAGGATCGCCGGCCGCCGATCTACGTCTCCGCCTTCGGTCCGAAGGCGGCGGCGGTGGCGGGGCGGCAGGGCGACGGGCTCTGGACCCTCGCCGACCCCGAATCGGTGCCGGAGATCCTCGACGCCTACAAAGGTGCCGCCGAGGACGCCGGCCGCGAGCCGGGCGAGATCGTCCTCCAGGCCGCCTTCTCCTGGGCCCAGAACGATGACGCCGCATTGGAGGGTTGCCGGGTCTGGAAGGGCTCGCAGCCGGACGAGTTCTACAAAGAGGACTGGCACGAGCCGGGGGCGATGTACGAGGAGGGCAAACGCCAGGTCTCCGACGAGGAGCTGAAGGAAGACCTGATCATCGCCGCCGACCCCGAGGTCCACGTCGAACGCATCCGCGAGGTGGAGGAGATGGGGGCGACGATCGTCGCCCTGATGAACAACTCCGGCGCCGACCCGCTGGCCGCGATCGAGACCTACCGGGACAAGGTGCTGCCGCGCCTCTCCGGCTCCGCTTAGGCTGCGGCGTATGGCCGACGCCAACGACGTCCAGATCCGCGCCGCGACCGAAGCCGACGTCCAGCTCCTCTTCGACCTGATTCTCGAGCTCGCCGAGTACGAGAAACTCAGCGAGAAGGTCGCCGGCGACGCCGAGGTGCTGCGCCGCTCGCTGTTCGAGGAGAAGGCGGCGGAGGCGCTCCTGATCGAGACCGCCGACGGCGAAGCCGTCGGCTACGCGATCTTCTTCACCACCTTCTCGACCTTCGAGTGCCGCTCGGGGGTCTGGCTCGAGGACGTCTACGTCCGCCCCGAGCATCGCCGCGGCGGCATCGGCCGCGCGGTGATGGAGCACCTCGCCCAGCTCACCCAGGAGCGCGGCCACGTCCGCCTCGAGTGGGTCGCCCTCGACTGGAACGAGCCGGCGCTGAACTTCTACGAGGGCCTCGGCGCGAAGCGCCTCGACGACTGGATCATCCACCGCCTCGAGCGCGACGGGATCAAGCGCCTCGCCGGCTAGGGGCAGCGACCGAGGCGTCGCAGCTGGCGCCGGTAGACCCGCATCGATGAGTGGCGCCAGTCCCCATGCGTCTGCCGCCGCAGGCTCGGCACCAGCTCGTGGTGGTAGGGAGAGCTGAGGCTCTCCGCGTGCCCGATCACGTCGTGGACGCGAATGTGGAACCTGCAGCGCAGCCACTGCGTCAGCCGCAGGGAGGCCCGCAGCGCTCGGCGGTTGCCGAGCACGTCGCCGTCCCCGTATCCGACGTGCTCGATCCCGATCGCGGTCCAGTTGAGCCCGACGGTGTGGCGGCAGCGGGTGCGCAGGTTGACGAGCCGGAAGATCCGCCCGGAGGAGCCGACCACGAAGTGCGAGCAGACGTTGGGCAGCTCGTGCAGCTCGACGTCGGGAACGTCCGGCGCAAACGTGTTGTAGACCGCGCGGGCGCTGCTCGTCTGCGACATGTGCTCGACGATCACCCGCGGGTGCCGCAGCCGCCAGGCTGCGTGCCCGTAGTGCCGCTCCGAGTAAGCGGCCATCTCATGCTTCCGTTTCGCCCCGAATGGGATCGGCCAGAGCGTGACAGGGGGTCGCGCAACCCGCGCAACGCGTTGCCCAGGCGCAACCGCGTGCGCAGGCGCAGCTGCGAGCAGCACGGAGGTAAGAAGAGTGGCAAGCGGTCCCACAAGCGAACTGCATCAACTTAACCACCTGCTGGGTGATCAAGTTGATGCAGTTCGGGTTAGTCGCGGCCGAAGAGGCTGACCAGGGCGGGGATCATGAGGGTGCGGGCCAGGAGGGTGTCTAGGAGGAGGCCGACGCTGAGGGCGAAGGCGAGCTCGCGGAAGGCCGCGATCGGGATCAGGGCGACGGCGGCGAAGGAGAGGGCGAGGATCATTCCGGCGACGGTGATCGCGCGCGCCGCCCGCGAGCCGGCAGTCCGGATCGCCGGCCGCAGGTCCTGCCGGTCGGCCTCGTTCCAGATCCGGCTGATCAGGAAGACGTTGTAGTCGGCGCCGAGGGCGAGCAGGAGGATCGCCGTCGCGATCGGGACGAAGAAGGCGAGCTCGCCGTAGCCGAGCAGGTCCTGGAAGACGTAGACGGTGAGTCCCAGCGCCGCCGCCACCGTCAGCACGCTGACCCCGACGAGGTAGAGCGGCGCGATGCGGCTGCGCAGCAGCACCCAGAGCAGGACCAAGAGGACGAGCAGCGCCGCCGGCGTCACCCGCTCGAAGGCACTCCAGGTGTCGGCGTTCAGTTCGGCGGCGATCGAGGTGTCGCCGGTCATCCCGACTTCGGCCGAACCGAGCCCGGCTTCGTCCAGCATTGCCGGCATCCCGTCTTCGAGGTCGGCGAGGATCCGCGTCCCTTCGGCGCCGTCGGGGTCGGCGCCGAGGACGAGCACGTAACGGGCGGCTGCGCCGTTCTCGGAGACGAGGATCCCGTAGGCATGTTCGCCCTGCGGTTCCTGGACCGGCCCGATCACTTCCGCCACCCCGTCCTCTTCGCCCAGCTCCAGCTGCAGCGCCGCCAGCTCCTCTTGCTTGCCGCCGATCCCCGGTTCCTCGAGCATCAGCATCGTCGGCCCGACCACCCCCGGCCCGAGGGTGTCGCTCGCCACCTCGTAGCCCTGACGGACGTCGGTCGAGTGCGGCAGGCCGCTGATGATCGGGTTGCCGAGCTCGAGTTTGCGCAGCCCGCTGGCCGCCGCCAGCAGCAGCGCCAGGCAGAAGATCGAGACGACCGCCGGGTGGTGGGCGGCGAAACCGACCACCCGCCCGCGGGGTCCGTGCTCTTGCGGGTGCGTTCCGCCCGTCTCCGGGTTAGGGCAGCTCGGCCAGAGCAGGAGCCGTCCGAAGATCGCCAGCATCGCCGGGATGAAAGTGAGCGCGACCGCGGCGCCGACCACCACCGCGATCGCCATCCCCGGCCCGAAGGCGGAGAGAAAGCGCACCCCCGAGAGCAGCAGCGTCAGCGTCGCCCCGGCGATCATCAGCGCCGCCGTCGAGATCACCGGCAGCAGCTCGGTCGTCACCTCCCTCACCGCCTCGCACGAGTTCAGCCCTTCCTGCAGGTGGCGCCGGTAGTCGGAGGCGAAGAAGACGAGATAGTCGGTGAGGACCCCGAAGAGCAAAGCGACGATCACCGGGTCGACCTCGCGCGGAATCGAGATCGCGTAGCGCTCGCTCGCCCAACCGAGGACGTGGTCGGTCACCTGGTAGGCGATCGCCACCGTGCCCAGCCCCAGCAGCGGGATCCCGACCGAGCGGAAGTAGAGCGCGAGGATGGTGAGGACGAGGGCGATCGTCGCCACCGTCACCCAGAGCAGGTCGCGGTTGGCGATGCTCGTTTCCGCCCGGCTGGCCGGCACGGCACCGGTGACGTGGACGGTCTCCGCGCCCGTCCTCTGCTGCAGTTCTTCGGCGAACCCGTCGACCGCCTCGACCTGTTCGCCTTCCCCCAGCGCCGGGTCGACGTAGAGGTAGACGACGAGCGTCGAGCCGAGCCGTTTCGATTCGAGCAGGCCTGGCGCGTCGAGCAGCGGCACCGCCCGCAGCAATGCCCGCCGCTCGGGGACCTCGTCGACCGCGGCGATGAAGCGCGCCGCCGCCTTGCCCTCGTCGAGCGTGAAGTCGCCGGGCTGGTGGGCGACCACCATCGTCCGGCTCAGCACCGGCAGGCCGAAGGTCTCGATCCCCTTTTCTTCGACTTCGATCGCCTTCGAGTTGCGCGGCAGGAGGCTGCCGAGGTCGTTTGCTTCGGCGCCGAAGATCGAGGGGAGGCTGAAGCTCACCCAGATCGCTCCGGCAATCCACGCCGGCACGATCAGGAAGCGCAGGGCGACGATGAGGCGGGCGAGCATTCGCACGCGGAGTCACTACCCTCCCCGCCCCCAGTTTCACGCTAATAGCGCTGGGTACCTAATTTCACTAACCCATTCCAGCATCGAATTAGCCCAGCCCCAACCCACCCAGATCGAGGAGGCGCAACCGCGATGGCGGACATGAACGAGCGCGACGCAAAGTTGGTCCAGTACTTGAGCGAGGCCTACGGCAAGGAGCGCGAACTGGAGGCTGCCCTTCAGGCCCACATCGCGATGACCGAGAAAGGCCAGTACAAAAAACGGCTGCAGCAGCACCTCAAAGAGACGAAATCGCACGCCAAACAGGTCGAGCGCCGGATCAAACAGCTCGGCGGCGGCGGGCAGACGCTGCAGGGCGCCGTCGGCAAAGTCGCCGCTCTGGCGAAGGGGCCGCTGCACGCGATCCGCGGTGACAGCGAGCAGGAGAAACAGCTGAAGAACGCCAAGACCGAGTACTGGAACGAGCACGAGGAGATCGCCACCTACCTCGGGATCGAGACGCTGGCCGAAAAGGTCGGGGACTCCGAGACGGCGAAACTGGCGAAAGCGATCCGCCGCGAGGAGGAAAGGATGGCCGGCTTCCTCCTCGGTCAGATCAAACAGCTGACGAACGCGGTCGTGCGGGCGGACATCCCCGCGGCTCAGCGCCGCGCCGCCTCCTCGGGCCGCAAAGCCAAAAAATCCAAATCCTCGAAAGCGCGTTCGACGAAATCCAAATCGTCGAAAGCGAAATCGTCGGCGAAAAAATCACGTCCCGCCGCCAAAGCACGGGCGAAAAAACCCGCGGCGCGGAAAGCGAAAAAAGCAACCGCGAAACGCTCTAGGTAGTTCCTACCGTCAGCTCCCGCGGCGCCTCGGCTTCGTCCGAGGTCGCCCGGGGGCGGACGGCGAGGACGACGAGGTCGTCGCGCAGGGTCCCCGAGCTGCGGGTGACGGCGTCGGCCCGCAGGCGCTCGGTCAGCTCGTCGAGCCGCAGGCCCGCCAGCGCCTGGGTCATCTCGGCGAAGCTCTCCGGGCCCTGGTGAGTGGTGACCGGCCCCGCCTCCAGCCAGCCGTCGGTGCAGAGCGCCAGGGTGCAGTCGGGGTCGAGCGCCCGCTCGTGGCGCTCGACGTTCGCCTCCTGCCAGGCGCCGAGCACGGTCCCGCCCCCGAGCAGCTCCGGCCCGGCCTCGCCCGTCAGCACCGCCGGCGGATGGCCGGCCGAGGCGAGGATGATGCGCCAGCCCGACTCGTCCCGCTGCAGGCGGGCCAGCATCGCCGTCGCGAAGTCGTTCAGGCTCTCGCCGGCGAGAAGCAGTTCGTTGACCCGCCTTAAGACCTCCTCGGGCTCGGAGATCTCCCGCGTCAGCCCGCGGACGGAGTGGCGGACCGCGACCGAGACGCTGGCCGCGGTGCTGCCCTTGCCGGCGACGTCGCCGACCAGGAGCCAGCAGCCGTCCTCGGTCGGCAGCACGTCGTAGAGGTCGCCGCCGACCTCGATCCCCTCGCCCGCCGCCTCGAAGACGACGGAGATGTCGAGCCCCTCCACCTCGGCCGGCCGCGGTGGCCGCAGGCCCCGCTGCAGGCTCTTGGCGACCCGGTCGCGCTCGCGGTAGAGGCGGGCGTTGTCGAGCGCCAGCGCCGCCCGCTCGCCGAGCTCGGAGAGGAAGTCGAGGTCGCCCGGGTCGTAGCGCAGGTCGCCGTGGGCGTGGAGGAAGGAGAGGGCGCCGAGGATGCGGCCGCGGGCGAAGAGCGGCACCACGGCGGCGGAGTTGTAGCCGGCGTCGCGCATCAGCTGCAGGTGGTCCTCGTTCTGGGAGACCTTGTCGACCACCTCCGGCGCCTTCAGGTCGCGCCAGATCATCGGCTGGTTCAGCCGCAGCACCTGCGCCACCGGGTGCTCGCCGGACGGGTCGAGCGGCGATTCCCGGCGGATCCGCTCCAGCCGTTCTGCCATCTCCGGGTTGGCGCCGGCGACGATGCTGTCGCCGTACCAGCCGTCGGGGCGGCGGAAGTCGATCAGGCAGAGCTCGGCCAGCTCGGGCACGGCGGTGGAGACGATCGTCCGCGCCGTCTCTTCGGGGTCCAGGGAGCTGTCGAGCAGGCGGCTGGCGGCGACGAGAAACTCCTGCGCCCGCCGCCGCCGCACCTGCGCGGTGATGTCGCGGGCGACGACCGAGGCGCCGATCAGCCCGCGCATCGGGCTGCGGATGGGGGAGACGGTGAGGGAGACGGAGATCCGCGCCCCGTCGGCGCGGATCCGCTCGGTCTCGTAGGTGTCGAGGCGTTCGCCGCGCTTCACCCGGTCGAGGATCACTTTCTCCTCGTCCTTGTGGTCGGGTGGGACGATGAAGGAGACGTGGCGGCCGATCGCTTCCTCGGGCGTGTAGCCGTAGAGGCGGGCGGCGGCCGGGTTCCAGGTGGTGACGATCCCGTCGAGGTCCTTGCTCAGGACCGCGTCCTGGGTGCCGCGGACGACCTCGGCCAGGTGCTGGCGAAAGCGCTCGGCCTCGGCGCTCTTCGCCTCCGCCCGGCGGCGGGCGATGAAGGTGCCGAGCTGGTCGGCGAAGCCGGCGAGCAGGGCCATCAGCTCCTGCGACTGCGCTTCGAAGGAAAGCGTGTGGAACTCGGCCACCGCGAGCACGCTCTCGGGGTTCCCGATCGGGATCGGGATCGCCAGCGCCGCCTCCAGGCCGAGCTCGGCGGAGATCTCGTAGCGCGGCGCCGTCGTCGGGTAGTCGCGGTAGTTGGGAGCGAGCGCGATCTGCCCCGTGTCCCAGGCGTCGCCCGGCAGGCCGGTGCCACGCTTGAAGTTGAGTTCGCGGCTGCGGCGCCAGAGCGGGCGGGCGTCGAGCTCGGGCGTGCTCCAGCCGGTCACCAGCCGCAGCGGCTCGGCGTTGTCCACCACTTCCCAGATCGCCCCGGCCTCCCAGCGCAGCAGGTCGGCGACGATTTCGAGGAACCGGGGCGCTACCTGCTCCAGCGAATCGCCTTCGATCAGGCGTGCCGCCAGCTCGCGCTGGCTCTGCAGGTAACGCCACAGCTCCAGTTCCTGTGGCTCTTTCATCCCGTTCGGAAAACTACCCCTTCGAAATCTCCTGGATGCGGTCCCCGGTTTGAGGTAACTCGCGTTTCGCCGCTTGGCCCGAGGGTAGTGGAGCCGCCGACGGGTTTAGACGGACGGGAGGAAGAGGTAGCCATGTTTCGCTGCGACAACTGTGGAAGCGGATATTCAGCCCAGGCGGCATCGTCTTGGACCTCCTGCCCGAGGTGCTTGGCGAAAGAGAAGGTCCAGGTGCCGCTGAGCTTCGAGCTCGGCTGGCAGCGCCAGGACGTTCACGGCCAGACCGCCCCGAGCGCCCCGGCGCCCGCGGACGCCCAAGCCGCCCTGCGTTAAGGCGGGCCCCCTCGGGGTAGCCGGAAGGAGACCGCTACCGAGAGAAAAGGGGCAACGATGTCCAATCTTCTGCAGGGTAAGAAAATCGCATTCCTGACCGCCAACGAGGGGGTCGAGCAGGTCGAGCTGGTCGAGCCGCAGAAGGCCGTACGTGAGGCCGGGGCGGAGACCGAGCTGCTGGCGCCGGAAGCCGGCGAGGTCCAGGCCTTCAACCACCTCGACAAGGGCGACACCTTCGATGTCGACCGCACCGTCGGCGAGGCCGACGCGAGCGAATACGACGGCCTCGTGCTGCCGGGCGGGGTCGCCAATCCCGACCAGCTGCGGACGAAACCGGAGGCGCTCGAGTTCGTCAAAGGGTTCTTTGCCGCCGGTAAGCCGGTCGGCGTGATCTGCCACGGCCCGTGGACGCTGATCGACGCCGGGGTCGCCGAGGGCCGCACCCTTACCTCCTGGCCCAGCCTCGAGACCGACCTGCGCAACGCCGGCGCCAACTGGGTCGACGAGGAAGTCCACGTCGACCAAGGGCTCGTCTCCAGCCGCAAACCGGACGACCTAGAGGCCTTCAACGCGAAGATCGTCGAGGAGTTCACCGAGGGCGTGCACGAGGGCCAGCGCGAGAAGTCGAACGTCAGTTAACACCCGGGAGGAGGCAGTAGCGATGCCACCGCGCGGCGTCAAAAAAGGCAGCAAACGCGACCGCCAGTACAAACACATAAAAAAGAGCGAGAAGGAAGCGGGTCGCTCAGAGGGGCGGGCGGAGGAGATCGCCGCCCGCGCCGTCAACAAGGAAAAGGCGCGCTCGGGCGAATCGAAAACCTCCTCGCGCAGCTCGACCAAAGGCCACTCCGCCAGCAGCCGGGGCGGCAAACAGTCGGGCAAAGGGCCAGGCGGCAGGACCCGCGAGCAGCTTTACAACGACGCCAAGAAGCTAGGCATAGAAGACCGTTCGCAGATGAACAAGCAGGAACTGCAGAAGGCGGTCAGCGGCGCCAGCTGAGTCAGCGATTCTCGGAGCGTTGCCGAGCGCGGCGATGGGCCTGTCGAGGACGCCCTTTGCAAAGGCGACGCCCACGGTGCCGGGCGCTTTGTCGGTCATTCCTCGGCGGGGATCTCGATGCCTAGCTCGGCTAGCGCCTCGGCGCCGTCTTCCTTTTGATCGGCGGCGCCGCTGCGGATACGCTCGGCCGCGATAGCGGCGGCTTCGTCGTCGGCACGGCGAGACTCGAAAGCTTCGGCCATCTCGTCGATCCTCGAATTCATCGCCCGCATCTGCTCTTCGAGCCGACGCAGATTGTCCTGAACCTGTTCCGATCTCCTGGGGAGAAGAGGCATCGCGAAAAGGCTACCTCGCGCGACCGATGTCCCCAGGTTTGGCCTCGGAAGCTTGCCCCCAAACTACGAAGACGGCCGGAGCGAAGTCCCCTACCCGCTGTCGCCGAACAGCGAGCGGGGCGTGACGGCGAAGAAGTTTTCGATCCCGCCCCGCCGGCCGCGGCTGTGGACCAGCTCGATGCAGCCGCACCGCAGCAGGGTGCTGGCGTGGAAGGAGACGACGCCGGGCCGTTGGTCGATCTCGCGGGAGAGTTCGGCCGGGCTGGCGATCCGGCCCTGCAGCGCCTGCAGGATCTCCAGCCGGACCGGGTGCGACAGCGCGCGCACCAGTTCCTGGTCGGCCCTCCCGTGCCTCTCCTCGGCCATTGCGGCAACCTCTTCGATCGACGCGGCCTGGCCAACCCCAGTTTTTGGCTTTCCGAGAACGCCTTTTCGGAAAATGCGGCCGGCCTCGTTGGGACGCCGAGCGTGTGCGGGATCATGGGGGCAAGATGAAAGGCCGCGAAACGCCAGGTCAGGCATATCGCGATGAGAAGCTGTTGGCCGCAGAGATCGTCCTCTGCGAGCGCTTCCGGTTGCAATCTACGCCTATCCCAATCCCTGGTACCAACCGCGTGGATTTCAAGCAGACCGTTATTAAAGGTGAGAGCACCATCCGGTTCATCCAGGTCGATGATCCTGAGTTGCAGGACGAACTCAACCGTCTGATCGCTGCTGCGAGCGACAATGATCTGAGGCGTCGCCAAAGGGATGAGCGCTGGGCCCCAAGGGCGGTCGACTTGGTCCTCGATTACGAGAGGAATCTGCCTGGATGCAGGCTGAGGCATCCTCTGATCGGTTATTCAGCAATCGACGCGACCGATTTTCCAATCGATCTTCCTGATGACGGAGACTAGAGAAGCTTCTTCCAAGGAAAAGCTAGGTCAACGACTTCTTCGGCCTTCCTGAGTGCTGCATCCGCGGTCTCCTCGTCGAGCTCGTGACCGGCATGAATGGCTTTGTTCCTTGGCTCGTTCAAGTCGTCCTTGATGCCGCCGGGGAGCCTTCGACCCACTTCTTTCAGAAACCTCGAAAGGCCGTCGATCTGACGTGCCTTCTTGCCGACGTAGCTGGCCAGACGAGAATCGCTGCTGACGAGGTAGTTATCTCGGAGTCTCGCCAGACTTAACTCCGCAGCGGTCGCCGAGTCGAGGACCGAGCGACGATGATGGCCGGTGTTTCTGGCGTGCCTCGCGTCTCGCAGGAAAAGATGGGCCTCTGGAGGCAAAGTGCCGTCACTGGCCTTCTTGAGTACCTTGCCCCATTGGCATGGGGTTATCGCCAGCGTGCTTCCAAACTCGAACATGATTCTCTGTTTGCCACGCATCAGTTCGCCAGTCTTTTTACCTCGGTCGAGCCACACGACGGCAGAATTTCCCTGGTGAACGACCTTGATCGTTCGTTTGCGCTGATCCACGCGAGCGATCACGTCGATCCACGTCTCAAGTAATGAGACCCATCCATCTACATCAAGCTTGAGCTTCCGGGCTTCTGCGGGCGTCACCCGGTGCCTGGGCATGGCCAGCAACCGATGAGCTGAGAATTCCACAACTTCGCCCTTCTGCCACTTGGCGACACCTCCGAAGGGCCAATCACGATCGTCGTCTTGTTCGCGTTCCCTGAAAAAGCCGATCCAGTCGAACTGCGCGCGTGAGGGAAGAACCGTCTCTCCACCTGCCTTGCGTTCGAAACCTGGAAGCACGACATGAAGATCTACCCCGCCAATCCGTGCTGCCTTAAGTAATCCCAAAAACTCAGACCCCAACCAAAGGGGTGCAGAGAGCTCGATAGCCGCCTCGGCCTTGTAGGTCTTCGTATTCGTACTCAAGGGCAGCAGTATGGAAGGCGCGGCGAGGAAGACGCCGCCGCCCCCTACTTGGCCAGCTCGCCCAGTGCCTGGCTGTCGATCCGCAGGTCGTTGATCGCTTCGACCACCTGGGCGGCGCCGGCCTCGCGCAGCTCTTCCTCGGAGAAGCCGCCGGTGAGGACGGCGAGGGTCGGGATTCCGGCGCGCTTCGCGGCCTCCACGTCCCAGACCGAGTCGCCGACCATCACCGACGGCTCGTCGTTGCCGGCCTTCTCGAGCGCGGCGTTGACCAGGTCGGGCTCGGGCTTGGTCGCCTCGACGTCGGCCGAGGTGGTCCAGTCGTCGACCAGGTCGCGGGCGTCGAGCAGGTCGAGGTAGTGGTCCACCTCCTCCTGCTTGGCGGAGCTGGCGAGGATCACCGTGTTGCCCTCCTCGCGCAGCTTCACGATCAGCTCGCGCGCCCCCTCCAGCGGCTCGACTTCGTCGATCAGCTGCTGGTAGGCCTCGGCCTCGGCTTCGGAGATCGCCTCGCCGTCGGCCGCCGCGGCCTCTTCGCCGATCAGCGCGTCGAGGATCTGGTCGCCGCCCATGCCGATGTGGCGGTGGACTTTCCACATCTGCACCGAGTGCCCGTGCGCGTGTAGGGCCCGGTGCCAGGCGAGGGCGTGGTGGTAGTTGGTGTCGACGAGAGTGCCGTCGACGTCGAGGATCGCGTTCAGGGGCATGCCAACCGGTATCCCCGGCGGCAAGCCGGGTAAACGAAGCGACGATGAAAGACGTGCGGATCGGCTGTTCGGGCTGGGTCTACGACTCCTGGCGGCGCGGCATCTACGAGGGCGTGCCGCCGGCGCGCTGGCTCGAGCGCTACGCCGAGATCTTCGACACCGTCGAGGTCAACAACACCTTCTACCGGCTGGTCAAGCGCGAGGTCGTCGAAGGGTGGGTCGAGCGGACGCCGCCCGGCTTCCTCTTCGCGGTGAAGGGCAGCCGCTACCTCACCCACATGAAAAGGCTGCGGGGGATCGAGCAGGGCCTGGCCCGCTTCTGGGAGCCGCTGGAGCCTCTGCGCGAGAGCGGCAAGTTGGGCCCGGTGCTGTGGCAGCTGCCCGGCAACTTCCACCGCGACGACGCGGTCCTCGCTTCGGCCCTGGAGCTCATGCCGCCGGCCCGCCACTGCGTCGAGTTCCGCCACCCGAGCTGGTTCGCGCCGGCGGTGATGCGGCTGCTGGAGGAGCACGGCGCCTCCCTCGTGATCCCCCACGACGGCCGCCGGCCGCTGCCGGAGGCGCGGCCGGTCGGGAAGCTGGCCTACGTCCGCTTCCACCACGGCGCCCGCGGCCGCGACGGCAACTACTCGGCCTCCGAGATCGAGCACTGGCGACGGCGGATCGCCGCCTGGCGCTCGCGCCGCGAGGTCTTCGCCTACTTCAACAACGACTGGGAGGAATTCGCTCCCCCGAACGCGCTCTCGCTGCGGGCGGGACTGACGACCGCGGAGCTGGTGTAGGGAGGGGGCCGGCGGGTAGAAGTGCGGACATGTCAGCCAAGACCACCCTTGCCCGCAAGACCGCCAAGGTGGCCGCGAAGCACACCGTCCACGGCACCGCCTCGAAGCTGAAGCGCGATCCGATGCGGACGGCGACGCTGCTCGGTCTCGGCGGTGCCCTCGGCGCCGTCGCCGGCTGGATGGCCGGTCGCACCGCCGGCGCCGCCTCGGTCGGCACCGGCTCCTAGAAGTCGGGCCGACCGCGGTCGGCGTGAAGACGCTCCGCGCGTCAGGAAGAGAGGCGCGAGCGGAGGAGGTCCTTGCCCTGCTCGGCGCCCTTGCGGCTGGTCTCCTGGGCGCGGCGGAAGAAGTCCGCCAGGTCGGGGTCGCCGTCGCGCTCAGCGTCTTCGATGTAGGTCTCGAGTCGCAGCACGTTGCTGAGGCACTGCTCGACGAACCAGATGACGTTGTAATCCTTGTCCTTCGTGCCGGTTACCTGTCCGGTCTCCTGAGTCCCCATTTTCCCTACTCCTTCGGGTCGCTTTCGCTTGCACACTGCGAGTACCCATTCGCGAGCGGGGGGAAAACGAACCGCATGAGTTTCGTGCCTGCGCGGCAGGGGTAACCGCCGGGCATGTACCTGATACCGATTGCCCTGATCGTCCTACTGGCCCTGATCGCGGTGGCCTGGTCGCCGATTTTCGCGGTGATCATCTTCGTGATCGGCTTTGTCGCCTTTCTCGCCTACGCCGCCTTGAAACCGCGGGCCGACGAGAAACTGGCGCCACCGGAGCAGCCGGGCCCGCGGCCACACAACGAGAACGACACCCCGACTGGAATCTGGGGCGAGCGTCGGCCATCATGAGCGCTGAGATGCGTCCCGAGGAAGAGCGCGACCCGATCGCTGAGGAAGAGGCGGACGCCGCCGCGGCCGAAGCCGCCGGGATCGGCGGCCCGGCCCCGGACGACCCGGTCGACGACCCCGCCGAACGCCCGCTGGTCGAGGCCGGCGAGGGGGAGGCCGAGGGCTTCGAGCTGGCCGAGGCCGAGCTGATCGACAACGCCGAGCACGGCGACCAGAAACGGTTCCCGGACCGCGACGCCGGCCCTCCCGAGGAGCCGACCGAGGCGGCCTTCGGCGAAGCCGACGAAGAGATTCCGCAGGACGCCGACGAGGCAATCCGCAAGACCGAGTAGGAGGTTCCCATGCCCCACCGAGTGATTGCGATCGTTACCGACGAGCTTCACGGCCCCGAGCCGATCGAGCAGCTGCAGGCGAACTCGAACGGCGACGGGGTGGAGGTGCGGGTGGTGGTGCCGGCGGTCGAGGCAAACCCCCTGCACCACACGCTCGGCGACATCGACGGGCCGCGGCAGCAGGCCGAGCAACGGCTCGAGCGCAACCTTCTGGCCCTTCGCGACAGCGAGATGGAGGTCAGCGGCGAGGTCGGCGACCCCGACCCGGTGCAGGCGGCGCAGGACGCGCTGCTCAAAGCCCCCGCCGACGAAGTGCTGATCTTCGAGCACGGCGAGGGGCAGGAGCAGTGGTACGAGAACGGTCTTTACGAGCGGGCGCAGGAATCGATCGAGCCGCCGCTGCGGCTGGTCGTCCTCGAGCACGCGGCGAACCAGCCCGACCACGTCGTCGAGACGGAGTCGAGCGGGCGCGGCACCGTCAACCCCCTCGCCGGCAAGGAAGTCGCCGGCGGCGCCTACATCCCCGGGATGACCCGCTCCGACCTCGCCGGGATGGTCGCCGGCCTGGTTGGCACGATCGTCGTCGCCATCCTCGCCGCGGCGATCGCCTCCGGCGCCGGCCACGAGCAGGGCTGGGAAGCGGTGGCGATCCTGATCGCGATCGGCGTCGCCCTCGCCAACCTCGCCCACGTCGTCGGCCTCGGCATCTTCGAGAGCATCCGCTACCGCGGCGGCTTCGCCAAGTTCTTCCGCAGCCTGGCGCTGACGATCACGCCGCTGGCGATCGTGATCAACACCGCGATCCTGGTTCTCGCCGACTAGCCGGTCGGGTGAGGTCAGGACCGGCGGGTTTCGGCCGTCGCCGGTTCCTCGCGGCGCAGCGCCTCCAGTACCTCCTCGGCGAGGCGCGACCCGTCTTCGGGACGCAGCGGCGTCGCGTTGACGCGGAAGACGACGCCGTCGGCGTCGAGTTCCTCGAGGGAGACGCTGGGCTTGTAGCGGGTGGGGACGGAGATCGCCTCCAGGAGCCGGTCCTCGACCTGCTTCGGGCTGGTCTGCGCCGGGAAGCGGACCCGCACGTCGACTTTGTCGGGCTCGCGCAGCGGCACGACGACGAGGCTGAGGAGGACGTTGTTGGGGACCATCAGCCGGTCGGCGCCCTGGCTCAGGGTCGTGTAGAAGAGGCCGAGCGAGGAGACGGTGCCCTCGATCGAGCCGGCGAGGGCGCCGCCGACCAGGCGCACCCGTTCGCCCACCCGGAACGGCCGGGTGCTCTGCAGGACGATGCCGGCGAAGATCCCGCCGAGCGCCTGCTGGGCGGCGAGGCCGAGGAGGACGGCGGTGAAAGCGCCGCCGACGGCGAGGGTGCTGGCGGTGACGCCGGCGATCCGCAGGGCCAGGATGACCACCGCGCTCGTCGCCAGGAGGCGGATGACGAAGCCGGTGGTCCCCGCCGTCGCCGGGTCGAGCCGCCGGTAGAGGCGGGGGGAGAGGCCGCGGGCGAGCCAGTGCGTCGCGGCGGTGCCGACGATGATCAGGATCGCCACCGTTCCGAACCGGATCCACTGCCCGTAGCCGGGTGCGATCTCCTTGCGGTTGTAGTAGACGAAGAGCGTTCCGGCGATCAGCAGCAGCGCCAGCAGCAGGCCGCCGAACTGCCGTTTCGAGAACCGCGGCGCCAGCTCGTCGCCGAGGCCGAGCGAGTGCCAGGCATGGCTGCGGGTCTCGAACAGCTCCCGGGGGAGCCGGGGACGTCGAGGCTGAGGAGACATCGGGGTTCGGCTACCCCGGGAATCGGACTCCTATGCAGGAGGAAACGGCGCTTGAGCGGGTGGGCTCAGCCGGCCATCGCGGCGAGGGCCTCGTCGCGGGTGCCGTGGACCGGGATCGAGAGCTCGAGGCCGGTGATCTCGAGGACGCGGCGGACCTGGTCGTTGTGGCTGCAGATGACCAGCGCCCGACCGTCTTCGCCGCTGTCGAGCCGCTGCCAGGCGCGGACGATGAGGGCGATCCCGGTGGAGTCGATGAACTCACAGCTGGAGAGGTCGATGAGCACGGAAGAGCTGTCGCCGCTGTCCAGGGCCTGCTCCAGAGGGCCCTCGAGTTCGGGGGCGGTGCTCAAGTCGAGCTCGCCACGGACCGAAATCGTCCGGACACCGTGCTCGAGCTCTCCTACCTTCACTTCGAACGGGGCGGGATTCACCGGCCCGAATCCTACCGCAGGCAGAGCGCATATCCGCATGCTGTTTTGCGCCCCGGCGGCAGGGGTAAGCACCTCTTGATGCGAGGCAGCCGGATATGCTCGCGACTTCGTTAACTAGCCTCGAGGTTCCTGGGGGCAGGCTGGAATATTGAATACCTCAACCAATGATCGCTCGGGGCTTCAAATGTCCCTCCCGGCACGCGCCGAGAACGTGGCTGTGGTCCGGCATGCGTTGGCCGGCCTCGCCGAACGCCTCGGGATGGACGAGGCCTCCCTCGCGGACCTGAAGACCGTCGTCACCGAGGCCTGCATGAACGTCGTCGTGCACGCCTACGCAGGCATGGAGCCCGGGCCGCTGGAGGTCGAGGCCGAGAGCGACGGCGACGGGGTCACCGTGGTCATCCGCGACCACGGCAGCGGCATCCGGCCTCGCCCCGACATCGAGCGCCCGAGCCTGCGGATCGGCCTCACCCTGATCGCCGCCCTCTCCAGCAGCTTCGAAATCAAGGGCGGCGCCGACAAGGGCACCGAGATCCGCATGCACCTGCCCCTCGCGGCACGCGAGGAAGTTGCCAAAAACGGCTCGACCTTCGCGGTAGCGGCCGACGACGCGACCCGGATCCGAGTCGGTCCTCCCGAGATCGTCGGCCCGGTCCTCAGCCGCGCCCTCTCGGCCCTGGCCGCGCGTCAAGAGATCAGCGTCGACCGGCTCTCGGACACGATGCTGCTCTCTGACGCGATTTCGGCTCGCGCCCCCCAGGGCTTCACCGACGGCCACGTCTCGCTCACCATCGCCGAGCTGCCGGAGCGGCTCGAGCTCAAGGTCGGCCCGATGACCCACGGCGGGGCCGAGCGGCTGCGCGCCAGCTTCGAGCTGCCCGAGGTGGGCGGCTCGCTCGAGGCGCTGACCGACGAGCTGCGGATCGAGCAGGGCGACGAAGGCGAGTACCTCGTCGTCGGCATCTCCTCGCTGGCGAAGAGCTAGCGCGAAAAGCGGCTAGGACTCGGTCTCGCCTCCCGCGGCCGCGCTCTGCTCGGCGACCTCGGTGCGGATCCGCTCCAGCGTCCGGCGGAGGATCCGGGAGACGTGCATCTGCGAGTGGCCGATCCGCTCGGCGATCTGCGACTGGGTCAGGTCCTCGACGAAGCGCAGCTGCAGGACCAGGCGCTCACGCTCGTCGAGGTGGGGGAGAGCCCCCTCCAGCGCCAGTTTGTCCTCGACCAGTTCGTACCCGGAGTCCTCGTCGCCGACCCACTCGGCCGCCGGCGATTCTTCGGAGTCCTCGCCGCCGACCGGGCGGTCGAGCGAGAGCGGGCGCCGGTTGTGGTTCGCCTCCAGGACCTCGAGCACGTCGGTGGGGTCGACTTCGAGCCGGCCGGCGATCTCGGGTACCGAGGGCGAGCGCTGCAGTTCGACCGTCAGCTCGGAGATCGCCTTCTCGACCTCGGCCATGCGGTCGTGGAGACCGCGCGGCACCCGCACCGTCCAGACCCGGTCGCGGAAGTGGCGCTTCAGCTCGCCGAGGATCGTCGGTGAGGCGAAAGCGGTGAAGGGGGCGCCGCGGTCGGGGTCGAAGCGGTCGATCGCATTGACCAGGCCGAGGCTCGCGACCTGCAGGAGGTCGTCGAAGGACTCGCTGGCGCCGCGGTAGCGCAGGGCGAGGTTTTTCGCGAACGGGAGGTAGCGTCGCACCAGCTCCTCGCGGATAGCCGGGTCGCGGTCTTTGACGAACCGCGCCCAGAGCGCACGCTCGCTGGCCAGGCCCTCGCCTGGTCCCGGGCTCGACTGGTCTCCGCTTCTCGGGGTCTGCTCGCTATTCACAGCATCGTTAATTGGGCGGCGTTACTTATCCAACGTCGCTGCCCTGAGAGCGTCAGTCCGAAGCTGTGCAGCGCGACGGCGAAGGACACCGTCGTGGCAACCATACCGACCCCGGGGTGTGGACCCGGCGGGATGAGGCCTTGCCGGCGGCGCCGCTGGGGCAGGCAGCGGCGCCGCGGCTTTGCACGAAGAACGCTAGGAAGCGGAGGTCTCAGCCTTGTCGGCCGAGTTGGAACCGTTCAGCTTGCCGGAACTCGGCGACTTGAAGTGCAGCAGGTGCACCTTGGCGAGGAGGCCGTCCTCTTTGCTCTGTGCGGCCCGGTCGGAAGAGGCGGCCTGGATCTCCACCAGTTGGTCGTAGGTGCTTTTGAGCAGCGTGGAGACCTCATCCCATCCGGTTTTGTCGAGCACCATCGGCAGGCGGGTGATGTGAAGGTCATCCACTTCCTCGAGAGTGCCCCCTTTCGAGGCGGCCTCGATGTCCTCGAAGATGGATTTGAGAACGGCGGTGGCCATGCCTGGTCGCAGGCTGGCCGGCATCTGCGCCCACTGGTCGTCGGTCAGAAGCTGACGGCGGGTGGCCCGGTAGAAGTGCTCGGTGGCGCCGCGCCGCTGCTTCGTATCGACCAGCTCGATGCAGTCGTATTTCTCCAGCACGCGAACGTGGTAGGCGACGAGGTTGAGGCTCTCGTCGAGCTGCTGGGCGAGCATGTTCGGGCTCGCGACCTTCTCATTCAGAATGATCAGGATCTGCACCCGCAGGGGGTGTGCGAATGCTTTGGCGACGATCTGTTCGACGCCGTCTTTCTTGTTCTTCGTCTTCGGCAAGGCCTTTATTCCTTCGGTCCGTTTGCAGGGCAATGGCCGATAACAAGACTTTACAGCCTGTCAATCAGGAATTTCACAACGCTCCCGCTTTTTACGAATATTGACGAGTTTTCCTGGACTCACCTTGATTGCTGGAATCATTTAGAGTATTCATTGGTCAGTTGATTTAGACCACAAGCCGCAACGGGGCGGCTCGGCAGTCAAGGGGAGAAGGAGGTGGGATCAGTGCAGATGGGAACCATGCAGGAGCGCGTCGCTCCGACGGCCAGCTGGGTCAAGGGCTCCTGAAGCTCTTCCGGGACGGCGATCGGGGCGCTTGAGAAGCTTGGAGAGTGTCTCCGTGGAAGCTTCCGTTGATCGTCGCCGCGATCGTCGTCCCGATCGTTTTCGCCTTCTACTTCGCCGGCCCCGGCATCGGGGTGGCGGTGGGAGCTCTGGTAGCGGTGGGGATCGTCTACGTAGCGGTCCGACTGCGACCGGAGGGAGAGATCGGCTCGACACCCGCGAGCGCCGGCCGCCCGCGCGTGTTGGTGGTGCTGGCCGACCGGCTCGAGGAGCCGGAGCCGGTCGAACGGGTCTCGTCCTTGATCAAGAACGCGGGGGACGGGGCCGAGGTGATGGTGCTGGCACCCGCGCACATCGGCTTTCTCGATCGCTGGGCCTCTGACGTCGAGGCGGCGCGGCGAGACGCGCAGCAGCGCTTGGTCGTCAGCGTCGCCGCCCTCGCCGCTGCCGGCATCGAAGCCGAGGCGCGCGTCGGCGACGAAGACTTCGTCCAGGCGGTCGAAGACCAGCTCGGCAGCTTTCCCGCCACCGAGGTGATCCTCGTCTCCGGCCCCGAAGACACGACGCGGGCGGCCCGCGAGTTGCGGGCGCGCCTGCGTACCGCGTTTCACCAGGTCGTCAACGGTCCAGCAGCTCGTTGAACCGCAGCGCCGCCCGGGTCGGCGCGACGAATTCCTCGCCTCGGTGCAGAAGCCCGGCGGCGGCGAGATCGCGGACCGCCCTTTCCACCGCGTCGCTGGCGGCGAAATCGCTGTGCTTGACGCCGAATTCCCGCGCCAGCTCCTCCAGCGTCAGCCGGGTGGGGTGCAGATCCAGAACCTGCTGCAGCACCGCCGATTCGACGCCCTCGTCTTCCGCCCAGGTCGTTTTGTATTCCTCGTTCATCTTCATGGCCCCTCCTATGCTCAAGTAGAGGCGTCGCCGAAGCTCTTCCGGTCCCGCCGTCAATCGCCACCGCAATATAGGGACCGCCGGAGACATCTTGTCTGTCGTTCTTATGTCTGCAACGTCTTTGTAACAGCAGTGGGTCTAGGCGTCCTCGCGGACGCCGCCCATCTCGGTGAAGACCGCGGTGTAGCCGCCGTTTTCCCGCCGCTCGTCGGCGATCACGTGGGAGACCGCGTTGATCAGCGCCAGGTGGGTGAACGCCTGGGGGAAGTTGCCGAGGTGGCGGCCGGACTCCGCCTCCAGCTCCTCGGCGTAGAGGTCGAGCCAGCCGGCCGCCTCGAGCAGGCGCTCGCAGAGTTCCCGCGCCCGCCGCGGCTCGCCGATCTCCGAGAGCGCCGAGACCAGCCAGAAGGAGCAGATCAGGAAGGTCCCCTCCTTGCCCTGCAGGCCGTCGTCGGTCTCGTCCACCTTGTAGCGGCAGACGAGGCCGTGCTCGGTCAGGTCGGCGGCGATCGCGTTGACGGTGTCGCGCACCCGCGGGTCGTCCGGCCGCAGGAAGCGGTAGAGCGGGATCAGCAGCAGCGAGGCGTCGAGGGCGTCGGTGTCGTAGTGCTGGCGGAAGACCCCGTCCCTGACCCCCCGCTCGAGGATCTCGGCTTTGATCTCGTCGGCCTTGGCCTGCCACTCCTCGGCCTTCGCGTGCCAGAGCTCGGCGTCGGCGCCCTCGGGGACCCAGCGGGCGAGGCGGGCGCCGCGGTCGACGGCGACCCAGATCATCAGCTTTGAGGAGACGTAGTGCTGCGGCTCGCCGCGCGACTCCCAGATCCCCTGGTCGGGGTGCGGCCAGGCCTCGATCGCCGCTTCCACCTGGTAGCGGATCAGCTCGCGATCGGCCGGCGTGCCGCTGCCCCGCAGCGCCTTCTCATGGATGTAGACGGAGTCCAGCAGCGAGCCCCAGACGTCGTTCTGGCGCTGGTCGAAGGCGCCGTTGCCGACCCGCACCGGCTTGGCGCCGCCGTAGCCGGAGAGGTGGTCGAGCGTCTTCTCGGTGAGCTCGCGCTCGTGGCCGATCCCGTACATGATCTGGAGGTCGGGCTTGTCCCTGCAGACGTCGACGATGAAGCGCATGAAGTCGCGCGCCTCGTGGTCGAAGCCGAGCGTGTGCAGCGCCCAGAGGCTGAAGGTCGAGTCGCGGATCCAGCTGAAGCGGTAGTCCCAGTTGCGTTCGCCGCCCGGCGTCTCCG
>DASULV010000060.1:0-65488 GCA_036277955.1 Solirubrobacterales bacterium | reverse complement strand
CGAAAAAAGCCAACGAGACCTACATCTCGCCGAACATGCTGGCCGAGGCGATCGTGCTCGAGCTCTGCCGCAGCGGCGAGCTCGACCGCAACATCGAGTTCGTCAAGGGCGAGCTGAAGGCGCGCTGCGAGGCCCTGGTCGAGGCGCTGCGCGAGCAGATTCCCGAGGCCGAGTTCGTCGTCCCTGAGGGTGGCTACTTCCTCTGGCTCGACCTCGCCGAGGGCACCGACAGCGCCGCCCTCCTCGCCGAGGCGAAGAACCACGGCGTCACCTTCGTCGCCGGCCCCGACTTCATGCTCGACGGCGGCGACCGCAGCCTCCGCCTCTCCTTCGCACCGGTCCCAGCCGACAAGGCGGCCGAGGGCGTGAAGCGGATCGCGGCGGCTCTGGAGCAGCTGCGCGCGGGCAGCCCTGCTTAGCGCATCCGATTTAGAGCACAACCCGCTGTGTCGAAAGTCGGCTGCGCTCAGTCGTGCGGTGCGGGAGTCGCGGCTGAGCGCAATGCGCCTGCCGAGGCGATCACGACCAACCCGATCGCGACGATTTCCAGCGGCTCAAGGTCTTGGGACAGGGCGAGGAAGCCGATCGCCGCGGCGACCGCCGGCTCGAGGCTCATCAGCACGCCGAAGACGGCTCGGGGGAGGCGTCGCAGTGCCTCCATCTCGGCGGCGTAGGGGATCGCGGTGCTGAGGACGCCGACGGCGGCGCCGGCGAGGAGGGTGGAGGCGGCGAGGAGGTCGGCACCGCCCTGGGCGATCCCGAGCGGTGCCACCATCGCCGCCGAGAGCACCGCCGCCATCGTCGCGCCCCCGGGACCGGGCGCGAGGGCGCCGACCCGGTCGCTGAAGAGGATGTAGGCGCCCCAGAAGAACCCGGCGGTCAGTGCCAGCACCACGCCCAGTCCGTCGACGTCCCCGCTGCCACCGTCCGAGAGCAGGACGATCCCCGCTGCTGCGAGCACGACCCAGATGACGTCGCGCGGCCGCCGCGAGCCGAGGACCGCGACGCCGAGCGGCCCGACGAACTCGAGCGTGACGGTGATCCCCAGCGGCAGTCGCTCCAGAGCCGCGTAGAAGAAGAGGTTGACGGCGGCGACCGAGACGCTGAGCAGCCAGACGTCGCGGTGCGGCCACTCGGGGCTGCGAAGCGGCTCGCCCCGGGTGAAGAGGAGAAGCGCGACCGCGCCGAAGCCGGCGCGCAGGAACACCGCACCTGCCGGCCCGACCGAGTCGAAGAGCCCCGTCGCCAGAGCCGACCCGCTCTGCACCGAGACGATCGACGCCAGCGTCAGCAGCGCCGCGCCACGCGTCCCCCGGCCCGCCTTGCCGAACTGCATCAGATTTCCCTCCTGCTGGGTCGGAAATTTGATGCAGTTCGAAACATCCGGGGATTCTGATCCACCGGCGTCGCCTCCCCCGTAGACCAAGACAGGTAAACGACCAGGAGGCGACTACGCGATGGCGGACATGAAGCAGCTGGCAGGACCCCAATCGAGGCGCAAGTTCCTCGCCGTCGGAGGCGGCTCCACCGCGCTGGCCGCGTTTCTCGCCGCCTGTGGCAGCGACAGCGACAGCACCACCAGCGGCACCACGTCAATGAAGCCGGCGGGGAAGAGCGAAACCGCCCAGTTCGGCAAGGGCGACGTCGGCATCCTCAACTACGCGCTCACTCTCGAGTACCTGGAGACCGCCTTCTACTCGGACGTCGTCAAGAGCGGCCTCTTCAAGGGCGCCGACCTGGAGACGATCCGCAAGTTCGGACGCGAGGAGGCCGAACACGTGCAGGCGCTGACCCAGGCGGTGAAGAGCCTCGGCGGCAAGCCGGCGCCGGAACCGAAAGCCGAATTCCCGCTGAAGAGCGCGAAGTCGGTGCTCGAACTGGCGGGGACGGTCGAGAACCTCGGCGCCGCCGCCTACCTCGGGCAGGCAGCGAACATCGAAAGCCCGGAAGTGCTCGCCTCCGCGCTGGCGATCCACAGCGTCGAGGGTCGCCACGCCGCCGCCCTCAACACCCTGCTGGGCAAGACGATCACCCCCGACGGCGCTTTCGGCAAGCCCGCCGACGTGAAGACCGTCCTCAAATCAGTCGAACCGTTCATCGTCGGCTGAGGCCGCCGCGAGAGAGAAGGAGCAGCCATGAGCAACAGACTTCCGAGCAACGAGAACTACGTCCATCCCGAGCTTGCCGCGGTCCAGGTCGATGAGGACAGCAAGGACCTCTCCCGCAGCGATGTCCTGCTGAAGGGCGCGCTGGCGGCGGGTGCCCTGTACGGCACCCTCGCGGTCGGTCCCTTCGTGCGCCGGGCGCTTGGGGCGATGGGCGGTGGCGACGTCGACATCCTCAACTTCGCCCTCACCCTCGAGTACCTGGAGGCGAAGTTCTACGCGGAAGCGAAGAGCCGGGCAAAGGCGAGCGGGGAACTGAAGAGCCTCGTCAACCTGCTGGCGAGCGACGAGCAGCAGCACGTCGAAGCGCTGACCGCGACGATCAAGAAGCTCGGCGGCAAGCCGGTGATGGAACCGAAGTTCAACTTCGACTACAGCGGCACTTCCGGCTTCCTGAAGCTGGCCCAGACCTTCGAGGACACCGGGGTCAGCGCCTACAACGGCGCCGCGCCGATGATCGAATCGAAAGAAGTGCTGGCGGCGGCGGGCGGGATCGTCCAGGTCGAGGCGCGCCACGCGGCGGCAATCCGGCTGCAGAACAAGGAAGAACCGGCGCCCGCGGCCTTTGACACGCCGCAGGACGAAAAGCAGGTGCTGAAAGCCGTCGAACCGTTCCTCGCCTAGGAATCGGGTAGCCGGACGGCGAAGATCGAGCGATGGCGGTACGACGAGAGAAGGCGGAGCGGCTGGCCGACGAGGAGCTGATGCCCCTCGTCGGTCGCAAGGACCCCGAGGCGTTCGAGGTTCTCTACGACCGCCACGGCGGCGCCGCCTACTCGCTCGCCTACCGGATCGTCGGCGACCGCGCCGCAGCCGAGGAAGTGACGCAGGAGGCCTTCATCTCGGTCTGGCGCAGCGGCGCCCGCTTTGACGCCGCCCGCGGCAGCGTCCGCTCCTGGCTGCTCAGCGTCGTCCGCAACCGGGCGATCGACTTCCTCCGCAGCAAGGCGGGCAAAGCGCCGAAACTCGACTTCGACGACGAGTCGGTGCTGGAGCAGCGACCGGCGAGCGAGCGCACCGAGGAGGAGGCGCTGCGGCGCGAGACCGCGGTCGAGGTGCGCGGGGCGATCGGCAGGCTGCCGGGCGAGCAGGCGAAGGTGATCCAGCTCGCCTACTTCGGCGGCTTCAGCCACTCGGAGATCGCCGAGATCCTGAGCCTGCCGATGGGCACGGTGAAGGGAAGGATGCGGTTGGGCTTGGAGAAGATCAGGGGAGAGCTAGCGGAGGGCCTGGCATGAACGGCAGCGATCACACGCAGTGGAGCGAGGAGCTGGCGGCCTACATGCTGGGCGCGCTCGATCCGCGCGAGGCGACGGAGTTCGAGCGGCACCTGGAGGGCTGCGAGCGCTGCCAGGGCGAGATGCGCTGGTTCGAGCCGGCGGTGCAGGCGCTGCCGGAGTCGGTCGAGCGGCAGGAACCGCCGCCGAGGCTGCGCCAGGCGCTGATGGCCGAAGTGCGGGCCGACCTGGAGCCGGAGCGCCGTGCCGCGAAGCGGCGGTCCTGGAGCTGGTTCTCGAAGCCGGCGGTGGCCTTCGCCGTCCTCGTCCTCGCGGTGGCCCTCGTCGCCGGATACGAGATCGGCAAGGGCGGCTCCGACGACGAAGGCAAGGCCACGACCCTCGTCACCCGCGAACACGGGATCACCGTGAAGATGGTCAGCGAAGGCGACGGCGGCACCCTCCACCTCGCCAACCTCCACCAGCTGCCGCCCGACAAGGTGTTGGAGGCGTGGGTGCGCCGCGAAGGCACGGTCGAAGCGGTGCCGGCGCTGCTGGTCCCCGACCGCAAGGGTCAGGCGGAGACGACGATCGCCGATATGAGCGGCGTCGACACGGTGATGGTCACCGAAGAGCCGCAGGGCGGCAGCGAGGAACCGACCGGTGACGCGATCGTGACTATGTCGGTCCCGCAATAGGAGAGTTAACCGTCCTATAGCGAGGTTAACTCGCCAATAGTGCTCAGCGGCCGTAGCGGTCCGAGGACAACACGAGCTGCTCGGGGATCGCGGCGCGGGGGGGTGGTGCCGGGTCGGCGCGGACGGAGACGGTCTCGGCGACGCTGCGGCTGACCTCGTGGCTGCCGTCGGCGGAGGCGATGACGACGCGCTCGTCGTCGGAGGTCTCGACCTTGCCCTCCAGCCCAGGGTTGAGGCCGGCGTCCTTGAGGTAGTGCAGCAGCTCCTCGGCCTCGTTCTCGAAGCGCAGGACGACTACGTCGGCGCCGATCTCGACGTCGGCCAGCAGCGCGCCCTGCTCGCGCACGCCCTCGACGATCGGGTGGCCGTGGGGGCAGGTCGTCGCGTCGCCGATCGCGGCGCGCATGCGCTCCTCCAGCACCGGGCTCATCGCGTGCTCGATCCGCTCGGCCTCCTCGTGCACCTCGTCCCAGGGGATCCCGAGGACGTCGGTGAGGAAGCGCTCGATCATCCGGTGGCGGCGGACGATGTAGCTGGCGTGCTCGCGGCCCGACTCGGTGAAGGAGAGCGATTTGTTCGGGTTGCGCTCGACGTAGCCGTCGTCGACCAGGCGGCCGATCATCTCGTGCACGGTCGGCGGCGAGAGCTGCATCGCGCGGGCGATGTTCGCCCCGGTCATCGGCAGCCCGGCCTCCTCCAGCCAGAACATGATCTCCAGGTACTCCTGCTCGGCGACGGTCGCGTGCGCGTCCATGGATCGATACTAGTGAAGCCTCAGCGGCGTTCCATCAGGCTGGAGACGACCGCCTCGTAGAAGCCCTCGCCCATCGGGGACTCGGTGACGGTGACGTTGTCCCAGCTCGGGAGGGCTGCGCGCAGGCCTTCGTCGTTCTGCGGCCCGTTGGCGACGACGAAGAAGCGGCCGACCGCCGCCGCCACCTCCAAGTCCTCGACAGAGTCGCCGACGGCGATGCACTCGGCGGGGTCGTAGCCGCGTGCGCGGGCGTGGCCGGCGACCGCCGCCGCCTTGCTGACCTGCTTCGGGACCAGGTGGTAGGCGTGGGTGCGGCCCTCGACCGTCGGCATCGGCCGTCCGATCGCGCCGTTGTCGAGCAGCCGCAGGTCGTCGCAGTCGCGCTCGTGCAGGAGCGCGTTCGCCTCCTCGACGTCGACCTTGCCGCGGAAGAGGTGGGAGAGGACGCGGCCGTGGTGCCAGGGCGAGTGGTACTCGAGCCGGCCCTCGAAGTGCTCGAAGAGCAGCTTCGGGATCCCGCGCTCCTCGATCTGCTCGTAGATCGTCCCGTCCTCGTTCGGCGCCATCGCGCCGGTCATCAGCGTCGTCTCGCCGTCGATCGCGAAGGCGCAGCCGGCCTCGTAGATGTAGGAGGTCTGGCCCATCAACCGCGCCGCCTCGTGCACCTGCGGCTCGCGGCGGCCGGACATGATCACGACCTCGGCGCCGACCCGGTGGCAGGCCTCGAGCGCCCGCGCCTGCGCCAGGCTGAAGCCGCCCTCGGCGTCGCGGAAGAGCGAGCTGCCCCGCCCGAGCAGGGTCCCGTCGAGGTCGGTGTAGACGCAACTAAGCCCCAAGGAGGGGGTTACGGTAGCGACCATGCCGGGGAGAGCGATGCGACTTGTGGCAGGGATGGCCGCGGCACTGGCGCTGGGGGCGCCCGCCGCGGCCGGCGCCTCTGTCGGCAACTTCGGGATGGCGGTGCAACCGGACGGGAGGATCGTCGTCGCCGGCGGTGCCGGGCTGGCGCCGGAAGGCGGCGAGGAATTCGGCGCCGTCGCCCGCTACCTGCCCAACGGCAAGCTCGACCCGAGCTTCGGCGGCGGCGACGGGATCGTCCTCGCCCGGGCGTTGAAGCCGTTCACCGCGGTCGCTCCGTACAGGGACGGGCGAATCGTCCTCACGGCGCCGATCGGGGAAGTCGTGCGCCTGCTTCCCGACGGCCGCTTCGACGGCAACTTCGGCGTCCGCGGCAGGAAGGCGGCCGGCGCTTCGTCTTCCTGGTTCCCGAGAACCGTCGCGGTGTCGGCCGTCGGCGGGATCTACACCGGCGGCATGAGCGGCTATCCCCAGGACACCGGCGAACACTGGTACGGCTGGCTGTACCGCGTCGCCGGGAGCGGGCTGACCGGCATCCAGGTCGGCGGCTTCACCGGCGGCGAAAGCGACGAGCCGAAGACCTTCCTCAACGACATCGTCCTCGCGGGCGGCGGACAGGTGTATGGCGCCGGCACCATTGCCGAACGTCGCGCCGACGCGAAGACCCATGCGGTCCTGGCGCGCCTGCGGCCGGCGACGATGGGCCCGTTCGGCACTCCGGACGGCCCGGACCCGAGCTTCGGCGGCGGCCTCGTCACCTCGAACTTCCTCCCGGCGAGCCCTCTGCCCGAAGCGGCGAACGCGCTCGCCCGGTACAGGAGCAAGCTGCTGATCGCCGGCGAAGCGAACGGCGACCTGCTGCTCTCGCGCTACTTCGAGAACGGCGCGCAGGACAACGGTTTCGGCCGCCGAGGGTTCTGGACCGTGACCGTCGGCCGCAGTTCGAGCGACGTCGCCAATGCGGTCGCGGTCGATAGGAAGGGCGCCATCTTTGCCGCCGGCGCCAGCACTCATCGCTGCGGCGCTATCGAGTGCACGAGTCTCCTCCTCGCCCGCTTCGGCAAAGACGGCCACCCCGCGCGCGGCTTCGGCCATGACGGCATCGTCACGCCGCCGCTCGGCTCTGGCGCCGCCGGAGCCCCGGCCTTCGAAGCCGCCTATGACCTGGCGCTGCGGCCGAAGGGCAAGGTCCTGGTCGGCGGCCTCGTCGGCGGCCCCAGCTCGACCCGCTTCTTCCTCCGCCGCTACGACAGGGACGGCACGCCGGACAGGAGCTTCGGCAGGCGCGGCCGGGTGACGACGCTGCCGATCGCGGTCCCTCCTCGCTAGGAGCGTTCCAGGTCCCCGGCTCGGGAACGGGCCTTGCGTAAGCTCGACCGGTGAGCAGCTGGAGACTTCGCGGGCGCGACCTCGACCTCTCGCGGCCGATCGGCGCCGGGATCGTCAACGTCACCGTCGACTCGATGTTCGAGGGCGCCCGCAGCGGCACCCCCGAGCAGGCGGTGCGGGACGGGCTGGCGTTGGCCGAGGCCGGCTTCGAGATGCTCGACATCGGCGCCGTGGCGGCCAAAGCCGGCCCCCCGGTCCCGCCCGAGGACGAGGCGGCGGCGCTGGTCCCGGCGGTGGAAGGGCTCGTCAGCCAATCGCGTGGTTCCTTTCGGACGAATGGCGACCGAAAGGAACCACGCGATGTGCCGGTGTCCGCCGACACGTTCTCGCCGGAGGTCGCGCGGCAGGCGCTGGAGGCGGGCGCGGTCGTCGTCAACGACATCTCCGGCGGTTCGGAGGAGATGTTCGAGCTGGTCGCCGAGACCGGCGCCGGCTACGTCCTCATGCACATCGAGGGGCCGCCGCGGGTCGACCGGCCCTGGCGCGAGTACGACGACGTCGTCGACCACCTGCGGGCCTGGTTCGAGGGGAGAGTCGAAGCGGCCCGGGAGCTTGGGGTGGCGGAGGAGCAGATCGCCATCGATCCCGGACTCGACTTCGACCTCAGCCCCGCGCAGGATCTGGAGATCCTGCGGCGGCTCGGCGAGCTGCGCACGCTCGGCCTGCCGCTCTACGTCTCGCTCTCGCGCAAGGACTTCATCGGCGCCGTGCTGGCCGGGTCGTGGGATGAGCGTCTGCCAGCATCCGAGCGCGAGTGGGGCACGGTCGCCGCGGTCACCCTCGCCGTCCGCGAGGGCGCCGACGTCCTCCGCATCCACGACCGCTCGTCCCTGCAGGCGATGCACGTGGCCGCCGAGATCTGCCGGCCGGTCGGGAGCGCCACCTGATGGCGCGGGGCGGCTCGCTCCTTGCTTCCGATTGGGCGATCGCGATCGACCCGGCGCGCCGCGACGGGCGGATCGTCGCCGAGTCGGCTGAAGATGAGCGGCGGTCGCGGCCGGCGCCGCTGCCGCTGAAGCTGCACCCGGGGCTGCGCGAGGCCCTCGACCGCGTCGGCATCGACTCCCTCTACACCCACCAGCTACGCGCTTTCGAGCTCGCTGAGGAGTCCAACCTGGTGATCACCAGCGGCACCGCCTCGGGCAAGAGCCTCGCCTTCAACCTGCCGGTCCTGAACTCGATCGCCTCCCGCCCGAAAGACCGGGCGCTCTACCTCTACCCGACCAAGGCGCTCGCCCAGGACCAGGCGCGCGCGCTCGCCCGGCTGCGCCCGCCCGGCCTGCGCGAGGCGATCTACGACGGCGACACCCCGCGTGAGGAGCGCCCGGCTATCCGCCGCCGCTCCAACCTCGTCCTCACCAACCCGGACATGCTCCACGTCGCCCTGCTGCCGAACCACAAGAGCTGGGGCGACTTCCTCGCCAACCTCGAGTGGGTCGTCGTCGACGAGGCCCACACCTACCGCGGCGTCTTCGGCTCCCACGTCGCCAACGTGCTGCGGCGGCTGCGGCGGCTGGCCCGCGCCTACGGTCGCGAGCCGCGCTTCCTGCTCGCCTCGGCGACGATCGCCAACCCGGAGGAGCTGGCGGAGGAGCTGGTCGGGACGCCGTTCGAGCTGGTCGACGACGACGGCGCCCCGCGGGCCGGCCGCGAGATCGCGATGTGGAACCCGCCGCTGATCGACGAGCGCAGCGGCACCCGCCGCTCGGCCCTCTCCGAGGCCGCCGACCTGCTCGCCGAGCTGGTCTCCCAGAACGTGCGGACGATCTGCTTCCTCAAAAGCCGGCGCGGGATCGAGCTGATCCAGCGCTTCGCCCGGGAAAACCTGGAGCGCCGGGGGAAGCCGGAGCTGGCGCGGCGGATCGCCCCCTACCGCGGCGGCTACACGCCGCAGCAGCGGCGCGAGATCGAGGCGCGTCTCGCCGCCGGCGAGCTGCTGGCGGTCGTCGCCACCGACGCGCTGGAGCTGGGGATCGACGTCGGTGAGCTCGACGCCGCGATCTGCGTCACCTTCCCCGGCACCGTCGCCAGCCTGCGGCAGATGTGGGGGCGGGCGGGGCGCCGCCGCCGCGGCCTCGCCGTCTACGTCGCCGGCCAGGACGCGCTCGACCAGTTCTTCTGCCGCCACCCGGAGGAGTTCCTCGGCCGTCCGGTCGAGGCGGCGATCCTCGACCACGGCAACGACCAGATCGCCTCCCGGCACCTGATCGCCGCCGCCTACGAGCTGCCGCTGACCAACGAGGACGACGAGGTCTTCGGGGACGGCTGGCGCGAGCGGGCCGAACGACTCGTCGCGGCGGGAGAGCTGCGCGGCGTCGGCGGCAAGCTGATGCCGCGGCGGCCGGAGTTCGTCGCCAACCGGATCGCCCTGCGCTCGGCCTCGGCCGACTCGGTCGCGGTGATCGAGCGCGACGCGGGGGAGATGCTGGGCCTGGTCGAGGCCGAGCGCGCCTTCACCACGATCCACCCCGGCGCCGTCTACCTCCATCTCGGCCGCTCCTACGAGGTCGACCGCCTCGACATCGAGGAGCGGCGGGCGATCGTCTCCAGCTTCGACGGCGACTGGTACACGCGGCCGAAAAAAGAGACCGAGATCTACATCGAGCGCGTGCATGAACAGCGCGAGGTCGCCGGCGTCCAGCTCAACTTCGGCGAGGTCTCGGTGACCGAGCAGGTGATCGCCTTCCAGCGGGTCTCCGTCTCAGACCAGGAACCGATCGACATCGTCGCCCTCGAGCTGCCCGAGCAGAACTTCGTCACCCAGGCGCTCTGGTACGTGCTCCCGGACCAGCTCGCCAACAAGCTGCCGACCGAGGCGCTGCTCGGCTCCCTGCACGCGACCGAGCACAGCCAGATCGCCGTCCTGCCGCTGATCGCGATGTGCGACCGCTGGGACATCGGTGGCCTCTCGACCAACGTCCACTTCCAGACCGGCCGCTCGACCATCTTCATCTACGACGGCCACCCCGGCGGGGTCGGGATCACCCGCCGCGGCTACGAGGAGTTCGAGCGCCTGCTCGGCGACGCCGAGCGCCTGATCGCCGAGTGCCCCTGCGAGTCCGGCTGCCCCTCCTGCGTCCAGAGCCCCAAGTGCGGCAACCTCAACGAGCCGCTGCACAAGGCGGGCGCCCAGGAGCTGATGGGGCTGATGCGGGGGCAGCTCTGAGCGAACTGCATCAACTTGAGTACCTGCTGGGTGGTCAAGTTGATGCAGTTCGAACCGGCCAGAGCTCTTGGAGGGCGAGGATCGCGAAGGCGTGCGACCAGGCGAGCGGCGTGGTCGAGGTCGGGATGCCGGTGCGATAGTCGACCCGCTCGGGGAGGGTGCCCGATGGCGTAGCGGCGCGCCGTAGGTCGGCGAGCAGGCGCAGCGCCTGCCGTCGCTCGCCGAGCGCAGCGAGGGACCAGGCCGTCCAGGCGGTCGGAGCGGACCAGGGGTCGGTTCCCGGCCAGTCCTCACCCGGGGTGATCCCGAAGCGCCCACCGCTCCGCGCGAGCTGGAGCATCGTCTCCCGCGCCCCGGGGTAGAGCGAGCGGCGCCGGAACGGCTCGACTGCCCAAGCCGCCGCCGAATCGAGCCCGGAGCCCGGGTCGCCCGGCCGCCGCACCAGCCGACGGGACGATTTCTCTCCATGTAGGGGTGATTGCAACCCGCCAGCGGCGATCGCGTTGCCGAGGTAGTCGCCGGGCTCGCCCTCCTGGTAGTCGGCGCGATCGCGCCAGGCGAGCGGATAGACGGGGGAGAGAATTCGCGCCGCGTGCCAGGCCGAGCCGATCAGCCCGGATGCCTCTGCCGCCGCGGCGACCCAGCCGATCGCGTCCCCCTGGGCCGGCCGGCCCGCCACCGGGCTGCCGTCGCCGTGGAAGCGCGCCGCCTCCTCCAGGCCGAGGCCGAGCAGGAAGCGCGTCGTCTTCTCCGCCTGCGGGTGATAGCCGGCGGCGGCGAAGGCGAGCACCGCGGCCGACGCATCCCGAGGCCAGACGTAGGCCCAGCTGTCGCGAGCGCCGGCGGCGACGGCACCGCTGCGCCGGTCCGTCAGCGCCCGCAGCACGAGCAGCGAGCGCTCGTACATCTCGACCGCCCAGGGTGGCGCGGACGCCGCGAGCGGCCGGGCCCGCCGCAGCCAGCGCCGGTCGCTGCGTTCCGCGGCTTCGATCGACGACTGCGCCGAGCTGCCGTCGCAGTGCAGCCGGCGCCTCGCCGCCGGCTCGCTGGAGCGCAGCTCGACGCGCGCTCCCGCGTCGCTTTCGGTGAGACAGACGAGGCGGCGCCGGGGGGCGGCGTAGACGACGCGGACGAGCTCTGGCCCAAACCGCGCCGTGGTGACAACCACACTGGTCCCCCGCCGGTAACGCTGCTCCACCGAGTCCGCAGTCCAGATCGGCCGCGCCCGCCGCCCGTCGACCGACACCCACGGCACGACCCCCGTGTCCGCCGGCACCGTTCCCGCCGCCTGCCGCTCCGCCGGGTTGTCGATCAGCCCCCGCCCCGCCGCCCCCGGCACCCGCAGGTCGACCACGTCCCCATACGCGTCGATCGCCGCCGTCAGCCCACCACTACCGACCACCGCCGTCCCCAAGAACGGCGGCGGCAACCCCGGCAGCGCCGACGGCGTCCGCGGATCGGCCCCGGAACCACCCGAGACCAACAGCGCCCCCGCCGCCACAACGGCAACCAACGCCAGCACCGCGCGACCCCAGTTCATCTCGCCATGCAATCAGCCCCGCCCGCTTCGCTCCCGGTAGCCTTCGCCCCATCTGGGAGCATTTGCTCCCGTCTTAGGCGAGGTAGCTCAGTTGGTAGAGCACACGACTGAAAATCGTGGTGTCGCCGGTTCGAATCCGGCCCTCGCCACTCTCAGCTGCTTGGTCGAAGATCAACGACCTTGCACGGCAGCTGATCGGCCCGGTCGATGATCTCCGGGTCTCCGGTCAGCAGCTCCGCTTCCTCCTCGGCAGCCAGTGCGACAGCGAAGCAATCGGCCAGCGCGATCGGATGTTCTGCCTTAAGCGACGAGACTGACCTCATCGTGGCGATGCCGGGCAGACTCTCCGTGATCACCGGCCTCAGCTCGGCCAAGACCTGATCGGCTTCCTGCCGGCCGTGGTCTCGGATCGTGCGGTAGTGGACCTCGATCAGGTTCATCCAGCTCATCGCCGGCCGTTCCCGCTTGATCGTCCGCTCCACCATCTCAGCTGCCGGTTCCTCCCCGTCCAGCCAGGCGAGCACTGCCCAGGAGTCGAGACAGCGCTTCATCAGTGAGCTCTAACGTGGCTCGTTGCGGCGGTCCTCGAGCAGACGATCCGCCATCCCGCTCTTGTCGAAGCGGCCACGAAGGGAGGAGGGACGGGGGGCCCTGCGGATGACGATGCCATCGCCGACGGCCTCGAAGTCAACGTCGGCTCCTGGCCCCAGCCCAGCCTGCTCCCGCAGTTCCTTTGGGATGACGACCTGCCCCTTTGCTCCGACTCGCTGAGTCATACTGCCTTAGTATAACTATGAAGCTGCTAGCGCCATGAAGAGTTCGCGCTCGCGCGGGTTGCCGATCGAGCGGTCGAAGACGGGGATCGAGGCGCCCGGGATCTGCAGGGTTCCGCCGTCCTCTCCCTCGGTGCGGGTGGCGGTGACTTCGCCGCGACTCCAGGAGGCGATCTCGCCCCTGATGTGGGCGCCGTTGTCGTTGCCGTCTTCGTCGCTTATCGGCGTCCCCTTCAGGGCGACGACCCGGTCGGGAGTGACGGCGAGGATGAAGCGCTTCGGCAGCTGCTTGGAGGGGCGGGGCGAGACGAGCTTGATCAGGGCCGCGCCGGTCACCATCGAGAGCATGGAGGGCGGGGTGCCCTGACTCAGCGCCGCGACGGCGACCACTTCTTCACCGAGTTCCTTTTCGACGACCTCCCGCATCGTCGTCTCGCCGGTCATCGATTCGCGCAGCGTGCCCATCTCTCTCCTTCGTCGGTTGCTTTCGAAAACGTATCTGCCGCCTATTAGGAGATACGTTTGCGGAGGATCGATCATGGATCAGCAAGGTGTCCCGAGGGCGGGGGTGCGGATCGCGACCCCCGCCGACCACGAGGCTGCCGCCGAGGCACTGGCCCTGGCCTTCGTCGACGACCCCGGCTGGGCGCACCTTCTTCCCGACGCGGCATTCAGGGGCGAGCGGCTCCTACGGTTCTTCTCGGCCGAGATCGAGAACGTCGTTCCCGAGCACCGGGAGCTGTGGGTGACCGAGGACGGGAGCGGGGCGGCGCTCTGGGGCCGGCCGGGTCGGTGGCGGGTTCCGTTCGCCAGGACCGCGCGCCCCGCGCGAAGCATGATCGCGGTCTTCGGGCGGCGGCTCGGCCTCGCCCTCTGGTCTCAGCTGCGGTTCGAGCGACTCCATCCCCGCCACCCTGACCACTGGTACCTGCACTACGTCGGCGTCGAACCGCGGCAGCAGGGGCGGGGCCTGGGAGCGGCTCTGCTCCGCCCGGTGCTCGAGCAATGCGACCGAAGCTGCATGCACGCCTACCTCGAGTCGAGCAGCGAGCGCAACCGCGTCCTGTACGAACGTCAAGGATTCGAGCTGATGGGCACCTTCAACCTGCCGATGGGCGGCCCGCCGATCCGCGAGATGCTGCGCAATCCCGCGCGGCTGCCGGGCTGAGCCTGGGAGATCCATTGCAAATGCCGACATCCGTCCGAGGCCGGCGGCACCATCGGCACATGTTCCAAGTTCTAGTTGCCTGCTCAAGCTGTCCGGAGGAGACCGAGGTCGTCGTCGAGAAGCTCGACGACGTCGATCGCGAGGCCTGTCCCTGCGGCTACAGCTACGTCGTCCTCTCCGTCAGCGAGTTCGAGCCGGTCTACGCCGAGCGCGCGCAGGTGATCGAGCTGCCGCGGCGGCGGAAGCTGTCGAACGCGGCCTAGCGTCGGGCTCAGCCGCCGCCGGCTGAGAAGTGCTGGTAGTCCTTCGGCCGCCGGGTCGGAAATCTGATGCAGTTCGGGAGTGCGGATGGAAGCCGAGACCCGTTACGCCGACTCCGACGGGGTCAGCATCGCCTACCAGGTCCACGGAGAGGGGCCGCTCGATCTCGTCTTCGTGCCGGGGTTCGTCTCCCACGTCGAGCTCTTCTGGGACGACCCGATGACGACGGGCTTCCTGCGCCGGCTCGCCTCTTTCGCCCGCGTCGTCATCTGGGACAAGCGGGGGCAGGGTCTCTCCGACCGCACCGGCCGGCCGCCGACGCTGGAGGACTCGATGGACGACCTCGAGGCGGTGCTGGCGGCGGCGGGTTGCGAGCGCCCCGCGATCTTCGGGATCTCCGAGGGCGGGCCGATGTCCTCGCTCTTCGCCGCCACCCACCCCGACCGCGTCGCCTCGCTCGTCCTTTACGGGACCTACGCGCGGATGATGAAGGCGCCCGACTTCCCACAAGGCATCCCGGAGGTGGGTCTGGAGCGGTGGGCCGAGATCGTCAAGCGCGACTGGGGCGGGCCGGTCGGCGTCGGCCTCTGGGCGCCGAGCATGGAGGGCGACGCCGAGTTCGAACGCTGGTGGTCGCGCCTGCTGCGCTACGGCACCAGCCCCGCCGGCGCCGTCGCCCTGATGGACCTCTACCGCGAGATCGACGTCCGGGGGGTGCTGTCGGCAATCGACGTGCCGACGCTGGTGCTGCAGCGCCGCGACGATCAGATCTCCCGGGTAGGCCAGGGCCGCTACCTGGCCGAGGCGATCCCCGACGCGAGGTACGTCGAGCTGGAGGGGGCGGACCACCTGCCGGTCACCGGCGACCAGAACGCCCTGCTGGACGAGGTCGAAGAGTTCCTCGTCGGCAGTCGCCGCGGCAGCGAACCGGAGCGGGCGCTGGCGACGGTCCTCTTCACCGACATCGTCGGCTCGACCGAACGGGCGGCCGCGCTCGGCGACCGCGCCTGGCGGGAGATGCTCGAGCGCCACGACGCCGCCGTCCGCCGCCAGCTCGGCCTCCACCGTGGCCGCGAGGTGAAGACGATGGGCGACGGCTTCCTTGCCACCTTCGACGGTCCCGCCCGGGCGATCCGCTGCGCCCGCGCCCTGCAGGAGGAGGTGTCGCGGCTCGGGCTCGAGGTGCGGGCCGGCATCCACACCGGCGAGGTCGAGCTGATCGGCGACGACGTCGGCGGCATGGCGGTCAACATCGGCGCCCGGATCGGCGCCCTCGCCGGACCCGGCGAAGTCCTCGTCTCCAGCACCGTGCGCGAGCTCGTCGTCGGCTCCGGCCTCGAGTTCGCCGACCGCGGCGCCCAGACGCTGAAGGGCGCCCCGGGCGAATGGCGCCTCTTCGCGGTTGCGGCACAGAACTGAGCAGCAAGTTTTACTTTTTGCGCGTGTTTCGTTACAGACGATAGGTTACACTCGTCATCATGGAGGCGATGGCAAGAGAAGCGTGGACCGACGAGCGTCTGGATGATCTGAAGGAGCAGATGGTCGCTGGCTTCGCCCGGGTGGACGCCGACATCCGCGATCTGCGGAGGATGATGTTTCAGGGGTTCGTTGCCATGGCGACCATCACCGTCATCTGCTTCGCCGCGCTGGCCAGCTTGATCGCGTTCTAGCTCTTTAACTGGGCGTAAAGAAGTTGTGACAGCGTCCGGACGGTGGACTGGTCCGTCCTGCACGCCCTCAACAACTTCATGTACCAGCACGACGGGGTCGAGGATCCGCTTCTCTTCTACGTCAACGTCTCCGAGGCGCTCTTCGTCGCGACGCTGGCGATCCTCTTCCTGGCCGCTCGCGGTACTGCCCATGCCGCCTGGCGGCGCGTTTCGCCGGCTGCGGTGCTGAGCGCCGGGCTCGGCCTCGCGGTCGGCAAGGTGATCTCCGAACTGGTCGACCGCGCCCGCCCCTTCGTCGCCGACCCGCACGGGGTCCACCTCTTCGCCGGCCACGCCGCCGACCCCGGCTTCCCCAGTGACCACGCCACCGCCGCCTTCGCGATCGCGGTGGCGATCCTGCTGCGCAAGCGGGGCTGGGGGATCGCCGCCCTCGTCCTTGCCGCCGTGCTCGCGATCGGCCGCGTTGCCCTCGGTGTCCACTACCCGAGCGACGTCCTCGCCGGCGCCGCCCTCGGCTCCGCCGCCGCGCTCGCCCTCTGGGCGCCGCCGCTTCGCACCAAGGTCGACCGGCTCGCCGATTCCCTCGGCGCCCCTTGGGATCGAGTGGTGGAGCGGGGGGTCAGCAGCCTCGTCGGCCTGCGCGGCTGACCGGAGCGTCCCCGATCTGGATACGGTTGCGAGGGGGAACTGCGAGGCAGCATCAAGAGGGCTCCGCAGGGGTTAGAGAAGTGTCGATCCGATTTAAGACCGGAGGAAGAAGATGAGAAGAAGGCCCAGGACGATGATGGTGGCGGCCGCGCTCGGCACCATGCTCCTGTTGCTTGCTGCCTCGATGGCGTCTGCTGCCACCCTTGACGAAGAACGGCAGACCTACAAAGACCAGGTCGAACCGATCTGCAAGCAGAACCGCGAAGCCAACGAACGGGTTCTCAAAGGCGTCGAACAGAACATCAGGAAGGGCAGGCTGAAGCTGGCCGGAACCCAGTTCGCCAAGGGCGCGGCCGCCCTGAAGAAGGCTCGCACCCAGCTCGCCGCGGTCCCCAAACCCGCAGCCGACAGCTCCCGGCTGACGAAGTGGCTGGGCCTGATCAAGACCGAGGTCGAACTCTTCGAAAAAGTCTCGAAGAAGCTGAAAGCCGGCGACAAGCGCGGCGCCCAGCGGATGGCGCTGCAGTTGACCACCACCGTCAAGAAGGCCAACAACACCGTGCTGCCCTACGAATTCAAGTACTGCAGGGTGGAAGAAAGCCAGTTCAAGTAGGACCCCCCACGAGGTGGCGGTCAGCCGATCGCCACCTCGTAAGCGTCTTCGGCCGCCGCCGCTCGGGATTGCCCTGGCTGGATTTCAGGTCGCGAAGCGGCCTGGCCCAACCGCTCAGATCGGCGTCCGCTTCTCTCTCTACCTTGAGCTGAAGATGAGCGAGCAGACGCAGATCGAGGCGTTCGCCCCGCCCGCGCCGGAGGTCACCGAACCGCCGCCCGCCGAACCGTCCGCCGAGGCCGCGCTGCGGGTACCGCTTGGCGAGCTCGAGGACGGCCAGCGGGTCAGCGGCGTCTACGCGGTCCGCGAGCGCGAGCTGCGCCGCAAGCGCAACGGCGAGCCCTGGCTGCGCCTCTCGGTCGGGGATGCCAGCGGCACCGCCGAGGCGGTCTGCTGGGAGGAGGCCGAGGGCTACTACGCCCTCTGTTGCGGCGGCAGCCCGGTCTTCGTCAGCGGCGTCTTCGAAATCAGCGAGCGCTGGGGGGCGAAGATCAAGGTCAGCTCGATCCGCGAGGCCGAGCCGCACGAGTACGAGGCCGAGGACCTGGCGGCGGAGTCCGACGTCTCGGCCGAGCAGCTCGAGGGCGAACTGCGCGAACTGCTGGCGACGGTGCAAAACCCCCAGCTGCGCGAGCTCCTGGACCTCTTCTTCGGCGAGGAGTCGGAGACCTGGCGGCGCTTCCGCGACGCCCCGGCGGCGAAGACCTACCACCAGGCCTACCGGCACGGCCTGCTCGAGCACACGCTCTCGGTCGCCCAGGCGGTCTCCGCCGCAGCCAACTTCTTCCCCGGCATCGACCGCGACGTCGCCGTCACCGGCGCGCTCCTGCACGACATCGGCAAGTGCGTCGCCTACAACGACGACCCGCTGGCGATCGACCTCACCGACGCCGGCCGCCTCCAGGGGGAGATCCCGCTCGGCTACTACACCGTGCGCCGGGCGGTCGAGGACATTCCCGGCTTCGATCCGCACCTGGCCCAGTGCGTGCTCCACATCATCCTCAGCCACCACGGCTCGCTCGAGCACGGCTCCCCGGTCGTCCCGGCTACCCGCGAGGCTGTCCTCGTCCACATGATCGACAACCTCGGCGGCCGCCTCGGCAGCTTCGACCGCCTCGAGCGCCAGCTCCCCGCCGGCGAGGCCTGGTCCGGCTTCGACCGCGCCCTCTCCGGCAGCGCCTTCTTCGCCCAGCGGGCCGCCTGACAAAACATTTCAGAAGACAAAGAGTTACGCTATGATCATGGCGGTCATGGTGAGAGAAGCGTGGACCGACGAGCGACTAGACGACCTCAACAAGAAGGTCGACGACGGCTTCGCGGACGTGAAGACTGAGATGCGCGAAGGTTTCGCAAAGGTCGACCGACGCTTCACGGAAGCGAAGGCCGAGACCACGGAGCGCTTCGACCGCCTGGAGACGCGCACGGAAAGAGATTTCGGTGAACTCGACCAGCGCTTCGACCGCATGCAGCACACGCTGTTCGCCGGCGCCGTTGCGGTTTGCGTCGCCTTGATCGGCAGCACCGCCACGCTTGCCGGGATAGCGATCCTCTAGGCGGCTCTAGTACCGCTCGTTGCAGCGTTCGATTTTGTGGACGTCCTGGTGGGCGCGCCGGATGCAGCGGACCAGCTTGTTGGCGGCGCTGTGGCTCGGCGTCTGTCGCAGCGACTTCTTGATTTCGCGCTGAACCTGGCGGTTGACGTCGTCGAGCGTCTTGTTGATCTCGCTCAGATCGGTCTGTTGGAAGCCCTTCTGGACGTTGACGTTGACTTCGTGGCTGATCTTCTCGGTCGTGTCCAAAGTGGGCTTGACGACGAAGAAATAGACCGCTGCGAGGATTCCGACGGTCACCAAAAGCCGGATAATGCCCGCGGTTACGTTGCCGAAGAGGTTTCGGAGGACGTCCATACGTCGCGTGCAGACTATCCTGCCGACCAGTGGCGAAGGACACCGAGAAGCTGATTCGACAGCTCTCTCTCATCTCGTTCCTGATGGCTCAGGGGAGGCCGGTCTCGGCCTTGGAGATCAAGCGCGAGGTGGAGGGCTACAGCGACATGAACGACGACGCGTTCGCGCGCCGTTTCTACGCCGATCGCGCCGAGCTGGAGAGCCTCGGCATCCAGCTCGGGGTCGAGAAGCCGGGCGAGGGCTTCTTCGAGGCCGAGCTTTACTCGCTGCCGCCGGAGAACTTCTACCTCGACCCGATCTCCTTCTCCGACGACGAGCTGGCGGCGCTGTCGACGGCGCTGATGCTGCTGACCGACGGCGGCTTCGCCTACGCCGAGCCGCTGCGCCTGGCCCTGCAGCAGGTCGCCTGGGGCCACCCGAACCCGCTGCAGGAGGGCGAGCGCGCCCCGGTCGAGATGGCGATGACCGCCTCCGCCGGCGGCCGCGACCTCTCCCAGCGCCTCTCGAAGATCGAGACGGCGATCTCGCGCCGCAAGACGATCGAGTTCACCTACTACACGATGGAGCGGGGCGAGACCGAAAAGCGCAAGGTCGACCCCTACCACCTGGTCTTCCGCGGCGGCCAGTTCTACTTGATCGGCCACGCGCACGAGCGCGATGCGGTTCGCGTCTTCCGCCTCTCGCGGATCCAGGGCAAGGTCGGCTACGCCTCCAAGGCCGAGCACGACTTCTCGCCGCCGGAGGACTTCGACCGCCGCGACTACGGCAGCCGCGCCGACTGGCAGCTGGGGGAGACGAAGGGAACGGCGAAGATCTTCATCCGCGAGCGGATCGCCTGGCTGATCGAACGTGATTACGGCAGCTATGGCGAGCTGCGCAACGCCAAGAAGTCCGACAACGCCCCCGGCAAGGGTCGCGTCTTCGAAACCTCTTACGCCTCTGAGCGCGAGCTGATCGCCTGGGTGCTCCGCTGGCGGGCGAACGCCGAGGTGCTCGGGCCTGAGGACCTGCGCGAGGAGGCCGAGAAGCGCCGCGAGCTGCTCAAGGCCCGCCATGAGAACGGGTTCAAGCCAGCCAAGATCGTCGACCGGCCGCTCGACGAGCAGCCGAAGCGCAGCCGCTCCAACGGCCGCGGCGAGGCGGCGATCCGGCCCGAGCGCTTCGCCCGCCTCGTCACCCTCGCCGGCCTGCTGATCGAAGCGGCGAAACGTGGCGAGCGGCTGCAGACCGCCGAGTTGCGCGAGCGACTGGAGCTGACGGCTGAGGAGCTGCGCGAGGACATCGACCTGCTCAACGTCGTCAACTTCGGCGGCGGCACCTACGTCCTCTACGCGGAAATCATCGGCGACGAGATCGAGGTGGACTCGCAGCCCTACGGCGACAACTTCGCCCGCCCGGCCCGCCTGCTGCCGCTGGAGGCGAAGGCGCTGGTGGCGGCAATCGATCTCTTCGGCGACCACTTGCCGCAGTCCGACCTGCAGACCGCGCGCGGGAAAATCGTCAAGGCGCTCGGTCACGACCCCTCCGAGGAGGGCCTGGAGATCGCCTCGGCCGGCGGTGGCGACGCCGAGGTCGCCCGCACCGTCAACCAGGCGATCGCCGAGAGCCGCGTCCTCGAGCTCTCCTACTACAAGGAGAACGAGGACCAGTTCACCGAGCGCCGGGTCGAGCCCTACCGGCTCGAGAACGGCAAAGAGGGCTGGTACGTCGAGTGCTACGACCTGACCAAAGAGGGCGTCCGCCACTTCAAGCTTGACCGGGTCAAGGAGGCGCGCCTCTCCGAGGAGACGTTCGAGCCGCGACCCGAAGTCGAGGAGTTCGCCGGGGTCGAGGGCTGGATGACCCACGGCGAGGTGCCGACCGCCGAGGTGGCGCGAGTCTGGGTCTCGCCCGAGCGGGCGCGCTGGCTGCGCGAGGAGCGCACGGTGGTCGAGGAGCTGGCCGACGGTGCCGTCGTCGTCGAGCTGCCCTACGCCGGCAAGCCCTGGCTGGTGCGGGAGATCCTCCGCGGCGCCGGCGACCTGGTCGTGCTCGAACCCAAAGACGCCCGCGAAGCGATCGCCCGCGAAGCCGAGGCAGCTTGACGACTGGCGAATTAACCTCGCTATAGGACGGTTAACTCTCCAATCGTCGGAGAGGTTGAAGATGAATGAGGCCCCAGGCCATCCCGAGGTTCTGAAGATCGTCGCGCCGAACCCGGGGCCGATGACCCTGGAAGGGACCAATACCTACGTCTTCGGCTCCGACCCCTGCGTCGTCATCGATCCGGGATCCGCGGACGAAGCCCACCTCGATGCGATCCGCACCGCCGCGGCCGAGCGCGGCGGCATCGGCCTCGTCCTTCTCACCCACTCCCACGGCGACCACACCGAGGGCGCCGACCGGCTCGAGGCCGAGGTGGTCCTGCCGAGCGGGGGGGAGGAGCACTTCGGCCTCCGCGCCCTCGCCACCCCCGGCCACGCCGAGGACCACGTCTGCTTCCTCACCGAGACCGGCGTCTGCTTCAGCGGCGACCTCGTCCTCGGCCTCGGCTCGACGATCGTCCCGCCCGGCGGCAACTCCCTCGCCGCCTTCATGGACTCCCTTGCCCTCCTGCAGGAGCAGGAGATCGAGCTGATCGCGCCCGGCCACGGCCCCTGGATCACCGACCCCGAGGCCAAGCTCGCTGAATACGTAGAGCACCGTCAGATGCGCGAGCGCCGCCTCCTCGCGGCCCTGGAGACCGGCGAGCGCTCCCGCGCCGACCTCCTCGCCACCGTCTGGGACGACATCCCGATCGAGCTCCTGCCGATGGCCGCAATGGCGATGGAGGCCCACCTCGAAAAGCTCGAGGCCGAAGGCCGGCTGCCGGAGCAGCTGACGGAGTAGAGCCGGGAACACCTCGGACCGCATCAACCTCCCCTTTCGGGTGAGGAGGTTGATGCGGTCCCGAGGTGGAGGCGGGAAGTAACGCTTCCGTCACACAGTCGCGCCTGAACCAGCACAAACCGCGCGCCACACGCGCGCTTTTTCCCGAAACGCTTCCGGCATGCCCCGCGAGTCTGTCTCCACCCCCGTAATAGAGGGGCTAAGACAGACTCGCGAGACAGAGCAACCGGATGACGCTCGGATCGCTGAGCTTGTGTGGCGACAGCATGGGGTGGTCGGTCGAGCGCAGCTCCTGGATCTCGGACTTGGCGAGAAGGCGGTGGAGCACCGGGTGGCCCTCGGGCGCCTCCACCGGCTACACCCCGACCGGTGACGTCGGTCCACCGGACGATCTTCGACCTGGCGGCAACCGCCTCGGTCGATGAGGTGGTGGCGATGATCAAGGAGGCCGAATACCGGAACCGCTTCGACCGCCTCTCGCTCCCGGACCTCCTGGAGCGCTACCCGGGCAGACGAGGCGCGCGGAAGCTCCGCTTTGCCCTCAAGCGCATCACCGAAGAGCCGCCGGGCCGCAGGCGCTCGAAGCTCGAGGAACGCTTCGCGCCCTTCCTGCGCCGGCACTCACTGCCCCTGCCCCGCTTCAACGACTGGATCCTCCTCGGCCCCAAGCGCTACCAGGTCGACTGCCACTGGCCGGGCACCAACCGCGTCGTCGAGCTCGACGGCTGGGAGGGCCATTCCACCCGCTCGGCTTTCCAGGACGACCGTGCCCGTGACCGCGCCCTTCACGTCGCCGGTTACGCGGTGATCCACCTCACCTGGAAGCAGCTGGACCTCGAACCCGAGCAGGTTGCCGCTGACCTCGGAAGCCTGCTGCAAAAACTGTGAACCAAATCCTGGCTCGCTGGCCAGGCGTGATACACAGTGAGCCATGGGTAGGCGCGACACGACGCGGAGGATCGAGAAGGCGGGGTTGATCAGCGGTGCCGTGTCAGCCGGGCTCGTCGGGTCTGCCGCGGCGGTGGTTTGGCACCGGTTGATGCGCCGGCCGCTGCCCAAGGTGAAGGGGACGATCGAAGTGGACGCTCTGCATGGGCCGGTGCGCGTCCGCCGCGATCGCTGGGGCGTCCCGCACATCGAGGCCGACGTGCGGGAGGACCTCTTCTTCGCCCAGGGCTATTGCCACGCTCAGGAACGGCTCTGGCAGATGGACTTCTACCGGCGCGTGGTCGAGGGCCGGGTGGCGGAGATGGCGGGCGAGGAGGGGATCGCTGTCGACCGGCTGATGCGGACCTTCGGGATCCGGCGGATCGCCCGTCGCGAGGAGACGGAACTTGATCCCGGGTTGCGGGCGCAGCTGGAGCGCTTTTGCGCCGGCGTCAACCAGGCGGCTGCCGACGCTCGGGCCCTGCCGTTCGAGATGCAGGTGCTGCGCCTGGGCTGGGAGCCCTGGACGCCGGTCGACATCCTCAGCCTCGGCAAGCTGCTCGCCTTCGGTCTCTCGACCAACTGGGAGCGCGAGCTGCTGCGCTCCGACATGCTGCGCGAGCTCGGGCCGGAGCTGACGGCGCGGCTCGACCCCGTCTACCCGGCCACCAACCCGGTGGTCGACCAGACGCCGTTCAGCGGCGAAGGCCTGCCTCTGGTCGAGCAGATCGACGCCGTGCGCCGGTCGATCGGCCTTGCCGCCGAGGCCTCGGGCTCCAACAACTGGGCGGTGACGGGCGAGCGCTCGGCAACCGGGGCGCCGCTGATCGCCGGCGACCCGCACCTGCCGCCGAGCATGCCGGGGATCTGGTTTGAGATCGAGCTGCGCCACGACGGGCGCTTCGTCCGCGGCGCCTCGATGCCGGGGATGCCGGGCGTCTACATGGGCCAGAACAACGACGTCTGCTGGACGATCACCAACGTAATGGCCGACGTCCAGGACCTCTTCGTCGAGCGAATCGAGGGCGACCGCTATCTGTTCGAAGACGAGTGGCGGCCGCTGGAGATCGAGCGCGAGGAGATCTTCGTCAAGGGCGGTGAGCCGGTCGAGCTGGAGGTGCGCAGCACCCACCACGGGCCGATCGTCAATGCGGCCCTCGGCACCGACGAGGCGGAGCCGCTGGCGCTCGCCTGGCAGACGCTGTCCGAACCGACCGCCTTCGCCGCCATCTTCGAGCTGCTCGAGATCGATTCCGGCCCGGAGCTGGTGGCGCGCCTGAAAGGCCACACCTCGCCCGCTTCGAACATGATCTGGGCCGACCGCCACGGCTCGATCGGCTACAAGCTGATCGGCCGCCTGCCGGTGCGGCGCGGCGGCTCGCCCGACCTGCCGAAGCCGGGCTGGACCGGCGAGTTCGAGTGGGAGGGGACGGTGCCCTACGAGGAGCTGCCGGAGGTCGTCGACCCCGAGAGCGGCTACCTCGTCACCGCCAACAACCGCATCGTCGGCGACGACTACCCGCACCACATCACCAGCGAATGGCTCGACGGCTACCGCGCCAAGCGGATCGAGGAGTTGCTCGAGGCCCGTGAGAAGCACGACCTCGAGAGCTTCGAAGCGATCCAGACCGACAACTACTCGATCCCCGGAGCAGAGGCGGCCCGACGCCTCTGCCGCCTGCACCCGCGCGGGCAGCGCGAGCGCAGCGCGATCGAGCGGCTGCGCAGCTGGGACGGCCACCTCGACCGAGAGACGATCGCCGGGACGATCTACCAGGCATTTCTGCTGCGGCTGGCGCGCGAGGTGGCGCGGGCGGCGATCGGCGATCGCGACCTCTGTGAGCGCTGGCTCGACCGCAACGACAACGGCTTCACCGCCCACAGCACCTCGCCCTGGCGCTGGCACTCGCACCTGATGTCGCTGTGGGAGGAAGAAGACCCGCGGTTGATCGGCCGGCCCTGGGAGGACCTCGTGCTCGAGGCGCTGGGCGGGGCCCTGGACGATCTCGAAGACCGCTTCGGCCCCGATCCCGAGGGCTGGCGCTGGGGCCAGGTCCACGAAATGAAGTTCCCGCACGCGCTCGGCGACGCCAACCCGCTCTTCGACCGCCTGCTCAACCGTCGCCTCCGCGCCGGCGGCGCCCAGGAGACGGTCAGCCAGATCGCCTACGACCCCAACGATCCCTATAACGCCGTCTGGGCCCCGAGCTGGCGGATGATCGCCGACCCGACCGACCCCGACCGCTCGCGCTGGCAGATGTTCACCGGCCAGTCCGGTCATCCCGCCAGCCCTCACTACGACGACCTCCAGCCCGATTGGCTGGAGGGGCGCACGCAGCCGATGCGCGGCGAGGGGCCCTGGTCGGAGCTGGAGCTGGTGCCTGGGAGGTAGTGGGGCGGTGTTGCACGGTGCTACACTGAGGCCGTGCCGACTACCAGACCCCGCCACATGATCACCGAGACCGACCCCGTCAAGGCGGCGCTCGACGAATTGCGCCGCCTGCAGGGGGGAGAGAAAGTGGAGCTCGCGGACTTAGTGATCCGTGGAGCCGAAGACAAGATCCGCGAGCTGAGGGCGCAGAGTGAGCCGGCCCGTCAGGCGCGAGAAGACATCGCCGAGTGGATTCGGTGCGGCAATGGACCGGAGGTCGACCTTGCGGCGGCCGAAGAGGTCAAGCACCTGGGCCTGGTCGCCAACTACGACGAGTAGGTTGCTGCTGCTCGACAACTCCGCCTGGTCGCGCCTGTTGATCGGGGGGCTGCCTGAGGAGCGGCAGGATGTCGTCCTTCGCTGGGTCGAGGAGGGGCGGCTGGCGGTCTGCCTACCGTTCCTGCTCGAGGCGGGGTACTCGGCGCGCTCCACCTCCGACTACGGGAAGCTGATGCGCCGGCTCGAGCAACTGCCGCGGCTCCCTGTCGACGATGCGGTCGAGCGGGTTGCCCTGGACGCCCAGCGCGAGCTGACGGCGGTGGGCCACCACCGCCTCGCTCCCACGGACCTGGTGATCGCCGCCTGCGCTCATCTGATCGGCGGGGGAGTGCTGCATTACGACCGCGACTACGACCTGATCTCCGAGCACACCCGGCTCAGCTTCGAGAGCGTCTGGCTCGCCGAGGCGGGCACGCTGTGAGCCGCGACTTCGGCGCGGGTCGCGGGTTAGGAGTCGGAGTGCGCCGCACCCCTCTCCTCACCACCGTCTGCCTCGCCCTCCTCGCCCTCGCCCCGGCCGCGGCGCAGGCGCTGCCGCGCGGGTTCTTCGGGATCGCCCCGCAGGCCTCGATCGGGCCCCGGGACACGGCGCGGATGCGGAGCGGCGGCGTCGACACGATCCGGACGATGGTCTCCTGGGCCTCGGTGCAGCCGACGCCGACCGGCGGCTACGACTGGAGCGGCCTCGACAAGCAGATCGCCCTTGCCGCCGAAGACCGCCTGGAAGTGCTGCCCTTCCTCTATGCGACTCCCCACTGGCTTGCCCATGACTTCAGGACGTTGCCGGTCCAGAACCGCCGCCAGCGGCAGGCCTGGGCCGAATTCGTCGCCGCCGCCGCCGAACGCTTCGGGAGCCGCGGGGAATTCTGGCTCGAACACGGCCCCTTCTCCATGCGCCCGCTGCCGAAGCTGCCGATCCGCGCCTGGCAGATCTGGAACGAGGAGAACTTCTTCTACTTCGCCGGCCCGGTCTCGCCGACGGCCTACGCGCGCCTGCTGGCGGTCACCCACCAGGCGCTGCACCGAGCCGACCCGCGCGCCGACCTCGTCCTCGGTGGCCTCTTCGGCGACCCGGGGGAGGGCCCGCCGCGCGCCTGGGACGCGGTCGACTTCCTCGACCGGCTCTACCGCGTGCGCGGCGTCAAGGCCGACTTCGACGCCGTCGCCCTGCACCCCTATGCCGCCGACACCGGCGTCCTCGCCGCGCTCGTCGAGGGGTTGCGCCAGACGATGCTCCGCCACGGCGACCGCCGCTCCGGCCTCTACCTGACCGAGCTCGGCTGGGGTTCCCAGAACGACCCCCGGGTCGTCTCCTTCGAGGTCGGCCTCCACGGCCAGGCACGGGAACTGCGCCGCGCCTACCGCTACCTGCTCTCCCGCCGGCACCGGCTCAACCTCGAGCAGATCGACTGGTTCACCTGGAAAGACGTCAGCGGCAGCTGCAACTTCTGCGACTCGAGCGGCCTCTTCCGCCGCGGCGCCGGCTTCCGGCCGAAGCCGGCCTGGCACGCCTTCGTCAGCTTCGCCCGCTGAACCTGGCGACGATCTCTGGCGGGGCCTTGTCGGGCGACCCGGCGTCGAAGGGTGGCTGGGGGTCGTACTCGATCGCCAGCTGCACCGCCTGCGCAGCTTCCGGTCCCTCCTCCAGGCCGACCAAGTGCAGCGCCATGTCCACCCCGGCCGATACCCCGGCCGCGGTCAGCAGCTTTCCGTCCTCGACCCAGCGCTCCTGCACCGGCTCGGCGCCGAACTGGCGCAGCATCTCGAGGTAGAGCCAGTGTCCGGTCGCCCGCCGCCCCTCCAGCAGCCCGGCGGCGCCGAGCACGAGCGAGCCGGTGCAGACCGAGGTCGTCCAAGTGCTCGCCTCGTGGAGCTGCCGCACCCACCCGAGCACCTCCTCGTCGCGGAGGAGCTGGCGATTCCCCTTGCCGCCGGGGACGAGCAGGATGTCGGCCTGCTCGACTTCGTCCAGGGCTTTGTCGGCACTGAGCCCGAGGGCGCCGCTGTCGGTGCGGACCTCGCCCTGTGACCTGCCGACGAACTCGACCTCCCACCCCGGTGGCCGGCTCAGCACCTCGTACGGCCCGACCGCGTCGAGGGCGGTGATGCCGTCGAAGATGAGGATCGAGGTCTTCATGGGGGAAGAAGGACGTAGAGTCGCACAGGTGAGCAGGCGTGACCAGATCAAGCTCAGCGACGAGGAGCAGCGGGAGCTGCTCGGGGAGGAGCGGATCGCGGTCGTCTCCAGCCTCGGGCCGCGCGGGTGGCCGCACTCGATGCCGCTCTGGTTCGTGCCCCGAGAGGGGACGATCTGGATCTGGACCTACGCGAAGTCGCAGAAGGTGCGCAACCTCGAACGCGACCCGCGGGCGACGGTCCTGGTCGAGACCGGCCGCTCCTACGAGGAGCTGCGGGGGGCCATGATCGAATCCGAGGCGGTGATCCACCGCGACTTCGAGACCGTGCTCGGCTTCGCCGAAGAGCTGACGGTGCGCTACGCGGAGGGGATCTCCGCGGTCGAGGGCGACGCCAAAGCCGCACTGGAAGCGCAGGCGCCGAAGCGGGTCGCGATCAGCTTCCCGGCTCTGCGCACCGCCACCTGGGACCACCGCAAGCTCGGCGGCACGTACTAGAGCTTCGCGCTAGCGGTGGCGCTTCACCGGCTTGATCGTCAGCTTGCGTGAGATCGCCGGCAGGTATTCGTCGCTTTGGCGTACCGTCACCCGGAAGCTCGAGCGACGGTCGATCCGCGGACGGAAGCGGACCGAACAGGCGCGGTCGAGATAGCGGGTGCCCAAGTTCCGGCGCCCGCGCCAGAGCGTCACCGGGTCGCCGCGGCGGCCTTTGCAGGGCGTCACCCAGGCGGTGATCAGGCCGCGGCGGTGGCGGCTGACCTTGCGGCTGACCGCGCGGATACCGACGAAGGCCGGGGCCAGCGCCTTCTGCGCAGCGGGGTTGTAGACGGGGTTCGCGGTGCTGGGGCAGACCGCGGTTTCCGGCCCCACCAGTCGGTACACCGGGCCGTCTTCTGAGCTGGCGTAAAGGCGCCCGCAGGCGTCCTCTCCGAAGGAGGTGAGCTTGGCGATCCTTTTCACCTCGGAGCGGTCGGTGAGGGCGGGGGCCAAGGGAGAAAAGGAGCGGACGTTCCCGTTGCAGAAGTCCCCGTAGAGGTAGCGCCCGAAGAGGTCGCCCATCCCCGGTCCGCGAACCACGTAGCCGCCGATGATCGCGCCGCCGCAGATCGCTTCCCCGCCCACCGGATGCGTGTACTCGAAGACCGGCGGGACGAATTTACCGGCGTTCGCCGCGCATTCGGGTTCGTCGGTCGAGGGGCCCAAGACGCTCCCCTCCAGGCAGTTCCAGCCGTAGTTGAAGCCGTGGCCGAGGCCGGGTGCAGTCGCGAAGTCGACCTCCTCCCTCTCGCCTTCGCCGACGTCGCCGATCCAGAGATCGCCCGAGGATCGATCGAAGGAGAAGCGGAAGGGATTGCGCAGGCCCAGGCTCCAAACTTCCGGCTGTTTCAGCGGACCCGGCGAGCTCAGCCGCAGGATCTTCCCCAGCTTGCTGCTCGGGTTCTGCGCGTTGTGATGTTTGTCGTTGCCGCCGCCTCCGTCGCCGGTGGAGATGAAGAGCGCCCCTTCTGGTCCGAACTGCAGCTGGCCCCCGTAGTGGTTGGACTCTTCGGGGTGCGGGATCGGCGGGATGACGTCGCGCAAGCTGGAGGAGAGGGCGGCATCGCCACCGGCGAGCATTTCAGCGACGTGGATCGCCCCGAGACCGTCGGTGTAGTCGAGGAAGAAGCGACCGCTGCTGTCGAAGTCCGGCGATAAGGCAATCGAGAGCAGGCCCCGCTCGCCGTCGCAGCAGGAGACGACGCCGCTGATATCGGCAAAGGGCTTGACTTCGCCGTTCTGGAGGAGCACCACGGTCCCTTTGCGCTCGACGACGAAGAGGCGGTCGGGGTTGCCCGGGTCCGAAGTGACGTAGATCGGCTGGTCGAAGCCCGCCCCGATCTGCTGCAGGGTCAGGGCATGGGCGGTCCCCGCCGCTACCGACAAGCTGAGGATGGCCCCTGCCATCAGCTTCCAAAGCACGCGAAGCACTCCCTCAAGGTAGCTCATTGCCGACACCGCTTTGAGTAGGGTGCAGCCGCATGGACCCCTTGGAACAGCACCTCGCCCGGCAGGCGGAAACCTCGCGCGATTTCTTCTGGAACCGCTTGCGCTGGGGGTTGGTCGACGAAAACCTCGGCTCCGACTGCGAGCGGGTGGTCGACGTGGGCGCGGGGCCGGGCTTTCTCGGTGACTTCCTGCGGCAGCGCAGACCCGAGATCGGGTACTGGTTCGTGGAGCCGATCGAGGCCCTCGAGCAGCGGCTCGTCGCCGAGTACGGCATCGAGGCGAACCGCCGCGACCGTGACTTCGCCGGGGCTTCACACGTGACCTTGATGGACGTGCTGGAGCACCAGGAGGACGACCGAGCCTTCTTGACCGACCTGGCGGGGAGGATGGAACCGGGTGCGGTCCTTCTGCTGACGGTTCCGGCGATGCCCTGGTTGTGGTCGGCCTGGGACACGATGCTCGGCCATTACCAGCGATACACGAAGGCGGCCCTGCGTGAAGCGGTCGGTCCGCTGCCGCTGCGGATCGAAGAGGCGAGCTACATCTTCCCCGAGCTGATTCCGATGGGCCTGGTGCGGCGGGTGCGCCTCCGCGACGCCGACCTCGATCCCGAGGCCGCCGAGTTCCCCCAGCTCCCGAAGCCACTCAACGAGAGCCTCTACCAGCTCGGAAGGGGCTCGCTGGCGCTCCGCCGCTTCTGGCCCGCCGGCACCTCGCTTTTCGCCCGCCTCCGACACACCGGCTGAGCGGGTGAGCCTGCCGCCCGCAGTGGACCAGTTGGGGCGCCTGCGCAACCTGAGGCTGATCCTCGGCCTCCTGGCCTTTGCCGCCGTGACCGCGGTGACCGTGCTCCTGGGGCACCCACGCATGTTCACCGGCTTCGCCGGCTACGACGACGAGGGCTACATGCTGATCGCCCTCAAATCCTTCCTCAGTCACGGCAACCTCTACGACGACGTCTTCAGCCAGTACGGGCCCTTCTACTACGAGTTCTGGGGCGCCTTCTTCGAAATCTTCGGCATCCCGGTCAACCATGACGGCGGTCGCACCGCCGCCCTCGTCGCCTGGGTCCTGGCGAGCCTGCTCTTCGGCCTCGCCACCTGGCGGATGACCCGCAGCCTCCTCCTCGGGCTTGTCACCCAGATCCTGGTCTTCGGAGCGATTGTCACGGTCGTCAACGAGCCGATGCACCCGGGGGGGATCATCTGCCTGCTGCTAGGGGTGATCGCTGCCTTTGCCTCGCTGGTTCGCGCCCGACCCTCACCGATGACGATGGCCTTGTTGGGCGGAGCCGTGATGGCGCTGATTCTGGTCAAGATCAACGTCGGCGCCTTCGCGCTGATCTCGCTGGCGCTGATCTGCGTCGTCAGCTATCCCGAGCTGGTGCGACGGCGTTGGTTGCGGCCGCTGGTCGAGGTTCTTTTCATCGCGGTCCCGCCGCTGTTGATGACCTCCAAGTTCGGCGAACCCTGGGCCCGCCACTACGCCGTCCACGTCTCGGCGGCGGCGTTCGCCTTGGTCGTGGCGCTGCGAGCGAGAGATGTGCCCTCCCGACCCGGTGAGGAGCTGGGCTGGCTGGTCGGTGGGCTGGCGGTGGTGGGAATCACCGTCTGCGCGGCCATCGTCGCGGCCGGTACCAGCCTCGACGGCCTGGTCGAAGGACTGATTCAGCAGCCGCTGCATCAGTCGAGTGCCTTCTCGACCCCGATGGTGCTCTCCGACCGGACCTACCTGTTCGACCTCGTCGCGGTCGCCGGAGCCTTGGCCTATTGGCGCCTTGGCCGTGACCGAGCGCGAACGGCGAGCCCTCCGTTTACCGCGCTCATCTCGATCGTGAGCATCTTCGTCGGGCTCGAGCTGGCGGCGTCGGCGATCGGCAGGAACCTTGCGCTCGACCTCCTACCGACGCTCTACGACAAACTCGACTTCCTTGGGTTCGCCTGGGTGGCGCTGATTCCCGTCCTGGGTGCAGACGAGGACGCGGACACCTCCTTCCCGCGGCTGCTGATGCCTTCGCTGGCAGTCCTGCAGGCGCTCCACGCGTTCCCCGTCGCGGGCAGCCAGATCGCCTGGTCGGCCTTTTTGTTGATTCCGGTCGGGGCGATCTGCGTTGCCAACGGCGTCCGCGGACTGGCTCGCGCTCCCTTCGGCGAGCGCGAGCGCCGCGCCGTCATCGCGGCCGGCCTCGTCACGGCCGCGGTGGCCCTGGTGGCAGTGTTCAACGTCCAGGTGCGGCTGCCGTTGAAGGAATACCGCGCGTCCTACGACGGCTCGGTCTCGCTCGGGCTACCGGGAGCCGAGGACGTCCACCTGAGCTCCGAAGAAGCGGCGCTGTACCAGCAGGTGACGGCGGCGATCGATGCGAACTGCACCTCGATGTTGATGCTCCCCGGTCTGAACAGCTTCTACTTCTGGAGCCAGGAGGAACCGCCTACGGGCTTCAACGCGACCGCCTGGTTGACGCTTTTCGACGATGCTCACCAGGAACGGGTGATCGACGAAACCCGCTCGATCAGGCACCTCTGCCTGCTTGAAAACGAATCGGCGGCGATCCTCTGGACGGCCGGCGCACCGCCGGAAGGCCCGTTGGTCGACTACCTGCACACCGGCTTCCGGGAAATCGGCACCTTCGGCAACTATCGCCTCCTACGGCGGGAAGGAACGGCACCGGCCTGATGAGGACCTGGATCTTCACCCCCGTCTACCGCGACGTCAGCTCCTTCCGAATCCTCCGCGAGCGCCTGCGGGAGGTCGTCGCCGCCTCGGGGTTGCCGGGGACGGAGGACATCCGTTTCGTCGTCATCGACGACACCGCGGGGCAGGATCCGGAGATGGAGTCGCTGGCGGGTCTCGATGACGTCCAGGTGATGCGGCCACCGTTCAACCTCGGCCACCAGCGGGCGCTCGTCTACGCCCTGCGCAAAACGATCCCGAGGATCGCCGACGACGACGCGGTCGTCACCCTCGATGCCGACGGTGAGGACCGGCCCGAGGACCTGCCGCGCCTGCTGGAGCGACTGCGGGCGGAGGAAGGCGAGCGCAAAGTCGTTCTGGCGCTGCGGACGAAACGCCGTGAGTCGATCGGGTTCAAGGTCTTCTACCGTCTGTTCCGGCTCCTCTTCAGGTCGCTCACCGGGACCACGGTGCGCTCGGGCAACTTCGCTGCGATGCCGGGGTCGATCACCAAGCGGGTGCTCCTGCACCCGACGTTCGACCTCGCCTACTCCTCGGCGATCCTCGCCCTGGACATCCCTGTGGAGTACGTGCCGTGCGAGCGCGGTGAACGCTACGAGGGGCGCTCGAAGATGACCTACGGGAAGTTGGCGATGCACGGTCTGCGAATGCTGATGCCCTTCACCGACCGGATCGCGATCCGCGCCCTCGCCGCATTCGTCTTCTTCGGCATCCTCGGCGGCGTCCTTGCCGCCGCCGTCGTCTGCTTCAAGCTCTTCACGTCTTCGACGATCCCCGGCTGGACCAGCTACGTCGCCCTCGGGGCCCTGATCGTCTCCCTGGTGGCGCTGGGGAACTTCGTCAGCCTCTTCGTCCTCTTCTCGCAGACGCGCGCGGTCTCGCTGGCCAACATCGAGGAGCTGACCGGAGACGATCAGTAGCCGGGCTCGAGACTGCGGCAGTCGGGTGAGAACGGCTCCCGACCGGCGGCGGCGACCGCGGCGGCGTAGCCCGGGGCGAGGTCGAGCTGCACCACCGTCACCTGCGCCTCCGAGGCGGGAGCGTCGAGGGCGGCGCCGAGGCACTTGAGGCGGGCCTCGTGCCGGGCCCAGGCGCGGTAGAAGACCAGTTCCCGCTCCTCCGGCCCGGCGGCCCGGACAGCCTCTGCGTCGACAGCCGGCAGCGCCCGCTCCGCCAGTGCGGGCGTGTCCCTCCCGGGGCGGATCGCCTCGACGTCGACTCCGACCGGGCGGTCGGCGACGGCGACGAGGGCGATCCCCTCCGAGTGGCTGAGGTTGAACTCCAGGCGGCCGTGATCACGAAGTCGTGGCTTGCCGTGCGGGCCGAGCTCCAGCTCGATCTCCGCCGGCGGCAGCTCGAGGTAGCGGCTGAGCACGCGTCGCAGCGCCCAGCGGGAGGCGACCCAGCGCCGGGAGTCCCGCTCGCGCAGGAACGTCGCCGCGCGCTCGCGCTCGGCCGCCGGCAGCCCGGAGGCGGCCGGCCAGCCGGAGCCGTCGAGGGCAGCACGCCAGACATGGACCCCGTCGATCACGTGATCGCAATTGATACCGTCGCGCCCCTTGGCTCGCCTTCTGATCACCGGCGGCGCGGGGTTCGTCGGTTCCAACCTCGCCGTCTCCCTGGCTTCGCGGCATCCCGAGTGGGAGGTCCTGGTGCTGGACAACCTCTACCGACGCGGCTCTGAACTGAACCTGCCGCGCCTGGAGGAGGCGGGGGTGCGGTTCGTCAAGGGCGACGTGCGCGAGCCGGAGGACCTGCAGGCGCTGCCGGAGCTGACGGCGCTGATCGAGTGCTCGGCCGAGCCCTCGGTGATGAGCGGCATCGACGGCGACACCGGCTACCTCGTCCACACCAACCTCACCGGCGCTTACAACTGCCTCGAGCTGGCGCGCCGCGACGGCGCCTTCGTGGTCTTCCTCTCGACCAGCCGCGTCTATCCGGTCGCCCCGCAGGTGGAGCTGAACCTGGAGGAGACCGAGACCCGGTTCGAGATCGCCGCCGAGCAGGCGGTGCGGGGAGTGGGGCCGAAGGGCATCTCCGAGGAGTTCCCGCTGGAGGGGGCGCGGACGCTCTACGGCGCCACGAAGCTCGCCGCCGAGATGCTGATCGAGGAGTACCGGGAGAGCCTTGGCGTGCCGGCGGTGATCGACCGCTGCGGCGTTATCGCCGGCCCCTGGCAGATGGGCAAGGTCGACCAGGGCGTCTTCACCCACTGGATGCTCGCCCACCGCTTCCGCAACCCGCTCAGCTACATCGGGTTCGGAGGGCATGGCAAGCAGGTACGGGACCTCCTCCACGTCGAGGACCTGGTCGACCTGGTCGAGCGCCAGCTGCTCGATCCCGAGGGCTGGGACGGGCGCACGGTGAACGTCGGCGGCGGCCGCGAGTGCAGCCTTTCGCTGCGGGAGACGACCGAGATCTGCCGGCGACTGACCGGCAACGAGGTGCCGATCGCGCCGGTGGAGGAGACGCGCCAGGGGGACGTCCCGATATACCTGTCCGACTGCACGAGACTTTTTGGCCTGGACGAGTGGCGTCCGCGGCGCAGCGCCGAGCAGGTGCTGACCGACATCCACGAGTGGATCGCCGCCGACGAGGAGCGCATCGCCCAGGCGCTTGAAATCAATACGTAACAGGAATCAAGGAAGGAGCAACTGAACGGATGCCGGTCGCGATCATCACTGGTGCCGGGGGCCTGATCGGCTCCGAGGCGGTGGACCACTTCGTCAGCGAGGGCTTCGACGTGGTCGGGATCGAGAACGACATGCGGGCCCGCTTCTTCGGCCCCGAATCCTCGACCTCGCACGTCACCCAGCGCCTGATCGAGGCCTACCCGTCGCAGTTCCGCTGGGAGAACGCCGACATCCGCGACGCCGGTGAGATCGACCGCATCTTCGGAGATCACGCCGGCAAGATCGAGCTGGTCGTCCACACCGCCGCCCAGCCCTCGCACGACTGGGCCGCGAGCGAGCCGCAGACCGACTTCGGCGTCAACGCCAACGGCACCCTGAACATGCTCGAGGGGGCCCGCGCCCACTGCCCCGACGCGCCCTTCGTCCACTGCTCGACCAACAAGGTCTACGGCGACACCCCCAACCGCCTGCCGCTGCAGAACCTGGAGAAGCGGCTCGAGCTGCCTGAGGACCACCAGTACTACAAGGGCATCGACACGAGCATGTCGATCGACCACTCCACGCACTCGCTGTTCGGCGTCTCCAAGGCGGCCGCCGACCTCTTGGTGCAGGAGTACGGCCGCTACTTCGACATGCCGACCGTTGCCTTCCGCGGCGGTTGCCTGACCGGGCCCCAGCACGCCGGCGCCAAGCTGCACGGCTTCCTCGCCTACCTGATGAAGTGCGTAGTCACCGGCACTCCCTACACCGTCTTCGGCTATGAAGGCAAGCAGGTCCGCGACAACATCCACAGCGCCGACCTGATCGCCGCCTTCGACGCCTTCCGCAAGGCCCCGCGCCCCGCCGCCGTCTACAACATCGGCGGCGGCCGCTTCTCCAACTGCTCGATGCTCGAGGCGATCGACGCCTGCGAGCGGATCGCCGGTCGCGAGCTGCAGTGGGAGATGGGGGAGGAGCCGCGGATCGGCGACCACCGCTGGTGGATCTCCGACCTGGCGCCGTTCGAAGCCGACTACCCGGACTTCAAGCTCCGCTACGGGATCGACGAGATCCTCCAGGAGATGTACGAGCAGAACGTCGAGCGCTGGACCGCCGCGCCGGCCTGAGGTTCGCTAGAAGGCGCTGCTGCCGATCAAGGCCGCGATGATCGCCACCGCACCGACGAGCAGATTCCGGTTCAAAGCGTCGAAGCGGGCATTGAGGTCGCGGATGTCGGTATCCATGCGTGCGAAGCCTTCGCGCATCTCCGACTTCACCTCCGCGAAACCCCGATCTACCTTTCCGTTGAGGTCATCGAGGCGCTCGTCGGTCCACTTCTCTCTCGGCATCGGCATGACGGTCATGAGCATAGCGTAATGTTTTGGCTGTAACAGAAGGCGCGCAGAAACAAAAAATTGGCGCGCGACTTCGTGGAGAATCTGTGACTTTCGATAGCGTCGCCGCCTCATGGCAGAGGGAATGAAGCTCTCGGTGGTGATGCCGGCCCAGAACGAGGAGGGATCAGTCGGCAAGACCGTCGAAGGCGTAGCCGAGGTGCTCGACCGGGCGGAGATCGACTACGAGATCGTCGTCGTCAACGACGGCTCAGAAGATTCGACCGAAGCGGTCGTCGCCGCGCTGGGGGAGGCGAACCCGCGGATCAAGGTCCATCGCTCCCACAACGAACGCGGCTTCGGCAACGCGATCCGCGCCGGCCTCGACGTCTTCACCGGCGACGCGGTGGCGATCGTGATGGCCGACGCCTCCGACAACCCGCAGGACCTGGTCCTCTACCACCGGCTGCTCGAAGACGGGTACGACTGCGCTTTCGGCTCCCGCTTCGTCCCCGGCGCCACCGTCTACGACTATCCGCGCGTCAAGTACGTGGTCAACCGCCTGGCCAACCAGTTCATCCGCATCCTCTTCCGCCACCGCTACAACGACACCACCAATGCCTTCAAGGCCTACCGGCGCGAGGTCATCGAGACGATCCAGCCGCTCCTCTCCAAACACTTCAACCTCACGGTGGAGATGCCGCTGAAGGCGATCGTCCGCGGCCACACCTACGCGGTCGTCCCCACCAACTGGACCAACCGCACCAGCGGCGTCGCCAAGCTGGCGATGAAAGAGATGGGCAGCCGCTACCTCTTCATCGTCCTCTACGTCTGGTTGGAGATGACCCTCAGCCGCGGCGACTACCGTGTCGGCCCGAACTCGGGCCGACAACGGCGAGCCGGTTCCTCTTAGGGGTTCATCGCGTCCATCCCCGCGCGCAGGGATGAGACGCTCAAGAGGCCGTCCTGGACCGGGACGGCACGGTAGGAGAACAGGGTCCCGCCGAATTTGAGCCGGAAGTTCGTCTGGTGGGCGGCGTCGTACTCGGCGACATACGAGCTTCCGCCCCAGCTCATCAACCATGAGCCGTCGTCCGAGCGACGTGACGAACCGCAGCAGAAGCTGCTCGGCTGGAGCGGGTCGCTCACCTGTTCGACGAAGGTTGCCGTCTTGTTCGCCTCGTCGATCGCGTAGCGAACCGCTCGCGGCGGCTGCCCCAGTCCGGTGTTGTTGTCGTGGATGGTGATCGTGCCGTCAGGGAGCAGCCTGATGTCGTGCATCCCGCCGAGCGGATAGGTCCCCTCGGGATCGTTCACCACTTTCAGGCTCTTCGGCGTCCAGGTCCCGCCGAGCTTCCAGATGATGTTGCCCGTGGTCTTGTCGATCTTGTAGATGGCGTCGGTATGCCTGACCGAGATCATCACGGCATTTTCGCCGACCGGCTCGATCGCGTTCATGTGGATGATGTCCCGAGGCTCCGGCCGGGAGAGAGCGGTCGGCCACCAGCGCCCCGTCTCGGCAAGGGCGATGTGCCCTTTCGTGCTCCAGTTCCAGATCAGTTCGCCGGTGGGCGAGATTTCCTGGACCAGCATCTCTTCCACGTCTTCGTGTTCGGCGCCGCCGAATTCGGTGAGGTCCAGGTCTTCCACTTTTTCGCTCGAGATCAGGAGGAAGTTGCCGTTGGGCAGCTGCTGCAGCTCGTGGCCGTCGGTGGGGCCGCCGACCGCGGTGACACCCTGAATGAAGGTGCCGTCGGTTTCGCGGAGGACGTAGCCGGTGCTGGAGTTCCACCACGCCAGGGAACCGTCGGGTAGCACCTTCGCGTCCTGCATCGTCCCGCCTGGTTCGTGGTACCACCAGACCGGGACGCCGTTGCTGTCGAAGATGACCACGTATTGGGTCGGGGCCCCCGAGAGGGCGAGGTTCGGGGCGACGACGTAGAGCTGGTGGCTCGGTTGGCGAAGCTGTTCATATTCCCAGGGGGGGAAGCCGACGGGCAGGCACCTGACGAAGTAGGTATCGGTCCCCGCCTCAGTGGTCGTCGTGAAGCTGAAGGCCTGATTTTCTTCGAGGGGCACCGAGGCGGTGAATTTCCCGGTAGCTGGATCGCCGCCATCGACGGCCACGGTCGTGCCCTCGGCAGTGCGGCCGGAGACTTCCAGTGGGTCCCCGTTGCAGCGAGTGGTGTAGTCGGTGACGTCGGGGTCGAACGACGGCGTCAGCGCCTGGTCGGCGGTGACCGTGGTTGCGCACGTCACCTTCACGGTGACGGTGCCTACAGAGCCACCGTTCAGGGTGTAGGTGAAGGTGTCGGATGGTTCGCCGTCGTTGCAGTAACCCGCGAGCGGCTCGTAGGTCAGCCCGGTTCCGCCGGCGGCGACCTCGGCTTTGCCGTGCTGGGGCTGGGTGACGGACTCGACCGCCTTCGGGCCGCCGTCGCTGTCGGTGTCGTTCGAGAGAACGTCGATGACGGTCGCGCCGGAGTTCTCGCCGACGACCGCCGCGTCGTTCACTGCTGAAGGGGCGTGGTCGATTGCGCCGGGTTTCCCGGTGTCGGTCGAACCGCCGGGGCGACCGGCGCCCGGTGCGCTGGTCTGTTCGACCTCGCAGCTGACATAGGTATTGGCGCCGCTGTTGCCCGCGCATCGATCATTGCCGCTGCCGCCGTCGAGCCGATCGTCGCCGCTTCCTCCCTCCAGCTGGTCCTCGCCCGCTCCGCCGAGCACGAGATCGGCTCCGGCCCCGCCGCGGAGCCGGTCCTCGCCGGCGCCGCCGGCGAGGAGGTCGTTGCCGCCGCCGCCGCAGACGAGGTCGTTGCCGCCGCGTCCGCGGATCTCATCCGCCGCCCGCGTGCCGACGATCACGTCGGCCCGAGGGCTCCCCACGAAGATGTGTCGCTGCCCGTGGCTCGCCGCCACGGTCGCCGGCTTCCCGAAGCAGGTAGGTCCGGTCCCCTTGCCCGGACGCTCGGAAGCAGACTGGGCTGCTGCCGGCACCAGTGCCAGCAAAATCGCGATGGGCAGTACCCAGCGGCAAAACCGTTTCATCTGTCCTCTCCCGTCCCCGGCCATTTGTCCCACCTACTCAGCGGCGGCGAGTCTTTCAGAATCCGGCACAACCGGCAACTTCCGTCCACATCGGGGGGGAAGCGCGGAAGCGTCTGCTTTGAATCTTTATGCTGATCCGCGCAGTCGCAAAGTCACTCGGCAAGGGAGCAGGATCTCGTTGGCGATGCGGGACTCGGTGGTGAACGCCTCGGACATCGAGCTGTCCGTCGTGATGCCGTGCCTCAACGAGGCTGAGACTCTCGGCGCCTGCATCGAGAAGGCGAAGTCGGCGATCGACGAGATGGGCATCGCTGCCGAGATCGTCATAGCCGACAACGGCAGCACCGACGCCTCGCAGGAGATCGCCGTCGCCGCCGGGGCACGGGTCGTCACCGTCAGCGCGCCCGGATATGGAAATGCGCTGATGGGAGGCATCGCCGCTTCGAGGGGCCGGCTGATCGTGATGGGGGACGCCGACGACAGCTACGACTTCCTCGAGCTGCCGAAGTTGGTCCGCGAGCTGCGCGAGGGAAACGACCTGGTCCAAGGGTGCAGGCTGAAGCGCGGCGGGGGGCGGATCCTGCCCGGCGCGATGCCGAAACTGCACCAGTGGGGGAACCCACTGCTTTCCTGGCTGCTCCGGACCTGGTTCCGGGCGCCGGTGAGCGACGTCTACTGCGGCCTTCGCGGCTTCACCCGCGAGCACTACGAAAGCCTCGACCTCCGTTGCACGGGCATGGAGTTCGCGACGGAGATGATCATCAAATCCAGCCTCCGTCCGGCCCGGATCGCCGAAGTCCCGATCACGCTGCATCCGGACGGGCGCTCGCGGAAACCGCACCTGCGGACCTTCCGCGACGGTTGGCGCACGCTGCGCCTGTACCTCCTCTACTGCCCCCGCTGGCTGTTCATGGTGCCGGGGCTGGCGATGCTCTGCTTCGGGCTCCTCGCCTACGCGGTCGCGATGCCGAACCTGCGCCTGTTCGGCGTCGGGTTCGCCGCCCACACGCTGCTCTTCGGCAGCCTCGCGATCATCTGCGGGTACCAGGCGATCACCTTCGCGGTGTTCGCGCGGGCGTTCGGCGCGATGGAAGGCCTGATCCCCAACAGCGACCGCTTCCGGCGCCTGGAAGGCAGCTTCACCGTCGAGCGCGGTCTCGTGATCGCCGCGCTGGCGATCGCGGCGGGAGCGATCCTGCTCCTCCTCGCCCTCAACGAGTGGCGGGTCCACGACTTCGGCCGCCTGAACTACACGACCACGATGCGGTTGGTCGTTCCCGGCGTGACCTTGACCGTGCTGGGCGTCCAGACGATGTTCTCGAGCTTCTTTCTCTCCGTGCTCTCGCTCGGCAGGGGGAGCGCGGCGAGCCGCGGAACCCTGGAAAGGAAGGTGGAGGCGCAGCGTCGGCCGGTTCCCGAGCCCGCTCGCATACGGGCCGAGGGCCTGGAGGAATACGAAGGGGTGACTGGCTCGGCTGACTAGGCCGAGCTCAGGGGAGCGCCGGCCTGCAGCCGCCTGACGTCAGCGTCGACCATCAGGCGCACCATCTGCTCGAAGCCGGTTTTCGGCTCCCACCCGAGCACCTCGCGGGCCTTTGAGACGTCCGCGACCAGGAGGTCGACCTCGGCGGGCCGCAGGAGCTTCGGGTCCTGCACCACGTGGTCGGCCGGATTCAGCCCGGCGTGGTCGAAGGCGATCTCGACCAGGTCCCGCACCGAGTGGTCGACCCCGGTGCCGACCACGAAATCCTCCGCCTCCTGCTGCTGCAGCATCAGCCACATCGCTTCGACGTAGTCCGGCGCGTACCCCCAGTCGCGGCGGGCGTCGAGGTTGCCGAGCCGGATCTCCTCCGCCATCCCGAGCTTGATCGCGGCGACCTGGTGGGAGACCTTGCGGGTGACGAACTCCAGCCCGCGGCGCTCGGACTCGTGGTTGAAGAGGATCCCCGAGCAGGCGTAGAGCCCGTAGCTCTCGCGGTAGTTGACGGTGATGAAGTGGCCGAAGGTCTTCGAGACGCCGTAGGGGCTGCGGGGGTAGAACGGCGTTGTCTCGCTCTGCGGCGTCTCCCGGACTTTGCCGAACATCTCGCTGGAGGACGCCTGGTAGAAGCGAGATTCCGGGCAGACCTCGCGCATCGCCTCCAGGACCCGCATCACGGCGATCGCCGTGAACTCGGCGGTCAGCGTCGGCTGCGACCAAGAGGTCGGGACAAAGGACATCGCGGCGAGGTTGTAGATCTCGTCGGGCTGAGAGGCCCTCAGCACGCTGACCAGGGAGCGCTCGTCGAGGAGATCGCCGTGATGCAGTTGGAGCCGGTCGCGAATCCCTTCGATGCGGCTGTAGTTCTCGCTCGAGAGGCGGCGCACCATGCCGTGCACCTCGTAGCCCTTCTCCAGGAGCAGCTCGGCGAGGAAGCTGCCGTCCTGGCCGGTGATCCCGGTGATCAACGCCTTCCGCCGCTCGCTCATCCTTCCTCCATCTTGAGGCCGGCGTCGGCGGTGCCGAGGCGCTCGCGCCACCAGTCGAGCATGTCGGCGGCGGTCCGCGCGATCGGGATCTCCGGCTGCCAGCCGGTCGCCTCCTGCAGACGGCGGCCCGAGCCGACGACGAGCGGCGGGTCGGACTGGCGGACGAGCGCCGGGTCCACCTCGATCTCGACCTCAAGTCGGCTGCTCGATCTCATTCGATCTACCAGTTCTTCGATCTTCAATGCCCTGCCCGTGCAGAGGTTGTAGGTCCCGATCAGCTCGCTGCGGACCATCGCGACGTAGGCCCGGGCGCTGTCCCTGATGTCGGTGAAGTCGCGGGCGGCGGAGAGATTACCTACCGTCATCTCGAGCCGGTCTTCCCCACGCAGCTCTGCCTCAGCTATCTGTCGACTGAAGCTGGAGGCGGCGAAGTCGGGCGCCTGACCAGGTCCGATCTGGTTGAAGGCGCGGACAACGCCGGCGCGGACGGCGTAGGCGCGCGCGTACTGATCGACAAGGATCTCCATCGCCGCCTTGCTGGAGCCGTAGGGGGTGACGGGCCGAACGGGGGCCTGCTCGGTCAATGGCAGGTCTCCGGCCTCCGGAACGCCATACACCTCGGCCGAGGAAACGCAGAGCAGGTAGCAGTCGGGAGCTGACGGGGCGATCGCCTCGAGCAGGTTGAGCACGCCGATCGTGTTGAGCTCGAAGGTCTGCCGCGGCTGCTTCCAGCTGGCCCCGACCGAGGCCTGGCCGGCCATGTTGACGACGGCGTCCGGCCGCGCCTCCGCGAACGCCCGGGCGACGGAGGCGGGGTCGAGGATGTCGCACGCGAGGTCGGCGTCGGTACCGTCCGCCGAGCTGGTGACGAGGTCGAGTCCCGCCGCGCGGGCGGCGGCGGCGAAATGCCGACCCGCGAAGCCGCGGGCGCCGATCAGGAGCACGGTCACCGCCGCAGCCTATTTGTCGATGCTCGGACTGGTCCCCGGAGCCAGCTCGAACCCCCAGTCGCCGTGCTGGTTGGAGCCGACCGTCCAGAGGTTCCGGTCCTTGGCAGCGAATGCGACCTCGTAGTCGATACCGCCGTATCCCTTCGCAGTCGTCGTGATGCTCGGACTGGTCCCCGGAGCCAGCTCGAACCCCCAGTCGCCGTGCTGGTTGGAGCCGACCGTCCACAAGTTCCCGTCCTTGGCGGCGAAGGCAACCTCGTATTCGATCCCGCCATAGCCCCTTTTCGTCCGAGTGATGCTCGGGCTCGTCCCCGACGCCAGCTCGAACCCCCAATCGCCGTGCTGATTCGAGCCCACCGTCCAGAGATGACCGTCTTTTGCCTGAAAGGCGACCTCGTACTCGATCCCGCCGTAGCCCTTGGGGGTCTGCGTGATGCTCGGGCTCGTCCCCGGCGCCACCTCGAAGCCCCAGTCGCCGTGCTGGTCCGAGCCAACCGTCCAGAGGTGACCGTCCTTGGCGACGAAGGCGACCTCGTATTCAATCCCGCCGTAGCCCTTCGCGGTCTCGGTGATGCTCGGACTGGTCTCCGGAGCCAGCTCGAACCCCCAGTCTCCGTGTTGGTTGGAACCGATCGTCCACAGATGTCGATCTTTTGCAGCGAATGCGACCTCGTAGTCGATGCCGCCGTAGCCCTTCGGAGTCTTCGTGATGCTCGGGCTGGTTCCCGGCGTCACCTCGAAGCCCCAGTCGCCGTGCAGGTCCGAGCCGATGGTCCAGAGGCTGTCTTTCTTTGCAGAGAACGCGACCTCGTAGCCGCGGCCGCTCGCGTAGCGGGAACCGGAGTCCGAGCTGGAGCTGGAGTCGGAGCCGCAAGCGGCGAGTCCCAGGGCGAGCGCGAGGAGCAGGACGCCGAGCCGGGCCATCGAGTTCGCGAGCCTATATGACCCGTGCATCTAACATCCGCCGTCATGCACCTTGTCCGCACCCGAGCAGAGGTAGCGCGGAGGCTCAAACTGAGCGTCGCCGCTGCAGCGGCAGCTGTTCTCCTCATGGCCTGGGCGGCTCCCTCGGGACACGCCGAAGGCCCGCTCTACGCCGTGCCCTCGAAGCCGCCGCCGGTCAAAGAATCGGTCGACTTCACCAACGACCTCAACCACCGTGTGCGGCACCTTCCCGCCCCGCTGGACCCGCCCGTCACCGAAACCCCCGCGCAGGTCGAAGCCCGGATCCGGGTCCTCGAACGCGGAGTGGTGATCAAGAACGGCAGGGCGGCCACGAAGAAGTCGAAAGCGCGAGCCGGCAAACAGTCGAGGGGAGCTTCGCCCGTTGCGACCGATAGGGACGAGAGCACTCCCGACCAGGGGACTTCCGTAGCGGCCGACGATCCGGCCCCGCTGACCATGGCTTTCGTCGGCGCGGGGGTCCTTGCCCTTATCGGGCTCCTCCTCGCCGCCAGGGGCCGGCACCCCGGTCGTGCCCGCCAGGCCTAGCTGAAGCTCCCCGCCTCAAAAGCGGATGATCACCAGGTGGGTGCTCTCGTAGACGGGAGCCCCGTGGGCGGGAACCGCGGGCGGGCGACCGAGCTCGTCGGTGCAGATCGGATCGATCAGCGCGTAGTGGACGCCGTAGCGCTTCGCCAGCGCCACCGACTCCCGCGACCCGGCGAGGATCTTCCGGGCGATGCCGGCGGGGCGCGCCTCGGAGCCGGCGAGGCTCAGCGAGGGATCGAGGCCGCCGAGCACGCGATGCCTCAGCTCCCAGCTGGCGAGGAAGCTCCAGCAGCGGTCGGCGGCGACCACGTCTCCCGGCTCCAGCCTGCGCGAGAGGAAGGCCAGGCCGCGTTCGCTGCCGGCGTCGACGAAGGTGAAGAAGCTGCGGGCTTCGTCGGTCCGCGAGTAGCTGAGCGGCGCTATCCAGGCGACAAGGACGATCCCGACCAGGAGGGCCACCCGGCGGGGAATCGCCGCGAGGCCGAGGCCGACCAGGGCGGCGATCGGGACGGGGAGGTAGTAGATCACCCGCGAGTACTCGGTCGGAAAGTGGACGATCCACGAGTAGCCGACCATCAGCAGCCCTCCGAGGAACCCGATCGGCACGTAGGAGGCCGGATCCACGCGCAGGCGCTTGAAGAGCAGGATGATCGCCAGTCCGCCGAGGGCCGCCACGATCAGCGGCCAGCTCAGGTAGTTGGCGACCAGTTCGTACGTCTCGCTGGTGATCTTGGTGGGCAGGTAGGCCTTGTAGCTCTGCAGCCCCCCGAGCGAGCTCGACTGCCGGATCAGGTAGATCGCGACGCCGAAGCCCACCGCCGCCGCGATCACGACGGTTCGCAGGGCGAAGCGGAGGGTTTCCCTAGGCGCCCGGACCAGCGCGAGGACGCCGAGGAAGAGCAGGGCGACCGCCACGATCAGGAAGGAGAGGCGGTGGCCCGCCGCCAGCGCGACCAGGACCAGGGCCATGAAGCTGCTCCAGCGGAGCGAGTAATGCCCTCTGAGCATCATCCCCGCCGCCAGCAGGACCAGGGGGATGAACATGATCGCGTAGACGTTCGCCAGCCCGTGCCAGGTGAGGATGTTCAGGCTCAGCGGAGCGACGGCGCAGACCGCCGCCGCGGCGACGCCGGCGACGTCGCCGAAGAGGGTGCGGACGAAGACGTAGGTGGTGACGATCCCGAGGAGCGCGAATACCCAGATCCCGTGGTACAGGAGGCCGGCCCCGGCCCCGGAGAGGATCAGGTACGCGCCGTAGAGGGACGGCACGCCCGGGTCCTCGGCGAACGGCTCGTTCCCGAGCATCCAGAAGGGGTTGTGGAGGAGGAGGCCGTGATGGTCTCCGATCTGGGTGGAGTAGAGGAGGTAATGCGCCCAGTCGGCGCCGGGTAGCGGCAGGCCACCGATCGCCCTGTCCTCCAGGCCGATAGCCAGGAGGAGGACGGCGGCAAGCAGGATCGGGATCTCCGGCGCGGCCGCCGCCCGTTCCCGGAGTCGTGGTTGCGGCGCAGACGGCGCCAGCCGCACCGACGCTGCCAGGCCCCCTGCACAGGCCCCGGCCAGCAACGTGTAGATGACCGCTTCGGTCAGGGGGACGCCGAGGCCGGAGGCCGTGATCAGCAGGATGGAGGTGATCGCGAAACCGAGGGGTGGCGCCAGCAGCCAGCCGATCGGCGGCAGCCGGAGCTCGGATGGAAGCAGCGCGATGATCGCGAAGCCGGGAGCCACCAGGCAGCCGATCGCCAGGGCGGAGGAGGAGTGCCCGAAGGCGACCCGGAAGAGGACGGCGCCGAGGACGAAGATCAACGCGGCGAGTGCGAGGGCCTGCTCTCCTCTCGCCGATTGCCGGGCCGCCACGGCGAGTCACCCTACAGAGGCTGTAGGTATATTCAGGCCGTGGCGCGCCCGGCGGCAGGAAGGTGGTGACGACCGGCCGGCGGGCCGTTCTCGCCGCTCTCGCTCTGGTCTGCCTGACCGCCTTTTGGACGGGATCAGGCACGGCTCGAGCCGCCGCTCCGGCGACGTTCTGGGGCGTTAATCCCGTCACCGTCCCGACCGACGCGCAGATCCAGCAGATCTCCGCGGGCGGCATCGGCAGCATCCGCGTCCCGCTCAACTGGTCGACCGTCCAGCCTCTTGCCGGAACGCCGGACTGGGCGCCCTTCGACGCGCTGATCGAAGCTCCCGCGCGGCACCACCTGCAGGTCCTGCCGGTGATCTGGGGGTCGCCGTCCTGGGTGGCTCCCAGGCCGCTCGAACTCCCGGTGGCAAATCTCAGCGCCTGGAGCCTGTTTCTGCGCCAGGCGGTGATGCGCTACGGCCCCGACGGGAGCTTCTGGGCCGAGCACAGCGCGGTCTCGTCGAAGCCGCTCCCGTATGACCCGATCACGGTCTGGCAGATCTGGAACGAGCCGAACTTCTTCTACTTCGCCCGGCCGGTCAGCGCCGGTGCCTACGCGAAGCTGATCGTCTCTTCGCACGCCGCGATCGCCGGGGTCGACCCCGGCGCGAAGTTGATCCTCGGCGGCATGTTCGCCAACCCGAAAAACGCGCCGCCGCGGGCCTACAGCGCCGTGTCGTTCCTCGACAGCTTCTACGGCCGCAAGGGCATCAAGAACAGCTTCGACGGCGTCGCCCTCCACCCCTACGCCCGCGACGCCTCCACCCTGGGCCCGGACATCGAAGCCGTGCGGGCGACGATGAAGGAAAACGGCGACGCCGGCGCCGGGCTCTGGATCACCGAGATCGGCTGGGGCTCTGCCGCGACGGGCCCGTTCCAGAAAGGGGCCAATGGCCAGGCCCGCGAACTCGGCCGCGCCTTCTCGCTCTTCCTGGCCAACCGCCGCCGCTGGCACCTCGAAGGGGTCGACTGGTGGTCGCTGACCGACGACCCCAGCCCGACGGCCTGCAACTTCTGCGACCACACCGGGCTGTTCACGGCCGCGTTCCAGCCGAAGCCCGCGTGGGCGCGTTTCGCCGCCCTGGCCGGGCGATGAGAATCGCCCTGGTCTACGACCGCCTGTACCCACAGAACATCGGCGGCCTCGAGCGTTACTACGACGCCCTGGCCCGCGGCCTGGCCGCCTCCAACTCCGTCACGTACGTCACCCGCAGCGTCGATGCCGAGGGCGCTCCCCTCGGCGGCCGCCCCTACCGCGTGGTCACGGTCGCTCCGAACAGCCCCTTCTACTCCGCGCGAGGAAACCGGCGGATCTGGCCGACCGTGCGGTTCGGGTTCGGAGTCTTCGTCCACCTCCTCCGCCACGGCCACGAATACGACGTCGTCCAGAGCGCGTCCTTTCCCTTCTTCTCCGTGCTCGCCGCGCGGCTCGCGTTCCTCTTCCGCCGCCGCAACCGCCCGAAGCTGGTCGTCGACTGGCTCGAGGTCTGGCCGCTGGACTACTGGATCGCCTACTCCGGCGGCTTCGCCGGCCGGGTGGGGTACGCGATTCAGCAGCTCTGCATGCGGGCCCCGGACCAGGGCGTTACCTACTCCGCCATGCACGAGGCCCGTCTGGGCGCCCATCGCGCGCCGGTCCTGCGGCTGACCGGCCTGGCGACGGAGATGCCGGCGGCAGCCGACGCTCCGGCGGCCCGGAACCCCGTTCCCGACGTCGTCTTCGCGGGCCGGCACATCCCGGAGAAGCAGGCCTCCCTGATCCCGGCGGTGATCGAGGAGGCGCGCAAAGCGGACGGCGCGATCGAGGCGACGATCATCGGCGACGGCCCCGAGCGCGACGAGATCGCCCGGACGATCGCTGAGCGCGGCCTCGAAGGCGTGGTGAAGCTTCCAGGGTTCGTCTTGGACGAGGAGTTGAGCCGAGCGCTGCAGGGCGCCGCCTGCCTGCTGCTGCCCTCGCTGCGGGAGGGATACGGCCTGATCGTCATCGAGGCCGCTGCCTACGGAACCCCCTGCGTCACCATCGGCGCCCCCGACAATGCCGCCAGGGAGCTGGTCGAGGACGGGGTCAACGGCTACGTCGTCGACGATTGGACGCCGGCGAACCTGGCCGAGGCCGTGGTCGAGGTGGTGAGACGGGGACCGCAGCTGCGCGACTCGACGCTCGCCTGGTACCGGGACAGATGGCATGAGCTCAGCGTCCAGAGCTCCGTCGACCGGCTCGAACAGGTCTACGAGACGAGTCGCAGGCGCTGACGCCGCAGCGTCGGCTTCGGCCGGCGCTTAGCCCAGGAGACGTAGGAGGGTAGGCGGGGGAGCCCGTAGCGCAGGTTGGGGTTGCCGAAGGGATCGACCGCGGCGACGGCGGCCCAGCGGTCTTCCAGCCGGCGCACCTCCCATTCCTTCACCTCGGGGTCGCGGCTGGAGGACTCGTAGTGGTACATGACCAGGTCGGGGTCGTAGACGATCCGTTCGCCGCGCACGTGGACCTTGAGGCAGTAGTCGACGTCGTTGAAGCTGACCGGCAGCTCCAGCGTCAGCCCGCCGACCTCCTCGAAGGTCCGCTTCGGCGTCATCAGGCAGGCGGCGGTGACGCCGAGGCAGTTGCGGGCGATGACCACCGCGTTGGCGTAACCGCGGTAGTCCTCGTGGAAGCCGCGGTAGGAGTGGCCGGGCAGGCCGCCGTCGAAGCCGATGCCGACGTGCTGCAGCCGCCCGTCGCCCCAGAGCAGCCGCCCGCCGACCACGCCGACCCCGTCGAGGCCGGCGTACATCACCATCCGCTCGATCCAGTCGTCGGTGCGGACCTCGATGTCGTCGTTCAGCAGCAGCAGCTGCTCGCCGCGGCTGTGGACGGCGCCGAGGTTGATCTTCTTCGAGAAGTTGAAGGCGCCCACGTAGGGCACGAGGCGCAGGCGCTCGCCGGCGATCTCCGCCACCCGCTCCAGCACCTCCGGCGGCGTCGCCTCGCCATAGACGAGGACGATCTCGTAGTTCTCATACGAGGAGCGCTCGACGATGCTGCGGACGCAGTTCTCGACCAGCACGACCTCCTCGAAGCGCACTTCGCGCCGCTGGCCGGCGGTGGGGATGACGATGCTGACCAGCGGCTTCTCCTGCAGGCGCGGCCGCAGGTGGAGCACCCCCGGGTCCTCGGGGTCGCGCTCGACCTGCGCCGGCAGGCCGATCCGGTCGCAGTGGGCCTGCACCGCCCGCTTGCCGGCTTCGAAGGCGTAGGGCTTGGCGGCCTCGCCGCCACCGGCGGCCGAGGTCTCGAGCGTGCGCCAGTGGTAGAGGATGCGCGGGACGTGGACGACCCGGCGGGCGCGCTCGGTCACCTTCAGCACCAGATCCCAGTCCTGGGAGCCCTCGAACTCGGGGTCGAAGCCGCCGACCTCCTCGACCAGCGAGCGGCGGAAGACGCTGAAGTGGCAGGTGTACATCTGCGTCCGCATCCGCTCCGGCGACCAGTCGGGCTTGAAGAAGAAGCCGGAGTGGATGCCGCGGCGGTCGACCTTGTCCTCGTCGGTGTAGACGTAGTCGACTTCCGGCGTGCGGTCGATCGCCTCGGCGACGTGGGCGAGGGCGTCGGGGTGGAGGGCGTCGTCGTGGTCGAGCAGGGCGACGAACTCGCCGCCGGCCATCGCCAGCGCCCGGTTGGAGGCGCCGACGATGCCTTCGTTCTCGTCGCCGTACTCGACCCGGATCCGAGGATCGGCCGCGGCGGCGCGATCGAGGATCTCCCGCACGTGCGGCTGCCGCGAGGCGTCGTCGGCGAGGCAGAGCTCCCAGTCGCCGTTGCTCTGACCGCGCACCGAGAGCAGCATCTTGCGGAGGACGTCGGCGGGCGTCTCGTAGACCGGGGTGATGATCGAGAAGCGGGGCAAGGGACGGCGGGGTTAGCGGCGGCCGCGAAGCAGTCGCAGGACCAGCGTCAGCAAGAAGCCCGAACCGGGCACTTTCGCCGCCAGTTGCGCTTTCGCGCTTTCGATCCGATTTGTGCGGTCTTCGTAGACCGCGAGGCGGCCGCGGGCGCCGCCGAGCTCGTGCTCCATCCCGATCAGGAGGTCGCGCAGCCGCAGGATCTCCGCCTCGCGACGGTCGAGCTCGGCCTCCGTCTCGGCCCGCGCCGGCCCCGCGCCCGCCTGCTGCTCGAGTTCCGCCAGTCGGTTGTGGGCGTTCAGCAGCGAGTCGCGCAGCTGCTCGGTCTCGCGGTGCTGTCGCCACCAGGCGCGGTCGTAGCGGCGCACCGCCTCGGCCAGCGGCTCGGCGCTGCGCGCGTAGAGGGCGGCCCAGGGGGTGACGTAGGAGACGTCGTGTTCGGTCTCCCGCAGGAAGCCGTTCTGCGCCAGCATCGCCGACCAGGCCTCCGGCGCCTGCACGTTCAGGTGGGTGGCCTCGCCGAAGTCGTCGGGCGTGGTCGAGAGCAGCAGGCGGTCGGTGGCGGCGCAGAGGTTGGCGACTGCCGCGTTGGCCTCGGCGGGGGGGATGTGCTCGAGCACCTCGACCGAGACGATCAGGTCGTAGCGGCGGGGAAGCGGGTCGGTGAGGCTGCCGACCTGGCAGTACGCGGCGACCGACTCGTGCACCTGCGAGATCGCGTGCTCGGAGACGTCGATCCCCCAGGCCTCGACGCCGCGTTCGCGCAGCGCCTCGACCAGGAAGCCCATCGCGCAGCCGGCGTCGAGGACCGTGGTCGGTCGCAGGTCGCGGACGATCGCGTCGGCCATCGCCCCGAAAAAGCCGAGCCAGTGCTCGTTGCGCTCGTACGGGATTCCGCAGTCGTGGCGGAAGTAGTAGGACCCGTACTCGACGTTGGGGGCCTCCTGCCGCACAGGAGTGGGGGAGCTCGATTGCTCAGACACGCAGGCGCAGTGTACCCGGAGAGGGGTTGACGGTTGACACCGGTGGGAAGCTTCCCGGCTTAGCGGATGGGGGCAACTCTTGAACTTCTCCGCCGCCAATACACTCCGCGCCCGCCATGGCGAGAACCGCCCCCAACGCTCCCGTCATCCTGCTCGCCCTCTCCTTCGCCGCCGCCGCGGCGCTCTTCCTGGCGCTGACCTGGCACTTCACCTTCCTGCTCGACACCTGGGAGTTCCTGATGAACCGGCGCGGCTTCGATGCCGACGCCTTCCTCAACCCTCACAACGAGCACATCGTCGTCATCCCGGTGGCGATCCAGCAGCTCTTCCTCCACCTCTTCGGGATGGACACCGCCCGGCCCGAATACGTCCTGCTGACGATCGGCCTTCTCGTCACCGACTACCTGCTGTTCGTCTACCTGCGCCGCCGCGTCGGCCCCTGGATGGCGCTGTTCGGGGCGCTGCTGATCCTCTTCCTCGGTCCGGCCTGGGAGCTCCTGCTCTGGCCCTTCGAGATCAGCCTGCTCGGCTCGGTCCTCTTCGGGCTGGCGATGCTGCTGGCGCTGGAGCGGGACGACCGAACCGGCGACCTGCTCGCCTGCCTTTTCCTCGTCCTCTCCCTCGGCTTTTCCAGCCTGGGAATCCCCTTCGCGGCCGCCGCCTTCGTCGCGGTTCTGCTGTCCCCGCGTGAGCGCCGGCGTGGCCGCGCCTTCGTCTTCCTCATCCCGCTGGTGCTCTACGCGCTCTGGTACCTGGGTTGGGGACACGAAGCGCCGTCGCACCTGAGCCTGCGCAACGTCCTCGCCTCTCCCCGCTTCGTCGCCGAATCGCTGGCGGCGGGAGTCGGCAATCTTTTCGGCCTCGGCACCAGCCCGGTCAGCGGCGCGACGGAACTGTTCTGGGGGGCGGCGCTGGTGGTGGCGATCACCGCTGCCCTCCTCTGGCGCCGCCGGCAGCGGCCTGGGTTCGATCCTGGCCTTTGGCCGGTCGCCGCGGCCGCTGCCGTCAACTGGTTCCTCACCGCCTTCAACCAGATCCCCGGCCGCGACCCTTCCTCGAGCCGCTACCAGTACGCGAGTTGCGTCTTCATCGTCATGGTGCTGGCCAACCTGCTGGCGCGGGAGCGGTTCAGCCGCCGGGCGCTGCTGGTCGGCGCCGCGGTGACCGTGCTGGCGATCGCTCCCAACCTGGTCGTCCTCAAGGACGGCCGCGACACTTTCGAAGGGCAGAGCGTCCTCACCCGGGCAAATACCGCCGCGATCGAAATCGCCAGCCGCACCGTCCGCCCTGAATTCGAGCTGACGCCGGAGATCGCCGGCACCCCCGGGCTGATCGACATCTTCGCCGGCCGCTATCTCGAAGCCGTCGACGAATATGGCTCCCCCGCCTACTCGGAAGCCGAGCTCGCCGCGGCGCCGGAGGCCTATCGTCGCCAGGCCGACATCGTCCTCTCGCAGGCGCTACCTCTGCGCACGGCGGTGACGCCGAACGGCTACGAGGCCGGCGGCGGCCGCGAAAACTGCCTTGCGATCCCAGGCGGCGCACCCGCCGACAGCGAGGTGGCGCTCCATCCCGGCGCCACCCGGATCGAAATTGCCCCCGGCAGCGAAGCCCACTTAAACCTGCGCCGCTTCGCCGAAGGCGAATACCCGGTCCCCACCGCGGGGGCCCCGGGCGGCTCGGTCGTCGTCCTCCGCGTCCCCCGTGACCAGTCGCCGCGCCTCTGGTACCTGCACGTCGAATCGGCGCAGCAGGTGCGCGTCTGTCGCTGAGCCGCTAGAGCTCCTCGGCGATCCGGGGCGCTTCGCGCCTGAAGATCCAGACGCCGAAGGCGCAGATCGCGACGTAGATCGCCAGCGCCGGGAGGAGGTGGACCCAGCCGCCCGCGGCCATCGTCGCGGTCGGCGCATCGGCGAGCGGTTCGTGCAGGATCCAGACCCGGATCTGCTCGAAGATCACGCTCAGTGGGTTGATCATCAGCGCTTCTTCGATCGACGGGTTATCGGGAGCGATGCCCTTCTCGCCGAGCGGATAGAGGATCGGCGTCGCGTAGAAGAGGATCTGGGCGGCGACCACCCAGATGATCGCGACGTCGCGGAACCGCACGTAGAGGACCGAGAAGGCCATGCTCATCGCCGTGGTGAGGACGAATAGCGCCGCCAGCCCGACCGGGTACAGCAGCCAGGTCCAGGCCGGGTCCACCCCCCAGGCGAGGATGAAGACGAAGACGACGATCAGGTTGAGGAGGAAGTTGAAGAAGGCGGTGAGAACCGTGCTGAGGGGGATCACCAGGCGCGGGAACTGGGTCTTGCGGACGATCCCCTCCTGGGAGACGACGGAGGTGACGGCGTTGGTGGTCGCTTCCTGGAAGAAGGTGAACTGGACGATCCCCAGCAGCAGCAGCACGGGGTAATTGTGGAGTTCACTGCCGACTTTGAAGATCTGCGTGAAGACGAAGAGGAGAACGCCGAAGAGCGCCAGCGGCCGGATCAGGGACCAGAGATAGCCGAGGACGGTGCCGAAGTAGACGCGCCGGAACTCCGTCACCGCCATCAGCCGCAGCAGGTCGAAGAAGCGGCGGGCGCCGCCGCCGAGGGCGGAGGGGCCGCGGACCTCGCGCAGGGGCTGCGGCTGGGCGCTCAACGCTCTCCCGTCCTGTCGACGCCGGCCTCGACCTCGCTGGGCAGGGCGACGAGGCCGTTCGGGGTGTCGGGGCCGGCGTAGACGACGAAGTCGAAGGCGTTGTGGACGTAGAGGGCGACGCCCTTGTTCTCGGTCCGGTTGACGCCGCAGTGGACGAAGTAACGGCCCTGGGTGAGTAGGTTCTCGACCTCGGCCCGCACCGTCACGCGGGTGCCCGGCCGCAGCGGCGCGAACCAGTCGCCCTCGACAATCGGGCCGCCGAACTCGGTGACGCCGACCCCGTCAGCGTTGGCGATGATCAGCCCGACTCCGGCACCCGAGAGCTCCCGCATCGCTTCCAGTTCCAGCCGCAGCCTGATCTTTTCGCCGCCTTCGACGTTGGCAGTGCGGTTGCCGTCGGCGTCCTCGAGCCAGACGTCGAGCAGCCGCAGCTCATCGGCCGGCCCGGAGGTGGGCGAGGGTCCTGCCTCGCTCGCCTCCTCGAAGTTCAGCTGTAGGTAGTGACGGCCGACGTCGCCGGGGTCGCCGAAGTGGCGGATGCGGCCGCCGTCGATCAGCATCGCCCGGTGGCAGTAGCGCTCGACCGTGGTCATCTCGTGGGTGACGAGGATGATCGTCTTGCCCGCCGCTTTCATGTCGCGGAAGGCGTCGTCGCACTTCTGCTGGAAGGCGGCATCGCCGACGGCGAGCACCTCGTCGATCAAGAGGATGTCGGCGTCGGCCTCCATCATCACCGAGAAGGCGAGCCGGACCAGCATCCCGGAGGAGTAGTTCTTCAACTTCAGGTTCGCGAATTCATGCAGTTCGGCGAACTCCAGCACCGAGTCGATCCGCCCCCGCATCTCCTGCGGCGTCAGCCCGACCATCACCCCGTTGAGGACGATGTTTTCCCGCGCCGTCAGCTCCGGGTTGAAGCCGACGCCGAGCTCGATAAAGGGGGCGAGGCGGCCGGCCATCCGGATCCTCCCCGAGTCGGCCCGGTAGATGCTGGCCAGCAGTTTCAGGAGCGTGCTCTTGCCGGAGCCGTTGCGGCCGACGATGCCGAAGAACTCGCCCTGGTTGATCTCGAATGAGACGCCGTCGAGCGCCCGCAGCTCGCGGTAGTCGCCGCCCGAGAACGGCCGCACCACCCGCTCTTTCAGCGAGTCGACCCGCTGTTCGGGGATGCGGAAGGACTTGTGCAGGTCTTCGACCTGGATTGCAAGGGGCGTCGTGTCGTCAGGCATGAGATCGCTCGGCTACCGGCCCGGTGCCTCCGCGTATTCGGACTCTAAGCGGTCGCAGGGGATGGCCATCGTCGAACCCGGAGGCGTCACTTCGATCGGGGCTTCGGTCAGGCCTTCGGCCCGGCACCCGGCGGCGGCCGCCTGCAGGCTGAGGTCCCAGGGGGGCATCGAGCGGCCGAGGCCGGTCTTGACGTCGAAGGAGGTGGCGAGGGCGACCAGCAGCACCAGCGCCGTCGCTGCGACCGGCCAGAGCTTTGGGCGCGAGGAGTCGCGCCCGGGCGATTCGAGCAGGACGAAGGCGGCGCTGATCAGCAGCAGGACGGGGACGATCGAGTAACGGCCGCCGAGGCCGTTGTGGATCCCCTCACCCCAGACCATCGTCGTCCCCAGCCCGCGCTGGTAGAGGGAGACGATGAACATCACCACCGCGGTGGCGATGGCAACGGCGGCGAGCAGGCGGCCGGAGGTGGCGCGAGCCAGAAGCACGGCGAGGTAGGCGACGAGGCCGATCGCCAGCGCGATCAGGAACGGCCAGCCGAGGTGTTCCCAGAGCGAGCCACCCAGTTCGAGGCCGAAGACAGAGCCGTCGACCACGCGCTGGAGGAAGGTCGTCCAGAGGTCGTGGGTCCAGGTGGGGTTGGCGATTTCTTCCTCGCTCTGCGCGGTCACCGGCACCTGGATCAGGAAGGCGATCGCAAAGGCACCGACAATGAGGGCGTCACGCCGGTTCCTGATCGCGATCGCCCGCAGCGCCGCCAGCGGCACGAAGAAGAAGATCGTCGGGCTGCTGAGGCCGGTGAGGAGGACCAACAGCGCGGCGAGGCAGGCGCCCCAGGTCGTCGCCGGCCGCCAGAGCAGCATCCAGAAGACCGCGAAGGAGAGGTACCAGGCGACGTAGGTGCCGGAGACGACGGCCTCGAGCCCGGAGACGGGGCAGAGGACGGTGAGGGCGACGAGGAGGGCGCGCAGATAGGCCCGGTGGATGTGGCCGGCGCTGCCGAACCAGACCGCGAGCCCGGCGAGCGAGATGACGAAGACGCCGCTGAGGTTCATCACCTCCGGCGCCGCGTGGAGCGGGACCGCGGCACCGATCTCGCCGATCAGGCGCGGCACTACGACGAGATATTCGGCGTAGGTGGAGGTGACGTCGTCGAAAAAGCCATGGGTCAGCGCCCCATGCAGGAAGATCGGTCCGTCCTCGGCCCAGAGCGAGTGCAGGGATTCCGAGGGGCCGGCCCGGAAGAGCTGCAGGGCCGAGGCGAGTAGGAGGAAGGCGCCGACCACCGCGATCCCTTCCCAGGCGCGGGTGGGGCCGCCCCCGGGGGGAGAGGGGAGAAAGAGCGAGCGATCGAGCTCCTCACGTAGCCGCCCGACCGCGGTTCCTGCCCGGCTGCGCATCGCGGGCACCTTAGTCTTCCCAGGCGATGAAGCGGGAGCGGACGGTGGCCGTGGTGATCCCCAGCTGGAACTCGCTGGCGCTGCTGCCGCGCTGCCTGGAGTCGCTGCGGGATCAGGGGTTGGAGCTGGAGGTGCTGGTGGTCGACAACGGTTCCTCCGACGGGACCGTCGCCTACCTGGAGCGGGAGGGGGTGCCGCACCTCGCGCTGCCGGAGAACGTCGGCTTCGCCCGGGCGATGAACCTGGGGGTGGCGCGGGTGCGGGCCGAGGCGGTGCTGGCGCTGAACGCCGACACGGTGGTGGAGCCGGGAGCGGTGCCGGCGCTGCTGGAGGCGCTGGAGGCCGACGCCACGCTCGGCGGCGTCCAGCCGCGGATCCTGCAGTTGCAGGAGGGCGAGCGCGATGCGACGCGAGCCCGCCTCTACAGCGCCGGGCAGGCGCTGACCGCGGACGGCCGCGCGATCGAGCTGGGGGCGGGGGAGGAGCAGTCGTCTGTCTACGCGGGACCGCGGGAGGTCTTCGGCGTCTGCGGCGCCGCCTGCCTGCTGCGGCGCGCGCTGTTCGACCAGCTGGGCGGCTACGACGAGCGCTACTTCGCCTTCTACGAGGACGTCGATCTCAACGTGCGGGCGCAGGCGGCCGGCTGGCGCTTCGCCTACCTTCCCGAGGCGGTGGTCTGGCACCTCGGCAACGCGTCCTGGATGGCGGAGGCACCCCAGCCGGGCGCCTGGAACGCTCGCCTGGTCGCCCGCAACCGGATCGCGACCCAGGCCAAGTTCATGCCGCCGCGAGCCCTGCCGCGGATCCTCGTCGTCGAGGTCGGAGCGCTGATCCGCGCCGCTCGCCAAGGGCGCCTGCGTGCGACCGCGCGCGGCAAGCTTGAAGGCCTGCGCCGGCTGCCCTCGATGTTGCGCGACCGTCGCCGTCTCGCCCGTGAGGGGGACCTCGAGCGGCCGCGCCGCTGGCTCGGAGGGGCCGGGCGGTGAGGATCTGCGTCGTCTCCGCCGAGCACTCGCCCTACGGCGGGATCGGCCACGCGCTGCGGCGGCAGGTCGAGGTGCTCTCGAGCCGGCACGAGGTCGTCCTGATCGAGCGGCCCGAGCCAAGCGAGCGACTGGCCCGGATGTCGTTCGCCTCCGAGGACCACCTTCGCTCGGCTGCCGTGCTGGAGGAGATCGAGAAGGCCTACGAGGGGACGGACGGGCCCGACGTGCTCGAGGTCTGCGACTACCGGGCCCTCGGTCTGGTGACGCTGCAGGCGCGGGCGGCCGGGCACCCCTTGTTGCGCGCCACCACCGTCGCGATCCGGCTCTCCTCGACGGCGGAGCTGGTGGCCCTGCACGACGGTCGCCTGCGGCGGCCGGAGGAACAGCGGGCGGGGGAGCTGGAGCGCGAGCAGTTCCGGCTCGCCGACCGGCTTCTCTGGCCCGGCGGCGACACCCTCGCCGCCTACCGCCGCTACTACGGCGAGTTGCTGCCTGAGGGCGTGAAGACCGGCCGTCCCTTCCCGGTGGCGCCGCCGCCGGATGTTCCCGATCTCGGCTCCGACGGTCCCCTGCGGATCCTCTACGCAGGGAGGCTGCAGCGCGTGAAGGGGGCGATGGACCTGGTCGACGCCTGCCTGCGTCTGCCCTCGGACGACTGGGAGCTGACGCTGATCGGCGCCGACACCGAAACCGCCGCCCTGGGCCAGTCGGTGAAGCTGACGATCGAAAGGATGTGCGAAGGCGATCCGCGGGTGCGGATCGAAGACGCGGTGCCCCACGAGGATCTGCAGCGACGCTTCGGGGAGCATCACCTCCTCGCCCTCCCCTCCAACTTCGAGTTCTGCGCCAACGTCGCGCTGGAGGCGATGCGGGCGGGGACGCCGGTCCTCGCCACCCCCGTCGGCGCCCAGGTCGAGTTCGTCGGCGACGGCGGAGGCTGGCTGGCTGGCGACGTCGGCGCTCCCGCCCTGGGGGAGGCGTTGGCGCGGCTGCTCGAGGAGCGCGAGGAGGTCGAGCGGGTGCGCTCCTCGGGCGAGGTCTTCCGCGCCTTCCGCCGCTTCACCGACCCGGACGATTTTCTCGCTGCGTACGAGACGCTGCCGGAGCCGCCCCGGCCGGCGCGCGCGGTGGCTCCGGAGCCTACGGTGACCGCGGTGATCCCCTACCACCGCGCCCATCGCTACGTGGAGGAGGCGGTGGGATCGCTGCTCGCCCAGACGCACCGCGCTCTCGACGTGATCGTCGTCAACGACGGCTCCTTCGAGCCGGAGGACGCCGTCCTCGACCGGCTCGCCGAAGATCCCCGCGTCCGGGTGGTGGCCCAGCTCCAGCGCGGCGACCTGATGGCCCGGCGGCTCGGCATCGAGCTCGCCCGAGGGGAGTACCTGATGATGTTCGACGCCGACAACGTCCTCGAGCCCGAGTTCGTCGCCCGCGCCCTGGCGATGTTTCGCGACCAGCCCGAGCTCGCCTACGTCACCTGCTGGCTGCGCCACATCGATCCGGACGGCAAGGAATTGGACGGAGGCGGGTACGCGCCGCTGGGCAACCGCGTCCTCGCCGAGGAGGAGGAGAACTGGGACGGCGACACGGCCGCGCTGGTGCCCCGTCGGGTCTTCGACGCCTTCCCGGAAGCCTTCCCCGAGCAGAAGGCGATGCAGGGGGACTGGCTGCTCTACCGCTACCTGCGCGAGCGGGGCGAATACGGTGCGGTGATCCCGGAGCGCCTGGTCAGATACCGCGTCCACCCCGACTCCAACCTGCGGAGCTCGGACCAGCGCCTTCACGTCCGCAGCTGGGAGGAAGGCAGCGACTGGCGCAAGTTGGCGGCGACGAAGTGGACGGCGCAGCGTTGATGCCGGAGGGGAGGGGAGAGATGGACGACAGCGCCCGAGTCGAGGAGTTGCTGCGGGTGAATGCCGAACTGGCCGCGGAGCTGCGCGCTCTCGCCGGCGGGCGGGCCGAGGCGCCGCGGCGGGGACAGGTCCCGGCCGCTCGCGGGATCGCCCGGCTGCATTCCGAACGCGAGGCGCTGACGGTGCAGCTGCAAGAGACCCAGGCCGCACTGGAGCACCTGCAGGGGGTGCAGGCGGCGCTCGACGAGGTCAGCGCCGAGCGCGAGCGCCTCAGCCGCGAGAACGAGGCACTCGCCAACGAGGTGGCGCGGCTGCGGAGCGGTTGGCGAGGAGCGCTGCGCCGCCTTCGCGGCCGCATGTTGAATAGATGAGGATTGGTCGCCGCTGGCTCAACCTCTTCGGCGGCGGCGCAGCGCCAGTGCTTCGCGGGCATTGAGGTCGAGTAGGGGGGCGCTGTCGACGTCGCGGGGTTCGAGGTCGGCTGCTTCGCGCCACCCGCGTAGGCGGCCCTTCAGTCCTGCGGCGGTGCGGTCCCTCAGCAGCTGGCCGGCGCAGAGGGTGGCCTCGGAGGCGAGCGCGCGCAAGGCCAGTCGGGGGCTTCGCATGACGCCGTAGCGGCGCAGCATGTAGCCGCGGCTCCAGCCGGTCCAGGCGTACTTGGCGGCGCTGGCGGCGCCGAGGCTGGCGGAGTAGGCATGGAGCGCCCGCGCCTCCGGCGCCAGGCGGCAGCGCCCGCCGCGGGCGGCCAGCCGCAGGGCCAGGTCGAGGTCCTCGTAGTAGAGGAAGATCCGCTCGTCGAAGCCGCCGACCGCCTCGAGGGCCTCGCGGCGGTAGAGGGCGGCGCCGCCGGTGGGGCCGAGCGGAGGCCCGGCGGTCCGCGCAGCCTCGGCCGGCTCGCCGTGCAGATAGTCGAACCCCATCAGGGTGGCGTCGGCGACGACCCCGGCGGAGTCGATCAGCTCCGGCGAGCGTTCCTGCAGCAGCACCCCGGCGACCGAGTCGACGTCCTCGCCGAGCCCCTCCATCAGCGCCTCGACGAAACGCGGCTCCGGCACCGCGTCGTTGTTGAGCAGGATCACCGGGTCGCCCGGCACCTCGGCCACCGCGCGGTTGATCGCCCGTCCGAAGCCGAGGTTCGCGCCCAGCTCCACCACCTGCGCGCCCGCACGCCGCGCCAGCTCGACCGAGTCGTCGCTGGAGCCGTTGTCGGCGAGCACCACCTCGCACGGGGTCGTCTGTTCGTCCAGCGCGCGCAGGACGCCGCCCAGACGTGCCGCGCCGTTGAAGTTGGGGATGTAAATCGTCGGTTGCACCGGTCTCTTTGCCGCTCGGTAGGGTTGCAGCCTCGCATGGAGCCCTTGAAGGGACTGATCCTCTCCGGCGGCGCCGGCACGCGCCTGCGCCCCATCACCCACACCTCAGCCAAGCAACTGGTCCCAGTTGCCAACAAGCCCGTGCTCTTTTACGGGATCGAGGCGCTGGTCGACGCCGGGGTGAAGGAGATCGGGATCATCATCGCCCCCGAGACCGGCGACGAGATCCGCGAAGCCGCCGGCGACGGCTCCCAGTTCGGCGCCGAGATCACCTACATCGTCCAGGACAAGCCGGCCGGCCTAGCCCACGCCGTTCTCACCGCCGAGGACTTCATCGGCGGCTCGCCCTTCGTCATGTACCTCGGTGACAACCTCCTGCGCGACGGCATCCGCGGCCTCGTCTCCACCTTCACCGAGCACGAACCCGATGCCCTGATCCTGCTCACCCCGGTCGACGACCCGCAGTCCTACGGCGTCGCCGAGCTCGACGGCGAGCGGATCGTGCGGCTGATCGAGAAGCCGAAAGACCCGCCCTCGAACCTGGCCCTGGTCGGCGTCTACCTCTTCAGCAACCTGATCTTCGATTCGGCCCGCTCGCTGCAACCCTCGTGGCGCGGCGAGCTGGAGATCACCGAGGCGATCGACAAGCTGATCGACGAGGGGCGCGACGTCCGCTCCGAGGTCGTGCGCGGCTGGTGGAAGGACACCGGCCAGCTCGCCGACATGCTCGAGGCCAACCGTCTCGTGCTCGAGGAGCTGGTCACCTCGATCGAGGGCGAGGTCGACGACGACTCGAAGGTCGAGGGCCGCGTCGTCCTCGGCCCCGGCGCCAAGCTCGAGCGCTCGGTCGTCCGCGGCCCCGCGGTGATCGGCGCCGGCGCCCACGTCGAGGACGCCTACATCGGCCCCTACACCTCGATCGGCGACGACGTCCACGTCCGCCGCTCCGAAGTCGAGAACTCGATCGTCCTCTCCGGCTCGGTCGTCGAGGATCTCGGCACCCGGATGGAGGCGAGCCTGCTCGGCAAGGAAGTGAAGCTGACCCGCAGCGAGGGGATGCCGAAGACGCTCCGCCTCCTGGTCGGCGACAAATCCGAGATCAAACTCGTCTAGTGGGGGCGGGCTCTTGAAGTTGTTGGTCACCGGAGCGGCCGGGATGCTCGGTCGCGACGTGCTGCTGGCCGCCGGCAACGCCGGCCATGACGTCGTCGGCTACGGGCGCGCCGAGCTCGACGTCACCAATCCCGAGACGGTGGCGCGGCGGCTCGACCTCGAGCGCCCCGACGTGGTCATCAACTGCGCCGCCTGGACCGACGTCGACGGGGCCGAGACCGCCGAGGAGCAGGCGTTCGCGATCAACGGCAAAGGCGCCGGCAACGTCGCCGCCGCGGCCGCCGAGATCGAAGCGCGGATCCTCCACGTCTCCACCGACTACGTCTTCGACGGCGCCAAAGGCGCGCCCTACGTCGAGAGCGACCAGCCGGCGCCGCTCTCGGCCTACGGCCGCACCAAGCTGGCCGGCGAGGAGGCAGTGGCCGCGGCCAACAAGCGCCACTTCATCGTCCGCTCGGCCGGCCTCTACGGGCTCGGCGGCCGCAACTTCGTCGACACGATGCTGCGCCTGGCCGAGCGCCAGAACGAGGTCACCGTGGTCCGCGACCAGATCGGCTCGCCGACCTACACCTGGCACCTCGCCTACGGGATCGTCCGCCTGATCGAGGGGATCGAGTACGGCATCCACCACATGGCGGCGGCGGGCCAGTGCTCCTGGTACGAGTTCGCCCGCGAAATCTTCGAGCAGGCCAAGGTCGAGTGCAAAGTCCTCTCTATCACCAGCGAGGAATTCGGCGCCGCGGCGCCGCGGCCGGCCTTCTCGGCGCTGATCTCCCAGCGCGAGCACGCGATCCGACTTCCCAGCTGGCAGGACGGGCTGGCTGCATATCTCGCCCAACGACAAGCGGAGGCAACCGAATGAGACTCCTGGTCACCGGAGCCGCAGGCTTCATCGGCTCCACCTACGTGCGGCTCGTCGGCGACGAGCACGAGGTCATCGTCCTCGACAAGCTCACCTACGCCGGGCGGCGCGAGAACCTGCCCGAGGGGACGAAGCTGGTCGAGGGGGCGATCGAGGACCCGCACGTGGTCCGCGAAGCGATGGAGGGCGTCGACGCCGTCGTCAACTTCGCCGCCGAGAGCCACGTCGATCGCTCAATCGACGATCAGGAAGCCTTCGCCCGCACCCACGTCGTCGGCACCGGCACCCTGCTCGACGCGGTCCGCGAACTCGGGATCGAGCGCTACGTCCAGGTCTCGACCGACGAGGTCTACGGCTCGATCGACTCCGGCTCCTTCACCGAGACTTCGCCGCTCGACCCCTCCTCGCCCTACTCGGCGACGAAGGCGGCCGGCGACCTGCTGGTCTCCGCCCACGTCCACACCTACAAGCTCGACGCCTCGATCGTCCGCGGCTCCAACAACTACGGCCCGCGCCAGTACCCGGAGAAGCTCATTCCCCTGATCGTGCTGAACGCGATCCACGGCGACACCCTGCCGGTCTACGGCGACGGCAAACAGGTCCGCAACTGGCTCTACGTCGAGGACTTCTGCCGCGGCATCCACACGGTGCTGGCGAAGGGGAAGGCCGGCGAGGCCTACAACGTCGGCGGTCCGGACGAGTGCGAGAACATCGAGGTCGTCAAGCGGGTGATCGAGCTGGTCGGCGCCGACGAGTCGCTGATCGAGTACGTCACCGACCGGCCCGGCCACGACCGCCGCTACTCGCTCTCCTCGGCGAAGCTCCAGGAGGAGCTCGGCTGGGAGGCGCAGGTCCACTTCGACGAGGGCCTCGAGCGGACCGTGCAGTGGTACCGCGACAACGAGGACTGGTGGGGCCCGATCCGCTCCGGCGAGTACCGCGAGTACTACGAAAAGCACTACGGCAAGGCGCTCGGCTAGTGGCGAAGCGCTTGGAGACGAAGCTCGACGGCGTCGTCCTGATCGAGCCGGTCGTCCACGGCGACGAGCGCGGCTTCATGCTCGAGTCGTATGCCCGCGAGGCCTGGCGCGAGCTCGGCGTCGAGGTCGAGTTCGTCCAGCACAACCACTCGCGCTCCTCGCAGGGAACGCTGCGCGGCATCCACTTCCAGACCAGCCCGGGGCAGGCGAAGCTGGTCCGCTGCCCGCGCGGCGCGATCCTCGACGTCGCCGTCGACCTGCGCCGCGACTCGCCGACCTACGGCCAGTGGGAGGCGCACGTGCTCGACGACGTCGATCACCGCCAGCTCTTCGTCCCGGTCGGCTTCGGCCACGGCTTCGCCGTCCTCAGCGACGTCGCCGACGTCGCCTACCAGGTCTCCAGCTACTACGACCCGGCCACCGAGGCCGGGATCGCCTGGGACGACCCCGAGGTCGGCGTCGACTGGCAGGTGTCCGAGCCGCTGCTCAGTGAGCGCGACAAGAACGCCCCGAAGCTCGCCGATATCCGCGACGAGCTGCCCTTCTAGAGGATTTCCGCCTTTCGCACCTCGGCTGCGCTGGGCCGCTGGGACCGGCGCCGAAGGTTTTCGTTATTTGCGGCAGATGCGGGCGGAGCCGGGGGCGAAAGCGCCTCCGAAAAGGCTTATCGCAGCATGACCACGTTCCGGCCGTCTCCTCACGTAGCGTTGCCTAGGCAGATGAGCCTCGTCCTCGACTCAAATCTTGCCCCTCCCCGTATTGAAGCCACGGTGGCTGAGCAATTACGGCGATATCCGCGACTTCGGTTCATGGGGTCCAAGTACAAGCTGGCTCCCCGCCTAGCGACGATATTTGACGAGCTTCCTGCCGGCCCCGCCGTGGATGCATTCTCGGGAAGTGGCGTAGTGGCATACACGTTGAAGCTCAGAGGCCGCAGTGTCTTGGCCAATGATCACCTTGCATTTACGGCCCGAATCGCTTCGGCACTCGTTGCCAACGACGCCGAGACTCTGAGCGACGATGACGTCCTAGATCTCTGTTCGGGTAACGCGGACGGCCGTTCCTTCATAGCCACTACGTTCAAAGGACTCTATTTCCCACCTCGCGATCATGAGTTCCTCGATGCGGTTTGGTCCCGAATGGAGTTGATGCCAGAGGCGAAACAAGATCTTGTAATTGCAGGGCTATGTCTTGCTGCCGCGCGTAAACAGCCGCGCGGAGTCTTTACCTTCACCACGCCCCGTTACGACGATGGTCGGAGGCATCTCCGGATGTCCATGAAAGACCTCTTTGTTGAGGCTGTGGCCGAACTGAATGCCGCGGTTTTTGAAGGGGAGCAACCGTGCTCGGCGGTCTCTGAGGATGTCTTCGACCTGTCGACGGATGAATTTGCACTTGCCTATTTCGATCCACCGTACGCGCCTCCGCGCGACGACACCTGCTACATCAAGCGCTACCACTTCCTAGAGGGCCTTGCGACTTATTGGCGCGACCAGGAAATCATGTGGGAGACCCGGACCCGCAAGCTGCGCAAGCGCTTTACGCCGTTTTCTTACAAGCGCACGGCCCCCGCTGCTCTAAATCGCCTTTTTGGGCATTTTCAAGGTGCGGCCTTGGTGGTGTCCTACGGCTCGAATGCAGCTCTCACTGCTCCGGATCTTGAGGAGCTTCTTTCGCGCCATCGCCGGTCAGTCGAAAGAATCGAGATCCCGCACCGCTACGCCTTTGGGACTCATGGCGCAGCGGAGCGTAGAAAGGCAACCGAGTTCATCTACATAGCCCAATGACGGTCCCAAAGTTTGAGGAGTACCTCGCTTCTCTTTCGCCCGTCTCCACCTTTCCTGTGGGGGGCGCTCCAGCAGATCTAGAGCTATGCGAACGCGCTACTGAGGCTGTGAGCTCGATGGACCCGCTTGACTCTCCGCAGCTGGCAACTGCAATATCCAGTGAGCCTGACCTCCTGCCGGTCCTCGCGGCAGTGGCAGGCTTATCCCAAGAGCGTTTCAAGGGATGGCTGAAAGCAAACTTCGGTACCGCCGGTTGGATAACGCTCGGCCGACAACGCGCCTTCGATGTCGTTACGGCCATGCAGGCGCAGTTCGACATCCTCGATCTGCTTCGCGAACAATCCGCTCGTGAATGGACTTGGGCTGACGTGCTGGCTCAGGTGATGTCACCCCGTAGTCGAGCCGGGAGCGCTATTCAGCAGGGGCGTGACTTGGAGGATCAAGTAGAAGCCGCCATCAATGCCGCATCGCTCCCATTCGTTGCGCGGACCAAATTTGTTGGCATCAA
>DASULV010000059.1:0-3384 GCA_036277955.1 Solirubrobacterales bacterium | reverse complement strand
GGCGTCGAGGATCGCGCTCAGCGTCACCTCCGTGAAGTCGTGACCCTTGGCGACCATCTGGGTGCCGACGAGAACGGCGCTGGGGGCCTCGTCGAAGCGGGCGAGGATGCGGGCGTGGGCGCCGCGCTCGGGCGCCCCGTGCTGCGCCTCGACGCCGACGTGCCCCAGCCCGGGCGCGTGCTGCGCTCGTTCGAGCGCGCCGACCGCGCGATCCTCGTCGGCACCCAGGTCGTCGCCAAGGGCCACGACTTCCCCGACGTCGACCTCGGGGTCGTCGTGGACGCCGACGCGACGCTGCGCTTCCCCGACTTCCGCGCCGAGGAGCGGACCTTCGCGATGGTCGCCCAGCTCGCCGGCCGCTCGGGCCGCGGCGAGGCCGGGGGGGAGGTGATCGTCCAGACCCTGGCACCGAACGCGTCGAGCATCGAGCACGCCGCTCGCCACGACTCGGCCGGCTTCCTCGAGGTCGAGCTGGGGCGCCGGCGCGCGCTTCACTACCCGCCCTTCTCGCACCTCACCCGGATCAACTTCGCCGCCGAGGAGGAGGCGCGCCTGGACGAGGTCGCCGTCGCCGTCGCCGACGAACTGCGGCGCTCGCTGCCGCAGGGGTCCGAGCTGCTGGGGCCGGCGCCGATGTTCCGGGTGCGCAACCGGCACCGGCGCCGGATCCTGATCAAGGCCGACGACCGGGAGGGGACGGTTGCGGCGGTGCGGGAGGCGGTCGAGGGACGCGCCGCCGACCGCTCGCTGAAGGACGTCGCCCTAGGCGTCGACGTCGATCCGCAGTAACGCCGCCTCGGCGAGCGCGTCGGCGGCCGGCGGGTGGTGGGTCAGGTAGAGATTCGGCTCGATCAGCTCCAGCTCGATCAGGCAGGGGGCGCTGTCACTCCCCGTCACCAGGTCGACCCGGGCGTAGAGCGGCGGCTTCTTGAACGTCTCCATCGCCGCCTGCGCCAGCTCTCTCTCGGCCGCGGTCGGCTCCTCGCGAGCGACCGTGCCGCCCCAGATCGACTGCACCCGGAAGTCCCCGGCGGCGGGGCGCTTGCGGACGGCGTGGGTCAGCTCGCCGCCGACGTAGATCAGCGAGAGCTCGCCCTGCTCTTCCAGCGAGGGGAGGAAGGGCTGCACCATCGCGTCGTGGTGCTGGAGGATCGACTCCAGCGCCGAGGAGCCCTCGCCGGCGCGGACCCGCTGAAGGTTCCTCGCTCCCAGGTCGACCACGGGCTTGACCACAGCCTCCTGCCAGCCCGTGCCGGCGAGGATCTGCTCGAGGTCCAGAGGCGAATCGCGGGGCACCCACACCGTGGGCACCGTGCAGATTCCCCGCGCGTCGAACGCCTGCAGGTAGCGCTTGTTGCTGTTCCAGATAACCGTCGCGGCCGAGTTCCTCACCCTGCACTCGGCTTCCACCCGCCGCGCCCAGTCGAGGAACTCGCGGTGCTTGTCGTGGTAGTCCCAGGTCGAGCGGATCAGGCAGAGATCGAAGGCGTTCCAGTCGATCTCGGGGTCGTCCCAGACGATCGCCCGTGCCTCGCAGCCGCGCTTGCGCAGCGCGTCGGCCAGCAGCTCGTCGTCGACCATCTCGCGGTCGTAGCTGGCGCAGGTGGCGATGGCGATCTGAGGGGAGGACATGGTTCGAGTTGCAGGAAGTATCAGAACACGGCAGCCGCTTAGACTCAGAATCGATGAGCGACGAGGTCCAAACCCCCGAGCGCGAGGCCGAGCAGCAGCGGCTCGAAGTCGAGATGATCGAGCGCCGCGAAGCGGCGCTGGCGCACGTGGTCAAGTTCGGCGATCCGGTGCTGAAGAGCAAGGCCTCGCCGGTCTCCAGCTTCGGTCCCGAGCTGCGCTCCGAGGTCGAGCGGATGTACGAGATCATGCGCGACGGCCTCGGCGTCGGCCTCGCCGCCACCCAGCTCGGCGTCCTCCGCCGCCTGCTCGTTTTCCACGCCGGTCCCGACGGCGAGTCCAGCGCCCTCGTCAACCCCGAGGTCGAGTGGCTCTCGGAGGAAACCGCCGTCGCCGAGGAGGGCTGCCTCAGCCTGCCGCGGGTGACGATGGACGTCGAGCGGCCGCTCTTCGCGCGCTTCAGCGGCCGCGACGTCGAGGGCGCGCCGATCGTGATCGAGGCCGCCGGGCTGGAGGCGCGCGTCCTCCAGCACGAGATCGACCACCTCGACGGGGTCCTGATCCTCGACCGCACCGAGCGCCACCAGCGCAAGGCGGCGCTGCGGGCGCTGCGCGAAGGCGGCAGCTACAGCCCCTCCGCCGAGGAAGAGATCGGCGAAGAGGGCGAGCTGCGCGAGCCGCGCACCGACGCGTGAGGACCGCCTACCTCGGGACCTCCGAGTTCGCCGCCACGGTGCTGCGGCGCCTGGCCGGCTCGCCGCACCGCCCGGCGCTGGTGGTGACGCCCCCGGACCGGCGCCAGGGCCGCGGCCGCAAGGTCTCGCCGCCGCCGGCCGCAGTCGCGGCGGGGGAGCTGGGACTGGAGCTGCTGCAGGCCGAGAACGTCAACGAGGAGGCGGCGCTGGAGCGGATCCGCGCCGCCGAACCGGAGGCGGTCCTCGTCTGCGCCTTCGGCCAGCTGATCCGTGAGCCGCTCCTCTCCGAGTTCCCGATCCTCAACGTCCATCCCTCGCTGCTGCCGCGCTGGCGCGGCGCGGCGCCGATCGAGCGGGCGATCATGACCGGCGACGAGCGCACCGGGGTGTCGATCATGCAGCTCACCGAGGGGCTCGACTCAGGGCCGGTGTGTGCGCAGACGAGCGAGCCGATCGCGGCCGAGGACACCTACGGCAGCCTGGCCGCGCGGCTGGAGGATCTGGGCGCCGACCTGCTCGTGCGGGCGCTTGACGAATCGCCCCCGTACATCGAGCAGGACGAGGCCCTCGCCACCTATGCGACCAAGATCGGCCCCGAGGATCGCCTGCTCGACCCCGCCCGCCGCGCCGTCGAGCTCGAGCGCACCGTTCGCGCGCTCACGCCTCACATCGGGGCCCACGTGGGCATGGAGGACGGCGAGCGGCTTGGCGTGCGCTCGGCGGCCGTGCTGGACAGCGGGCCGCCGGCCGGCGAGCTCTCACTCGACGGGCCCCGCCCGGTCTTGGGGTGCGCCGAGGGCGCGCTCGAGTTGCTGGTCGTGCAGCCTCCGGGAGGGCGCCCGATGAACGGCGAGGACTACCTCCGGGGCCGGCGGAAGTAGCGGCTCGCGATGCCCGGGAAGAGTGCTCCCGCCCGCCCCGGGGGCCGAGTCTCGCCCGCCCGCGCCTGCGCGCTGAGGGTGATCCGCCGCGTGTTCGAGCAGGACGCGTACGCCGACCGGGCGTTCACCGGCGAGGCCGCCGAGCTCGAGCCGCGCGACCGAGCGCTGGCCATGGCCTT
>DASULV010000058.1:0-15814 GCA_036277955.1 Solirubrobacterales bacterium | reverse complement strand
TGGAAACAAATACCTTAAATCCACTCTGGATTTGCATGTATGATCCGCGGCGCGCCAGCCCCGCCAGCCACCCGGAGCACTGAAACCATGGAGCCCAGCACGACCGCCGGTCGCCCGGGAACGCTCGAGAACCCCGAGGTTCGCGAGGACGTCCCCGGCCACGTGATCCCGATCCTCGAGCGCGAGTTCGACGACTTCGACACCGAGTCCCAACGCTACCTGCGCGGCGAGCTCGAGGAGAGCGAGTTCATCGGCTTCCGCCTGAAGCAGGGCGTCTACGGCCAGCGCCAGGCCGACGTCCAGATGATCCGGATCAAGCTTCCGTTCGGCGGGGTCACGCCTGAGCAGATGGACTCCTTCGCCAGCGTCGTCGAGAAGTACGCGCCGCTGAACAAAGGCCACATCACCACCCGCCAGAACATCCAGATCCACCACGTGCCGCTGCGGGACACCGAGCTCTTGCTGCGCGAGATCGCCGAAGCCGGCCTCTCCTCGCGCGAGGGCTGCGGCAACACCGTCCGCAACGTCACCGGCGACCCCTGGGCCGGCGTCGCCGCCGACGAGATCTTCGACCCGACCGCTTACGGGACCGCCTACGTCCGCTACTTCGTCCGCCACCCGACGACGCAGCTGATGCCGCGCAAGATCAAGACCGCCTTCGACGGCTCCGACTCCAACCGCTCGATCACCGAAATCCACGACATCGCCTTCCTCGCCCGCGAAAGGGACGGGGTCAAGGGATTCGAGGTCCAGGTCGGCGGCGGCACCTCGATCATGGCCCGCGTCGCGCCCACGCTCTACGAGTTCGTCGAGGCCGACAACGGCGACTACCTCAAGGTCGCCGAGGCCGTCTTCCGCATCTTCGACCGCCAGGAGTGGCTTCGCGTCAACCGCGCCCGCGCCCGGATCAAGGTCCTCGTCGACAAGATCGGCATGGACGCCTTCCGCGAGCTCGTCGACGAGGAGCTGCAGGGCGACTGGGTGGCGGAGCGCGAATTCGGCCCCGAGCTGGTCGAGCGCCTCTCCTACGCCCCCGACGAGGAGGCAAACGCCCCTGAGGCGCCGCTCGCCCCGTCCTCGCCGAACGGCGACCGGACCGAGTTCGAGCGCTTCCTCGCCGGCAACGTCGAGCCGCAGCGCCAGGAGGGCTTCTCCACGGTCGAGGTCAAGGTCACCCGTGGCGACCTTACTCCCGAGCAGTTCCGCGGCCTCGCCGAGATCATGCGCGAGTACACCGGCGGCGCCGCTCGCAGCACCGTGCAGCAGAACTTCGTCCTGCGCTGGGTCCGCGACGAGTCCCTCTACGACGTTTGGGAGCGCCTCAGCGCCCTCGGCCTCGGCGAGGCCGGCGCCCGCGAGATCACCGACACGGTGAGCTGCCCCGGCACCGACAGCTGCAAACTCGGGATCACCTCCTCGATGGGCCTCAACCGGGCGATCAAGGAGCGGGTCGAGTCGATGCAGATCAGCGACGAGCTGACCAAGCGGATCCACATCAAAATGAGCGGCTGCCCCAACGGCTGCAGCCAGCACCACATCGCCAACATCGGCTTCTACGGCGCCTCGCTGAAAGTCGGCGGCCGCCAGATGCCCGCTTACATCCCGCACATCGGCGGCAACTTCGAAGGCGGCCCGGTCGCTTTCGGCAAGCGGCTCAAATCGCGGCTCCCGGCCAAACGCGTGCCGGAGGCGGTCGAGCGCTGGGTCAAGCTCTACGAGGCCGACCGAGACGAGGGCGAGGAGTTCAACGCCTTCGCCGAGCGGGTCGGCGCCGAGCCCTTCGAAGCAGCGGTCAAGGAGCTGACCCTGCCGGCCGAGTTCAGCCTCGAGACGATGCAGCAGTTCATCGACTGGAACCGATCGAGCCCGTACGAGGTCGTGCGCGGCGAGGGAGAGTGCGCGATCTAGCTCGCGCCGAGCGCAGCGATGAAACCACCTCCCGTCACCCTGTCAGGCACCGTCCCCACACCTGCGGACCTCGATCACGAGGCGATCGCCGCCGAGCTCGAGCAGCGCACGGCGCAGGAGACCCTCGAGTGGATGTTCGAGAACTTCGGCGAGCGCCACTACATCGCCTGCTCGTTCCAGAAAACGAGCTCGGTGACGGCGCACATGGCGAGCACCGTCAACCCCGAGGCGCGCTTCTTCTACCTCGACACCGAGGTCCTCTTCGAGGAGAGCTACGAGACCCGCGATCGCCTCGCCGAGGCGCTCGGGGTCGAGTTCGACCGCTTCCACAACCTGACGCTGGAGGAGCAGGAGGCCGAGCACGGTCCCGAGCTCTGGAAGAGCGACCCGGACGCCTGCTGCGGCATCCGCAAGGTCGAGCCGATGCGCCGCGCACTGTCTTCCGTAGACTGCTGGGTCGCCGGTGTCCGCCGGGCAGACTCCAGCAGCCGTTCGGCGACGCCGAAGTTCGGCTGGGACAAGCGCTTCAACCTCTGGAAGCTGAACCCGCTCGCGGATTGGACCGAGCGCGACGTCTGGAACTACATCCGTGAGCACCACCTCCCGTACAACCCGCTCCACGATCGCGGCTACCCGTCGATCGGTTGCACCCACTGCACCCAGCCGGTCGAACCGGGTGGGGATCTGCGCGCAGGCCGCTGGACGGGCCTGGCAAAGACCGAGTGCGGGATCAACTAGCGGCCGCCGGCAAGCCGCCCTTATTCCTTTTTCCTGAGACCCTTTCCCCAACCCCCAAGGTGAGATGAGCGAGACGATGGCTGAGTTGTCCCTGACCCTTTCCGAGCGCCATACCGCGGACTTCGAGATGATCGGCAACGGCGGCTTCGCGCCGCTGACCGGCTTCCAGGGCTCCGCCGACTGGGAGCGCGTCTGCAGCGAGATGCGGACCGCCGACGGCGAGTACTGGCCGATCCCGATCACCCTCGCATCCGACCTCGAGTGCGAGGTCGGTGACGTGATCGAGCTCTCCAGCGACGAAGGCAAGAAGCTCGGCCGCCTCACCGTCGAGGAGATCTGGGAGCGCGACGTCAAGCGCGAGGCCGAGCAGGTCTACGGCACCACCGACGAGGCCCACCCGGGCGTTGCGGCGATCTACGAGGAGGGCAACCGGATGCTCGCCGGCCCGATCGAGGTCGACGCCCTTCCCGACCACGACGAGGCCTTCATGCGCCGCTACAAGACGCCGGCCGAGCACAAGGCCGACTTCGAGGCGCGCGGCTGGAAGAAGATCGTCGCCTTCCAGACCCGTAACCCGATCCACCGCGCCCACGAGTATCTGACCAAGGCTGCGCTGGAGACCTGCGACGGCCTCTTCATCCACCCGCTGATCGGCAAGACCAAGGCCGGCGACATCCCGGCCGAGGTGCGGATGCGCTGCTACGAGGTGCTGATGGAGAACTACTACCCGGAAGACCGGGTCGTGCTCGGCGTCAAGCCGGCGAAGATGCACTACGCCGGCCCGCGCGAGGCGGTCCTCCACGCGATCGTCCGCCGCAACTACGGTGCCACCCACTTCATCGTCGGCCGCGACCACGCGGGCGCCGGCGACTACTACGGCACCTACGACGCGCAGAAGATCTTCGACACGATCGACATCGAGGAGCTCGGGATCGAGCCGCTGATGTTCGAGCACACCTTCTGGTGCAACGAGTGCGAGGGGCTGGCCTCGAACAAGACCTGTCCTCATGACGCAGACGCACGCCTGTTCCTTTCCGGGACCAAGGTCCGCGAAATGCTCGGCAACGGCGAAAGGCCGCCGCACGAGTTCTCGCGCGACGAGGTCGCCGACATCCTGATCGACGCTTACAAGGAGGACTGACGTACATGGCTGGTGAGAAGGGCTTCACCCTCTGGTTCACCGGACTCTCCGGAGCCGGCAAGACGACGATTTCCCGACTGCTGGAGGGGCATCTGCGCGAGCGCGGCTCGAAGCTGGAGATCCTCGACGGCGACATCGTCCGCGAAAACCTCTCCAAGGGGCTCGGCTTCTCGAAGGAGGACCGCGACACCAACGTGCGGCGGATCGCCTTCGTCGCCGACCTGCTCAGCCGCAACGGCGTGCCGGTGATCACCGCCGCGATCTCCCCCTACAAGGAGATCCGCAACGAAGCCCGCGAGCTGATGGGCGAGCGCTTCATCGAGGTCTTCGTCAAAGCCTCGGTCGACACCTGCGCCGAGCGCGACGTCAAGGGCCTCTACGAGAAAGCCTTCAAGGGCGAGATCAAAGAATTCACCGGCGTCTCCGATCCCTACGAGGAGCCGGACCGCCCCGAGGTCGTCTGCGACACCGAAAGCGAAACCGCCGAGGAGTCGGCGGAGAAGCTGATCGCCTACCTCGAGCAGCGGGAGCTGATCCCGGCCAAGGAGGCCGCGGCGGCTTAATCGCGTCGCTTCGAACGCTTTGCGAAGAGGGGCCTCCGGGCCCCTCTTTTCATTCCGCCAGGCGTTCCAGGGCCTTGCGGTCTTCTTCCAGTTGCTTCCTCAGTCGTACCTTGAAGTCCTTGGCGCTGCGCCGGCTGGCGACGTGGTTGGCGATCGCTTCTCGGATCGCCACGGTCACTGCGACGTCGTCCGTTCGAGCGACCGCGGCAATTTCCTCGGCCAGCTCCTCGGGGAGCCGGAGACTCATGACCTTGCTGCGATTCGTTCGCGCCACGGAGCGCGATGTTAGTGAAGAAATGCCATATTTGCAGCTAGATTAAATGTAGTGTCTACAAGGACGGTTAGGGAATAAATGACCTGATACCTTGTAGTGCGAATGGCTCGGCTTGACCTCGACGACCAGCTCACCTTCGCCGATTTGATGGATGTCGCGGAGATCGCACTCGATGTTTCGGCAGAGATCTTGAGGCAGACGGTCTCCATCTTCCGAGCGCAGGCGGCCTTGGCCGCTCCTTTCCTCCGTGTCTTCGGGCGGAACGTCTTCGACGATCCGGTCGAGCGGGCGGTCATCTGTGCTCTGCTGATCATTCGGTGGCACCCCTTTCTCGCGGGCAATGTGGAAGTCGCCGCCTGGTGCCTGCGTGAAATGCTCGTGCGGAGTCACTACATCTGGCTGCGGCCTGACGAGGACGCAGAGGACATCATCGGGCTACTGGAGAGGGTGGAGGCGGGGACGATCAGCGATGCGGCGGTCCTGCGAGGTGTCCGCCGCAGACTGAGGCTGAGTACCGGTCTCGCCGACGGGCCTACGGCTTAGCCGGCACCTGCGGCTCGCCCAGGCCGAAGGTGTCGTAGGCGCCGAACTCGGCGAAGGTCTTGTGGGTGGGGCCGTGGTAGTCGGAGCTGGCGGTAGGGACGAGGCCGAGCTCGTCGCAGAGCTGGAGCAGGTGCTCGGTCTGCTCTTTAGTGTGGCTCGGGTAGTAGACCTCGACGCCGTCGGGCTTCAGCGAGCGGATCAGGTCCTCGACTTGGTCTGGATCCTTGACGTCCCAGTACGGGTGGGCCACGACGGCGACGCCTCCGGCCTCGCGGATCGTCGCCACGGCCTCCTCGGCGGTCGGCCAGCGGCGGGGGACGAAGGCCTTGGCGCCGGGCACCAGGTACTCCTCGAAGAACGGGCCAAGGTCGCCGGTCGCACCGGCCGCCCTGGCGATGTGGGGCCGGCCGATCGAGTCGGCGGCCCCGGCCTCGCGGATCGCGTCCTCCAGCGTCAGGTCGAAACCCTCGCGCCGCAGGTTCTGCACGATCTCCCCGGCCCGGGAGCGCCGCTCCTGCTGCGCCCGCTCGCAGGCCGGGGCGATCTTCTCGAGATCGATCCAGTAGCCGCAGACGTGCAGATCTTCCGCATACCGGTGCACGCACGACATCTCGATCGCCGGCACCAGCTCGACCCCGAGCCGCTCGGCCGCCGCCGCGGCCTCGGGCACTCCGGCGACGGCATCGTGATCCGTCAGCGCAAGCGTCGTCACGCCCGCTTTGGCGGCTTCGGCGACGACGTCAGCCGGTGCCAGCTGTCCATCTGAGACGGTGGAGTGGCTCTGGAGCTCGATCAGCATCGGGCTGGCAGCCTAGCTGCCGCGAGCCTGAAAATGTGTTCGGAACAATTAGTTCGGTGTTTGCCGAACAGCCTTGCTCTCCCCTTCTCTCAGTAAGTATGTGGCCACATTGATGGTAAAGTGACCACATGCGTGAGATCGGCGTCCGCGAGTTGAAGTCAAAGCTGAGCAGCGTCCTCCACACCGTCGAGAAGGGGGAGCAGATCAGAGTCACTGTCCGAGGGCGCCCGGTCGCTGAAATCGTGCCCACCGGTGGCAGAGCCGGTGATGCGCGGCTGAAGGAGCTCGTCGCAAGTGGCCAGGTGACTCCTGCCTCGCGGGCACGACCTACCCGCCGTCCACGGCCGATGCAGAGTAGGCGCTCTGCCGCTTCAATCGTCCTCGCCGAGCGCGACGCCGAGCGCTAGTGCTCTACCTCGATGCGAGCGCGCTGGTCAAGCGCTATATCGCCGAGGAGGGAAGCGAGGCGCTGATCGGAGTCATGGGAGAGGCCGAGGGTTGGGCTATCTGCCGGGTGGGTTATGTGGAGACTGCGCGAGCTGTCGAGCTGGCGGCCGGGAAGGGTGCCGTAAGGCGGTTCGCAGCCGATTGGCCTTCCTTCGAGGTAGTCGAGGTCGATGCTCCTTTGGCCGAGCAGGCAGCCGAGCTCACGTTCACCGAGGAGCTGCGAAGCCTCGACGCATTGCACCTTGCCGCCGCTCTGTTGATCGCGTCCGATCGATTGACCCTCGCCACCTGGGATGTGCGCTTGCACCGCGCAGCTCGGAGGCGTGGCCTTGAGGTGTTCCCTTCAGAGCTCCCTTGAAGTTCTGCTGAGACGGTCGCCAAGGGACGCTGACGCCGCAAATAAATAGACTGCCGCCCCCGATGTTCAAGAAAGTCCTCATAGCCAACCGCGGCGAGATCGCGATCCGGGTCGCCCGCACCCTCAAGGAGATGGGCATCGTCTCGGTCGCCGTCTACTCGGAGATCGACCGCGACGCCCCGCACGTGCGCGAGGCAGACGAGGCGTATCTGATCGGCCCCGCGGTCCCGGCCGAGAGCTACCTGAACATCCCGAAGATCATCGAGACCGCTAAGGAGGCCGGCGCCGAAGGGATCCACCCGGGCTACGGCTTCCTCGCCGAGAACGCCGAGATGGCGCGAGCCTGCGCAGACGCCGGGATCACCTGGATCGGCCCGCCGCCGGAGGCGATCGAAGCGATGGGGTCGAAGACCCGGGCCCGGGAGATCATGGAGAAGGCCGGAGTGCCGATCGTGCCCGGCTCGACCGAGGTCGCCGAGGGTCTCGAGGATGCGAAACGCCAGGCAGAGGAAGCCGGCTACCCGGTCGCCTGCAAGGCCGCGGGCGGCGGCGGCGGCAAGGGCTTCCGCGTCGCGATGACGCCGGATGACCTGCAGGAGGCCTACGAGGGCTCATCCCGCGAAGGCGAGAAGTTCTTCTCCGACCCGCGCGTCTACGTCGAGCGCTACCTGGAGGACCCGCGCCACGTCGAGGTCCAGGTCCTGGCCGACTCGCACGGCAACGTGATCCACCTCGGCGAGCGCGACTGCTCGCTGCAGCGCCGCCACCAGAAGGTGGTCGAGGAGGCGCCGGGCCCGCACGTCGACGAGGAGATGCGCGCGCGGATCGGCAAAATCGCCACCGACGCGGCGGAGGCGGTCGGCTACCGCGGCGCCGGCACGATCGAGGGCATGCAGGTCGGCGACGAGTACTTCTTCCTCGAGATGAACACCCGCGTCCAGGTCGAGCACTGCGTGACCGAGATGGTCACCGGCGTCGACATCGTCCGCGAGCAGATCCTGGTCGCCGCCGGCGAGCCGCTCTCGATCGCCCAGGAGGACGTCGAGCTGCGCGGCTGGTCGATCGAGTGCCGGATCAACGCCGAGGCCGCGCACAAGAACTACGCGCCGGCTCCCGGCCCGATCGGCGACTCCTACCACGAGCCCTCGGGCCCCGGCATCCGCGTCGACTCCGGCGTCGAGGCCGGCGGCGAGGTGACGCCGATGTACGACCCGATGGTGGCCAAGCTGATCGTCTGGGACGTCGACCGCGAGCACGCCACCCGCCGGATGCTGCGGGCGCTCGACGAATACGACACCGGGGGCCTCACCACCCTGATCCCCTTCCACAAGAAGATCCTCGCCACCGAGCAGTGGGCGAAGGGGGAGACCTGCCGCGACCTGATGGAAGACAAGGAGTGGCTGAAAACCACCGCTCCCGACGACGCCAGTCTGCCCGAACCCAGCGAGGACGGCGGCGAGGTGGTCACCCGCGACTACAAGGTCGAGGTCTCCGGCAAGCTCTTCGACGTCAAGGTGATCGGCGAGGCTCCGGCGGGAGGCGTCGCCGCCTCACCCGCCGCCGGTGGGAAGAAACCGCCGAAACGCGAGCGCAAAGGCGGCAGCGGCCCCAGCGCCTCCAGTGAGGCTCTACCTTCGCCCCTCCAGGGCACCGTCCTCAAAGTCGCCGTGGAGAAAGGCGCCGAGGTCTCAGAGGGCGACCTGATCTGCGTGATCGAGGCGATGAAGATGGAGAACGAGATCACCGCCCACCGCAGCGGCAAAGTAGAAGACCTCCCCATCTCCGAAGGCGCGGCAGTCAGCAGCGGCGACACCCTCGCAGTCATCAAATAACTGCCCAAGCGAGCTAACTAACGCCCCTAACCCCTAAGCGTGCCGTTTGTGATGCCGCTTTTCTTCGCGTTCTTTTTCTTTGCGCCGTTCTTCTTCGCGCCGTTCCTTGCTGACCTTCTGCTGCTCCTTCTTGGTCAGCGGGAAGGGCGGGGCTGATTCGCGGCAGGTGCGGCCGACGCAGGTCTCGAGGCGGATCAGCTGGGCGTGGAGGTAGGCGCGGATCGGGAAGAAGTTCGGAACCTTGACGATGTTGTTGAGCTCGTTCGGGTCCTTGGTGATGTCGTAGAGCTCTTTCTCGCCGTTGGGCCACTCGATGTACTTGTAGGGGCCGAGGCGGATCCCCTCGTAGTCCTTGGGCGGAGCGACGATCGAGGCGGTGGCGCCGCCGCGAGAGGTGCCGGTACTCGCCTTGCGGGCGGCGGGGCCGGGAGTGTAGGACGGAGCCTGCTCGCCCGATTCGCCGCCGTTCGCGTTGACGTCGTTGGTCTCGACGAACGACTCGAAGAGGAAGGGGCGTCGGGTGCGCAGGCTGGGATCGCGGAAGTAGGGCACGAGCGAGGCGCCGTCGACGCTTTTGTCCGGTTTGACGCCGGCCAGTTCGAGGATCGTCGGGGCGATGTCGATGTTGCCGGCGATCTGGCCGGTGGATACGCCCTTTTTGATCCCTGGGCCGCGGATCAGCAGCGGCAGGTGGGTCGCCGACTCGTAGGCGAGGAACTTGCCGCCGGTCAGCCGGTGCTCGCCGTAGAAGAAGCCGTTGTCGGAGGTGAAGATGACGTAGGTGTTGCTGAGCCGGTGCTGGGCCCCGAGGGTGTCGAGGACGACTTTGACGCCGTCGTCGATTGCCCGCAGCGAGGCCAGCGCCTTCTGGTAGTAGACGCGGTAGGTGTGGATGTCGTTCAGCGACAGGTAGGGCGCTTCGCGGATGAAGCGCGGCTTGTCGTTGACGTTGCCCTCGTTGAACCCCTCTTCGCGGTCGTGCGGGAAGGGGGCGCCGTCGAAGAGGGTGTAGTGGCGCGGCGCCGGCTCCGGCCCGGCGGGCCGGCGGAAGTCGCCGTGCGGGGCGGTGTAGTCGAGCTGCAGGTAGAAGGGCTGTTCGGGTGAGGTGCCGTTCAGCTCTTCCCAGGCGATCCGGGTGAGGACGTCGGTCTCATACAGGCAGGGTTTGTCTTCGATCGTCGTCGCCGGGCAGCCGAAGTAGTCGCGTTCGCCGTATTCGCGCGTGTCCCAGCTGCCGGAGTCGCCGAAGGGGCCGTCGATCGAGCCGTTGTCGTTGAGCGTGTAGCCGTAGAAGTAGTGATGGGTGTCGGCGTTGAGGACGGTGTGCCAGGCGCTCCAGCCGGGCGGCACGTCGGTCCCGTTGTCGAACGGTTCGTCGCCGTAGCCGTTGAGGAACTTGCCGATGTGGATCGTCCGGTAGCCCGCCCCCTGTAGCCAGGTGGCGATGTTGTGGGTGAGGGCGCCCCGGGACTTGAAGCCGGTGTAGCCCCCGTTCGGCTGCACGTTGCCGCGGACGTTGCTGTTGTGCGCGTAGCGGCCGGTCATCAGGCTGACCCGGGAGGGGCAGCAGAGGGGGTAGGAGACGTAGTAGCGGTTGAAGGTGATGCCGCGCCCGGCGATCATCCCGAGCGTGTTCGGCATCGCCGGGACTTCGACCCCGCCGGCGTTGAAGACCGTGTAGAGCTGGTCGAGCGTCTCGTCGTCGGTCTGGATGACGACGAAGCTCGGGCTTTCGGGCGGGAAGACCGACGCCGACGCGGCCCCGGCCTTCTGCGCGTTGGCGAAGACGAGCGCCGCGAGCAGGGCCAGCAGCGCCGCCGCGGCGGCGAGGCGCGCGGTCAGCGGCGCGCGCGTACGACTGGGCTGTATCTCCGAGATCTGCATAGAAAAGCTTCGGGGCGGTTTACCCCGAAACCAGCGCCTCACGCCTGAGTTGCGCAGGGAACGCTAGAAAACGCTCAGGACGCGCCGAGCTTTTTAACTGCTTCGCGGAAGTTTTTAACCGTGGCGCTGGGGGCTTTGCGCCCTTCCAGTTTCTCGCCGTGGCGGTTGACCCAGATCACCGGCACATTCATTTTCAGCACCGGCGCGATGTCGGTCGTGTAATCCGAGCCGATGTGGAGCCAGCCTTTCTTGCCGCCGATCCGCCGCGCGCACTCTTTGAAGTGGACGGGATCGGGCTTGTAGCTGCGCACCTGCTGGGCGGTGACCACGAGGTCGAGTTCGGTCCGCAGGTGGCGGCGCGAGATCCCCAGGAGTTTGTCGTCGATGTTGGAGACGATCCCGATCTCGTACTTCTTCCCCAGTCGGTCCATCGCCGCGTTGGCCTCGCGGAACGGCAGCCAGTAGGCGACGCTGTTGGGCAGGAACTGGGCCCGCGACGGCTCGACTTCCCAGCCGATCTCACCGGCGACTTTGACGATCGTCCGCCGCAGCACCTCGGCGTAAAGCTCGTAGGAGCCGGCCATGATTTCGGCCTGGACTTCCATGAATCGCTCGAGAAAGGGCCCCTCTTCGAAGCTGAAGCCGTCTTTGGCCGCCTCTTTCTTGCAGGCCTCGACGATGCCTTTCTCCCAGTCGATGAGGGTGCCGTAGCAGTCGGTGGTCACCCATTTGATGTTTTTGAGACTGGGAAGGGCCATTTCGAGCGCGGCATTATGTCATTGGCCCGCCGGCCAGGCGGTCACGGTGTCACATGGCGCCTGAGAGGCGATCTCGGATAGGGTTCCGCGCCGCGCCCCGGCGCCACCTCTTTATGGATCTTCTCGAGTACCAGGGCAAGCAGCTGTTCGCCAAGCACGGCATCCCCGTGCCCAGCGGCGAGGTCGCCGATACGGTCGACGAGGCCGTCGCCGCGGCGGAACGGATCGGCTATCCCTGCGCGATCAAGGCCCAGGTCCTGATCGGCGGCCGTGGCAAGGCGGGCGGGATCAAGATCGCCCAGAATGCCGAGGAGGCGCGCGCCCACGCCGACGCGATCCTCGGCATGGACATCGTCGGCCCTCACGGCGAGGGGCCCTTCCGCGTCGACCAGGTCTGGATCGAGGGTGGCTCCGACATCGCCGAGGAGTACTACGCCTCGGTCATCCTCGACCGCGGCGAGAAGAAGCTGCTGGCGATGGTCTCCGCCAAAGGCGGCATGGACATCGAGGCGGTCGCCGCCGAGGACCCCGACGCGCTGGTCAAACGGCACATCGACCCGACCCGCGAGTTCACCGCCGCCGACGCCCGCGCGATCGTCGCCGACGCCGGCCTCGCCGAGGACGCGCTCGACGAAGCCGCCGAGGCGCTGGTGAAGCTGGCTGAGGTGGCGCGCGAGGAGGACGCGACCCTGATCGAGGTCAACCCGCTGATCGTCACCGCCGGCCGCGACGTCGTCGCCCTCGACTCGAAGGTGACGATCGACGGCAACTCGCTCTTCCGCCATCAGGACCTGGCGGAGATCGCCGACACCGTCGACGACCCGCAGGAGCAGATGGCGAAGGAAAAGGGCCTCACCTACGTGAAACTCGACGGCAACGTCGGCATCCTCGCCAACGGCGCCGGCCTCTGCATGTCGACGCTGGACGTCGTCGCCCAGGCCGGCGGCGCGCCCGCCAACTTCCTCGACGCCGGCGGCGGCTCCAAAGCCGAGGCGATCGTCAACGCGCTCGAAGTCATCAAGTCAGACCAGAAGGTCAGCGCGATCCTCTTCAACATCTTCGGCGGCATCACCCGCTGCGACGAGATCGCCAACGGGATCGTCACCGCCTCGCAGCAGATCGACCTCGGGGTGCCGCTGGTCGTCCGCCTCGACGGGACCAACTCCGAGGAGGGGCTGAAAATCCTCGCCGAGGCGAACCTGCCCAACCTGCACCAGGAGAAGACGATGCTCGACGCCGCCCGCCGCGTCGTCGAGCTCGCCGGGAGCGCCGCATGAGCATCATCATCGACGAGGGCACCAAGCTCGCCGTTTCCGGGCTGACCGGCCGCGAGGGCTCCTTCCACGGCCTGCGCAACAAGGCCTACGGGACCGACCTCGTCGCCGGGGTCACGCCCGGCAAGGGCGGCCAGGACGTCGAGGGCGTGCCGGTCTTCGACACGATCAAGGAGGCCGTCACCGAGGCCGGCGCCAACACCTCGATGATCTTCGTCCCCGCGCGCTTCGCCGCCGCGGCGATCGACGAGGCGATCGACTCCGGGGTCGAGACGGTGATCGCGATCACCGAGGGGATCCCGGTCCTCGACATGCTCTCCACCTACTGGAAGGCGAAGGAGGCGGGCGTGCGGCTGATCGGCCCCAACTGCCCCGGCGTCCTCTCGCCCGGCAAGGCCAACGTCGGCATCATCCCGGCCCAGTTCTTCGACCCGGGCCCGATCGGCGTCGTCTCCAAGAGCGGCACCCTGACCTACCAGATCGGCAACGAGCTGAAACAGGCCGGGACCGGCAACTCCTCGATCGTCGGCATCGGCGGCGACCCGATCGTCGGCTCCGACTTCATCGACATCCTCAAGCTCTACGAGGCCGACCCCGACACTGAGCTGATCGTGATGGTCGGCGAGATCGGCGGCGACGCCGAGGAGCGGGCGGCCGAGTTCATCGCCAGCGAGGTCTCCAAGCCGGTCGTCGCCTACATCGCCGGCTTCACCGCGCCTCCGGGCAAGCAGATGGGCCACGCCGGCGCGATCATCTCCGGCTCCTCGGGCACTGCCCAGGCGAAGAAAGACGCGCTCGAAGCAAAGGGCGTGCGGGTCGGCGAAAGCCCGACCGAGACGGCGCAGATCGCCGCCGAGATGCTGCGCGGCTCCTGAGCCGAGTCGCCGCCGCTACGAGAACCGCTTCGGGCGCAGCGTCAGGCTGCGGACGATTGCTTCCACGCCTTCGAAGGACCCGTAGGGGTTGACGGTTTCGATGAAGTCGGGGGCCGGGAGCGGGTTGACGACGACTTTGACACCGCCGACGTCGACCCAGGCGGTGAAGGCCTGGGGCGCGCCCTTAGGGCAGCGCTCATAGTCCTCTTTGTAGCCGCCGAAGATCGTCGCGGTGCCTTCCGCCAGGGGCACCGTCTTCGTCTGGGTGCACTTCCAGGTGGTGATCGCCCGGCCGGACTTCGAGTTCGCCCAGACGTGCCAGTTCGCCGGCGTCCAGGTGGCTAGCCGGATGTTCGCGTAGCGGATGTTGAGGGGCGCGCCCGGGGCTTCGGAGCCGAATCTTTCGTGCGTTTCCTTGCTCGCCTTGCCGGTGAAGTAGGAGTCGAAGAGGCGGTTGTCCGGCAGCTCGCCGCCGGGCCTGAAATTGCGTCCCAGCCAGTAGACGGGAAGGTTGACCTTCGGGTCGTCGAGGGGGACTTCGCCGTCGAACCGTTCGGCGAGGGTGTAGCGGGTGGGCTTGCGAATGTGGGCGTCTTGGAGTCGCGCCAGCGCCGCGGCCTCCCGGTCGATCTGCGCGAACGAGTCGCCGAGCACCATCACTGCCGCCAAGGTGTTGCCCGAGCGCCAGACGAGAAAAGTCTCCTTGTCACCGGTGCTCCTCAGGACCGGCGGCGCCTTGACGTGGAAGAGCCGCGTCGGCCCGCCGATGCGCTCCTCCGCCTTCACCTCGTGCAGGGGATCCGACAGCAGCCGTCCGAGCATTTCTGGCACCACCTTCCAGCCTGCGTCGGCGGCCGCGTCGCTGCGCAGCGGCAGGGTGCCGGTGCCGATCAGTTCTGGACCCTCCTCTTCTCCCGGCGGGGTGTAGAGCCGGCCGTAGCCGCCGAGGCAACCGCGCGGGTGGAAGCGATCGACGAAGCGCCCCATCTTCGCGGGCGTGTCCTCTGGGTGGGTCAGCCGCGAGCAGTAGATGTGGTCCCCCTGCTCCTCCTGTAGTTCGAGGTTGAGGTAGCCGAGGGAGAGGTCGCTCAGCCGCAGGATCAGCCAGGCCGGGTTCGGACCTGGTTTAGGGGCGGCGTCGGCTCTGCCGAACAGCAGGAGCGCAGCCGCGCAAGCCGCCAGCAGCGCCGCCGCCGCGGTCATGAACGTTGCTCTTCTCCCCAGTCCGAGCCGCATCGCTTCTTCTATCCCCGGGAGGGGGCGCCGGGTAACCCGCCGTTGCTAGTGTCGGCTCTCGATGGCAGGCGACACGATCTCATTCGCGCGCGGCGCTCCGAGCGCCGACATCCTCCCCCACGAGCAGGTGCGGGAGGCGGCGCAGCGGGCGCTCTCCTCCGACTGGGAAACGGCCCTCTCCTACGGCGTCGGGATCGGTCATCCCGGCCTCTGCCAGTGGGTGGCGGAGCGCCACGGGCACCTCGATCCGAGCCAGGTGATGATCACCAACGGCTCGCTCGAGGCCGGGGCGATGCTGTTCGGGCACCTGCTGGGGCCGGGCGATCGCGTCGCCGTCGAGCAGCCGAGCTATGACCGCACCCTGCTCCTGCTGCAGCAGCTCGGCGTCGAGCTGGTGCCGATCTCGCTCGAGGCCGACGGGCTCAACGTCGGTGAGCTGGAGGCGGCGCTGGCGCAGGGCCCGCTGAAGTTCGCCCACGTCATTCCCAACGCCCACAACCCGGCCGGCTGCACGCTCTCCGCGGAGAAGCGCCGGCGCCTCGTATCTCTGGCGGCCGAGCACGACTTCTGGATCTTCGAGGACGACCCCTACCGCGAGCTGCCGTTCGAGGGCGAGCCGCTGGAGACGATGCTCTCGCTGGACCAGGCGGGCAAGGTCATCCACGCCTCCTCCTTCTCGAAGACGGTCAGCCCCGGCGTCCGCGTCGGCTACCTCGCCGGCCCGGCCGAGGAGATCAAGAAGCTGGCGAAGAAGGCCAACGAGACCTACATCTCGCCGAACATGCTGGCCGAGTCGATTGTGCTCGAGCTCTGCCGCAGCGGCGAGCTCGACCGCAACATCGAGTTCGTCAAAGGCGAGCTGAAGGCGCGCTGCGACGCGCTCGTCTCGGCACTCGAACCCCAGATCCCCGAGGCGGATTTCGTCGTCCCCGACGGCGGCTACTTCCTCTGGCTCGACCTCGCCGAGGGAACCGACACGCCCGCGCTGCTGGCGGCGGCCAAAGAGGAGGGCGTCTCCTTCGTCGCCGGGCCCGACTTCATGATCGAGGGGGGCGAGAACAGCCTCCGCCTCTCTTTCGCCCCGGTGCCGGCGGGTCGCGCCGGCGAGGGAGTGCGCCGGATCGCCTCGGCGCTCGAGCGGATGCGCTCCGGCTCGCCAGCTTGAGGTTCTTGGGCTACTCTTC
>DASULV010000057.1:0-4412 GCA_036277955.1 Solirubrobacterales bacterium | reverse complement strand
GTGTACTCGCGCGGCACTGAAGCCGACCCGGTCGACATCGCCTCCTGGGCGCTCGACGAAGCCCGGGCCGAGCGCCGCGACGTGCTCGTCATCGACACCGCCGGCCGCCTCCACATCGACCAGGACCTGATGGCCGAGCTGGCGAAGATCCGCAAGCAGACTCGCCCGCACGACGTCCTCCTCGTCGTCGACGCGATGACCGGCCAGGACGCCGTCGGCGTCGCCGAATCCTTCGCCGAGGTGGCCGAGTTCGACGGCGTCGTGATGACCAAGCTCGACGGCGACGCCCGCGGCGGCGCCGCGCTCTCGGTCAAAGCGGTGACCGGCAAGCCGATCCTCTTCGCCTCCACCGGCGAGAAGATCGAGGACTTCGACAAGTTCCACCCCGACCGCATGGCCCAGCGGATCCTCGGCATGGGCGACGTCTTGAGCCTGATCGAGAAAGCCGAGCAGCAGGTCGACGAAGAGGAAGCCGAGGCGCTGCAGGAGAAAATGCGGCGCGACCAGTTCACGCTGGAGGATTTCCTCAAGCAGATGAAGCAGGTCCGCAAAATGGGCCCGCTGAGCGGGATCATCGGGATGCTCCCCGGGATGGGGGCGATGAAGCAGCTGAAGAACGCCGACGTCGACGAGCGCGAGCTCGACCGCGTCGAGGCGATCATCCTCTCGATGACGCCGCGGGAGCGCGCCAACCCGGGGATCATCAACGGCTCCCGGCGCAAACGGATCGCCGCCGGCTCGGGCACCAAGGTCACGCAGGTGAACAACCTGGTCAAGCAGTTCGACCAGATGAAAGTGATGATGAAAGCGATGGCCAACGGGCGGATGCCGACGCCGCAGCAGATGGCCCAACTGGCGGGCGGAAACCAGCGCGCACCGCGCCCCAAGGCCAGAAGACGCTAATCTGCCGAGCCGCTATGGCAGTCCGAATCAGACTTAGACGCGTGGGTTCGAAGAAGAACCCGATCTGGCGCATCGTCGTCGCCGACAAACGCTCGCCGCGTGACGGGCGGACGATCGAGACGATCGGCCAGTACAACCCGCAGACCGAGCCCTCGACGATCAACATCGACGAGGACCGCGCCCGCCACTGGCTCGAGCACGGCGCCCAGCCTTCCGAGACCGTGGCGACCCTGCTGCGCACCAAGGGCATCAAAGCCTCCGGCAGCTAGCCGGCCGCTGCGATGACCGAGCTGCTCGAGTTTCTCGTCAAGGCCCTCGTCGAGGACCCCGAGGCCGTCGTGGTCGAGGAGCTCGAAGAGGACGGCGACCTCATCTACGAGATCAGCGTCGCCGACGACGACCTCGGCCGGGTGATCGGCAAGGGGGGGAGGATCGCCAACGCGATCCGGACGATTGCCAAGGCCGCCGCGGTGCGGATCGACCGCCGGGTGATCGTCGACATCCTCGACTGAGGCGCGCCTTGCGCCTCGACGTCTTCACCCTCTTCCCGGAGGCCTTCGACTGGTTCGGGTCCCAGCGCTCGGTCCAGAACGCGCTGCGCGAAGGCAACGAGCTGCGCTTCTTCAACTACCGCGACACCACGCCCCTCACCGCGGGACAGGTCGACGACTCCCCTTACGGCGGCGGTGCCGGGATGGTGCTGCGGGTCGACGTCGTCGACGCCGCGCTGCAGGCCGCCTACGGCGAAGGCCCGCGGCCGCGGATCGTCCTGCTCTCGCCGACCGGCCCCGTCCTCGACGACCCGATCGCCGACGAACTCGTGGCCGAGCCACACGTCGCCCTGCTCTGCGGCCGCTACGAGGGCTTCGACGACCGCGTCCACCAGCACCTCGCCGACGACGAGCTCTCGATCGGCCGCTACGTCCTCGCCGGCGGCGAGCTGCCGGCGATGGTCGTCGCCGACGTGCTGATGCGCAAGCTGCCGGGGGCGCTGGGCCACGAGGACTCCGCCGTCGAGGAGTCCTTCAGCCACGCGCTGGAGGGGATGCCCGAGTACCCGCACTTCACCCGGCCACCCAACTACCGGGGCTGGGACGTGCCCGAGGTGCTGCTCTCCGGCGACCACGAGAAGGTGCGCCAGTGGCGCCTCGAGCAGAGCCGCCAGCGGGCACAGGAGTACGAGCAGCGGAACCCGAGCCGGCAACAGAGTCAGCGCTGAGGCTCCCTTGAGGTCTCGCTTAGCCCCTTTGGGCTACCATTCCGCGACCGCGCGGTTCCCGCACCTGGGTCCGGCGGTTTTTTCTCGCGGCAAATCGCCAGCAACACACGTCTGCAACACACCTCCTATGAGCTCCGTAATCGACAGCATCGAGCGCGCCCAGCTGAAGCAGGGCCTCCCCAAATTCGACCCTGGGGACCGCGTTCGCGTCCACTTCCAGGTGGTCGAGGGCAACCGCAAACGGATCCAGGTCTTCGAGGGCGTGGTGCTGCGGCGTCAGGGCTCCGGCGTGCGCGAGACCTTCACGGTGCGCAAACAGTCCTTCGGCGTCGGTGTCGAGCGGACGTTCCCGCTGCACTCGCCGAAGATCGAGAAACTCGAGGTCGCGGCGCGCGGCGACGTGCGACGGGCCAAGCTCTACTACCTGCGCGGCCGCATCGGCAAGGCCGCCCGTGTCGCCGAGCGGCGCTGGGGCATCGACGACGACATCGTCGCGGCGCCCGCGGCAGCTCCCGACGAGAGCACCGCGGTGGACGCCGAGGGCGTGAGTCAGGAGGAGGTCGTGCCCGTCGAGGCACCGGAGACCGAGGCTGAGGCCGGCGCGGAGACCGCCCCCGAGGCCGAGGCCGAGGAGGCCGCTTCGGAGGCCGAGGAGACTGCGCCGGAGGCTGAGGCCCCTGCTGAGGCAGAGGAGACGCCGCCCGAGCCGGAGGCGAGCGCGGAGACTGAGACGGCGGCAGAGGCGGACGCTGACGCGCCTGAGGCCGGGGAGACCGAGGACACTTCAGCGTCTGAGCAAGCCGAGGACGAGGAGCCGGCCGAAGCCGACGACTCCGACGAGGACTCGGCAGCCTGAAACGCCTGATCCCGAAGCCGGAATCCAAAGGCGGCGGGCTCATCGAGTTGGCCGTCATCGTTGCGCTGGCCTTGGCGCTGGCGCTGGCGATCCAGGCCTGGGTCGTCAAGCCGTACCAGATCCCCTCCGAATCGATGGAGCCGACGCTCGACGTCGGCCAGCGCGTCCTCGTCAACCGCTTCATCTACCACCTCAAGGACCCGAAGATCGGCGACGTCGTTGTCTTCCACCCGCCGACCGGCGCCGACAACGGCACCGAATGCGGAGTTCACGCCGGGGCCCACGAACCGTGCCCGCGGCCGACCGAGGGCGAGTCCGAGCAGAACTTCATCAAGCGGATCGTCGCCGGCCCCGGGGACGAACTCTCGGTCAAAGACGGCCACCCCGTCGTCAACGGAGTCGAGAAGACCGACGAGCCCTACATCAACCCCTGCGGCACCGCCCCTGCCTGCAACCTGTCGAAGACGATCACGATTCCACCCGACATGTACTTCATGATGGGCGACAACCGTGGAGCCAGCGACGACAGCCGTTTCTGGGGACCTGTCCCCCGAGACTGGATCATCGGTGAGGCCTTTGCCACCTACTGGCCCCCAAACCGAATCGGCGGGCTCTAAAGCCCCGAAGGGGAAGTTCCACCGCCGGCGGCTGGCCCGCAGCCGGCGCCTCTTCGCCTTCGATCGCGGCCTCGGCAGCCGGTTCGTCGCCGGCGCCGACGAGGCCGGCCGCGGCTGCCTCGCCGGGCCGCTGGTCGCCGCCGCGGTCCTGCTCGACTACGAGGGCCTCTCGAACTCCGACCGCCGCGCCCTCAGCGGCCTGCACGACTCCAAGCAGATGACCGAGGAAAAGCGGCTGGAGATGTACCCGTGCGTGCTGCGGGCGGCCGCGCGGGTCAGCGTCGTCGTCCGCTGCGCGGCCGGGATCGACCGCCGCGGCCTCCACGTGACCAACGTCGAAGCGCTCTCGCTGGCGCTGGAGCGGCTGGCGCCACCAGACGAGGAGGCGATCTGCCTCGTCGACGGCTTCCGACTCCATAACTGCGAGGTCCCGCATCGGCGGGTGGTCAAGGGCGACGCGACCAGCGCCGCGATCGCCGCCGCTTCGGTCATCGCCAAGGTCACCCGCGACCGCTATATGCGCGACGTCGCCCCCCGTCACCCTGGCTGGGGATTCGACGAACACGTCGGCTACTCGACCCCCGAGCACCGCCAGGCGATCGAGGAAATCGGCATCTCGCCGCTGCACCGCCGGTCGTTCCAGAGCGTCGCCTACTCGCAGCTGGAGCTCGGCTAGCTAGCTGTAGTTCCTAACCACGTTGTTCATCCGGGCCTCCTTGAAGGCTGGGGGTGCTGAAGCCACCCAGATCAAGGAGGACACCGGATGAAGCTCCACGCTAACGCTCGCACCTGCCCGAACAGCCGCAAGCTGCTGGTC
>DASULV010000056.1:0-23671 GCA_036277955.1 Solirubrobacterales bacterium | reverse complement strand
GGGGTACCCCCGGCCCCCTCCCACCGGGAGCGAGCAGATTGGTCTGCGATGTCGGCGACCTCGGCTCCGTAGTAGCGAGGATGCGGGACGAAGTTCTGGAGGATGACCTCCTGCAGGTGGCCGTGGCGGTTATGGCTGGAGGCAAGGGCTTCCAGCGATTCGATCCGCTCCTCCTCGGTCTCACCTATGCCGACGAGAATGCCTGAGGTGAAGGGGATCTTCAGCTCTCCCGCGGCTTCGATCGTGGCCAGGCGAGGAGCTGGGTGCTTGGTAGGTGACCCGGCGTGGACGGTCTCCATCAGGCGCTCGGAGATCGACTCGAGCATCAGGCCCTGCGACGCCGTGACCTCTCGCAGGCGGGCTAGATCCTCCTTGCTGAGGACCCCCAGGTTCGTGTGGGGGAGCATCCCTCGCTCCATCGCCCGTTCGCAGGCCCAGATGACGTAGCTCGTGAAGTCCTTGTGGCCCCAGGCGCCCAGACGTTCGGCGACAACAGGGTTGACCTCGGGTCGCTCGCCGGTGAGAACCAGAAGCTCCTTCGTATTCCTGCGGACGGCGTCGTCGAGGATCTGTTCGACCTCGGCTGGCGCATGGATGTAGGCCTGGTGGGTCGCGAAGGCGCAGTACTTGCAGTAGCACTGGCACGTCCGGGAGAGGGAGAGCGTGTAGTTGCGGGAGAAGGTGACCCGGCGCACGTCGCCCAAGCTACTGCAACCGCCCGCCGGGCACGCCCAGCTCGAAGCGTGCCCGGAAAGCAAAAGCGCCACCCGATGGGTGGCGCTTTCGAAGCTTCTGGGTGAGCCTGCCTCAGTCGGCGGGCTTGTCGCTGGTCGGCGTCGCCCGTTTCGGGACCGGCGGCCGCACGTGCTCCGGCGGTTCGGTCGGCGGCAGGGTGGCCGGCTCGAGGACGAAGCGGTAGACGGCGGCGGCCAGTAGCGAGCCGACGATGGGGCCGGCGAGGAAGGGCCAGACACCGCCCCACTCGCTGCCGATCAGCGCCGGGCCGAACCAGCGGGCCGGGTTGAAGCCGGCGCCGGTCAGCGGGCCGCCGACCATGACCAGGAAGCCGAGGGTGGTGCCGATCGCCAGCGGCGCCCACTCCTTGAAGCTCTTCTCGGAGTAGACGGCGGTGAGGATGACGAGGACGAGGACGAAGGTCCCGATCGCCTCGACGATCGAGCCGGCGAAGTTACCGGCGAGGAGGCCGCTTACGTTGAGGGCGGCGTAATGAGTGGCGCGCCCCTCGTCCTCCAGCAGACCCTTGGCCAACCACGCTCCGAGGACGCCACCGGAGAGCTGGGCCAGCATGTAGATGACGCCGTCGAGCGGGCGTATGCGGCGGATCACCAGGGCCGCCAGCGTCACCGCGGGGTTGAAATGCCCACCGCTGACGACGCCGAACATGACGATCAGCCCGAAGAGCAAGAAGGCGTGGACAAGGCCGACGACGGCGAAGTCGGAGCCGAACTGGGCCTGACCGCCGGTCGAGACAAACAGGATCACGACGCTGCAGATGAAGAAGACCAGCAGCAAGGTGCCGAGCAGCTCGGCCACGTATGCGGCTATCCCTCTCTCCTGCACTCCTCGTTCGCGCACTGCTCGTTCCGCCACTTTTCCTCCTCGGTTCCCGTGATCAGGTAAGCGGCGGCAGTCTACCCACAATCGGTGGATGAATTAACTTTCCCGACCGCATGAGACGAGCTGTCGCGCTGCTGGCGGCCGCTCTCGCGCTCGCCGGCGGTGCCGGCTGCGGGGAGAGCGGCGCGGAACCGGGCGCGCCGAAAGGCGCGACGCTCGTGCTCGATTTCGTCCCCAACGCGGTCCACAGCGGCATCTACGCCGCGGCTGCCGAAGACTTCTACCGCGAGGCCGGCGTCGATCTGAAGGTGCAGCCGCCGGGCGAATCGACCGACGCGCCGAAGCTGCTGGGGGCGGGCAAGGTCGAGTTCGCGATCCTCGACATCCACGACCTCGGGATCGCGCGCGAGAAAGGGATCCCATTGGTCGGCGTGATGCCGATCGTGCAGCGGCCGCTGGCGGCGGTGATCGCCCGCGGCGACGGGGCGGTCCACAGTCCCCGAGACCTCGAGGGCCAGCGCGTGGGCGTCAGCGGCCTCCCCTCCGACGAAGCCGTGGTCGACTCCGCGGTCGAAGCCGACGGCGGCGACCCGGCCAAGGTCGACGAGGTGACGATCGGCTTCACCGCCGTCCCCTCCCTGGCCGCCGGCAAAATCGCGGCCGCCACCGGCTTCTGGAACGCCGAGGCGGTGGCGCTGCGCGAACAAGGCGTGCCGATCCGCGTCTTCAAAGTCGACCAGTTCGGCGCCCCGCCCTATCCCGAGCTCGTCCTCTGCACCTCCGAGGCACTGCTGAAGAGCGACCCGGACCTGGTCGACGCGGTCGTCTCGGCGACCAGCGAGGGCTACGAAGCGACCGAGGAGAACCCGGACGCGGCCCTCGACGACCTCCTCGCCGCCAACCGCAACCTCGGACTCGACAAGGGCGAACAGGAGGCGCAGCTGAAGGTCCTGCTTCCGGCGCTGCGCCCACATCCCTTTGACGTGGCGGTGCTCGAAGAATGGGCGGCGTGGGATCTCCAGCACGGCCTGCTGGAAAAGCCGCTCGAGGTGGAAGCGGCCTTCGACCTCAGCCGCTAAGCAGCTTCGCGGCGAGGTCCGGCAGTTCCCGAGCCATCCGCGAGCGCGGCACCACCAGGTCCACCCCGGCGGCTTCGGCCGCTTCCTTCGTCTCGACGTCGACGTGCGAGTAGTAGCCGAGCACCGGCATCCCCAGGCCGACCAGCGCTTCGGGGTTCTCGACGTCGAGGTCGGCGACGATCAGGTCTTTGCCGTCCCAGGTCGTTTCCTCGAGCGCGGGCGCGGTCGTCACCTTGTGCCCGGCGGCGCTCAGCTGCGCCTCGACCTTCGACCCGAGCATCAGGTCGGTGGAGATGCTGAGGACGTGCGCCATGCGGCCTCCCTACCCGGCCGGCGCTAAAGCGAGCGCCGCTGGCGGAACTCTTCGCGGACGCTCTCCGGCCGGCCCCACATCTGCACGACCTCCGAGCGCCCCTCGCGCACCTCGGCCACCCGCAGCTCGCCCTTCACGCCCGCCTCGTCGAGCCGCTCGAGCACGGCCTTGACCGTCTCCGCGGCGGCGGCGTGGCCGAAGCTGTGGGCGACGAGGAAGCGCCACTGCCAGCCCTCCCGCGGGTGCTGGTAGACCTGCGCGTTGACCTGGCTGACCGCGACCGCGGTGTCGATGTACTGCGAGGCGTCCTCGATCCGCATGTCGACCTCGAGGTCGGTCCAGTCGGGCGGCAGGGTGTCGAGGATCTGCTGGAAGCCGGCGGCGAGGCCCATGGCCCAAGCCTAGCTACCCACCGAAGAAGACCTGGTACAGCAGGAAGACGTTGAGGGCGATGATCAGGCTCGCCAGCACCCCCGCCAGCGCGCTCAGCCAGCGCGGGTTGACCAGGTCCCCCATCACTTCCTTGTTCGCGGCGATGATCAGCAGCGGGACGAGGGCGAAGGGGATGCCGAAGGAGAGGACGACCTGGCTGCCGACGAGGGCGTCGGTCGGATCGAGGCCGATCGCCAGCACCAGCAGCGCCGGCGCCAGGGTGATCGCGCGGCGCAGGAAGAGCGGGATCTGGCGCTCGATGAAGCCCTGCATCACCACCTGCCCGGCCATCGTCCCGACCGAGGAGGAGGCGAAGCCCGAGGCGAGCAGGGCGATGCCGAAGACCATCGCCGCCCGGTCGGAGACCAGCTGCTGCAGCCCGTCGTAAGCGCCGTCGATCGAGTCGACCCCGGTCAGGCCGCTGGTGTGGAACAGCGCCGCGGCGACGATCATCATCGAGAGGTTGACCAGCCCGGCGAGCGAGAGCGCGATCACCACGTCGACTTTCTCGAAGCCGAGGATGCGCTTGCGCTCGGCGCTGTTGCGGCCGACGATCCGCCGCTGGGTCAGGGCCGAGTGCAGGTAGACGACGTGCGGCATCACCGTCGCGCCGATGATCCCGGTCGCCAGCAGCAGGCTTTCGGTGCCGGCGAAGCCGGGGACGACGAGGTGCTTGGCGACTTCGCCGCCGTCGGGACCGGCGTCGAAGAGCTCGAAGACGAAGGAGGCGACGACGACGCCGACCAGGACCGTGATCCCGGCCTCTAGCCGGCGGTAGCCCATCTGCTGCAGACCGAGGATCGTGAAGGCGCCGATCCCGGCGATGATCCCGGCCGGGAACAGGGGGATGCCGAAGAGCAGGTTGAGCCCGAGCGCGGCGCCGACCACCTCGGCGATGTCGGTCGCCATCGCCACCAGCTCGGCCTGCAGCCAGAGGCCGATCGAGGTGCGGCGGCTGAACCGCTCGCGGCAGAGCTCGGCGAGGTTCCTGCCGGTCGCGATCCCCAGCTTCGCCGACTGGGTCTGGACCAGCATCGCGATCAGGTTGGCCGAGAGGACGACCCAGAGCAGCAGGTAGCCGAACTTGGCGCCGCCGGCGATGTTGGTCGCGAAGTTGCCGGGGTCGATGTAGGCGACGGCGGCGATGAAGGCGGGGCCGAGGAAGGGCCAGAGGCCGCGGACGCCGCGGCGGCGCCCCTCGAGCGAGTGGCGGGCGGCTTCGGCGACGGCGGCCTCGCCGGGGAGGACGTCCTCGGGCCGGGCTCCGCGCGCCCGCAGCTCCTCGACCACCGCTTCGCCGGGCGGCGGCGCCGGCTTCACGCGCTCCCCCAGGTCGGCGGCAACAGGTCGGGCCCGGGGATCGGCGTCCCGTGCGGGTCGTGGCGCGGTTCGCCCAGCTTGGCGGCGATCAGCGCCTCGAGCTCCTCGGAGATGTAGTGCTCCAGGACCTCGGCCTCCTCGTGGACGCGGTCCTCGGGCATCCCCAGGGCCTCGGACAGGTAGGCCTCGATCAGCCGGTGGTGGCGGATCACCTCCAGGGCGACCTTCTCCCCCGCCGGCGTCAGGCTGACGCCCTTGTACGGCATGTAGTCGACGAGGCCGAGCTCGGCGAGCTTCTTCAGCATCGAGGTCGCGGTCGCGGGCGTCACTTCGAGCCGCTGCGCGACCTCGCCGTTCAAGACGAGCCCGTCGCGCTCCTGCGAGATCGCGTAGATCGTCTTCGCGTAGTCCTCTATCGCCTGAGAGTTAGACACGTCTAAAAAGGAGTTTAGACAAATCTAAAAGCGGCGGGTGGGGACGGGGTGACCCCTACCGGACGCCTTCGGCTTGAGTGTCCGTACGGGGTCACCCCGTCCCCACGGAAGCCGCTTCTTAGAATTGGGGGATGGCAGTAATGGTTGAGCTCGATGGGCAGTACCGGCAGTTGCGCGAGGAGTGCGGCCTGCTCGACCGCTCCGAGCGTGGCAAGCTGCTGGTCAGCGGCGGCGAGGCGGCCGAGTACCTGCAGGGCCAGCTGACCAACGACGTCGAGGCGATCGAGCCGGGCGAGGGGGCCTACGCGGCGCTGCTCGACCGCAAGGGGCACATGCAGGGGGACATGCGGGTGCTGCGTCCGGGCGAGGGGCCCGACCTCCTGCTCGACACCGAGCCCGAGGCGCTCGAGGCGGTGCGGCGGCACCTTGCGATGTACAAGATCGGCCGCGAGGTCGACGTCGTCGACGTGACCGCGGAGCGGGCGCTGCTCTCGCTGATCGGGCCGCGGGCTGTGGAGATCGCGGGCTCGGCGGCGCTGCCGGAGAACTGCTGCGGAGAGGTGACGATCGCCGGGACGCAGGTGCTGGCGGTGGGGACCGCGGAGGGGATCGACCTGATCTTCGAGGCCGGGGCGCGCGAGCGCGTCGCCGAGGCGCTGCTCGCCGCCGGCGCCGCCGAGGTCTCCCCCGAGGCCGCCGAGATCCTGCGGATCGAGGCCGGCCGCCCCCGCTTCGGCGCCGAGATGGGGACCGAGACGATGCCCGCCGAGGCCGGGATCGTCGAGCAGGCGGTCAGCTTCACCAAGGGCTGCTACATCGGCCAGGAGACGGTCGCCCGCCTCCACTACAAGGGCAAGCCGAACCGGCACCTGCGCGGGCTGAAGCTGAGCGGGCCGGCGCAGGTGGGCGACCCGGTCATGCTCGGCGAGAAGGAGGTCGGCAGGCTCGGCAGCGCGGGCGTTTCCCCCGCCTTCGGCCGGATCGGGCTGGCGATCCTGCGCCGCGAGGCCGAGCCCGGCGCCACCGTCGCCGTAGGTGAAGATGGCGTTACGGCTGAAGTAGCCGCCCTCCCCTTCGGTTAGATTCAGCCCCGATGGGGCCCGGGAGAGTCAGAGCTTTGGCCGTCGCCGCCGTTGCCGGCGCCGCGCTGCTGGTCGGCTGCGGCGAATCCCGCCACGCCAACGAGCAGCGGCCGAACGTCTCGACCCGGGTCAGCGTCACCATCAACTCGAAGGAGCTGATCGTGCAGCCGACGAAAGTCGGGCTCGAAGCCGAACGGACCCAGGAGATCCCGCAGAACGAGGACCACGCCGAGCCGCCGATCAAGACGAAGAAGCCGCTCGACCTCACCATCGTCGCCGCCAACCAGACCGCGACCGACACCGAGCTGAAGATCACCGGCTCCGGCAAGGAAGCCGAATCGGACACCGTCTACGCCCACAGCCCCGGCACCTTCGGGTTCAACCTCCCCGCCGGCAGCTACACGATCTCCGCCGTGGAGATGCCGGAGGCGCGGCCCGCCCACCTGACGGTGGGCAGCTACCGCGCCTCCTCCCAGAACGACGTTCTGCTGCCTTAGCCGGCTAGCCGACGTCGATCGGGATCTGAGCTCCCTCGACGAAGCCGAAGTCCTGGAAGCCCTTCAGTGTGTAGTTGCCTGTGACCGTGACGGGGATCGGTTCGAACCCGTTCGCGCCGCAGATCGCCGCCGGGCCGATTGTGCTCAACCCGTTGAACGTCGCGTTGATTGTCGCGAGGATGTCGGGGGGAGCCGCACCCGGTGTGTTGTGGTAGATGCCGGCCGGCACCGGACCCTGCGGGCCGACGTCGTATGTGCATGTCGAGATGTTTTCCGCGTGTTTGGCGGCGTTTTCGTAGATGTGGATTTCGAGCTGCTGCCCGGCGGGGCAGTTGAGCCAGGCTTCCATCCGCCCTGTCGTCGGCGGGACGATGCCTGTGGTGCCCGGTTTGCTGACCCCGACCACGTAGTCGCAGCCGTTCATTGTGATTGTCACCGGCAGCGCTCCCGGTTGGGAGATGCAGTTGGCGTAGATCGGCTTGAATGTCACCGGGTCGGTCGGGCCGAGCAGTGTCGCGGTCAGGTCCGATGTGGCGCATTCGACGTTGCGGTTCGCGATGTCGAAGCTCGCGCCGGGCAACTGCCCGCCTGTGATTGTCGCCGGGTACTGCTGAGCTGTCAGCGTGCCTGTGGCGGCATGGGCCGCCGAGGCCATGACGGCGAACAGCGCCATCGCGCTCAGCGCGACGCTGAGCATCTTGAGTAGACGAGTCATCTGGTTCTTCCTTTCTCTTGAACTGGTACGTCCCGAGATGGGACTCGTCCATTCATAGCCCTCTTGGTCGTATTACTCAAGAAATATTTATACAATTAGAAACGCCGCTTTCTCCTGAACCCGCTGCAAGCGGCGTTTCAGGACGGCTGTTCCGTCTGGGGGGCGCGTCAGCCTGGGATGCATGACGATCGCCCTTGCCCTCCTCGCCCTCATCCTCGCCGTCGCCCTCGTCTACCTGCTCGTGACCAGGGAGCGGGAGGCGGTCGAGCAGCCCGACCTCGCCCCCGCGATCCAGGAGGCGGCGCACGAAGCCACCTCGCGGGCGATGGACAACCTCCTGAAGATGAACGAGGAGCTGCGCCGGCGCGAGGCCGAGACCGCGAGCGAGACGTTGGACAAACGGCAGGCGGAGATCCGCGGCCTGGCCGAGCGGATCGCGAAAGGACAGGAACGGATCGAGGCCCAGGTTCGCAGCCGCGGCGAAGCCGACCTGCAGACGAAAACCCTGCTCGAACAGATGGGGCAGACGATCGGCAACCTCAACAACGAGACCGCCGGGCTGAAGAAGGCCCTGCGCCAGCCGCAGACCCGCGGCCAGTGGGGCGAGCTGCAGCTGCGGCGCTGCATCGAGATCGCCGGCATGACCGAGCACGTCGACTTCGAGCTGCAGGCGACGCTGCGGACTGAAGAGGGGCGGTTACGACCAGACGCCCGCTTCCTGCTGCCGGAGGGGCGCAGCTTCGTCGCCGACTCGAAGGTGCCGCTCGACGCCTTCCTCGACGCGCAGGAGTCAGAGGTGGAATCGGAGCGGCGCACGCACCTGGAGCGCCACGCGCGGCAGGCGCGCGAGCACGTCCGCAGCCTCAGCTCGAAGGACTACCAGGGCCAGTTCAACCCGGGCGAGACCCCGGACCTGGTGATCTGCTTCATCCCCAACGAGCCGGCCCTGCACGCCGCCTTCGCCGCCGACCCGGGTCTCTTCGACTACGCGCTAGAGCGCAACGTGCTGCTCGTCTCCCCCACCTCGCTGATCGGGCTGCTGCGGACGATGGAGCTGGGCTGGCGGCAGGAGCGGATGGTCGCCGAGGCGGCCGAGATCGCAAGCGCCGCCGGGACCCTGCACGCCCGCTTCTCGAAGTTCCTCAGCGACTTCGACACCGTCGGCAACCGGCTCTCCTCGGCGACGAAGGCCTACAACTCGGCGGTCGGCTCGATGGAGGGTCGCCTGCTGCCGCAGCTGCGCAAGGTCGAGGGTCTCGGCGTCGCCCCGGGCAAAGAGATCGAGGCGCCGGAGCCGATCGAGGCAACCGTGCGCGAGATCACCGCCCCCGAGCTACGGGCCGCTTCAGAAGAGCCCAAGGCCGCCTGACCAAGCAGACCAAGGACGCGCCGAGCGCCGCGTGCTCTGCACGCAAGCGAGGGAGGAGGTCGGTATGCGCCGCGTCAGGTGGCCTTGGAGAGACGGCTTCCTCCGCGCTGAACTAGGATTCGGCGCCCGATAACGACCTTGCGGAGGAGCCGGTTTTGGCCGTTGACACGAGTGCGATTGCGAAGTTGGACGTGGAGCCCGGAACGCTGCCGGAGACGATGGCCGCGTGGGTGATCCGCCAGGAGCGCGAGGGCGAGCCTAAAGACGCCTTCCAGCTCGAGCAGATCGAGGTCCCCGAGCCCGGCGCCTTCGAGGTGATCGTGCGGGTGATGGCGGCCGGCGTCAACTTCAACAACGTCTGGGCCTCGCTGGGCGAGCCGGTCTCGATCTTCGGCTACGGCGACCATCCCGAGTACGGCCACCACATCGGCGGCTCCGACGCCTCCGGGATCGTCTGGAAAGTCGGCGAGGGCGTGACCCGCTGGAAAGTCGGCGACGAGGTCGTGATCCACTGCAACCAGGCCTCCTACGAGGACGTCGAGGTGCATGGACTCGACCCGATGGCGGCGCCGAGCCAGCGGATCTGGGGCTACGAGACGACCTGGGGCTCCTTCGCCCAGTTCACCAAGGTGCAGGCACAGCAGCTGCTGCCGAAGCCGCGCAACCTCTCCTGGGTCGACTCCTCCTCCTACGGGCTCACCTACTTCACCGCCTACCGGATGCTGATGGACCAGTGCAACCTGCAGGCCGGCCACAACGTCCTCATCTGGGGCGCCGCCGGCGGCCTCGGTGTCTTCGCCGTGCAGCTCTGCAAAGCCGCCGGTGCCAACGCGGTCGGTGTCGTCTCCTCCGACGAGAAGGGCGAGCTGATCAAGAAACTGGGCGCGGTCGACTACGTCAACCGCAACGAGTTCCGCGAGATGATGCGGACCGACGACAACCTCACCGATCCCGCCGCCGACAAGGAGCGCTTCAAGGGCTCGCGCGCCTTCGCCAAGCGGGTCAAAGAGATCCTCGGCGACGCCCCCGACATCGTCTTCGAGCACGTCGGCCGGGCGACCTTCCCGACCTCGGTCTTCACCGTCAAGCCGTTCGGCAAGGTCGTGATCTGCGGCGCCACCTCGGGCTACCAGCTCGACTTCGACGTCCGCTACCTGTGGATGAAGCAGAAGCAGATCATCGGCTCCCATTTCGCCAACGCCTACGAGTGCATGCGCGCCAACCAGCTGATGGCCGAGGGCAAGGTGCGGCCGGTGCTCTCGGAAACGATGGGCTTCGACGGCGTCCCCGGCGCCCACCAGCTGATGCACGAAAACAAGCACCTCGGCAAGATCGCGATCCTCGTCGGCGCCGAGTCCGAGGACGAGGGCCAGCACGAGGACGGCCCCGGTGCGATCCGCGCGGAGGTGGGTGCCTGATGGAGGTCTGCACGCTCGACTGGCACATCGTCCCGATGCGGGCCGACCGCTTCCTCGACCTCTGGGAACCGATGGCGGCAAAGGCCCCGGCCTACGGCGCCAAGAGCTGGTCGCTAACCCGCTCGACTGACGACCCGCTGGCGATCCGGCAAACGATGATCTGGGAGAGCCGCTCCGACTTCGAGCGCTACTGGTACTCGGACGAGATCGAGCACGCCCGCGCCGCGGTCATCGACCTCTACGACATCCCCCTGCTCCCCGCCTGGCACACCCTGCTCGCCGCCGAATAGCGGCGGGCAGCGCGGCCGACGCCGCTACCGCTTCGGCGGCAGCACCTTCCAGCTGAACTTCGCCGGCGTCGGGTCGGTCTTGCCGCCCGCCGTGGCCCAGACCTTGAAGGTGTGCCTGCCGGGCTTCAGCTTCTTGTAGGTCTTCGGTGACGGGCAGGCTGCTTTGGCCTTGCCGTCGAGCTTGCAGCTGAAGGTCGCGCCGCCGACACTCGACGAGAAGGTGAAGGTCGCCTTCGTCTTCGTGGTCAGCGGGGTCGGATGGCGGCCCAGCTTCGTGTCCGGCACCTTCGCCGTCGGAGGCGGGGGCGGCGGAGGCGTGACCGGATTGTCTCCGGAGCCGGATCCACCACCGCCCGCGGGCGGACCCGCGACTTCCGCGTAAACGGCGGTGAAGCTGGGTGAGCCCTCAGCGAGGATCGAGTGGCCGATCGCGCCGCCGTCCGACCAGCTCTGCCAGGCGTATTTCTTGCCGCCGACTTCGGCGGTCGGCGGGGCGGTGATCTGGATTTCGGAGCCGTCGATCGCGGTCAGCGCGAACGGCGTCGGCGCCTGCTCGGTACCGGCGAGCAGCGGGATCCCGGCGGGCACCGACTGCAGCGCGACGTCGACCGTCTGCGGCTGCAGTTTGAGCGAGGCGATGCCGGAGAGCCCGCGTTTGTCGGAGACTCGCAGGACGATCTGGATGTAGGAGGGGTACTCGTGCTGGGGCGCGGTGAAGTCCGCGTGCTTGATCCCGGAGAAGGTCTGCAGCGGGTGGACGTGGCAGGCGTCGGGGAAGGCCGGATCGGGGCAGTGCGCCATGCGGGTCACCCAGTAGTACGGCAGCGGGGTGGTGATTTTTTCGTTGTTGGCGTCGGTCGCTTCCGCGTTGAGGTCGATCGTGTCCCCGACGCTCCATTTCTGGCTGGCTAGAGGCGAGGTGATCGTCACCGTCGGCGGTTTGTCCCCCGGATAGACGGTGACGCGAGCGACGCTGGTCGCACCGTCGCTGTCTTCGACGCGCACGGCGACGATCCGGTTCGCGCTCTTCTTGGGGTTGGCTTTTTCGCGGGCTTCCTGTTCGGCTTCGGTGAAGGTCACGGTTTTCGTCTGGGCGCTGCCGCTGGACTCGTAGACGCCGTCTTCGTTCAGGTCCCATTCGTAGGTGAGGCTCGCCGCCGACTGGTTCGGGTCGCTCGATTTGCTCGCGTCCAGGATCGTTTCGAAGCTGCCGCCGGAGTCGTAGAGGCCGTACGGCGGTTTCGCTTCGAGGCGCGCCGTCGGCGCGGTTTCGCTGAAGGCGATGCGGTGGATCGAGCCGTCGCCGAAGTTTTCGCCGAGCAGGTCGGCGTAGTAGAGATAGCCGCCGGGCCCTTCGGCGATCTTCACGCCCGGGTAGATGTTGCTCTCGCGCAGGAAGCGTTCGGTGGTCGAGGGATCGGGCTTGCCGTCCTCGCCCGGGTACATGACCCAGAAGCAGCCCCGCACCGCGTCGGCGAAGAAGAGAGCTCCCTTGTATTTGGCCGGGTACTGGCCGCCCTCGTAGAAGGAGAGCCCGCTGACCGCCGAGCCGGATTCGGTCGGGCATTCGTCGCCCGGGACCACCGTCTGTTTGTGGCTGTAGGTGAAGAAGGGTTCGGAGGTTTTCGGTATCCCTTCTTCCTCGGCTTTGTAGAGCGCGTTGCAGATGTCGAGGCCCAGGTTCTTGAACTGGAACTGGTGCTGGATGCCCTCGTAGCAGGGCCAGCCCGAGTTGTAGAGCGCACTCGGCGGCGCCTGGAAGCGGTCGATCTCCTCAATCTCCGAGGAGCCGACGTTGCCGGAGTAGATCTCCCCGGTCGCCGGGTCGAAGGTGAAGCGGAAGGGGTTGCGGAACCCCTTGGCGACGGTCCGTTCGGCGTTGTCGCTACCGCTCCCGATCAACGGGTTGCCGGGGAAGGCGTCGCCCGTGTCGGGGTCGACACGCAGGATCGCGCCGTTCAGCAGGTTGAGGTTCTGCGAGCGCAGCGCCCCGCCCTGCGCTTCGTGGCGTTCGGCTTCCGAGGGAGCCGTGCCGGCAGGCGTCGGCGCATCACCGCAGGGGTTGGGAGGAGTGCCGAGCTGTCCGTAGTCGGGAATCGATTCGTAGGAGGCGCCGTCGCCGCCGCTGACGTAGAGGTCGCCTTCGTTCCCGAACGCGAGGTCGCCGATCGAGTGCGAGTCGAACTGCTGGCACCAGCCCTGGAGAAGTTCTTTCTCTTTCGGTCGGCCGCCTTCCTCGACCGCCTGGTCGGGGTTGACCGCGCTTTCTTCGAGGCGCACGAGGCGGCCGCTGACCAGGCAGGAGTTGCTGGGGTTGATCCCTTTGCACTCGGGGTCGCCGCTGACACCGGGAGTGCCGTACTCAGGGTTTTCCGGGTCCCAGGGCGTGCCGAGGATGTGGCTCCAGGTGTAGAGCGCGTAGACGTAGGGGCGCCCGGTTTCGAAGCCCGGGTCAAGTTCGATCCCCAGCAGCCCGCGGTCGCCGTGGTCGTAGACGTCGCCGCGGAGGTCGGCGAAGACAGTCGGTTCGGGGTCGGCGAAGCCGTCGTAGACGAGGATCTGCCCGGGCTTGGTGGCGACGAAGACGCGGCCGTCGGGAGCGAAGCGGAAGTTGACCGGCTGTTCGATCCCTTCGAAGACGACTTCGTCCTGGAAGTTTGGCGGCAGCTGCGGTTCCGCGGATGCGAACGACGGCAGCGCCAGCAGGACCCCGAGGGCGGCCAGCAGCGCTGCGGGGCGAATCGAACGCAAATACCTCAAGCGCGCTCCAGCGGCGCCATCGTCAGGCCCGCCCCCTCGAGTTGCTCCCAGTAGTGCTCGGCCGGCTCGCGGGCGCCGGTCCAGACGATCGCCTGTCCCCCATGGTGGATCTGATCGGCAATTCTGTGGCCTTGCTCAAGGCTGACTCCCGGAAGCACGCGTGACAGGGTCTGCGCCACGTGGTCGAAGGTGTTGTGGTTGTCGTTGCAGACGATCACCCGCCAGTTGCCGCCAAGATCCGAGCCGGGGCCGGCGGTGCGGGGACGCTCGATCGTGCTCGTGGACATCTGGGGGAAATTATGGCCCTGGAACAACGGGACGGGCGAATTGTTTCGGTTCTTCTAGAAGGGGCTGGGGACGCGGACGACGAGGTCGTCGACGCTGGCGACGATGCCGTTGCCGTTCTTGATCGTGCCGACGACGACGGCGGAGGCGCGGCCGGAAAGGTCACCGGCAGCGTCGTCTTTGGCTTCGCCGACGAGTTTGCTGCCGACGTAGGCGAAGAGGCGGGCCTGGCCCTTTTCGGGGCCGCTGGTGACGTTGACCGCGCGCAGCCGCAGCTTGTTCGCTTCGTTGATCCCGACGACCGCTTTCTCGTTCTTGGCGATCGCCAGGTATTTGGTCCCGGCGGCGGTCACCTTGATCAGCTGCGCCTTTTTCTGGCGCGGAAAGACGAGCAGCGCGTACTTGGCGCCGGCCCCGGCGCGGAGCATCAGGCCGAGGTAGGCCTTGCGCTGCAGCGAGGTCGGGGTGCCGCTGAGCAGGCGCTCGGTGGCGGCGATCTCGAGGTCGCGCCCGAGCACCGGCGTGCGGTAGGAGCAGGAGCTGGTCGCCTTGCCGATCATGATCCGCATCGCGCCGCCCGCGCCGGCGCGCTCGCAGGCCTTGCCGGAGAGCTTGACCAGCTGGCTGCGCTGGGCCAGCGACTCCATGCCGTTGCGGTAGATCCCGATCATCGCCGCCCCGGCGACGGCGCAGACGAGCAGGCCGGCGGCAAGCGCGGCCAGGAGGGTGGCTGAGAAGCGCAGCTTCATCGAGTCGCCAGCCTAAACACAGCGAAGGCCGAAAGATGCGGCTCGGGGCGGCTTGGGCGGCGGATTTCGGTCACTGTCCGCCGCTTCCGATCCCAAATATCATTCAGCGCATGAGCGATCACCGACTTCCCCAGCCAGACCGCCCGTGGGTGATGCGCACCTACGCCGGCCACTCCGACGCCCGCCGCTCCAACGAGCTCTACCGCAAGAACCTGGCCAAGGGCCAGACGGGGCTCTCGGTGGCCTTCGACCTGCCGACCCAGACCGGCTACGACCCCGACCACGTCCTCGCCCGCGGCGAGGTCGGCAAGGTCGGCGTCTCGGTCGCCCACAAAGGCGACATGCACCAGCTGCTGGACGCGATCCCGCTCGACGAGATGAACACCTCGATGACGATCAACGCGACCGCGGCCTGGCTGCTCGGGCTCTACGTCACCGTCGCCGAGGAGAACGGGGTCGACCGCGCCCTGCTCAAAGGCACGACCCAGAACGACATCATCAAGGAGTACCTCTCGCGCGGCACCTACGCCTTCCCGCCGGAGCCCTCGATGCGGTTGATCGCCGACATGGTCGCCTTCAGCGTCAACGACGTGCCGAAATGGAACCCGACCAACATCTGCAGCTACCACCTGCAGGAGGCCGGGGCGACGCCGGTGCAGGAGATCGCCTACGCGCTCTCGACCGGGATCGCCGTCCTCGACGAGGTGAAACGGCGCGGCCAGGTCGCCGAGGCGGACTTCCCCAAGGTCTTCGGCCGCATCTCCTTCTTCGTCAACGCCGGGATCAGGCTGGTCGAGGAGATCGCCAAGCTGCGGACGATGAGCGCGCTCTGGCAGCAGATCGGGCGCGAGCGCTACGGGGTCACCGACGAGAAGATGCTGCGCTTCCGCTACGGGGTGCAGGTCAACTCGCTGGGCCTGACCGAGGCGCAGCCGGAGAACAACATCCAGCGGATCGTGCTCGAGGCGCTGGCGGTGACGCTCAGCCGCGACGCGCGGGCGCGGGCGATCCAGCTGCCGGCCTGGAACGAGGCGATGGGCCTCCCCCGCCCCTGGGACCAGCAGTGGAGCCTGCGGATCCAGCAGGTGCTGGCGAACGAGACCGACCTGCTCGAGTACCCCGACATCTTCGAGGGCTCGAAGGTGATGGACGGGCTGGTCGAGGAGCTGACCGAGGGGGCGCGGGCGGAGATGGCCGTGGTCGAGGAGCACGGCGGCGCCGTCAACGCCGTCCCCTACATGAAGGCGCGCCTGGTCGAGAGCCACCGCGAGCGGGTGGCCCGGATCGAGGCAGGCGAGCAGAAAGTGATCGGCCAGAACAGCTACACCGAGACCGAGGACTCGCCGCTGACCGCGGGCGCCGACGGCGGCATCCTCACCCCCGACCCCGAGGTCGAGCGCGAACGGATCGAGGCGCTGGCCGAGTGGAAGGCCGAGCGCGACGAGGCCGCGGTCAAAGCCGCGCTCGAGGATCTCGCCAAGGCCGCCGCGGACGAGAGCGTGAACATCATGCCGGCGACGATCGCCGCCGCCAAGGCGGGCGCGACGACCGGCGAGTGGGCGGAAACCATGCGCGAGGTCTTCGGGGCCTACCGGGCGCCGACCGGCGTCGACGGCGCCTCGGCGCCGACCGCGCGCGACCAGCTGGACGAGATCCGCCAGCGGGTCGACGAGACCTCCGAGCAGATCGGCCACCGGATCAAGATCCTGGTCGGCAAGCCCGGCCTCGACGGCCACTCCAACGGCGCCGAGCAGGTGGCCCTGCGCGCCCGCGACGTCGGCATGGAGGTGATCTACCAGGGCATCCGCCTTACCCCGGAGGAGATCGCCGAGTCGGCGCTGCAGGAGGACGTCGACGTGGTCGGCCTCTCGATCCTCTCCGGCTCCCACCTGGAGCTGATCCCCGAGGTGGTCCGGTTGCTTCGCGACGAGGGCGTCGACGTGCCGGTCGTGGTCGGCGGGATCATCCCCGTGGCGGACGCCGAGCGCCTGCGCGAGGCCGGCGTCGCCGGCGTCTACACGCCGAAGGACTTCGACGTCAACAAGATCATGGGGGAAATCGTCGAGCTGGTCGGCCAGCGAGCCGGGGCCGGCGCCGCTGCCTGAGACCTTACGCGCACTTTTTCTTGCTTTTAGTCGCCTTACGCGCGGTTATTCTGCGCTTCGATGGAGAGACAGCCCGCTGCGCGCACTTTTTCCCTCGCGAACTTTCCCGAGGTCTTTCCCACTTCAACTGCAATCTCAGCACCCCTTCAACGCGCTGTCAAAGCAGGCAAAGCGAGGAAACTGGCGGGCCGGCTCTACACCCGCAACCTGGAGGAGCCCCTGGAGCAGATCGCCCGTCGCAACTGGCCGACGATCGTCGCCCACTACTTCCCCAACGCCGTACTAGCCGACCGTAGCGCTCTAGAAGCAAAACCCGCTCCGGACGGCTCGCTCTTCCTTGACGCGGGACCTCGTTACGCCGCGCGCAGGCCCGCTCGCGTCCCTGGATTGAAGCTACGCCCCCGACAGGGACCTGGACCCATCGATGGAGACATGCCTTACATGGACATTCACATCGCGAGCCGGCCCCGGGCGATGCTCGAGAACATGAGGCCTTCACGTGCTCGCGAGGGCGTGCCCCGCACCTACTCCCGCTCCGAATTGGAGACCGAGTTGACGCGGTTGGTCGAGCAGCAGGGCAGCGACGGGTTGAACCAACTTCGGGACCAGGCCCGCGACCTCGCACCGAAGATCGGCGCCCATGACGAGATGGAGATGCTCGACGCCCTGATCGGAGCAATCCTCGGAACGCGCGACGCACCACTAGAGACCGGTTCGGCTCGCGCTCATCATGCGGGTGTCGGCTTCGACAGCCGTCGCCTCGACCTCTTTGCCGCGCTGCAAACGGAGCTGCTTCGAAGCTCCTTCACCGAACGGGCTGAGCACCCCCGCTCCTTCCCCGCGCTTTCGTTCTTCGAGGCGTACTTCTCAAACTGGATCGAGGGGACCGAATTCGAGATTGAGGAGGCAGAAGAAATCGTCTTCGAGCGGAAAGTACCCGAAGCTCGGGTCGAAGACGCGCACGACGTGCTGGGCACCTTCGAAGTTGTGAACGATCCGGCAAAGCGCTCGCAGCGCGCAGCCAGCCCTCACGACTTCGTCGAGCTACTCCGTTCGCGCCACGCCCAGATGCTCGGGCGGCGACCCAGTGCACAGCCAGGCTCTTTCAAGAGGCGCGACAATCGAGCGGGTGGCACCAGCTTCGTCTCCTGGAAGCTGGTGGAAGGGACCTTGATCGAGGGATATCGCTATCTCGAACCGCTACCAGAGGGTCTCGGTCGGGCCATCTTCACGATGTTCCTGATCTCGGAGGTGCACCCATTCTCCGACGGGAACGGGCGCGTGGGAAGAGTCTTCATGAATGCCGAGCTGTCAGCCGCCGGACAGCAGAGGATCCTCATCCCCCTCTCCTATCGTGAAGATTATTTAGGCGGGCTGCGAGCGCTCTCGCGCGGAGGGGATCCTCGTCCCCTGATTCGTGTTCTCGACTTCGCCCAGCGCTACGCGTCGGCGATCGATTGGAGCGACTATCGGGAGGCACAGCGGACGCTGGCGGAGACCAACGCTTTCGTCCCTCCGGACGAGGCCGAGAGACCCGGAAACCGCCTCAAGCTGCCCTAGCCTCGCCTGAACCGGCCCTTCGGAACTGCGCCCGGCCGCCGCCCTCGCAACAATGAAGGCATGAGCGAGCTGAACGGGGAGCCGGGGGCCTGGCTGCGGTGCTACCGCTGCTGGTCCCAGAACCTCGAGATCCAGATCCACTACGACGCGATCCGGCGGGTCGATCCGGAGACCGGGTCGCTGGCCGACGGGGTCGACGAGGTGCAGGAATCGGTAGTGCAGTGCCTCGACTGCATGCACGACCAGCCGCACCTCACCTTCGAAGGCGACCGCGTGGTGGCGATCGAGGATCGCTGGGAGCGGATGGTCGCCGGGACGCCGTGGGTCGCCTCCTGCACGGTGACGGTGGACCAGGACCGGGTCGAGAGCTGCTCGGGCCCGGAGGCGATCGAGTTCCTCACCTACGGCGCCTTCGGCGACGCCGGCGTGCGCGAGTTCTTCACCCACGTCCGCTTCCACAAGCACGACGACGAGCAGATCGTCGTCCACCTCCTGGTCGAGCTCTACGCCCGCTCCGCCCAGGAGGCGACCGAGGTCCTCGAAGAGGCCGCCCAGGGTCAGCTCGAGATCACCTCGCTGGCCGAGGAGTCGAGGCCCCCGGCCCACGCTTCGGGCGAGGCGCACTAGACCGCCTGCGCGCGAACTAGTCTCCCCGCCTTGGCGCGGTGGGGAAAAACGGTCAGGGGGCGGCCCATCCCGGACCTGCTGCTGCTCGCCGCGATCGCCGTCCTCTTCGCCTGGCACGTCGTCTGGCTCGCGCGCTTCAGCTTCGGCTACGTCACCGAGTGGGATGAGTCCGGCTACATCTCGATCGCCCTGCGCAACAGCCGCGCGCTGACCTCGGACGGGCCGTTCTCGCTGATCTCGACCGTCCTCGACCAGGGGGTGCAGGCGCCCTTCGTGCCGCTCAGCGCCGTCCCCTTCAACGTCGTCTTCGGCTCCGGGGTCGACGCCAGCCTGCTGGTCGAGCCCACCTTCTTCGCCCTGCTGTTGCTGGCGACCTACGCGGTCGCGCGGCGGCTGACGACGCCCTGGTGGGCTCTGCTCGCCGCGATCGTCGTCGGCACCGCCCCGGTGGTCAGCGACTACACCCGCATCTTCCACTTCTCGGTCCCGGCCGCCGCCTTCCTCGTCTCCGCGCTCTGGGCGCTGATGAAGTCCGAGGGGCTGACGCGGCGGCGCTGGGCGGTCGCCTGCGGCCTTCTGCTCGGCCTGATGGTGCTCTCGCGGAGCATGACGATCGGCTACCTGCCCGGGTTCGCGGCGGCCGCGGCGCTGCCGATCCTGTTCGGCGACGAGCGGCGGGAGCGCCTCGTCAACTTCGTCCTGCTCTGCCTCAGCGGCGCGGTCCTGGCCGGGCTCTGGTACCTGCCAAACGCCGGGTCGGTCGGCAGCTACCTGCTCAACTTCGGCTACGGAGCCGAGTCCGAAGCCTACGGAGCCCAACACTCGAAGCTCTCGGTCGCCTACTGGACGCGCGAGATCGGCGCCGTCTTCGACGAACTGTATTTCCCGCTCGGGGTGGCGCTGGCGCTCGGCGCGATCGCCGCCCTCGCCTCCGCCCTGGTCGGGCGCAGGCCGGGGAGGCCGACGAGGGAGGAGATCGAGGACCGGCTGGCGACCGATGCCGCCTTGGCAGCCGTGATCGTGCTCGAGGGCTACGTCGCCCTCACCTCAAGCAAGAACCAGGGGACCGCCTTCGCCCTGCCCTGGCTGCCGATCCTGATCGTCCTCGTCTGCGCCGCCGTCGCCCGCGTCCGCTGGCGCTCGGTCAAGGTCGCCGCCGTCGCCGTCTTCATCGCCGTCGCGGTCTTCAACTTCGGGATGAAGAGCGGCTTCGTCCCCGGCCTCGGCGACCCCCGCACGGCCGACGTGCCGCTACTTGGCGAGACGCCGGTCAGCGACGGCCGCGGCATCGTCGAAGCCGAAGTCGAAGGCGCCGGCTACCCGGCCGGATCGCCGACCGAGCCGATGCCGCAGTTGCAGAAGGAATGGCTGCCGTTCGCCGGCGACCTGGCGGCCTGGGTGACGCGTTACTCCGAACGCAAGGGCGAGGAGCCCAACCTCGGCTGGGGCTTCGACGACCTGCTGCTGAACAACACCCGGGTCGCGCTCGGTTCTGAGCTGGAGCTGCACCGCGAGCTGCCGACCGTCTTCCTCAAGCCCTTCCCCGACGGCGACTCCGCCGCCTCATACCGAGCCCAGCTGGAGGAAGCGGACAGCAACCTCCTGGTCGTCGGCGAGCGCGGCCCGGGGGTCACCGGCATCCACCTCAGCCGCCGCCGGGTCGAAGCCGCCGGGCGCCAGCTCGGCTTCAGCCCGGTCCACTCCCTGACCGCCCCAGACGGCCGGGAAGTGACCGTCTGGTGGCGGGGGCCGAACGCCTAGCTACTCGACGTTGTCGGCGGCGGGTTCCGGCGAGGTGCCCGGGTTCTTCTTCGGGACCAGCACCAGCCGCTTGAACTCGGCGACGAGGACGCCGTCCTGGTTGAGGACGCGGGTGTGGACCTTGACGATGCCGCGGTCGGGCTTCGATTTCGACGGCTTGACGTCGAGGACCTCGGTCTCGCAGAAGAGGGTGTCGCCGTGGAACACGGGGTTCGGGTGGCTGAGCTCTTCGGTCGCCAGGTTGGCGATCGCCTTGCCGGAGATGTCGGAGACCGACATGCCGAGCGCCAGCGAGTAGACCAGCGGCCCGACGACGACGTTCTTGCCCTGCTGGGAGCCGCTGGCGTAGACGTCGTTGATGTGCAGCGGGTGGTGGTTCATCGTGATCAGGCAGAAGAGGTGGTCGTCGGCCTCGGTCACGGTCTTCGCCGGCCAGTGCTTGTAGTTGGCGCCGACCTCGAACTCCTCGAGGTAGCGGCCGTAGCTGTGCGCGCCGGTCGCCTCGCGCTCGGCCTGGTCGGTGGTCAGCTCGTACGTCTGGTCAGTCATCAGGGGGTTTCGTCTCCTTCGAAGTTTTAGCGGCGGGCATCCTATCTAGACTGCGCGCGATGCAGATCGGGATCATCGGCCTCGGCTACGTCGGCCTGCCGCTCGCCGTCGCCTTTGCCGAAGCGGGCTGCGAGGTCGTCGGCCTCGACGTCGACGCAGGGAAGGTCGAGGCACTGAACGGCGGCCGCAGCTATATCGAGGACGTTCCCGACGAGGTGCTGGGGCCGCTGGCGGAGAAGCTACGGGCGACCACGGACTACGGCGAGCTGGCGGCCTGCGACGCGGTGATCCTCTGTGTCCCGACCCCGCTCAGCGACTCGCGCGAGCCCGACCTGGGGCCGCTGGAGGCCTCGGCGCGGGCGCTGGCCCAGGTGCTGCGCTCCGGGCAGCTGGTGGTGCTGGAGTCGACCACCTATCCGGGGACGACCCGCGACCGCCTCCTCCCGATCCTCGAGACCTCGGGCCTGACCGCCGGCAGCGACTTCCACCTCGCCTTCTCGCCCGAGCGGATCGACCCCGGCCGCACCGACTACACCGTCAAGACCACCCCGAAGCTGGTCGGCGGCGTCACCGAGGCCTCGACCGAGCGGGCGCGCGAGCTCTACTCGGAGATCTGCGACACCGTGCTCGTCCTCTCCAGCCCCGAGGCGGCCGAGCTCTCGAAGCTCCTGGAGAACATCTTCCGCTCGGTCAACATCGCCCTCGTCAACGAGCTCTCCCAGCTCTGCGACCGGCTCGGGATCGACGTCTGGGAGGTGATCGAGGCCGCATCGAGCAAGCCGTTCGGGTTCATGCGCTTCGACCCCGGGCCGGGGATGGGCGGCCACTGCCTCCCGGTCGACCCCTTCTACCTCGCCTTCCGGGCCCGCCAGCTCGACTTCTATCCCGAGTTCATCGAGCTGGCGGGAAAAGTGAACCAGGCGCAGCCGAGCTTCTGCGTCGAACGGATCGAGCGGGCGCTGAACGGCGTCCGCAAGCCGGTCAACGGCTCGCGGATCCTGATCCTCGGCGTCAGCTACAAGGGCGGCGTCGGCGACGTCCGCGAATCGCCGGCGCTGAAGATCATCGGCCGCCTTCAGGACCTCGGCGCCGAGGTCTCCTACCACGACTCCTTCGTCCCGGAGCTGCCCGGCCACGGGCTCGCCACGGTCGAGCTGGAGAGCGCGTTGCGCGAGTGCGACCTCGCCGCGATCGTCACCGCCCACCCCGACGTCGACTACGAGGCGGTCGTCGCCGCGGCACCACTGACCGTCGACTTCCGCGGCGTCACCCGCGGCATCGACTCCGAAAACCTGGTCCGGCTCTAGCGACTCCGAGCTTGACCCCGCCATAGCGGGGCGAATCTCGGAGTCAGTGGACTTTTTTGAGGCGGTTGCGCGCCTCTTGTTTTTCCACGACCTGGGCGATCAGCTTGACCACGTTTGAGTCGCCGGTCGCCTTGATGTGGCCGGTCTCGACCGCCCGGCGGTAGCTTTTCAGCGTCCCTTTCTCGGCCAGCTCGTTGAATTGGGGGCGGTCGATCTCGACCAGGACGCGCTCGTCCTGCTGCAGATCTTTGGCGATCTTCGGCCCGGGCAGCTCGACCCGGTAGAGCTGGATGTCGTGTTTGGCTTTCAGCTGCAGGCCGAAGACCAGCTTCAGGTTCTGCAGCGAGGGGACTTCGGCCTGAAACCGCTCGATCGCGGTGCGGATCAGGTCCGAAGTCGAGGCCATCGCTTAAGCGAGCCTCCGCCGGTTCGCGTAGGCGCGTCCCATCAGATCTTGTGCCTCTGGAGGAGCTTCTTGCCGATAACCATGCGCTGGATCTCGGAGGTTCCCTCGCCGATCAGCAGCAGCGGCGCGTCGCGGTAGAGGCGCTCGATCTCGTACTCCTTCGAGTAGCCGTAGCCGCCGTGGATGCGGAAGCTTTCTTCGACGCAGTACTTGCCGCACTCCGAGGCCAGGAGCTTGGCCATGCCGGCCTCGAGGTCGGAGCGCTCGCCGGCGTCCTTCATCCGCGCCGCTTTGCGGGTGACGAGGCGGGCAGCCTCGAGCTGGGTCGCCATGTCGGCGAGCTTGAACTGGATCGCCTGGTGGTTGGAGATCGTCTTGCCGAAGGTTTTCCGTTCCTGGCTGTAGCGGAGAGCGAGCTCGAGGGCGCGCTGGGCGATGCCGACGCCGCGGGCGGCGACGTTGACGCGGCCGACCTCAAGCGCGTCCATCATCTGCACGAAGCCCTGGCCGAGTCCGGCCTCCTCGCCGCCGAGGATGCGGTCGGGCGAGCACTTGTAGCCGTCGTAGACGAGCTCGGTCGACTCGACGCCCTTGTAGCCCATCTTCTTGATCTTGGGGGGCACGTCGAGGCCCTTGAAGTCGCCCTCGTTGGTTTCCTTCCAGGGCTCCTTCTCGGTGATGAAGCAGGTCATCCCCTTGTACGGCGGGTCGGCCTGGGTGTCGTTCTTCATCAGCACGAAGACGACGCCGGAGCCGAGGCCGTTGGTGACCCACATCTTCTGGCCGTTCAGCTCCCAGTTGCCGTCCTCGCCCTTCTTGGCGGTGGCCTTGATGCCCTGAACGTCGGAGCCGACCTCGGGCTCGGAGAGCGAGAAGGCGGCGCGGATCTCGCCGGTCGCCATCTTCGGCAGGAAGTACTCCTTCTGCTCGTCGGTGCCGAACTTCATCAGCAGGTAGGAGCCGATGAAGTGGGTGTTGACGACGCCGGAGATCGAGATCCAGCCGCGCGAGAGCTCTTCGACGATCATCGCGTAG
>DASULV010000055.1:0-5126 GCA_036277955.1 Solirubrobacterales bacterium | reverse complement strand
ACGAGATCGACCACCTCGACGGCGTGCTGATCCTCGACCGCACGACCCGCGATCAGCGCAAGGAGGCCATGCGGGCGCTGCGCGAGGTCCTCGACGGCGACGCTTGAGCCTCGCCTTCCTGGGGACCTCGGAGTTCGCGGTCGGCGTGCTGGCCGGCATCGAGCCCGACCTCGTCGTCACCCGGCCGGACCGGCCGGCGGGCCGCGGGCAGAAGCTCGCCTCGCCGCCGGTGGCGATCGCCGCCCGCGAGCGCGGCCTGCCGCTCGAGCAACCGGAGGACGTCCAGGCCCTCGACCTGTCGTCGTTCGACGACGTCCTGGTCTGCGCGTTCGGCGTCTGGATCAAGGAGCCGCTGATCTCCCATCCCGGCCTGTTCAACGTCCACCCGTCGCTCCTGCCGCGCTGGCGCGGCGCGGCGCCGATCGAGCGGGCGATCATGGCCCGGGACGAGTCCACGGGCGTCTGCATCATGGAATTGACCGCCGGCCTCGACTCAGGTCCGGTCGCCCTGCGCGAGGAGGTGCCGCTGGGTCCCGAGGAGGACTTCGCCTCGCTCTCGGCGCGGCTGGCCGAGCTCGGCGGCGACCTGCTCGTCCGCGCCCTCGACCTGCAGGCCGAAGGCAGGCTCGAGTTCGTCGAGCAGGACGAGGACGGCGTCACCTACGCCGAGAAGATCGACCCCGCGGAGCGGCGCCTCGACCCGGCCCTCCCGGCGGCGGAGCTGGCCGCCAAGGTCCGGGCGTTGACGCCGCACGTAGGTGCGTACCTGGAGGCTGCGGACGGCGAGCGCCTCGGCGTCCGCGAAGCGCACGCGGTCGAAGCGGACGTGCCGCCGGGGACGATCGAGGCGCGCGACGGCGCCCTTCTACTCGGCTGCGGCGAGAGCGCGCTGAGGCTCGACGTCGTCCAGCCCCCCGGGGGCAAGCCGATGCCCGCCGACGCCTACCTGCGCGGCCATGAGCTGCCGCGCCTATGAGCGGCCGGGACCGATGACCGCCCTCACCCGAACTGCATCAGATTTCCCCGCTGCTGGGTTGGAAATCTGATGCAGTTCGGACGGGTCTCGCCTGCGCGCTCGCTGGCGTTCGCCACCGTTCGCGCCACCTTCGAGGACGGGGCCTTCACCGAGCGCGTTTTTCGTGCTGAGGCCGACCGGCTCAGGCTTGAGGGGCGGGACCGGGCGCAGGCTCAGCGGCTCGCCTATGGGGCCGTTCAGCGCCGCGGCACCGCTGACGTGGCGATCGAACGGCTTGCGGGTCGCTCCGTCCGGCTGCTCGACCCGCCGGTCCTGGCGGCGCTTCGCCTCGGTCTTTACGAGCTGCTCTTCGCCGACGCCACGCCCGACCATGCCGCCGTCGACCAGGCGGTGGAGCTGGTCAAGGGCGCCGGCGCCGCCCACGCCTCCGGCCTCGTCAACGCGGTCCTGCGGCGGGCGGGGCGCGAGCGCGAGCAGCTGACGCAGGACCTGCTCGGCGACGACTCGACCCCTGCCGCCGCCGCGGTCGCCGCCTCGGCGCCGCAGTGGCTGGCGGAGATGTGGTGGCGGGAGCTGGGGGAGGAGGCGGCGCGCTCGACGCTTGCCGCCTGCAACGAGCGCTACGAGGTGGCGATGCGGGTCAACCCGCTGCGCGCCGAGCGCGAGGCGATGCTGGACCGGCTGCGCGAGGCGGGGGTGGAGGCGCGGGCGCCCGAGGCGCCGTGGCCGCTCGCCGCGGCGGAGATGATCGCGATCGAAGGCCGGACCGGCGAGGCCGTGCCGGCGGCCGTCGCGGCCGGCGAGCTGACCCCGCAGAGCCGCGGCTCCGCCGCCGTGGTCGAGGTGCTCGACCCGCGGGAGGGCGAGCACGTGCTGGACCTCTGCGGTGGCCCGGGGATCAAGACCGGTCAGATCGCCGAGCGGATGGGCGACCGCGGCGAGGTGATCTCGGTCGAGATCGACCCCAAGCGGGCGGCCGAAGTCGCCGCCCAGGCCTCCCGGCTCGGCCTCCACAGCGTCAGCGTGATCGAGGCCGACGCGACCGAGAGCGGGATGGCGCCGGGCTTCGACCGCGTCCTCCTCGACGCTCCCTGCTCGGACCTCGGCACGTTCGCCTCCCGTCCGGACGCGCGCTGGCGCAAGTCGCCCAAGCTCATCGACCGGTTGACCGCGACCCAGGACCAGCTGCTGCGCAACGCCGCCGCCGTCCTGCGCCCGGGCGGGACCCTCGTCTACTCGACCTGCACGATCTCCCGCCGCGAGAACGAGGAGCGGATCGCCGCCCTGCTCGCGGCGGCCGGGAGCGAGGGCGGAGTGCCGCCGCTGGAGCTGGACGACCTCGGGTCGCTGGCGCCGGAGCTGGTCGCGCCCGCCGAGCCGCGCTGCCTGCAGCTGCGCCCGGACCGCGACCGCACGACCGGCTTCTTCATCGCCCGACTCATTAGAACGGACTCCTGAACCGCCATGATTAGGCCATGAGCGACCCCAACCAGTCGAGCTCGGCGGAGTCGAATCCGCTGGGCCGAGCCCCCTGCCCGAATTGTGGCGAGCCCTGGCTGCGCCCCACCCAGCTGCCCGGCCGCCTGCGCTGCGTCAACTGCCTCAGCCGCTTCGAACTCGTCTCCCAGTGCCCCAACTGCGGCGAGCACCAGACGATCGCCCGGATGACCAACACCGCTGACATGGAATGTCAGAGCTGCGGGGCGTCGATGCTGCAACCCGCCTAATCTGGACGCGCCTGACGGCGTCCTCGGTCGCTCGCGTGCAGAGCACGCCACGCTCCCTGCGTCCTTGTCAGCCACGCCCAGATATAGGCTGGAGCGCGTGAGCGACCGGATGCAGGAGCTGCTGACCGAGCCTCGCGTGGCGCCGTCGATACTTTCCGCTGACATGGGGCACCTTGGTGCCCAGGTCGAGGAGGTGATGGAGGCCGGCGCCCGGGTGATCCACTTCGACGTGATGGACGGGCACTTCGTCCCGCCGATCACGATCGGGCCGCTGGTCCTCAGCGGCATCGCCGACCAGGTCCACGATGCCGGCGGCGTCGTCGACGTGCACCTGATGATCGAGGCGCCGGAGCGCCAGATCGCTGAATTCGCCGAAGCCGGCGCCGATTCGATCACCTTCCACGCCGAGGCCACTCCGCACGCCAACCGGGTGCTGCACTCGATCCGTGAGCTCGGATGCGGGGCCGGGATCGCCCTCAACCCGGCTACTCCGGTCGAGGCCGTGGCCGAGTTGCGCGGGTACGCCGATCTTGTTCTCTGCATGACGATCAACCCTGGCTGGGGCGGTCAGAAGCTGCTCGAGTCTTCGTTCGACAAGCTCGAGCGTCTTGCGCCGCTGGTCGGCAAAGCTCCGATCGAGGTCGACGGTGGGGTGGACAAGGAGACGGCGGGGCCGCTCGCCGCGGCCGGCGTGCGCCTCTTCGTCGCCGGCTCAGCCGTTTTCGGAGCCGACGAGCCCGCCGCCGCTTACGCCGAGATCGCCGCGGCCGCCGGGGCCGCCTGAGCGCCCGCGGGCGATCAGCGCCCCCGTCACCTCCTGCCACCAGGCGCGTTCGGCGGCGTCGACGTCGTCGCGGTCGACCCGGCTCTCGCACCAGCCCGCCAGCGCCCGCCGCCCCCCGATCGCGATCAGGCCGGCGCCGGTGACGGCGAAGCGGCCGTCGGCCAGGGCCACCAGGTAGGCGCCGCGCTCGCCGCGGTCGCGCATCACCCGGACGATCGGGATCCCGTCGATCTCCTCGCCGAGCTCGCCGTCGCCCCGCGCCGGGCGGACCGTGAAGACCTGCGAGGCGGCGCGGCGCGGAAGCGGCGGCGGCGCCGGACGGCCGATCGGCCCCTGCGCCCACTTCCGCGTCAGGCCCTCGACCTCGTCGCGCAGCTCGCTGCGGACGAGGACGTGGAGCTCGTCGCCCTCGCGCAGCTCCGTGCTTCCGCGCGGCGGGATCGCCCGGCCGTCGCGGACGATCACGTTGACCAGCGCCTCCCGCGGCAGGTCGAGGTCGCGCACCGGGTGGCCGGCGGCGGCCGCGCCCGGTGGCAGCCGGTAGGCGATCACGTCGCCGCCCATGCGCCGTATCCGCCCCGACTCGAGCAGCCGCCGCGGCAGCGCCGGCTCGTCGGTGGTGAGGCCGAGCCACGACGCCAGCGGCTCGAAGCTGGCGCCCTGGACCAGGGTCGAGGTGACGACGACGAAGAAGACGATCGCGAACAGTTCTTCGCTGGCGCCGATCCCGGCGACGACGGGAAAGGTCGCGAGCCAGATCGGCGTCGCGCCGCGCAGGCCCGCCCAGCCCAGCATCAGCCGCTCCTTCATGTTCAGCGGCGCGAACAGGGTGGCGAGGACCGCGGCGACCGGGCGGGCGACCAGGATCAGCACCGCCGAGAGCGCCAGGGCGTCGAGCGCGACGTCGGGCAGGCTGGAGGGGAAGACCAGCAGCCCGAGCAGGATGAAGAGCGAGATCTGGGCGACCCAGCCGAGGCCCTGGTGGAAGGCGACGACCGTCCGTCGGGCCGGGAGCCGGGCCGAGCCGAGCGCGAGCGCGGTCAGGTAGACGGCGAGGAAGCCGGAGCCGTGGGCGAGCTCGGCCAGACCGTAGGCGAGGGCGGCGATCGCGATCGTCGCCACCGGGTAGATGCCGTCGCCCGGCAGCTTCACCCGCTCCAGCGCCAGGACCGCCAGCCGCCCCAGGCCGAATCCGATCAGCGCCCCCAGCCCCAGCTTCAGGACCAGGAGGCCGGCCATGTCGGCGAGCCCGTAGCCGGGCTGCTGGATCCATTCGATGAAGCCGATGACGAGCAGCAGGGCGACCGGGTCGTTCATCCCGGACTCGCCCTCGAGCGAGCGCGCCAACCGCTTCTCCAGGGTGGAGTTGCGCAGCACGGCGAAGATCGCCGCCGAGTCGGTGGCGGCGATCGCGGCCCCGACGATCATCGCTTCCAGGGTGCCGAAGTCGAAGAGCAGCTTGGCGGCGAAACCGGCGATCACGGCCGTCACCGTGGTCCCGATCGTCGCCAGCGAGGCGGCGGTTCCGAGCACCGGCCGGATCTCCGACCAGCCCGCGGTCAGCCCGCCCTCGAACAGGATCAGGACGAGGGCGATCGTGCCCAGCGTCCGCGCCAGCTCGGCGTCGTCGAAATCGATC
>DASULV010000054.1:0-28196 GCA_036277955.1 Solirubrobacterales bacterium | reverse complement strand
CGGGCAGACGGTGTTCAGCCCCTGGCGCTGGTACCACTCGGCCCGCAGCGGGTCGAGCACGCGCGCGATCACCGTCGGCACCTCGTAGCGGCGCTGGGCGATCTGGGAGATGACGATGTTGGTGTTGTCGCCGTCGGTGGAGGCGATGAAGACGTCGGCGTCGGCGATCCCGGCGGCCTCCAGCGCCTCGGTCTCGAGGCCGGCGCCGACGGTGAACTGCCCGCCGAGGTCCTCCCAGCTTTTCTCCAGCCCGACCTCGAGCCGGGTGTGGGACTCCGGGTCCTCGTCGAGGCAGGAGACGCTGTGGCCCTCGCGGAGCATCGCCCGCGCCACCGAGGAGCCGACGCGGCCGCAACCGACGATCAGAACGAACATTGCCGGGATACTAGGGCTAGCCCGGTTCCGGCGGGGCCGTCAGCAGGACCCGGCAGGGCGCTTTCTTCAGCACGTACTCGGTCGCCGCCCCGATCTCGGCCGGCTTGGCAGCGCCGATGCCGCCGAGCACGCCGCCGCCGCGGATCTTCGTCGGCGCCTCGCCCCCGATCACGATCGCTTCGGCGTTGCCGCGGCGGGCCGCCTCGAGGATCCCGGCGCCGACCTTGCGGGCGCGGATCACGTCGGTCCGCACCTCGACGTCCTCGTACTCCTCCCCCACCTCGCGCGCCCGCGCCAGCGCCCGCCGCGCCTTCTCCTCGCGCTCCTTCGGCAGCTTCGCGTCGAGCGGCAGGGTCAGCGGCACCTCGATCACGTAGACGACGTCCATGCGGGAGGTGCCCGCGGCGCTCTTGCTGTCGGCCTCGGCCGCGGCAAGGCGACCGGCGGTGGCGACGATGTCGTCGTCGAACTTGGTCCCGAACACGGGGACGAGGATGTTGCTGAATTCGATCTCCGGCACCTGCTTGGTCAGCGCCCGCTCGGTGACCGAGACCCGCTTGGTCAGCGTCGTCCCCTCGAAGACCTTGCGGTAGACGACGTAAAAGGTGAGCCCGAAGGCCATCCAGCCGAGCCCCACCCAGCGCGCGGTCGAGTGGTAGGCGAGGACGCTTACGAAGGCGAGGCCGCTGAGCACCGCCGCGGCAACCGCCGGCAGCGGCACCGTCGCCACCCCCCAGTGGAAGCCGAAGGGGATCCGGAACGGCCGTCGCCGGTCGGGGTCCTTGACCCGCATGCGGATGATCGAGAGGTGGGCGATCGTGATCGCCAGCGTCGCCCCGAAGGCGTAGATCCCGGCCAGCAGCTTGACGTCGGTGGGGACGACGAGCCCGATCGCGATGATCCCGCTCAAGACGATCGCCACGTAGGGCGTCGCGTTGCGACGGTCGAGTTTGCCCAGCCAGCTAGGGATCTGGCGGTTGATCGCCAGGGTGTAGATGTGCCGGGAGACGCCGAGCATCGAGGTGCTGGCGGCCCAGATCAGCACCGGCGTCGCGATCGCCGTCACCACCCAGCGCATCGTGTCGGCAACCCAGACCGGGTGGTACTGGGAGACGACGCCGAGCACCGGCTCCTCGACGAACTCGCCTCCGAGCGCGGTATGCGGACCCCCCGGCCCGCCGACCACCGGCACCGCCATCAGCGCCACCGCCGCCATCAGCGCGTAGACCAGCGGCACGCCGATCGCGCCGATGCTGGCCACCCGCTTGAGGTCCTCGCGGCCGACGTCGATGTCCGGGGCCAGGTCGGAGGCGGCCTCGATCCCGGCGTAGGCGAGCATCGCCACCACCGCGGCGTAGACGATGTCCTGGAAGCTGGGGTCGGTGAAGAGCTGGACGTGCTCGGTGAGCCGGTCGGGGTGCATCACCACCAGCGCCCCGACGACGATCACCGCCAGCTGCAGGCCGAGGTCGGCGAGGGCGAGGAAGACCAGCGAGGCCTGGCGCTCGCGGCCGGTGACGTTGAGGATGTTGAGAACGCAGACGAGGACGATCACCCCGGTGGCGATCGCGATCTCCCAACCCGGATCGGCGAAGTCGCCCGAGACCGGCTCCAGGTAGTGCGGCACCGAGATCGCCGCTAGGGCGATCACGATCAGGTAGTCGATCAGGATCGCCCAGCCGGCGATGAAGGCGACGAGCTCGTTGAAGGCGTGGCGGGCGAAGGTCGAGGAGCCGCCGCGCTCGCGGAACATCGCCCCGCCCTCGACGTAGGTGAGCGTGGTGAGGCCGAAGAGCAGGCCGGCGGCGAGGAAGATCAGCGGCGTCAGCCCGAGGCCGCGGTCGGCGACGACTCCGAGCGCGAAGTAGATCGAGAACCCGACCGCCGAGTAGGCGGCGGCGAAGAGGAAGGGGACGCCGAGGCCGCGCTCGAGGATCGGCTCGGCCCGCGGCTCCTCCGGCCGCCGCGGGCGAGCGCCGTCCTCCCCGCCCCCTTTACTCGTGGCCATCGCTCATCCTCGCTCCGGCCCAGAGGCGGCCGATGCCGATGCCGATGAAGGCGAGCCCGAGCAGGAAACCGAGCGAGGCCGGCCCGCCGCCGTTGGCAAGCGTCATCGCCAGCACCGCGAGGCCGATCGCGATGAAGGCGACCGAGAAGGCGCGGACGGCGCCGGTGTAGATCCGCTGCCGGCTCACGGCGCCGCCTCCGCCAGCGCCGCGCCGGGGATCGCCGCCGGCTTTTCGCTCGGGTCGGAGACGACGATCACCCGGCAGGGGCGCTCGCCGAGGATCGTCTGCAGGGTCTTGTCGTAGAGCGGCACGCCGTTGCGGTAGCGCAGCCCGACGACGATCGCCTCCGCCTTGATCTCCGCCGCCTCCTCGGAGACCGAGTAGCCCGCCTGGCCGGGCCGCACCCGCGCCACGTGCCCGGTCACGCGCTGGCCGCCGATCAGCTTCGCCTCCTCGATCCGCTGCTGCGCTTCGCCTTCGCGTTCGGACATCTCCGCGTTCAGCGGCAGGTTGGTCGGCACCGTCATCATCGAGTGGACGTGGATGCCGCGGCGTTTCTTGCCGGCCAGCTTGACCGCGGTCGCGACCATCTCCGGCGAGAATTCTTCGTCGTCCTCGAAGGCGACGAGCACGCTTCGGTACTCGACCTCCTCGACCCCGAGCGGCTCCGGCAGCACCACCTTCACCGTCTGGGTCAGCGGCAGCCGCTGGTTGCGGCGGTAGAGGACGTAGACGGCGATCCCCAGCACCATCCAGCCGAGGCCGACGACCAGCGTGCGGGGGTTGAGGGCCATGACGACGAGCCAGGCGGAGAAGGTGCCGAGGCCGCCGAGGACGGCGCTGAGCGGCACGTCGAAGCCGAAGGCGCGGATGTTCATCGGCGGCTTCCAGGTGCGCTCGCGGTCGGGCTCCTTTCGCCGCAGCTGGATCACCGCGACGTGGGCGATCGTGAACGAGAGCATCGCCCCGAACGAGTACATCGTCGCCAGGAAGTCGGTCTGGCCCGGCAGCAGGGTGACGATCGCGATCGCAGCGAAGATCAGGATCGCGATGTACGGGGTGCGGTACTTCGGGTGGACCTGGCGCAGCCCCTCCGGCAGCTGGCGGTGTTGCCCCATCGAATACGTGAGCCGGGAGACGCCGATCAGCCCCGCGTTGGTGGCGATCAGGAGGATCACCGCGGCGAGGACGCCGACGTAGTAGCGGAGCACTTCGGTCGGCGTGTGCGAGAGGCCGAGGTTCTCGACGATGCCGAGGATCGGGTCGTCGGCGAAGGTCGAGCCGAGCGCGGTCGCGTAGTGGCCGCTGGAGTCCTGGACGACCGGCATCGCCGAGAGGGCGACGATCGGGATCAGCAGGTAGAGCCCGAGCACGGCGATGACGACGAGGCCGACGCTGTGCGGGATCGTGCGGGCGGCGTCTTTGGCCTCCTCGGCCATGTTGGAGATCGTCTCGATCCCGGTGTAGGCGATCATCCCGACCGCGATCCCGAGCGCGAAGTCGCTCCAGGTCGGGGCGACGCCGAGGTGGACGTTGTCGACCAGGATCGAGGGGCTGAGCACCAGCACCATGCCGATGCCGACGAGGACGACCTGGGTGGCGAGGTCGGCGACGGCAAGGACGAGGTTGAGTTTCGCCGACTCCTCGGTGCCGCGGATGTTGATCAGGGCCAGGGCGACGATGAGGACGGCGCCGCCGATGATGTCGCCGGGGCTGTCGCCGAGCCAGGGCCAGAAGACCGCCAGGTAGTGGGGCACGAAGAAGGCCGAGATCGCGACCGTGATCGTGTAGTTGAGCATCTGCCCCCAGGCGGCGATGAAGCTGACCAGCTCGTTGAAGGCGTGGCGGGCGAAGCTGGAGGAGCCGCCGGCCTCCGGGTACATCACCGTCGCCTCGGCGTAGGTGGCGGCGGTGGCGGCGAAGATCAGCCCGGAGATGACGAAGGCGATCGGCGTCAGGCCGAGCGCGAAGGCGGCGGTGACGCCGAGGGCGTAGTAGATCGAGGAGCCGACGTTCCCGTAGGCGGCGGAGAAGAGGGCCCCCACCCCGTGGACGCGGCTCAGCGATTCGTCTCTTGGGATTCGCTGAGCCATCTAGACAGTGCGTTTAGCGGTCACTCAGACCGAATATACGGACGCGGCGGGCGCCCTCCGCACGTGGGCTCGTGCCAGTTGCGACACAGCCGTGCAGCCGAGCAGGCCGAGGGCCAGCTCGAGCTCCTCTCGGAGCAGCTCGAGGATGCGCGCGACCCCCTCCCTGCCGCCGGCCGCGAGGCCCCAGAGGGCGGGCCGGCCGACCAGGACCGCGTCGGCGCCGAGGGCGAGGGCGGTGGCGACGTCGACACCGCGGCGGATGCCGCCGTCGACGAGGAGCGTGGCGCGGCCTTCGAGCGCTTCGGCGATTTCCGGGAGGGCGTCGGCGGTGGCGAGCGAGCGGTCGAGCTGGCGGCCGCCGTGGTTGGAGACGACGACCCCGGCGGCGCCGTTCTCGAGCGCCAGCTCGGCGTCCTCGGCGGCGAGAATGCCCTTGACGAGGACCGGGACGCTGCATTCGGAGGCTAGGTCCGCGACGTCGTCCCAGGTGAGGCTGTGGTTCATCAGCGCGAAGGTCTCCTCGATCGAGAGCGCCTTCTCGCCGCCGACCGCGGCGCTGAGACTCGGCGTCCCGAGCTCCTTCGGCAGGGTGAAGCCGTTGCGGCGGTCGCGCTCGCGGTTGCCGCCCGGCGGCGCGTCGGCGGTGACGACGACCGCCTCGAAGCCGGCGGCGATCGCCTCCTCCATCAGCGCCCGCGTCACCCCGGCGTCCCTGAAGGCGTAGAGCTGGAACCAGTGGCGCCCGTCCGGGGCGGCCGCGGCCACCTCCGCCGGCCGCGTCGTCGAGAGGGTCGAGAGGCACATCGCCGTGCCGGCCGCGGCAGCGCCGGCGGCCATCCCCCGCTCCCCTTCCGGGTGCGCCATCCGCTGGTAGGCGACCGGGGCGACCAGGATCGGCGCCTGCACCGGCTTGCCGAGCACCTCCGCCCTCGTCGAGACCTCGCGGACGTCGTTCAGCACCCGCGGCCGCAGCCGCCAGTGCCCCCAGGCGGCGACGTTCTCCCGCAGCGTCACCTCGTCGCCGGCGCCGCCGGCGAAGTAGTCCCGCGGTCCGCGCTCGAGCTTCTCCAGCCCCTCGCGCTCGGCGTCGGCGACGTTGATCCAGGTCTCGGCCACGGCGAGCGCGACCCTAGCGCTCAGCGACGTTTCTGGGGCCGGGGGACCCGGAACCGTGCCACCGCGGGCGAGCCGTCGACGTTGCCGGCGACGTCGACGGCTTTGACCCGGAAGGCGTGGGTCCCCGGCTTCAGGTGCTTGTAGGCGCGCGGTGAGCCGCAGGGCTTGAAGTCCCCTTTGTCGATCCGGCAGAGGAAGCCCTGCACCGGCTCGGATGCCGAGAACCAGAACTTGGCGCTGCGGGTGGTCGCCCGCAGGCTGGTCCGGTCGATCGCGGTCTCGGGGGCGGTGGTATCCGGAGGCGGATTCGAGCTGCCGGCGGACGGCGAGCTGGGGGAGGTAGGCCTCGGCAACGGCGGCAGTTCCGCCGTGATCGTCAGCTGGAAGCTGCCCATCGCCGGTTCGCCCGTCCCCGCGTCCGGGGTCCCGTAGACCGAGATCCAGTAGGTGGTCCCACCGGTGAGGGCGGCTTCGGTGAAGCAGCTTGCCGCCAGCCGCTCGTCTTCGATCCCGAAGCCGCCGCTGAACAGGGCGAAGTTGAGCCGCCCGTCGCAGGGGCCGCTGATCCGGTAGGTCGCCGTCTCCGGCGGGGTCCAGCGGTACCAGACCGAGGCGCCGGACCCGGTGCCGTAGGGGAACTCGCCCGGCTCGGTCGTCGCGGTCCAGTTGTAGCCGCGCGTGAAGAGGCCGTAGAAGCGGTTCCCGCCCGGTTCTTCGCTGACCGCGGCGTCGATGGGCGTGGCGGCGGCGAAGGCGTCATTGGGGGGCGGCGGCGTCGCTTCGATCCGCAGGTAGAAAGTTCCTTCGGCGGGCGGAGGCGGCCCTTCCGGGGGCGCGATCACCACGCCGTCGACCCGCAGCAGGTAGTTCGTGCCGGCGGTCGCCCGGAACGTGTACTGAGCCCGGTTGCCGCAGTCAGGCCCTTCCGCGGCGAGGCCGTTGGTGACCTGGGTCAGGTGTTCGGGGTCGGTGCCGGTGAAGATCTCGACGCCCGCCGCGAAGTCGCTGTCGCAAGTGCCAGCCGTGAACCAGCCATCGGCAGGCGCTTCCCACTCGAACCAGACGGTGTGCCCGTAGGTCCCGCTGATCGTCTCGCCCGGCTCGGTGGTCGCTTCCACGTTCGACCCCGTGACTTCGAGCGGCAGAGCCCCGCTCAGTACCTCCCGGTTGGCGAAGGCATCGTTGGCGGGAGGAGCCGCCAGCGCGCTGTTGGGCAAGCAGAGCATCGCGCCCGCCAGCGCAGCCGCAATCACGGTTCTCATCCCCCACCTCATTCGCCGGGAGCCTAGCGGGCGCACGCCCTCGTCACTGTCTCTAAGCGCCCTGCCGGACCCACGGGTCTCAGTGCCGTGGCGCCCCCGCGGGCGGCGTGCCGGCGGGCGGCGCCGGGCCCCAGCTTTCGCGCCCGTCGGCGGTCGCGATCGGGATCTTCGGGCCGGCCATCGCCGGGGTGTCGAGGGTGACGTCGGCGACCGCCTTCACCCGCGAGAGCACCTCGCGGACGTCGCTTTTGCGCCCCTGGAAGCCGTAGGCGTGCAGGTCGGAGGTGAGGCCCGTGGCCTCGATCCCGGCGTGGTCGGCGAGGAACAGCGCCCGCGGCATGTGGAAGCCCTGGGTGACGACGACCGCGTGGCGCACGCCGAAGATGCTCCGCGCCCGCTCCATCGTCTGCCAGGTGTCGAACCCGGCGTGGTCCTCGAACACGTCCCGCGGTGGCACCCCGCGATTGACGAGCGCCATCCGCATCGTGTCCGGCTCGTCGTATTTCCAGCTCCCGTGATCGCCGGAGACCAGGATCTTCTCCACCTTCCCCGCACGCCAAAGCCGCGCCGCCTGCTCCACCCGGTCCCCCAGCATCCCGCTCATCTTTCCGTTCGGCTGCACCAACGCCCCCGGCACGATCGCCACTTCCGTCCGCGGCACCTCGGCAACCTTGGAAGTGGAGTCCCCGCCCTCTGAGAGCACATAGACGTTCGCCACCGCCACCAGCAGCGCGAGCACTACCGCGAGCCCCACCCCCACAAGGGCGACCTTCGTCAACCGCGGCCACCGCCGCAGTGGGTAAGTCAGCGTCCGCGATAGCCCCCGCACGGCGCAAACGCTAACAACTGCGACCTGCACCAACCTCTACTGATTGCGGGGTGTAGAGGTTGGTGCAGGTCGCCCGAAGCATGGTGATAATCGGAGCATGGACGAGCAGGAAGCGAAAGATCGCTGCGCCCAGCTGGCGGCTGAGCACCCGGATCGCGAGACCTCGAACTGGGTTCCCGTGAAGCAGAAGGACGACAGCTGGGCCGTCGTGCGCATCCCCCTCCCACCTCCAGTCGATCCGAATCGGACCCAGGGAACGCGCCGCGATCCAAGCCCCCACGAAGGCGAAGACGTCCGCGCCGACCCCTGGATCAAGCCCTGAGCCATTGTCGACTTTTGCGTCGTTTAGGACCTATAAGTCGACACGGGTCTGAATTGGCAATCCTGCGCAATCGCTCGCGTACACCTCCCACGCAAAAGTCGGGCCGCATCAACCTCTACTTGCCGTAGTCGAGGTTGACGCGGCCCGACGGACCGCTCTGCTGCTTCCTAGAACTTGACGATCGGGATGATGAGGATCGCGACGATGTTCGCGACCTTGATCATCGGGTTGATCGCGGGACCTGCGGTGTCCTTGTACGGGTCGCCGACGGTGTCGCCGGTCACCGACGCGGCGTGGGCCTCGGAGCCTTTGCCACCGTGGGCGCCGTCCTCGATCAGCTTCTTCGCGTTGTCCCAGGCGCCGCCGCCGGCGGTCATGCTGATCGCGGCGAAGAGGCCCACGACGATGACGCCGATAAGGAGGCCGCCGAGCGCGTCGACGCTGAGTAGGCCGACGATCACGGGCACGATGATCGGGATCAGCGCCGGCAGGATCATCTCTTTCTGCGCCGCCGCGGTGACGATCGCCACCGTTTTCCCGTACTCGGGTTTCTCGGTCCCCTCCATGATCCCCGGGTGCTCGCGGAACTGTTTGCGCACCTCCTCGACGACCTGACCGCCGGCGCGGCCGACAGCCTCGATCGCGAAGGCGGAGAACAGGTAGACCATCATCCCGCCGATGATCAGCCCGATCAGCACGTCGGGGCTGGTCAGGTTGAAGAGGCTGTTGAGGTCGAAGCCGTCGGGCTTCTCCTCGGCCAATTCGCTGCGGAAGGCGGCGAACAGCACCAGCGCCGCGAGGGCGGCGGAGCCGATCGCGTAACCCTTGGTCACGGCCTTCGTCGTGTTGCCGACCGCGTCGAGCGGGTCGGTGACGTTGCGGACGTCCTCGGGCAGCTCCGCCATCTCGGCGATGCCGCCGGCGTTGTCGGTGATCGGCCCGAATGCATCCAGGGCGACGATCAGGCCGCAGAGCGAGAGCTGGGCGACGACGGCGATGCCGATGCCGTAGATCCCCGCGAGCTCGTTCGCGGCGAGGATCGCCAGGGCAAGGACGAGCGCCGGCGCGGCGGTCGACTGGAAGCCCTGGGCGAGACCCTGGATGATGTTCGTCGCGTGCCCGGTCTCGGAGGCCTGGGCGATCGTCTTCACCGGCCGGAACCGGGTCGACGTATAAAATTCGGTAATCCCGAACAGCAACGCGGTGACGGCGATACCGATCACAGCGCAGAGCCAGAGGTCGGTCACGCTGACCGCCGCAGCACCGGCTTCGGCGAAGCCGACCCGCAGCGCGTCGCTCATCAGCCAGTCGGTGATCGGGTAGAACGCCGCGATCGAGAGGATCCCGGAGATCGCCAGGCCGGTGTAGAGGGCGCCCTCGACGTTGCCGGATTTCGAGCGCACGCAGAGCGCGCCGATGATCGAGGCGATGATCGCCACGCCACCGAGCACCAGCGGGTAGATCGCGACCTCGCGAGCGAAGTCAGGCGTGAATTTGAGGACGCCGAGCAGCATCACCGCCACCGTCGTGACCGCGTAGGTCTCGAACAGGTCCGCGGCCATGCCGGCGCAGTCACCGACGTTGTCGCCGACGTTGTCGGCGATCACGGCCGGGTTGCGGGGATCGTCCTCGGGGATCCCCGCCTCGACCTTGCCGACCAGGTCGGCGCCGACGTCGGCGGCCTTGGTGAAGATGCCGCCGCCGAGACGGGCGAAGACCGAGATCAGCGAGCCACCGAAGCCGAGGCCGATCAGCGCGTCGACAGCCTCCTTGTCGCTGGAGCCGGTAAGGACCAGGATCCCGTAGTAGCCGGCGACGCCGAGCAGCGCCAGGCCGACCACCAGCAGGCCGGTGACCGAGCCGCCTTTGAAGGCGACGTCGAGCGCCGGCGAGACGCCGCCGCGGGCCGCCTCGGCCACGCGCGAGTTCGACCGCACCGAGACGTTCATCCCGATGAAGCCGGTGGCGCCGGACAGCGTGGCTCCGATCAGGAAGCCCACCGCGGTCTTCCAGTCCTGCAGCAGCAGCAGCAGAACGGCGATCGGCAGCGCCAGCGCGGCGATGATCGTGTACTGGCGGTTGAGGTAGGCCTGCGCCCCCTCCTGAACAGCGCCAGAGATTTCGCGCATCCGGTCGTTGCCCGCGGGCTTCGCGAGCAGGCGCTGGGTGACGATAAGTCCGTAGATGACGGCGGCCGCGGCGCAGACGAGCGCGAGGACGACGCCGTAGTCGGTCAGAAAGTCGGTCAAGTTCGTATTCCTCCGGTGGTTTTGGCGGCGCGGGAGTCTATAGACGAAGGCGGCGGCACCGCGCCCAGACCCGCTCTGGAAGCTCGATTACACGTCTGCTGGCACTCGGTTACGCCGACTGCCAGTGGCCTGTGTTGGGAGTCATGTGCCGCGCTGGCGAGTGACTCGGCGTTCACAGCAAGGACGCAGGATGCAGCCTTTGCTGGTTGCAAAGGCAAATCCGAGGACGCCGCTGTGGGCGGCGAGGCGCCGCCAGGGCGGTGCAGGACTACCGACGCAGGCCACCCGCCTGCGAGGCGCCCGCATAGGTCCGCCGCGTCTCGGCCACCGCATCGCGGTAGACGTCCTCGATCGAGACGCCGCTGTCGAGCGCCTCGCGCGCCCGCTGCGCCCCGTTGCGCTCCGGCAGCCGCAGGTCGAGGCCCAACTGCGTGCGCGCCGGTTCGGTCCAGATCAGGACCTGATCCAGCAAGGCACGGGTCGGCAGCTCCTCGCTGCGGCGGAAGTCGATCATCCGCCCGCCGGCCCCGTAACGGATCGCCCGCCAGATGTTCTCCTCGATCTCGCGATCGGCGAGCGGCGGCCCCTTCCCTTCGTAGCCGTGCTCGTCGTAATCGAGCGCGGTCTGGGCGATGCAGGCGGCGATCAGCCCGGCCAGCGCGAAGGACTCGTCCCCTCGGGTCTGCGCGTCGCAGATCCGCACCTCGACCGTGCCGAAGCTGTGGTGCGGCCGCACGCTCCACCACAGCTGCGTCGACTCGACCACCGAGCCGAGCCGCTCGAGGGTGTCGACGAAGCCGGCGTAGGTCGCCCAGTCCCGAAACGGCGAGGGCACCCCGCAGCGCGGGAAGGTGCGGGTGAAGATCTCCGAGCGGACGCTGTGCAGCCCGCTGTCGCGGCGATCGAGGAAGGGTGAGTTCGCCGAGACGGCGAGCAGCAGCGGCAACAGCTCGCGCAGCCAGTCGCAGACCGCGATCGCGCGGTCAGCGCCGCGAATCCCCATGTGCAGGTGCAGGCTCCAGGTGTTGTTGCGCTGGGCGACATAGCCGAGTTCGTTGCGCAGCCGGTTGTAATGCGGGGTGTCGATGATCCGCTGGTCGAGGTAGTTCGCCCACGGGTGCGTCCCCATCGCCGCCAGGGTCAGGCCCATCCCGCCGACCACGTCGAACAGGCGCGCCCGCCGCTCGCGCTGGCGCTCTTCGGCCTCGGCGAAGGTCTCCGAGCGCCCGGAGCGGATCTCCACCTCCGAGGCGATCAGCTCCCCCGCCGCCGCCTCCGCCAGCACCTCGTCGGCCTGGCAGGCGGCGATCACGTCCTCGAAGCGGTGCTCCAGCTCCAGCGTCCGCGGGTCGACGATCGCGAACTCCTCCTCGAGGCCGATCGTGAAGTCCTGCGAGGACTCGAACTTCTCGCGGGCGAGATCGAGATCCAGAGCCAAGGTCGAGGGCTAGGCGAGGTAGAAGTAGAGCGCGTAGAGCAGGTCGACGGCGGGGCTGGAGGTGTGGACGGTGACCTCCGGCGGCACCTGCAGCAGCTGCTCGGAGTAGTTGAAGATGATCTTGACGCCGGCTTTGACCAGCCGGTCGGCCACGTCCTGGGCCGCGTCGGCCGGCACCGCGAGCACGCCGACGACGATCTCCTCCTCGGCGACCACGTCCGGCAGGTCGCCGATGTCGCGCACCTGCAGGTCGCCGATCGGGTTGCCGACCACCTCGGGGTTGGTGTCGAAGATCGCGACGACCTGGAACCCATGGTCGGCGAAGATCGGCGATTTGGCGATCGCCTGGCCCAGGTTCCCGGCCCCGAAGAGGGCGATGTTGTGCTGGCCGGAGGTGCGGAGGATCTTGCGGATCTCCGAGACCAGGGAGTCGACGTTGTAGCCGACCCCGCGCTTGCCGAACTTGCCGAAGCCGGAGAGGTCGCGCCGGATCTGGGTCGGGTTGATGTGGGTGTACTCGGAGAGCTCCTGCGAGGAGATCGTCTCCCGACCCATCTTCCGCGCCTGCGTCAGCACCTGCAGGTAGCGCGAGAGCCGCGCCGCGACGCCCAGCGAAAGCCGCTCGCCTTCGACCGGGAAGGCCCCCGCCGCGTCGAACTCCTCGATCACCTCGACCATGCCCCCACAGTATCGAGCCTGGCTTTGACCGCGGCGCGGTCGAGGACGAGCTCGGAGACCTCGAGCCCGTCGACCTCGACGACCGGAATCCGCTCGAGGTAGCGCCGCAGCAGCAGATCGTTGCTCTCGATGTCGACCTCGTGCAGGCTGAAGCGGTACCCCTCCTCGTGGAACGAGACGATCTCGGCGAGCGCTTCCTCGCAGAGGTGGCAGCCCGGACGGGAGTAGACGACGACGTCGGCCACGGGTTCAGTGAGCGACCGCGGCGGATCTTTCGCCGCTGGCGAAGGCGTCGTAGCCGAGGTAATCCGGGTACGGAATCGGGTCGACGTAGCGGGCGGCGGAGCCGATCATCGCTGCGTTGTCGGTGCAGAGGGCGATCGGGACGAGCTTCAGCCGCACGCCCATCTCCTCGCAGAGCCGTGCCACCGCTTCGCGCAGGGGGCCGTTGGCGGCGACGCCGCCGCCGAGCGCGACCGCCTCCCACTCGCCCCCCTTCAGCGCCCGTTTCAGCTTCGTCCGCAGCTGCTCGACCACGGCCGCCTGGAAGGAGGCGGCGACGTCGGCCCGCCGCTCCTGCACGCCCTCCGGCCCGAGTTCGCGGCAGCGGTAGAGGACCGCGGTCTTGAGGCCGCTGAAGCTGAAGTCGAGACCGGGCCCGCGGGCCATCGCCACCGGCATCTCAAATGCCTCCGAGTCGCCGCCTTCGGCCTCCTTCTGAATCAGCGGCCCGCCGGGATAGCCGAGCCCGAGCAGCCGCGCCGACTTGTCGAAGGCCTCGCCGGCGGCGTCGTCGAGGGTCTGTCCGAGCAGCTCGTAGCCCTGGTGGTCCCGCACCCCGGTCAGCATCGTGTGGCCGCCGCTGGCGATCAGGCAGAGAAACGGCGGCTCCAGCGGCTCGGGCTCGAGGAAGTTGGCGGCGACATGGCCCTGCAGGTGGTCGACGGGGATGAACGGCAGCTGCCGGGCGGCGGCGATCCCCTTGGCGGCGCTGATCCCGACCAGCAGCGCCCCGATCAGGCCCGGCCCGACCGTGGCGGCGACCGCCTCGATCTCGTCCAGGGTCAGTCCCGCTTCGGCGAGCGCCGCCTCGACCACCGGTTCGACCAGCTCGAGGTGGTGGCGCGCCGCCACCTCGGGGACCACCCCGCCGAACCCCTCATGGGCTTTCGCCTGCGAGGAGATCACGTTGCTGAGGATGCGCGGGCCGTCGAGGACGGCGGCGCAGGTGTCGTCACAGGAAGTCTCGATCGCCAGCAGCACGTCAGTTCCTCTTCGGCCGCACGTCAGCCCTCAGTCCAGCCACCTCAGTCCAACCACATGATTAAGGCGTCCTCGCCGTTGTCGTGGTAGTAGCGAGGACGGACGCCGGCCGAGCGGAAGCCGAAGCGTTCGTACATCCCGATCGCGCGCTGGTTGGAGACGCGCACCTCGAGGGTGAACGGCAGCTCTCCCTGGGACTCGGCGATCAGCCGCCTCATCAGCGCCCCGGCGACGCCGCCGCCGCGGTGCTCTTGGGCGACCGCGATGTTCATCAGGTGCCAGACCTGGTCGTAGCGCGAGCAGACCACGTAGCCGAGCAGCTCGTCGCCGGCGCAGGCGGCGAGGCAGATGCCCGACGGCTTCGAGAGCTCGAGCACGAACATCGCCAGCGACCACGGGGTCGGGAACGAGCGCCGCTCGATCGAGATCACCGCCGGCAGGTCGCTGTAGGCGAGCCTGCGGACCTCGACCTCCTGGGTCAGCTCACTGTGCTCTTTGTGAAGCGTCTCGTGCACGCCACCGCTCCGCGTCGGGGGGTCTGAGATAGATCGGTGCGAGCTCCTCGCCGTCATCCCCGTCCGCCTGCGCCGCCGCGAGCGCACAGAGGTGGCGCGCGGCGACCCGGTGGACGGGGTCGGAATCGTCCGCGATGCGGACACCGTCGCGAGTCAGCTCTTTGCGGAATCGTACCGCCCCGGAACCGGCCACCGCCGGGGTTTCGTCGAGCGAGGCGACCTGCTCCGCGAGGTTCTCCGGCCGGTAGACCGCGGGCTCCCAGAGCCGCTCGCCGTCGGGACCGTAGAGCGCAGCGAATACCTCCCCCCGCCAGCCGTCGAGGACGGCCAGCGCCGGCCCCTCCCCCACGGTCTCCTGGATCCCGCGGCCGAGGGCGTCGAGAGTGCAGACGCCCCGCACCGGCAGGCCGAGACTGACCGCCAGGCCGCGGGCGGTGGCGATGCCGACGCGAATCCCGGTGAAGGTGCCGGGGCCGAGGCCGACCGCGAGCAGGTCGACCGTCCCCCAGCCCCCGGCCGCGGCGGCCGCGCGCTCGACCTCCTGCAGCAGACCGGTCGCATGGAGGGGCCTCCCTCGCGGGGAGAGCCCCAGCTGCGACTCGTGCAGGACCTCGCCGTCGCGCCAGGCGCAGGCGACGGTGTCGACCGTCGCGGTGTCGAAGCCGACGACGATCAGAGGCGCGCTATCCCGTGACCTTGAAGGACCAGGACCCGACTTTCTGCCCCTTCACGAACCAGCTGACGACGTGCCGGCCGACGATCGTTGAGGTGATCTTGTTGACGTAGAGCGTCCCCTGTTCGGCTTCCTGGGACTGCGCGCAGAGGTTTTTCCCGCTCGGGAACTTGACGCAGACGGTGTAGGCGACGTCGCCGTTGAGGCTTTTGAAGAAGGCACCCTTCTTCGCCTTTTTCGGGCAGGAGTGGGCGGGCTTGGCGTTCTTGGAGACCCCGCAGCCGACGTAGTGTTTGTAGGCGGCCGCGCTCGCGCCCGCGGGCACTACGGCCAGCAGCCCGGCAACCAGTGCCAGAGCCATCAGCGTCTTCAGTCCCTTCATCCGTCCTGCCTTTCTGGATCGCAAAAAATTCCGAGAATCCGAGCGTCGATGCTACAAGTTGGGCTTGCCTCTACCCGAACACCGTCAGATCGTGCGGGGTGCGCTCTCCCACTGGACTTCTATCCGCCGCCGCTCCTCGTCCACGTGGGCTAAGTAGACCTCCAGAGCGGGGCGGCCGAGCCATCCCTCCCCGGCGCCCGGCCACTCGACGAAGGCGACCGCGTCCCCGGCCAGGTAGTCGTCGAGCAGGGCCGGGTCCTCGTCCTCGAGGCTTTCGAGGCGGTAGAGGTCGAGATGGGAGACCGGCATCCGGCCGCCGCCGTAGCGCTGGCCGATCGTGAAGGTCGGCGAGGTGACCGGGACGGTGACGCCGAGGGCGCGGCAGGCGCCGCGGATCAGCGTCGTCTTGCCGGCGCCGAGGTCGCCGGAAAGCAGGACGACGTCTCCCGGCTGCAGGCGCTCGGCGATCCGGGCGCCGAGCGCTTCGGTCTCCGCGGCGGATGCGGACTCGACGACCTCGGCCTCCGCCCGGCTCCCGTCGGCGCTCATCCGAAGAACCCGAGCTGGTCGCTGGGCGGCGGCGGGGTCGTCCCCCCTTCTTCCTCGGCTTCGGCGATTTCCTCGGCGCTGGGGGCGGGGTCGGGCAGCGGGCGCTGCAGCAGCTCCGGGATCGTCGCGAAGTCGGCCCGCAGCGTCTCCTTCACCGCCGGGGTGCGCAGGGCCGCGGCGGGATGGAAGAGCGGCAGCAGGTAGACCATGCGGCCGCCGCGCTCGTGCACCTGCGGGGTGCCGCGGACCTTGGTGATCCCGGTCTGGCTGCCGCTCAGCAGCTTGGTCGAGAAGTTGCCGAGGGTGCAGACGACGCGCGGCTCGATCAGCGCCACCTGCTGCCAGAGCCACGGCTCGCAGGCCTGGATCTCCGGCGGCAACGGGTCGCGGTTGCCGGGCGGGCGGTTCTTGAGGACGTTGGCGATGAAGACCTCCTCGCGCGAGAGCCCGATCTCCTCCAGCAGCTGGTTCAGCAGCTGCCCGGCGCGGCCGACGAACGGCAGGCCCTGGCGGTCCTCTTCGGCGCCCGGCGCCTCGCCGACGAACATCAGGTCGGCGTCGGCGTTGCCGGCTCCGAAGACCACCTTGGTGCGGGTCTCGTGCAGCGGGCATTTCTCGCAGCGCTGGACTTCCTTGTAGAGCTCGACCAGCTTCTCCCGCCGCTCGGCGGCGCTCGCGCTCACGGCTTCTCCCCCAGCGCCCGCCGCTTGCGGGACTCGGCCATGCGGTCCTGCCGCGCCGCTTCGCGCTCCCGCCGCCTCGATTCGTCCGCCCGCACCTTCGCTCCCCGCGGCTGGCGACCCGGCGGCGCCACCTCCGAGTAGAGCCGGCGCGTGCGCTCCGAACCGCATTCGCGACAGGCGGCCACGGCGCCGGCCGCGACCAGCTCCTCGAACCGCGCCCCGCACACCTCGCACTCGAACTCGTAGATCGGCATGGTGGGTTACGGGTGTGCACAACTGGTCGTCATTCAGCTCTAGCCTGCCAGATGCTGCATGGGGGCAGACGGTTGATCTTCGAGTTATACTGTCGGTATGACTCACAAGGTGGGCGTCAAGGGCCAGGTTGTGATCCCAAAAGCGATCCGCGATGAGATCGGTATCCAGCCTGGCGACGAGGTGACCTTCGAGCCCGATGGCTCTGAGGTGCGGGTCCGACGTGTCGAGAACGATCGGGCACAACTCGCGAGCGATGTGAAATCTCTCCGAGGCATCTGGTCCGGCACCCTCCGCGGCGGAACCGATGAGCTGCTGGAGGAGCGTCGCCGCGAACGCGAAGTAGAGGAGCGCAAGGCCAAGAGGCAGGGCGTTGGTCGTCCTTGATAGCTGGGCGCTGCTGGCCTATCTGAAGGACGAGCCCGCCGCTGGACGGATCGAATCCGAGTGGATCGGATCAGGGGCTGCGATCTCTTCGATCAATCTCGGCGAGGTTCTGTACATGCGCATCCGCGCGAGCGGCGAGGCTTCGGCCCGAGCCGATGTTGAGACCATCCGACGGCGCCTGGATGTGGTCGAGCCGGACTGGTCGTTAGTGATGACGGCAGCGACGATCAAGGCAAGCGGCGGTCTGTCTTACGCCGATGCCTTCTGCGTCGCCACGGCGCTTCACCTCCAGGCCCCGCTTTGGACCGGGGACCCGGAGATCATCGACCAAGCGGCCGAACATTCCTGCGAGGTTCTAGACCTTCGCGTGGGGTAGTCCTTTCATCCGCCGCCCGATGTAGTTCGCCCCTTGCAGGTAAAGGAAAAAGAGGAGGAAACGCGAACGCTCTAGACCAATGAGTGCAACTTCGCGTCTACAGCGCGTCAGACGCGCCACCGGTTGCACGCTCGGGATCGCGGCGACCCTCTCCCTCCTAGCCGTGCCGGCGAATGCCGCGGCGCGCCCGGGCGACGAAGTGCGGCCGCGCAGCCTGCACCTGACGATGTCGGGCGCGGGGACGCGGGGCTACGCGGTAACGGTCGACACGCTCGGACACCATCGGGTGACCCTGACCGTCAGCAAGGGCGGCCAGCTCGCCTCCTACATGACCAGGGGCGAGGTCAGCCGCCACCGGGTCAAGGCCGACTTCGGCCGCTTCGGCAAGGTCGCGCTGCGCTTCCACGGCAAGCGGCGCCCCTTCCCCGCCCCGCCCCACAAACGATCGAAGCAGCAGACCAAGCGCACCGTCTGTCACGGACGCTCGCCTCAGCGCGAGCTCGGCCGCTTCCGCGGCACGATCGAATTCGACGGTCAGAACGGCTACACGCGCCTCGCCGTCGGCAAGCTGCACGGGGAACTGCGGCGCTCCTACCGGCAGGTCTGCCGGCTCGTCCCGGTCCGCAGGCACCGCAAGCACGGCGCCCACCGCGAAGCGGTCGCCAGTGCCGCCAGCACCAATCCCTTCGGCTTCAACCTCACCCTGCTCTCGGCCCGTTCGCGCGAAGGCCACGCGCTGACCCGCTTCACCTCGATCAGCCTTGAACCCCCACGCGGGATCCCCATCCCACCCAAAGACCTCTTCTCGGTCATCACCGCCTCCCGGCAGGAGCGGATCGGTCGTGTGCGGGTCTTCCGCTCGGCGATGCAGTTCGCCCCTCCCAAGCGGGTCAGGATCAGCCGCCGCGGCGTCAAGCCCGCTACCGCCCGCCTCGCCCTCGACTCCCCCTTCAGCGGCAGCGCCCATTACAAGGGCCCCGCGAAGAGCTCCCCCGCCACCTGGACCGGGACCCTCGGCGTGCGGCTGCTCGGCAGCAGCCTCCTGCCGCTGACCGGCCCCCACTTCCACGTCGTCCTCTGCCGCGTCAGCGCCTTCAACCCGCGCCAGTCCTGCTTCCGCCGAGCGGAAGCCAGAGCGGCAAGGGCTTCGAATACGCTTCGGCGATGAAGTCAAAGGGCAGGCTGCTGCCCCTCCTATGCACCCTGTTCGCCACCCTGATCGTGCCGGCCGGGGCAGCCGCGAAGGCCGATAGCTCCTTTTCTTTCGGAGAACGGTATGCCGAAGCGCACCTCGCCGGCACCCATGGCTACCGGATCACCATCCACGCTACGAGCGAAAACCTCATGGTGACGGCAAGAAGAGGTACTGCCTCGGTCACCTACTTCGTATTCAGAAAGAAGCTGGAAGGCGACCGCATCGACGCTCGGCTGCCCGGTGTCGGTCGGGTCTTCCTCCGTTTTCACGAGCGCAAGCGCTCCCGTACCCGGGCCCCAGGCAACTGCCCCGGCTCTGACGGGCTCACCCGCAAGGGAGTCTTTGTCGGCCTGGTGAAGATCCGGGGAGACCGTGATTACACCCGGGCCGAGTCCCGCCACGTGCGCGGAGAAATCGTTCGGGAACCCCGAGACAAGTGCCGGCGAGAGGCAACGGCACGAGCCAGTAGCGCCGACAGCGAGATGATCAGCGCTTCGACGAGCCGAGGCCGCGGCTTCCTCTCCTTCTTTGCTTTCACCATGCCTTCAACGCGCCTGCGCTCCAATCCCCTCTTCGGCGCTTCCTTGTTCCGGTTCCGAGGAGGAATGGCAATCGCGGAATCGCAGGTCGCCATCAGCAAAGATCCGGCCACCTTGGAAATCGCCACTCCTCCTCGCTCGGCCACCGTCGATCCGCCTGGTCCTTTCACCGGCAAGGCGACCTTCCAGCAGGAAGCCAAAGATCAGTTCAGCTGGACCGGTGACCTCGCGGTCGAAATGCCGGGCATCGGCGAAGTTCGTCTCGCCGGCCCGAAATTCGAAACCGCGCTCTGCCTCGGCCAGCGCTGCCGCGGCGACGAAGACGAGAGCGAAGGCACTACGACTATTGCCGTGTTGCTGCCTAGGGCAGCGGCTCCCACTCCCAGCCCTTGGCGCTGGCCAGGCTCTCCTCGCTGAGGTAGCGGCGGAACTCGTCCAGCTCGGCCGGCTCGACGCTGTAGACGTGCTCGGGCTCGGGGAAGTGGTGGCGGCGGACCTCGTCGCGGTATTGGGAGACCGCCTCGACCATCGTCTCGTGGACGTCGGCGTAGCGCTTGACGAATTTCGCCATGTGGCCGGTGGTGATCCCGAGCAGGTCGTGGAAGACGAGGACCTGGCCTGAGGTGCCGGGGCCGGCGCCGATGCCGATCGTCGGCACCTCGAGCTTCTTGACGATCTCGTCGGTGATCGCCGAGGGAACCGCCTCGATCACGATCGCGAAGCAGCCGACCGACTGCAGCGCCAGGCAGTCCTCGAGCAGCTTGATCGCGCTCTTGGCGCTCTTGCCCTGGGCCTTGTAGCCGCCGATCGCGGTCGCAGTCTGCGGGGTGAGGCCGACGTGGCCCATCACCGGAATCCCCGACTGGACGATCGCCCGGGCGCGCTCGACGATGACGCCGCCGGCCTCGAGCTTGACCACCTGGCAGCCGGTCTCCTTGACCAGGCGCTGGGCGTTGCGGATCGCTTCCTCGTTGGAGGCCTCGTAGCTGCCCATCGGCATGTCGCCGACCATCAGCGGCGTCTTCAGGCCGCGGCGCACTGCTTTGCCGAGGACCAGCATCTCCTCCATCGAGACCAGCTTCGTGTCCGGGTAGCCGAGGACGACGTTGGCGGCGGAGTCGCCGACGAGGACGATGTCGACGCCGGCCGCCTCGGCCACGGTCGCCGAGGGGTAGTCGTAGGCGGTGACCATGACGATCGGCTCGCCGTTGGCCTTCATTTCATCGAGGCGGGGCAGGCTGACCGGCCGCCGCTGCTCGGCGCCGGCGGTCTCGGGAGCGGTGTGGGACCGGGCTCCAGAGCTCATTTGAGAAGCACCTCCGGGTGGCTGTCGACGGCGATCGCCTTGTTGTCGTCGTCGACGTGGACGACGACCGGGGAGTAGCGCTCGAGGTCGGCCTCGTCGTAGGCGCCGAACGAGGCGACGATGATCTTGTGGCCGGGCTCGACCAGGTGGGCGGCGGCGCCGTTCACCTGCATCGTCCCCGAGCCTGGCTCGCCGTCGATCACGTAGGTGACGAAGCGGGAGCCGTTGTCGACGTCCCAGACGTGGACCTGCTCGTTGGTGATCATGTCGGCGCCGGCCATCAGCTCGGTGTCGATCGTGATCGAGCCGATGTAGTCGACGTCGCAGTCGGTCACCGTGGCCCGGTGGATCTTCGACTTCAGCATCTGCCTTTGCACTATTTCTCCCCTTCCGGGCTCGGATGGCTTTCAGCCTTGGCTGGTTGGATCAAGACGTTGTCGATCAGGCGCGCTGCGCCGACCTGCGCGGCGACGAGGACGAGGACCGGCCGCTCGGCGAGCGCGTCGACCGGCTCGAGCGTCTCGGCATCGCGGGCCTCCAGGTACTCGGGCTCGATCCCGGCCCCTGTGAGCTCGCGGCGAGCGGCCTCCAGGCCGGCCCCGAGGTCGCCTTCGAGGGCGCCGCGCTCGGCGGCCTGGAGGGCGCGCGAGAGCGCGGTGGCGCGCCGGCGGTCCGCCGGCTCCAGGTAGGCGTTGCGGCTGCTCATCGCCAGGCCGTCGGCCTCGCGCACGGTCGGCAGCACCTCGATCCGCACCGGGAAGTCGAGGTCGCGGACCATGCGGCGGATCACCGTCGCCTGCTGGGCGTCCTTCTGGCCGAAGTAGGCGACGTCGGGGCCGACGAGGTTGAAGAGCTTGGCGACGACGGTGGTGACGCCGCGGAAGTGCTCGGGGCCGCGGCTGGAGGGGTCGCCGTCGAGCACGTCGGTGAGGGGACCGGTCACTTCGACATAGGCGGCTATGCCGTTTGGACCATCGGGGTAGACCTCCTCGACCGCGGGCGCGAAGACGAGGTCGGCGCCGGCCTCGGCGGCGAGGCGCAGGTCACGCTCCTCGTCGCGCGGGTAGCGGTCGAGGTCCTCGCCGGCGCCGAACTGGGTCGGGTTGACGAAGAGGCTCATCACCACCAGGCCGCACTCGGCGCGGGCCGCCTGGATCAGCGAGAGGTGTCCCTGGTGGAGGTAGCCCATCGTCGGCACCAGCCCGACCGTCTGCCCGGCGCGGCGCGCCTCCGCGACGGCAGCGCGGAGCTCGGCCTTCGTGCGCAGGGGGGCGGCCACGGTGGGACGAGGTTTATCGGCGAGGAGATTGGAGTTCATAGGTCCATGCCCTGGGGGTCACGGCCATTCAGGAGCAAAGTATGGCGCACTTCGTCGCACTTCTGTGACATCCGCAGCAGAAAAAGATCCCTTTCCGATGATCCGCGGGCTGCTCGCCTGCGCAGGAGCCTGAAAGACCACCCACGCGCGGAAGGAAGTCCGATGAGCTCAGAGATCGAAGCAGTTGTGCAGGAGGCGGCGCACGAAGCGACGGAGGCTCTCGAGGGCGACACCCGTCTCGGCTTCCTCAAGAAGGCCGGCCTGGCCGGCGGCAGCCTGATGGGCGGCGGTGCCCTGCTCAGCGCCCTCACCCCGGCGGCGGCGATGGCCGCGGGCAAGGGCCGCCCACCGGCGAAATTCGGCAAGGGCGACATCGGCATCCTCAACTACGCCCTCACGCTCGAGTACCTGGAGGCGGCCTTCTACAACGAGGCAACCGCCAACAACAAGAAGAAGACCTTCCTCAAGGGCGCGCAGGAGCAGGCCTTCCTGAAACGGGTCACCGCCGACGAGAACGCCCACGTCGCCTTCCTCAAAAAGGCGCTCGGCAGCAAAGCGGTGAAGGCACCGAAAGTCGACTTCGGCAACACCACCGCCGACCACGGCGCCTTTCTCAAAACCTCGGTGGCGTTGGAGAACACCGGCGTCGCCGCCTATGCGGGGCAGGCGCTGAACATCAGCAACGCCGCCTACGTGGCCGCGGCGCTCTCGATCCACTCGGTCGAGGCGCGCCACGCCTCCGTGGCCGGCCTGCTGCTGAAACCGTCGGCAGCGAGCATGGCCCCCAACGGTGCCTTCGACAAACCGATGACGGCCGCCGAAGTCCTCAAAGCCGTCGAAAAGACCGGCTTCCTCCAGTAGTCACCCCCCGGGAGCGGCGAAGTCGATCTTGCGGATCGGCTTCGCCGGCACCCCGGCCGCGATCGTGGCGGCCTCGACGTCGCGGTTGACGACCGAGTTGGCGCCGACCACGCAGCGCTCGCCGACGCTGACCCCGCTGGTGACCACGCAGTTGACCCCGAACCAGCAGTTGGATCCGATGCTGACCGGGCCTTTCGAGGTGAAGCCCTGCCAGGTGATCGGCGTCTTCGGGTCGTCGTAGCGGTGCTCGCCGTCGCCGACGAAGCAGCCGTTGGCGAACATCGAGTGGTCGCCGATCGTGACCCGCTCGTAGGCGGCGATCATCACCCCCCGGTTGAGGAAACACCCCTCTCCGATCTCGATCCGCGCCCCCGGCGCCAGGGTCAGCCAGCAGCCCGGCTCCAGCAGCGTCCCGGCGCCGATCCTCAGTCGCCCCTCGTCGAGCGCCTCCAGCACCTCGCCCTCGACCGGGTGGCGGATGAAGAAGCCGCCGCGGGCCGCGTGGCGGTTGATCCGCCAGCGCCGCAGCAGCCGCCGGTTGCGCTCGTACCAGCGCCGCTTCGCCCACCACAGCCGCCATCCGCTCATCGGCCGTAGACTCGCAGGCATGGCGGACCTGCGCGGCGGGATCGATCTCGGCGGGACGAAGATCCAGACGGCGATCGTCGACGCCGGCGGCGAGGTCGTCGGCGAAGCGCGGCACCCGACGCCGACCGAAGGCGGGCCGGCGGACGTCGCCGCGGCAATGGCGGCGGCACTGCGCGAGGCGGCAGAGAACGCCGGAGTCGAGACGACCGCGCTGGCGGGCGTCGGGGTCGGCTCCCCGGGCGACGCCGACGAGAAGACGGGCGTCGTCTCCTCCGCCCGCAACCTCCCGAACTGGGAAGGCAGCTTCCCGCTCGGCGAGAACCTGCAGGAGGCGCTCGGGACCGAGGTGAAGATCGGCAACGACGTCCAGGTCGCGACCGAAGCCGAGTTCCACCTCGGCGCCGGCAAAGAGTTCGAGAGCCTGCTCGGCGTCTTCTGGGGGACCGGGGTCGGCGGCGGCCTCGTCCTCGACGGCAAGCCGTGGCTGGGGCGCGGCGCCGCGGGCGAGATCGGACACATGGTCGTCAAGCGTGGCGGCGCCGAGTGCCCCTGCGGGCGCGAAGGCTGCCTGGAGGCCTACGCCGGGCGCAAAGCGATGGAAGCCGAGGCGCGCGAGCGCCACGAGAACGGCGAGAAGACCGACCTCTTCAAGCTGATGGAGAAGCACGACAAACCGCGCCTGACCAGCGGCATCTGGGAGCGGGCGCTCGACCATGAGGACAAGCTCGCCGAGCACCTGATCGAGCGCGCGATCGAGGCCCTGGGCACCGGCATCGCCTCGGCGATCAACCTGATCGACGTCGAAGCGGTGATCCTCGGCGGCGGCCTCGGCATCCGCTTCGGCGAGCGCCTGCGGGACCCGCTGCTGGAGGAGATGGGCAAGCACCTCTTCGTCGACGAACGCCCGCCCGCGCTCCGCGTCGCCTCGCTCGGCGACCTCGGCGGCGCGATCGGCGCCTCCCTTCTCGTCTCGCGCTAGACGCGGCTAGACGCGGCCTGAGGTCTGGCGCTGCTGGCGCGCTACCGCGTCGACCAGGACCGCCAGCAGCAGGACGCCGCCGGTGACCATCAGTTTCACCGCCGAGGAGAGCGAGAGCAGGTCCATCCCGTTGGAGATCGAGCCGATCACGAGCGCTCCCAACAAGGCCGTCCAGACGGAGCCGCGACCGCCGAAGAGGCTGGTCCCGGCGATCACCGGGCCGGCGATCGCCAGCAGCAGGAGTTCGTTGCCGCCGGAGTTCTGGTTGACCGCGAACAGGCGCGAGGCGGCCATCACGCCGCCGATCGCCGCCATCGAGCCGGAGATCGTGAAGACCGCGACCCGGACGGCGTTGACGCGGATGCCCGCCCGGCGCGCCGCCTCGGCGTTGCCGCCGACGGCGAAGACGTGGCGGCCGAAAGTGGTCCGCTTGGCGACGTACTCCATCCCGACGACGAAGCCGAGCAGGATCATCACCGCCAGCGGCACGCCGCGGTCGGAGTTGAGGATTGCGACGGCGGCGATCACGATCGCCGACAGGAAGACGAAACGGACGATCAAAGACGTCGGCCCCCCGTCGGCTAAGCCGGCGGAGACCCGTTTGCGGTAGCCGGCCGCGAGCACCGCGCCGTAGGCGGCGATGATCACCGCGGCGAAGATCCAGCCGACCGTGTCCGAGTAGAAGGTGTTGGCGAGGCCGGTGATTTTCGGGTCATTGATGTTGAGCGAGCCGGTCTTACCCAACACCTGCAGCAACGCCCCTTCCCAGGCTAAGAGTCCCGCCAGGGTGACGACGAACGAGGGCACGACGAAGCGGCTGAACAGCGACCCCTGTAGGAACCCGATCGAGGCCCCGACCACGACCGCGGCGGCGATCGCCAGGTAGGCGTTCCAGCCGTGGTTGACGCTCAAGACCGTCATCACCGCCGCCGAGAGGCCGCTGACGGCGCCGACCGAGAGGTCTATCTCCCCCAGCAGCAACACGTAGACGATGCCGACCGAGATCAACCCGATCGTGGTGATCTGCAGCATCAGGTTGGTCAGGTTCTGAGCCGAGAGGAAGCGGTCTTCCTGGACCTGGAAGATGATCGCGATCAAGACCAGCCCGAGCACCACGCGGACCGAGGAGAGATCCCCCTGGACGATGCGGCGGATGGCCTGACCCCTGCTGGACGCCTGCCCGGTCGTGGCGTCGTCGGCGGTCGTCTCGGCTGCGCTCATGCCCCTCCCTCCTCCGGCTTGTGCTCGGTTTCTTCCAGCTCCTGGTCGTTCTTCTCGCGGCCTTCCCCGACCCCGGTGATCGCGCCGATCACGTGCTCCTCGGTCGTCTCTTCGGCCTTGAACTCCCCGGCCGCCTTGCCGAGGCGGAGGACGAAGACGCGGTCGGCGATCGCGAAGACGTCGGCCAGGTTGTGGCTGATCACGACGACGCCGAGATTGCGCTCGCGCAGGCGCCGGATCAGCTGCAGCACCTGCTTGGTCTGCGGCACCCCGAGCGCCGCGGTCGGCTCGTCGAGCATCACGACTTTCGGCTCGCCGAGCAGCGAGCGGGCGACCGCAACCTGCTGGCGCTGCCCGCCGGAGAGCGTCCCGACCTCGCTACGCAGGCTCGGGATCGTCACTGCCAGGTTCGAGAGCAGGTCGGCGGTCTCATGCTCCATCTTCACCTCGTCGAGCTGGCGCGAGACCTGGCCCGGCCCCGGCGCGATCTGCTCGCGACCGAGGAAGAGGTTGGAGACGACGTCGAGGTTGTCGCAGAGAGCCAGGTCCTGGTAGACCGTCGCGATCCCCAGTTCGGTCGCGTCCTGCGGCCTCTGGATCCGCACCTCGCGCCCCTCGAAGCGGATCGTCCCTTCATCGGGCGGGTTGATGCCGGCGATCGCCTTGACCAGCGTCGACTTGCCGGCACCGTTGTCGCCGACAAGGCCCACCACCTCGCCGGCGCTGACGGCGAAGTCGACCCGGTCCAATGCCTGGACCGGGCCGAATCGCTTGCTTATGCCCTCCAGCTCGAGGAGCGGAGTGCCGTTTGCGGCCATCTCAGCCGCTGATTCCCGCTTCTTTGCAGGCGGCCGCGTAGGGGCCGGTGCAGAGTTCGGACGGTTTGACGAATTCGTCTTTGATCACCGTGTCTTTGACGTTGTCTTTGGTCACCGCGATCGGTTCCAGCAGCACCGACGGGACGTCGGTTTTGCCGTTGTTGACTTCTTCGGTGACTTTGTCTTTCGGCACTTCTTCGCCTTCGAGCAGGGCGATCGCGATTTCGGCGCTGATTTCCGTCTGCGGCGGAATCGCCTTGTACACGGTCATGTACTGCTGGCCGGCGAGGATCCGCTGGAGGCCGGCGACCGTCGCGTCCTGGCCGGTGACGGGCCGTTCTTCGGGGTTGATGCCGGCGCCTTTCATCGCCGCGATCGCGCCGCCGCCGGTGTCGTCGTTGGCCGCGTAGATGCCCCAGAACCCGTCGTTGCCGAGCGAGGTGATCGCCTGCTGGGCCTCGCGCTGGGCGTTTTCCGCGGTCCAGCCGGGGGTGTCGTATTCCTTTGCGACCTTCACGCCGGCTTCTTCGAAGCCCTTGTTCGAGCCCTTCTTGAAGAGCGCCGCGTTCGGGTCCGCCGGGTCGCCGTTGATCTTGATGATCGGGCCTTCGGCGTGCCCGTCTTCTTTCAGTTTTTTCGACAGCGATTCGGCCTGCAGTTCGCCGACCCGTTCGTTGTCGAAGGAGACGTAGGCGGCGACTTCAGCGTTTTCGATCAGGCGGTCATAGGAGAGGACCGGCACGCCCTGGGCGTTGGCTTTTTCGGCGATCGAGGCGGCCGATTTGGAGTCCATCGGGTCGAGGATCATCACTTCGGCGCCTTTGGTCAGAGCCGCTTCGCCCTGGGACTGCTGCTTTTCGGCATCACCCCCGGCGTTGAAGTAGATGACTTCGCAGTCCGGGCACTTTTCCGAGACCGCTTTTTCGATCCCCGGTTTGTCGTTGGTTTCGTAGCGGGGCGTTTCGTTTTCCGGGAGCAGGAGGGCGATCGTTCCACCGCCGCCACCGCCTCCGCCGCCGCCGCCACCGGTGGTGTCGTCGCTGCTACCGCAGCCGGCGACGAAGAGACCAACCGCTAGCAGGGCGCACCCGACTACCGCCAGCCGTCGCAACAACGCTGAATAGGACATGACCCTCCTCCTCGGGGATTGGCATCTGCCGACTACCCCGATGCAGACGCTTCATTCACCGCGAGGGCGAAAGGAAGTCAATCCTGGCCAATTAGCAGTAAGGGATGCTTAACCGTTGGCCTAGGCGGCCACAGGCTCACGCCTGACAGCGCGGCCACGGCGCTTTGGCTTCGCCGGCTCGACCAGCTCGACGAGGAAGCTGCCGGTGTAGGAACCGGCGACCGCGGCGACCTCCTCGGGGGTGCCGGTGGCGACGATCTCGCCGCCCGCTTCGCCGCCCTCGGGGCCGAGGTCGATGAGCCAGTCCGCGGTCTTGATTACATCGAGGTTGTGCTCGATCACGACGACGCTGTTGCCGGCGTCGACCAGGCGGCCGAGCACGTCGAGCAGCCGCTGGACGTCGGCGAAGTGCAGCCCGGTGGTCGGCTCGTCGAGGATGTAGAGGGTGTCGCCGGTGGCGACTTTCGAGAGCTCGGTCGCCAGCTTCACCCGCTGGGCCTCGCCGCCGGACAGCGTCGTCGCCGCCTGGCCGAGGCGTATGTAGCCGAGCCCGACGTCGTTCAGCGTGCGCAGGCGGCGGGCGATCTTCGGCACGTTCTCGAAGAACTCGACCGCCTCCTCGACCGACATCTCCAGGACGTCGGCGATGTTCTTGCCTTTGAAGCGGACCTCGAGCGTCTCGCGGTTGTAGCGCTTGCCGTGGCACTGCTCGCAGGGGACGTAGACGTCGGGCAGGAAGTGCATCTCGATCTTGATCTGGCCGTCGCCCTTGCAGACCTCGCAGCGGCCGC
>DASULV010000053.1:0-7051 GCA_036277955.1 Solirubrobacterales bacterium | reverse complement strand
GGGGAGGGTCCGGGGAGGCACTCCCCCGACTCCCTAGCGCTCGGTGAGCAGAAGCTCGGCGATGCGGAGGTCGAGCGGCGTCGTCACCTTTAGGTTCTGCTCGGCGACGGGATGGATTAGGACCGTGCCCCCTGCCGCCTCGACCAGCATCGACTCGTCAGTCGCCTCTTCCGGCCGCTCAGCGGCAGCCAGCGCCTCGCGCAGCTCCTGCGTCCGGAAGACCTGAGGCGTCTGCGCCCTCCACAGCTGCGACCGGTCCTCGGTGGTCAGGATCTTCAGTGTGGAATCCGACACCTCTGAGGTGCTCGATTGCACACTGAGATTCTCGACCGCCCGCTTGATCGTGTCGGTGACGGGGGCAGCGGCGATTACGCCGGCGGCGTCCTCGTTGGCGTCGAGGTCGGCGACGAGCGCTTCGACAAGCTCGGGCGTCAGCAGCGGGCGGGCGGCGTCGTGGATCGCGACATAGGCGGTCCCGACAGCCGCCAGTGCGTTGGCCACCGACTGCGCCCGCGTCTCGCCGCCGGGGACGACTCCGAGGTCGTGGCCACCGAGGTCGCCGATATGGCCCGGCGGGGCCGCGACGACGATCGAGTGGACGCTCTCGCAGGCCCTGAAGGCCTCGATCGACCACTCGATCATCGGCCGCCCGGCGACGGGCACGAATGCCTTCGGGCCGCCGGCTCCGAGGCGCTCCCCGGAGCCGGCGGCCGCGATGACGGCCGTTACTGCGGTACCCCTAGGCGGTCGCAGTGGCGGCGAACCGCTCCTCGAGGAGGCTGTCGAGGTATTCCTCGGCGCCCTCCTCGTCTTTGTCGAGCGCGTACATGAACTCCGAGGCGAGGATCTTCTTCGCCCGGGTGTACATCTGCTTCTCGCCCGTGGACAGGCCCTTTTCCATCTCGCGGATGGCGAGGTTGCGGACGACCTCGGCCAGCTCGAAGACGTCGCCGGTCTTGATCTTCTCGCGGTTGTACTTGAAGCGCCGGTTCCAGTTCTTCGGCATCTCCGACACGTCGTCGGTGAGGACTCCTGTGACCTTCTTAATTTCCTCCTCGTCGATGACCCGTCGCAAGCCCGCCTTGCCGGCGTTTTCGGTCGGGACCATCACGGTGAGTTCGTTGTGGAGAATTTTGATCGTGAGGTACTCACGCTCCTCACCCATCAGCTCGCGCGTCTCTTTGGTCATAACCAACCCCGCGCCGTGATGCGGGTAAACGACCTTGTCGCCCTCCTCGAAGTCGCAGACGTATTCCACGTCCTCCTCGAAGACTGCCTCCACGGTGGCCTCGTCTAGCTCGGAAATCGTGACTCCTTTCGTTTTCGACGGCAGGGGTTGCCGTCAGCTCTGCAAGTACCGGTCGACCAGATCGACCTCCTGGAGCCGCCGCAGGCCCTCGCGGATGTCTTTGGCGCGTTGGGCACCGACTCCGTCGACGGCGGCGAGCTCTTCGTCGGAGGTCGCGAGGACCTCCTCCAGCCCGCCCAGCTCATGGGTGATCTTCTGGACGACAAGCTTGGGGATGCGCGGGACCCGGCCCAGCACGCGGTAGCCGCGCGGGCCGACCGCCAGGTCCAGCGTGTTGACCTTGCGGTCGTAGCCGAGCAGCTCGGCGAGGCGACCGAAGTCGAGCACGTCCTGATGGGGCATGCGGCCCAGGGCCTGCAGCACCGCGGTCAGGTTCTGCTCGGAGTCCTCGACCGAGTAGTCGCGGATCAAGGCGGTCTTGTCAGCGGCGACGCCGACCATCGTCTCCTCCAGCTGCATCTCGATCAGCCGGCCCTCGGTGCCGAGCTCGACGATGTAGCGCTCGACCTCGACCGCCATCCGCGTCACCAGCTCGGCCCGCTGCAGGGCGGAGAGCGCGTCGTGGAGGACGACGCCGCCGTCGAACTCGAGCTGGGTCAGCCGCGCCGAGATCTGGTCGAGGCGCTGGCGGTACTTCTCGAGCGTGGCGAGGCCTTGGTTCGCTTTCGCGAGCACAGCCGGGATGTCCTGGAGGATGTACTTCGTGCCCTCGACGTAGAGGGAGACGACGTCGCGGCGCTGCGAGATCGCGATCACCAGCGCCGTCGTCTGTTTGGAGACGCGCTCGGCGGTGCGGTGACGGGTGCCGGTCTCCGAGGAGAGGATCGTCGGGTCCGGCATCAGCTGGACGTTCGCCCAGGCGATTTTCGTCGCCTCGCCGTTGAGCACGATCGCCCCGTCCATCTTTGCCACCTGGTAGAGCATCGCCGGCGTGTAGTCGACGTCGAGCTTGATGCCGCCGGAGAGCAGGTGGGAGATATCGTCGAGGTCGCCGACGACCAGCAGGCCGCCGGTCCGCGAGTGGACAATGTTGTCGATTCCCTCACGCAGCGCGCCGCCGGGGGCGACTACGTCAAGTGCTCTGAGGAGCCGGGGATCTTGGCGTTCTGAAAGCTCTTGGAGCTCATCCCCAGGCAAAGAAGGCATCGCCAAAGAGGATGGCAGAAACCGCTCTGGAATGCGGTCTGCCTGATTCCGAGTGGACAGGTCGGAATAGCGTTTGTCAAGTGGAGGGGTTCAGACGCCGGAGAGGGACCCGATGCTCCTCCTCCAGGATTGCGCGGCACGCCGCTTCGCGGCTTAGCCGCAATCGAACAGCGCGGCTTCGCCGCGCCCCAGATCAGATTGCATATCGCCGAACATCCTTCCGGAGGAGCATCGGGTCCCTCCTTCAGGCGCTTTGGTTAGAGGTGGAAGCGGCGGTGGTGCATTCGGTGTTGGTCTTCTGGGACCGGCTGACCTGGATCGCGCACGTAGGCCCAGGTGAGGGCGGTGCCGATGGCGGTGAGAGCGACGGCTACCCAGGTCGAACCGGCGACCGAGGCGGCGAAGGAGTGGCCGTCGCCGAGGAGGGCGTGGAAAACGGCACCGGTGGCGGCCAGGGCCACGGCACCGGCCAAGACCCGGTCCATCGCCAGGACGCCGGAGGCGATGCCTGCTTTGTCGGCCGGCATCGCAGCCATTGCGGCGGTCGACATCGGCGCGTAGACGAGGCCGAGGGCGATCCCGAAGAGCAGGTAGCCGACCAGCAGGAGCAGGTAGGAGCTGTCGGCCTGGAGGCGGGTGAGGACGAGGAGGCCGAGGAGGCCGCAGGCCATCCCCGCGGTCATCAGCCGGCGAGCTCCGAAGCTTTTGATCAGGCGGCCCGAGAAGGGCGAGATGAAGATCATCGGCACGGTCACCGGCAGGATCATCAGGCCGCTGAGGATCGGCGAGTGCTCGCGGACGTCCTGCAGGTACTGGGGCTGGAAGAACATCACCGCCCAGTAGGAGCCGACGAGGGCGAAGGCGGCGGCGCTGGCGCCGAAGTAGGGACTGTTGCGGAAGAGGTCGAATTCAACGATCGGGGCGCGGGCCCGGTGCTCGATCACCCAGAAGACAGCGAGGGCGAGAAGGCCGAGAACCGCGAGGGCGGCAACGGCTCCCCCGCCCCAGGCTTGGGCTTGGACGAGAGCCAGGATCACCGCGGTGAGTCCGACGCTGAGCGCCCCCAGGCCCAGCCAGTCGATCCGGCTGCCGGCGCCGGGGTCGGTCGACTCGGGAGCCGCCGCCAGGGTGATCGCGATTCCCAGCACCGAGACCGGCAGGTTCATCCAGAAGATCACCCGCCAGTCGAGTTCGATCAGCACGCCGCCGGCGAGCGGGCCGATCGCCAGCGCCACGGCGGAGACCGCCGCCCAGATGCCAAGCGCCCGCGGCTGCTCGGCGGCCGGGAAGACGTTGCAGACCAATGCCAGCGAGAGCGAGAGCATCGGCGCCGCCCCCGCCCCCTGCAGGACGCGCCCGAGGATCAGCATGTCCTGGTCCTGCGCGGCGCCGGAGACGACCGAGCCGAGCGCGAAGAAGAGCATCCCGGCGAGAAACACCCGCTTGCGCCCGAACATGTCCCCCAGCCGCCCGGCGGTTACGACCAGCACCGCGATCGTCAGCAGGTACCCGTTCATCACCCACTGCAGCCCCTCCGAGCTCGCATCGACGTCGTGCCGGATAGCTGGCAGCGCCAACGCCACAACGGTCGAGTCGAGCATCAGCAGGAACAGCCCCGCGCAGGCCCCCGCCAACGTCCACCACTTCCGGTTCGAGTCGCTGATCCGCATCGCGGAGCGCGACGCTACCGGCGCGGGCGGCGGTTCAGTGCGTGGCGACGAGGTCGCGATGGGGGTCGATGCCCCAGCGGGTGCCTACGGCGGCGAGGTCGTCGGTGAGGGGCCAGCGGTCGGGGCGCTCTTCGCCTTCGTGCTCGGGGCTGGCGCCCTTGAGTGCCATGCGGCCGGCGTTGTCGCCGATCGCGCGGATCTCGGCCGCCTCATCGTCGCTGAGGCGGACCTCGGGGGGGAGGACGGCGAGCTCGGCGCGCTTGTCCTCGATCGGGCGCGCCTCGGGGCCGATCTCCTGGATCAGGGTCGGCGCCACCGACTCGACCGCGGGGTGGGCGAGGTTCCACTGGCAGGCGAGGTGCATCGGGGTGAGGTCATGGCGCTCGGCGATCGGGCGCAGGCGGTCGAGCTTCGCCAGGCCCTGCTCGACCCAGCCGGCGGGGCGGAACTTGCGGTGGTCATGCTCGGCCATCTCCATCCCCGGCCGCACGTCGCCCCAAAAAAGGCCTCCGTAGTCGACGACGCGGGTCAGCACCTTGACGTCCTGCTCGGCCGCCGCGTCGAGGCAGAGCTCGCCCGGCCAGGGCTCGAGCGGGTTGAGGATGATCATCGCCCAGTCGATCGCCTCGCCGAAGCGCTCCAGGCAGGCGATGAGGTCGAGGGTGAAGCCGTTGGCCGGCCCAGGCGCGACGCCGATCCGCGCCGCCAGGCCTTCGTCGCGCAGCCCCACCATCGCCTCCCAGACCACCTCGCTCGAGTAGCCGATGCGGTCGGGGTTGTGGAGCAGCAGCAGGTCGAAGAAGTCCGCCCCGGTCCGCTCCAGGCTCTTCTCGGTCGCCATCCGCAGGTAGCCCGCGTACTGGTCGGGACCGCGCAGGCGCGGGTCGGTGAAGCGCGGGAACCCTTTCGGCCCTTCCCGCTCGCCCTCGTAGAAGTCATGGCCGACGGCGCCGATCAGGCAGTACTCCTCACGCGACAGCCCAGTCAGCGCCCGGCCCAGCACCTCGTCGGCCTCACCCTGCCCGTACGCGTCGGCGGTCAGCAGCGTGTCGATGCCGCCGCCCGGGCGCAGCAGCGCCTCCAGCCGCTCCTCGTCGATCGCCTCCCCGAAGCGGAGAAACCGTCCTCCACTCCAGGTGCCGATCGCGGCTCGGCCCGGCTCTCTCACAACCACTACCTCAGGTCAGGAGGCTAGGACTCGGCGCCGGCGCCGTCGGAGCTGTCGCCCTCGGGCTCGACCTCGCCGTCGTCCTTCTTCGCCCCGACGCCGACCTTCTCGCGCTCCGGCTTCTCCACCGCTTTCGCTTTCGGCTTCTTCGGAGCGATGATCTCCAGGTCGAGCGGTTTGTCTTCCTCATCGCCGGCGGCATTGCGGGAGACCATCACGGTCGAGCCGGGGGTCATCTCGCCCTGGCGCAGGACTTCGTCGGCCAGCGGGTCCTCGATGTAGCGCTGGATCGCCCGGCGCAGCGGGCGGGCGCCCATCGACGGGTCCCAGCCTTTGTCGACCAGGAGGTCCTTGGCCTCGTCGGTCAGCTCCAGCTGCAGTTCGTGCTCGGCGACCTGGACGCGGACGCGGTTGATCATCAGGTCGATGATCTCCTTGACCTCTTCCTTCGCCAACTTGTGGAAGACGATGACCTCGTCGATCCGGTTGAGGAACTCCGGCCGGAAGACTTTTTTCAGGTCGCTCATGATCCGGTTCTTCATGTCGCCGTATGACATCCCGGTCTCGTCGGCGACGGTGAACCCGATCGAGGTGTTCTTGGCGATCTCGCCGGCGCCGATGTTCGAGGTCATGATCACGATCGCGTTGCGGAAGTCCACGGTGCGACCCTGGGCGTCGGTGAGGCGCCCGTCCTCGAGGATCTGCAGGAGGATGTTGAAGACGTCCGGGTGCGCCTTCTCGATCTCGTCGAGTAGGAGCACGCTGTAGGGCTTGCGCCGCACGGCCTCGGTCAGCTGACCGCCCTCGTCGTAGCCGATGTAGCCCGGGGGCGAGCCGACCAGGCGGCTGACCGCGTGCTTCTCCATGTACTCGGACATGTCGATCCGGACCATCGCCTCCTCGTCGCCGAAGAGGAACTCGGCGAGGGTGCGGGCGAGCTCGGTCTTGCCGACCCCGGAGGGGCCGAGGAAGATGAACGAGCCGGCCGGACGCTTCGGGTCCTTGATCCCGGCGCGGGAGCGGCGGATCGCTTTCGAGACGGCGGTGATCGCGACCTCCTGGCCGATCACCCGCTTGTGGAGTTCCTCCTCCATCCGGATCAGTTTCTTGGTCTCGGCCTCGGTCAGCTTGAAGACCGGAATGCCGTTCCACATCGAGACGATGTCGGCGATCTCCTCCTCGCCCACCTCGGGCCGTTCGCCGTTCTCACCCTCGGCCCACTCGTCTTCGAGCTGGCGCTTGCGGGTGGTCAGCTGGCGCTCGGTGTCGCGCAGGTTGGCGGCCTTTTCGAACTCCTGGGCCTCGATCGCGGCCTCCTTCTCGCGCCGCGTCGTCTCGATTTCCTCCTCGAGATCGCGGTACACGGGCGGGGTGCTCATCGACTTGATCCGCATCCGCGAACCGGCCTCATCGATCAGGTCGATCGCCTTGTCGGGCAGGAAGCGGTCGGAGATGTAGCGGTCGGCGAGCTCGGCGGCGGCTTCCAGCGCGTCGTCGCGGATCGTCACCCGGTGGTGCTGTTCGTAGCGCTCGCGCAGCCCTTCGAGGATCTTCACGGTGTCCTCGGGCGAGGGCTGGTCGACCCTGATCTGGGCGAAGCGGCGCTCCAGCGCCGAGTCGCGCTCGAGGTACTTGCGGTACTCGTCGAGGGTGGTCGCGCCGATCGTCTGCAGCTCGCCGCGGGCCAGGGCCGGCTTCAGGATCGAGGCCGCGTCGATCGCGCCCTCGGCGGCGCCGGCGCCGACCAGGTTGTGGAGC
>DASULV010000052.1:0-24293 GCA_036277955.1 Solirubrobacterales bacterium | reverse complement strand
AGCGCCAGGCCGGCCCAGCCGAGCTCGGCCATCTCCTTCCAGCCGCTCTCGTCGAAGCCCGTATCGCTGGCCGCGATCTCGCGCAGCCGCTCGGATTTGAAGCGGGAGGCGAGGAAGTCATGGGCGGTCTGCTTGATCGCCTGCTGCTCGTCGGTGAGGTCGAAGTACATGGTTAGCGCAGCCGCGGCAGGCCGAGGACCCGCTCGGCGATGATGTTTTTGAGGATGTCGGTGGTGCCGCCCTCGATCGAGTTGGCGCGGGAGCGGAGGAAGCTGTACTGCCAGGCGCCGCCGGCGACTGCGTGCTCGGAGCCGCGCGCCAGCTGCGAATAGGCCCCCTCGATCTCGAGCGCGAGCTCGGTCAGGTCCTGATTGATGTCGGCCCACTGCCACTTGCCGAGCGAGCCCTCGGGGCCGGGGATGCCCGACTGCATCGTCTTGGTCAGGCCGCGGTAGGCGTTCAGCCGCATCGTCTCCACCTCGATGTGGAGCTGGGCGATCCGCTGGCGGAAGTAGGAGTCATCGGCGGCGGTGCCACCGTTCGAAGGCGTTTCCTGGGCCAGCTTCGAGAGGCGGCCGAGAGCGTTCTGGATCTGCGAGATCGCTCCGAAGGCGAGCCCGGCGCGCTCGTTCATCAGCGTCGTGATCGCCACCGCCCAGCCGTTGCCGACGCCGCCGACGACGTTGGCGTCGGGCACCCGCGCCTCCTCGAAGAAGACCTCGTTGAACTCGCCCTCGCCGGTGATCTGGACCAGCGGCCGCGTCTGTACCGCGTCCTGCTCCATGTCCATCAGGAAGTAGGTGAGGCCCTGGTGCTTCGGGGCGTCGGGATCGGTCCGCGCGACCAGCATGCACCATTTCGCGTACTGGGCGAAGGTGGTCCAGACCTTCTGGCCGGTGACGACCCATTCGTCGCCGTCCTTGACCGCCCGCGTCTTCAGCGAGGCGAGGTCGGAGCCGGACTCGGGCTCGGAGAAGCCCTGGCACCAGATCTCCTCGCCGGTCAGGATCGGCTCCAGGTAGCGGGCCTTCTGCTCGTCGGTGCCGTGGGCGATCACGACCGGCCCGCCCATCGCCAAGCCGAGCACGTTGGCCGGCGCCGGCGCTTCCTGGCGCGTCGCCTCGGCGGCGAAGATCGCCTGCTCGATCATCGTCGCGCCGCGACCGCCGTACTCCTTCGGCCAGGAGATCCCGGCCCAACCCGCCTCGTGCAGCTTCAGCTGCCACTCGCCGCGGAAGCGCATGATCTCGTCGAGCCCCGCCCCCTCCGGCTCCGGCCCCGGATGGTTCTCCTGCAGCCAGGAGCGAACCTCGTCGCGGAACTCCTCCTCCGATGGCGACAGCGTCAGGTCCATCGCTGCGGAGCATATAGAGGTCGACTGGCCGCCTGGCCAAGCCTCACGGGCGAATCGGCCGACAGGACTTCAGGCCTGCCCGCAGTAAGCGGTGCCGAGCTTCCAGGCGAGCTCCCTCGCCTTCGAGAACGGTTCGGTGGCGCCGGTGACGACCCAGCTGGGATCCCGTTCGCTGTAGGCGATCCCGTGTTCCAGGGCTCGCAGGAAAGCGGCGAAGTCAGCTTCCTGCCGACGGGACGGCCGCAGCTCTTCGAGGTCGTGGATGTTGTCGCGGACGATCGGGAGGATCACCTTCACCAGCTCTTCTTCGAGCTGCTTGTCGGTGGCCTTTTCGTGGTCGGTGCCGTACGGCCAGCTGTGCTTTTTGTCGAAGCTTTCGATCGCCACCACCTGCCGATCGGTGTGTTCCTGGCAGACGTCGCCCATCCGCTCTCCCAGCTGCGCCTTGGTCAGCCGCGGAGGGGCTTCCACCGCATGCTCTTCGCCGCTCCCGCCACAGCTCGCAATCGAGCTGCTCAGCGCCAGCGCCATCCCCACCGCCATGGCCACCCTGCCCCAATGCATCTGAGTAATCGAACCAAAGATACCGCGGGGAAACGCTCGAAGAAGGGCGCGGGGCGGCCGCCTAGACCCGCTGGATCAGCGTCCCGGTGCCGAGCCCGCCTCCGCAGCACATCGTCACCAGGCCCATCTCCTTGTCGGAGCGCTCCATCTCGTGCAGGAGGGTGGTGATCAGGCGGGCGCCGGTCGAGCCGAGCGGGTGGCCGAGGGCGATCGCGCCGCCGTTGACGTTGACCCGGTCCATGTCGGGTTCGAGCTCGCGGCGCCAGGCGCCGACGACGGAGGCGAAGGCCTCGTTGATCTCGACCAGGTCGATGTCGCCCATCTTCATCCCGTTGCGCTCGAGCAGCTTCCGCGTCGCCGGGATCGGGCCGGTCAGCATGATCACCGGGTCGACCCCGACCGTGGTCTGATCGAAGATCCGCGCCCGCGGCTTGAGGCCGAGCGCGTCGGCCTTTTCCCGCGTCATCAACAGGACGGCGGCGGCGCCGTCGCTGACCTGCGAGGAGTTGCCGGCGGTGATCTTGCCGTCCTCCTTGAAGGCGGGCTTCAGGTTCGAGAGGCCCTCCAGGGTGGTCTCGCGCAGGCCCTGGTCGGTGGCGTAGGTGTCGCCGTTCACCTGCATCGGCACGATCTCGCGCTCGAAGCGGCCCTCCTCGGTCGCCTTCTGGGCGAGCTCCTGGGAGCGCACCCCGAGTTCGTCCAGCTCCGAGCGGGGGATCTCCCATTGGTCGGCGATCATCTCCGCCGAGAGGCCCTGCGGGATCAGGTTGTACTTCTCCATCAGCTCGGGCGAGAAGGCGAGCCCGTGCTCCTCCATCACTTTGTAGGAGTCGGCGAAGGAGATGTGGCCCATGTGCTCGACCCCGCCGCCGATCGCGACGTCGTGGACACCGGCGGCGACCAGGGCGGCAGCGAAGTTGACCGCCTGCTGAGCCGAGCCGCACTGGCGGTCGACGGTGGTGGCGGGGACCTCCTGCGGCAGCCCGGCCTCGAGCCAGGCGTTGCGGCCGATGTTCAGCCCCTGCTCGCCGAACTGCTGCACGCAGCCGGCGATCACGTCGCCGACCTCGTTCGGGTCGATCCCGGCCCGGTCGATCAGCTCCTTGTAGGTGCGGGCGAGGAGGTTCGAGGGATGAAGGTCCTTGTAATAGCCCTTCTCCGGGTGGCCGCGGCCGATCGGCGTCCGCACCGCCTCGACGATGACGACCTCGCGCCCTCCGAACCTGCCGTTGCCGTTGTCCATCGCTGCCCCTCCGTCGTTGAAGTTCTAATCTGAGGGTAGCCGATTGACTGGTCAGTCAGCCAAAGCTGTGCGCCGACCAGAGGCTCAAGTCACCGCCCCGTTGATGCGTGATACAAGCCCCGGCCAATGAGCGCTAATCAGGGGTACACGAGTCCGGGGATCGCGGGCAGCGGGGCGATTGCCACCGGCCTTGCCGCGGTCTCGACCACGACCGCAGACACGATTCTGCTCGCCCGCAGCGAGGCTTCGGCCTGGCGCGCCGAGGAGAAAGTCGTCGCCGCGTGCGCCAAGCTCGAGGGAGGCGACCCCTCGCGGCTGCGGGTCACGACCGACCCTGCCGACCTCGCCGACTGCGACGTCATCGTCGAGGCGATCGTCGAGGAGGTCGAGCCCAAGGGCGAGCTGCTCAGCCGCATCGCCGAGGCCTGCCCGAACGCCGACCTCGCGACCACGACCTCTTCGCTCAGCATCGCCGAGATCGCCAAGGCAGCCGGCACCGAGAAGATCTTCGGCTTCCACGTCTTCAACCCGGTGCCGCGGATGGCCCTGGTCGAGGTCTGCATCCCCGAGGGCGCCGCTGCTGCCCGCGAGAAGGCGCTCGCCTGGTGCGCCGCCCTCGGCAAGACCGCGGTCGAGGTACCCGACGAAGCCGGCTTCGTCGTCAACCGCCTCCTCTTCCCCTACCTCTTCGACGCCGCCCGGATGGTCGAACGGACCGGGATGGAGCCCGGCGCCGTCGACACCTGCATGAAGCTCGGCGCCGGCCACCCGATGGGTCCGCTCGCCCTGCTCGACTTCGTCGGCATGGACGTCTCGAAAGCGATCGGCGACGCCCTCTACGCCGAAACGAACGAGCCGACCCACGACCCGCCGCCGATCATCGTGAAGATGGTCGAGGAGGGGAAACTAGGCCGCAAGAGCGGCGCAGGTTTTTACAGCTACGACTGAGTCAGTCGCTTTTTGCAGCGGCGCCTTTGGCGGCGAGGTCCCAGATCACGTCGGCCTCGGAGATGCCCTGACGGCGGGCGACGATCTCGATCTCGCCCCAGGGGAGCTCGGCGTCGGGAAGATCGTCCCAGCGGGCCAGATCCAGAGCCTCCACAGCGCCTTTGAGCGCAGGCCCTAGATGTTCTTCGGATCGCAGCAGCGCCCTCAGGACCTCGAGCTGCTTGTCGGTCAGGCGTACAACCCACATCGGGTACCTCCAGCGGTGGGGGGAGCGCGGGTTGCCCGAAGAAGTTAGGCGGCGGGACGGACGGAACCGCCGCTGATCCGCACCGCCTCGATCCGGTTCTCGCGCACCGCCTCGACCCGGATCGTGTAGCCGTCGACGCGGATCGAGTCGCCGCGTTTGGGCAGCCGGCCGAGCTCGCCGAAGACGTAGCCGCCGACCGAGTTGTAGGTGTCGCTGTCGACCGGCAGCTCGATCCCGGCGTCGGCGAGGTCGCCGAGCGAGACGTGGCCGCGGACGAACCAGTCGCCGTTGGTCAGCTTGCGGACGGCGGCGGCGCGGGGGTCCGTCTCGTCCTCGATCTCCCCCACCACCTCCTCGAGGATGTCCTCGACGGTGACGATCCCGACCGTGCGCCCGTACTCGTCGACGACGACCGAGAGCGAGGTCCGCTGGACCTGGAGGTCGTGCAGGAGGTCGTCGAGCGGGGGGGTCTCGGGGACGATCAGGGCGTCGCGGATCACGGTCTCGAGCGGCGCCTCCGGCCCGTCGCTCATGTAGAGCCGGGCGAGGGTGTTGTTGTGGACGATCCCCTTGACCCGGTCGCGGTTGTCGTCCTCGATCACGACCAGGCGCGTGTGACCGGAGGTGACGCAGCGCCGCAGCGCCGCCTCGACGGTCTCCGACGAGTTGACCGTGATCACCGCCGGGATCGGCGTCATCACCTCGCGCGCCTCCTGCTCGTGCAGGTGGAAAACGCCGCCGAGCATGCCCGCCTCGCCGGGGTCCAGGTGACCCCCCATCCGCGAGCTGTCGATGATCTGCTTCAGGTCCTCGGAGGTGTGGTGCTCCTCGAGGTCCTTCGGGTCGACGCCGAAGAGGCGGACGACACCGTTGGAGACCAAGCTCAGCGCCTTGGTCACCGGCGCCGTCGCGACCGCGAACCAGCCGAGCGGGCGGGAGACGCGGCGCGCGGTCTTCTCGGCGTTGGCGATCGCCAGCATCTTCGGCACCTGCTCGCCGATCGAGATGTGGAGGGCGGTGACGAAGGCGAAGGCGAGGGCCAGCGAGATCCCGGCGGCGGCGCCGTGGGAGAGGCTGCCGAAGACCGGCTCCAGCAGCTTCGCCAGCGAGGGCTCGCCGAGGAAGCCGATCCCGATCGAGGCGGCGGTGATCCCGATCTGGCAGGCGGAGAGGGATTCGTCGATGCGGTCGAGCTGCTCGACCACCGCCTCGGCCCCGGCTTCCCCCTCGTCCACGGCTTGTTCGAGTTTGCCGCGGCGGCTGCGCACGAGCGCGAACTCGGCCGCGACGAAGAAGCCGTTGATCGCGATCAACAGCGCAAGAAGGACGAGCAGCAGGACGCTCATCGGCTATGCGGCCCGGTACTTCGGGCTGGGACGTCCTCGGCCATGCAGCCCGTTGAATATAGCTATCCGTCCAGCCGATCCGCCGCAACTAAGCGGGTGCAGGTGGGATATTGATTGAGCAATGCGAATCGCCACGCTCAGCGAGATGCTCGAAGAGGTCGTTCATCTTGGCGAGGCGACAGGGATGGAACAGCACGCTCACGAGCTGCGAGGGGAGCTGGAGGGACGGCTGGCGACGGTCCGTGCGGCGGTTGCCGGAACCGGATCGCCGCGGGTTGTCGCCCTGCAGCGGCTCGACCCGCCGCGGGTCGGGGGCTTCTGGATCCCGGAGATGATCTCGATCGCCGGCGGCCTCGACGTCGCCGGCGACCCCGGGCTGACGCCGCCCAAGGTCAGCTGGGGCGAGCTTGAGAGCCTGCGGCCGGACGTGGTCGTGGTGATGCCGGAGGGGACGCTGGAGGACGGACGGGCCCAGGCGATGGAGCATTGGGAGCGAATCGCCGCGCTGGGGGCGCTGCGCGTCTACGCCGTCGACGGAACCCTCTTCGGCGACCCCGGCCCACGCCTCGTCGACGCGGTCGAGCTGCTCGGCCACCTCCTCCATCCCGACCTCGTCGACCCGCCCGGCTCGGTGGAGTTCATGGCGCTGCGAGCGCCGGTGACGCGGCCCGCGGCGGACGCTTAGCTAGCCCGGCGCGCTAGACGACGGCGAGGGCGCCGAGCACGGAGGCGACGGCGACCGCGATCATCGCTGCCAGCTCCAAGGGCAGGCGGTTGCGACCGAACATCCCCTTCTCGCCGGCGACGATGGCGAGCGCGCAGAGCGCCCCGCCGATCAGGCCACCGATGTGAGCGCCAATGCTGATGTGGGGGTAGAGGAAGGTCCAGGCGAGGTTGAAGAGGATGAGGAAGCCGATCTCGCCGGCGAGGGCGTCCATCCCACGGCCGCGGGCGATGATGAAGACGGCGCCAGCGAGACCGAACACCGCTCCCGAGGCACCGTAGGTAGGGGAATTCGGATCGAGGATGAGCACCCCGAACGATCCGGCCAGCAGCGAGGCGAAGTAGAGGACGAGGAAGCGAGGGGTTCCTAACGCCGGCTCGAGCAGGCGCCCGAGCACCAGCAGCAGGAACATGTTGAAGCCGATATGGAGGAGGCCACCGTGGAGGAAGCCGCTGGTCACGAGCCGGTAGATCTCGCCTTCGGCCACTGACGGGCCGAACAGGCAGTAGTCGGCCATGAACTGGTTGAACGGCACGGTGAAGAACCCGCCCGCCCCGTTCGCGATCTCGATCAGGAAGACGATCACGTTGATTGCGATCAGGACATAGGTCGCTGGCGAGGCCTCGAAGCCACTGACCTGACCGGTCGGGTTGCGCACCACCCGCGTGCGCTGGCTCGCGCACTCCGGGCAGCGCATCCCGACCGGGGTCGGCGTCATGCACTCCGGGCAGATCGGACGGCCGCAGGAGGAGCAGGAGACGCGCGTCTCGCGGTCGGGGTGGCGGTAACAGGTTTGGGTCTCGGTGGTGCCCATCGGACAGCGGAGCCTACAATCGCGCCCGATGGAGCCCGCCAGCCCCGCCCGCCTCTACGCCTCCGTCGCCGGCGCGCTCCTGGTCGTCCTCGGCATCGTCGGCTTCTTCTACGACGCCTCGTTCGCCTCCCTGGACGACCTCCAGCCGGCCCTCGGCGCGATCGACGTCAACGCCTGGTTCAACCTCTTCTACGTCCTCACGGGGGCCGTCGGAGTGCTGGTCGCCGGCGTCGCCTCGCGTCAGTACGCGTTGGCGATGGGCGTCCTCTTCACCCTGCTCGGCATCTTCGGCCCCGGCACCGAGTGGCTGCACCTCGCGATCGGCGTCCTCGGTCTCCTCGCGGCGACGGGAACGCCAGGGCTAAAGCCGCGAGCGAAGACCGCTCGTCAGCGCGCGTAGGCCGCTCTCACCTTGCCGGCGGCTGCGGCGCCGCATCTCCAGCAGCACCAGGGCGCCGGTCGCCACTCCCCCGGCCCCGACCGCGACCACCGGGCGCACCCAGTTGCGCGGGTCGCGCAACGCCCGCAGCTCTTCCTCGGAGAGCTCCTCGGCCCAGTCGGAGAGCTCGTCGGCGGCGGCCTGGGTGATCGCCGCCAGCGTGTCCTCGAAGCGGGCAGAGAGCCGCTCCGGCGGCTCGATCGGCCGCAGGGCGTCGGTCAGGAGCGCCTCGACGTCCCAGGTCGACCCGCTCAGCGTTTCACTCGGGTCTCTCATCTTCCATCTCCTCCTGCAGCTGTTTGATCGCGCGATGGATCAGCACCTTGGTGGCGCCGTCGGTGCGGCCCAGCGCCCGTGCGATCTCGCGATTGTCCATGCCGAGGGCAAAGCGCATGATCAGCGCCTCGCGGCGGTCGTCCGGCAGGTGCTCCAGGTGCGCCATCACCTGCCGCAGCTCCTCGCGCCCCTCGGCGATCGCCACGGTGTCGTGGCGGGCGGCGATCGGGTCGGCGTTCTCCAGCGTGGTCTGCGGCCGCCGCGAGCGGTCGCGGTAGTAGTTGCTGGCGAGGTTGTGGGCGATGCGGATCACCCACGGCCGCAGCGGCCGCCCGTCGGACTCGCGCCGCGCCCGGCCGAAGTGCCGGTAGGCCTGAAGAAAGGCCTGCTCGGTCAGGTCCTCGGCGTCGTGGTGGTTGCCGACCCGGTAGTAGGCGTAGGAGTAGACGTCCCGCAGGTGCTCCCGGTAGAAGTCCTCGAAGGCGCGGTCTAGCTCCGCCTTGGCCGCCGGAGCCAGCTCGGCGGGCTCGACGTTCTCCTCGGGGCCGCTCACGCGGCAAGACTACGAGGGATTGGCGAGCGCCGCGTGGAGTTGCGCCAGCCACCGCGTTCATCAGGCGGCCCGTTTCTCCCGCTCGACCTCGCGCAGGGTCGCGATCCACTCCTCGGAGTCGCATTCGCCGCGGATCAGGGCGGCCAAGCTGGCGAGGGCGGGGGCCTCGACGCCGGAGGCCGCGACCGTGTCGGCGAGCAGCGGCGCCGTGTCCAGGCCCTCGGAGGCCTGGCCGATCTTGCCGGGGATCTCCTTCGCCGGCGTCCCGGTCCCGAGCAGCTCGCCGGCCCGGCGGTTGCGGCCGGTCGGGGCCATCATCGTCGCGGTCAGGTCGCCGACCCCGGCGAGACCGACGAAGGTCTCGAGCTCGGCGCCGCGACGCAGCGCGTGGTCGATGCACTCGCGCCAGATCGCGGCGACGGCGATCCCGGCCGCGTTCAGCCCGTGCGGCTCGGCGGCCGCAGCGGCGAGCGCGGCGGCGTTCTTGGCCGCCCCGGCCATCTCGACGCCGGTGATGTCGCGGGAGCGCTCGCAGACGAGTCCGGCCCGGTGGAACACCTCGCCGACCTGGGCCCGCAGCTCCTCGTCGGCCGAGCCGAGCACGAGGGCCGCCGACCCGGAGACTGCCTCGCGCGCGTGCGCCGGCCCGCCGAGGCAGGCGATGCCGCGGGCGCGCACCCGCTCGCCCACGTAGTCGGACGGAAGCGCGCCCTGCGGGGCGATCAGGCCCTTGGTCAGCATCAGCACCGCGCTGCGGGAGCTGACCCGGTCGGCGATCGCCCCCACCGCCTGCGGCAGCTGGGCGGACGGGATCGCGAGACAGATCAGGTCGAGGCCGGCGAGCTCGATCGAGGAAGCCGGCCGCACGTCGATCGCCTCCGGCAGGGGCACGCCGGGCAGGTAGCGGCGGTTCTCGCCGTCGGCGAGCATCTCCTCGACCCGCTCCGGCGTCCGCGCCCCAAGCTGAACCTCGAGGCCGCCGCGGGCCAGCAGCACCGCCACCGCGGTCCCCCAGCTTCCGGCGCCGATCACGGCAGCGCGGCGCATCGGCGGCAGGCCGCCGAGGTCTTCCCACTGCAGCAGCACGTTGGGCCAGATCCGCGCCGTCACCGTCTCCGCCAGCGCCGGCGAGGGCTCCTCGGCGCGGGGGAAGGTCATCGGCGGCCCCAGCCGCACCTTGCACTTGCGCGGCCGGATTCGCCAGCCGCGGCGGACGTGTTCGGTCCCGAGCACCGCGGTCGGGATCACCACCGCCCCGGTCTGCAGGGCAAGGCGACCCACACCGCGCTTCGGGTTGGCGAGCGTGCCGCGCCGGATCCGGGTGCCCTCGGGGAAGATGCAGACGGCGCCACCGCGTTCGGCGATCATCCGCGCCGTCAGCATCGCGTCCTCGTCCGACTCCCCGCGCCGCACCGGGAAGGCGCCGAGCCGCGAGAGCACCCACCCCTGCCAGCGCCGCTCGAACAGCTCGACCTTGGCCATGTAGTTCATCGGCCGCCGCCAGGGCAGGCAGGCCCCGACCACGAAGGGGTCGAGGAAGCTGCGGTGGTTGGCGGCGACGATCACCCCGCCCTTCGCCTTCCCGTAGTCCCGCCCCAGCCGCGCGAGCCGGAAGTAGACGAGGAAGAACGGCAGCAGGAACGCGCGCGCCACGTGGTACATCGGCCAGTTGACGCTGTGCTTGCGCGTATAGGCGTGGTAGGACGCCAGCCGCTCCGCGCTCAAGGGTTCCCTGGTCACGCGTAGCGCTACACGCCCGAGCCGTTCGAGTTACGGCGCACAGACGTTTCAGAATTTTCGAAATGTGCGCGCCACCCGTGCGCCGCAACCCGAAACGCTCCGGGTATGCCGAGCGAGTCTGTCTCCACCCCCGTAATAGAGGGGCTAAGACAGACTCGCGAGACAGAGCAACCGGATGACGCTCGGATCGCAGAGCTGGTGCGGCGACAGCATGGAGTGGTCGGTCGAGCGCAGCTCTTGGATCTCGGACTTGGCGAGAAGGCGGTGGAGCACCGGGTGGCCCTCGGGCGCCTCCACCGGCTGCACCCCGGCGTCTATGCCGTAGGCCATCGGGTCGTGTCGAGGCAGGGCCTTTGGATGGCAGCGGTGTTGGCCTCAGGACCCGAAGCGCTCCTCAGCCACCGCACCGCCGCGGCGCTCTGGGGCATTCGCGGATACTCGGGCGGCGCGATCCACGTCACCGTTCCTCACAAGAGCACCTCCACGAAGCGGATCCGTAGGCACTTCTCCTTGGTCCCAGAGGATGAGCGAGCGGTGGAGGAGGGGATACCGGTGACGTCGGTCCACCGGACGATCTTCGATCTTGCTCCCATCGTCTCGGTCGATGAAGTAGTGGCGATGATCAAGGAGGCCGAATACCTGAACCGCTGGGACCGGCTTTCGCTCCCGGATCTTCTGGAGCGGTATCCGGGGAAGCGGGGCTCCCGCAAGGTGCGGTTCGCGCTGCAGCGCCTCACCGAAGAGCCGCCGGGCCGCAGGCGCTCCAGGCTCGAGGAACGCTTCGCCCCCTTCCTCCGCCGGCACCACCTGGCCCTGCCCCGCTTCAACGACTGGATCCTCCTCGGCGCCAAGCGCTACCAGGTCGACTGCCACTGGCCCCACCTACGCCTCATCCTCGAGCTCGACGGCTGGGAGGGCCATTCCACCCGTTCGGCCTTCCAGGACGACCGTGCCCGTGACCGAGCCCTTCACGTCGCCGGCTACTCGGTGATCCACCTCACCTGGAACCAGCTGGACGTAGAACCGGAGGCGGTCGCGTCTGATCTTCGACGGTTGCTCCTGGATAGATAAAGAGAAAAGAGAAGGGCGAACTACCAGGCCGCCTCGACCATCTCCCGCAGCTCCGAGGCATCAGGTGGGCGCGGAACACGCTGCAGCTCAGAGCGCTGCAGCATCGCCTCGATCGCCTCGTCGAGCTTGGATGAATCGCCGCCGACATCGCTGAGGCGCGGTGGGCGACCGAGCTCTTCTATCCGCTGCGCGAGGCGCGCGCGATCGGTCCGTAGCGCCTCCGCCAGCCTCTCGTACACCTCCGGCGCCCGGCCCGCCAGCAGCGCCACCGAGTGGGGCAGGATCGCGGCATTGGTCTCCGCGTGCGGGATCCCGCAGAAGCGCACGAGGCTCTGGCAGACGAGGTGGTGCAGGCCCATGCCGGCCGAGTCGATCGCGTAGCCGCAGAGAATCGAGCCGAGGGCGAGAGCGCTCCGGTCCCGATCCTCCCGGCCTTCGTCCAGCGCCCCCGCGATCAGCTCCGCACCCCGCAGCGCCGTCATCTCCGACACCGGGTTCGAGAGCGGCAAGTACAACGTGTCCGCCCCGTGCGCCAGCGCGTTCATCGAGCTCGCCCGCAGCTGCTCCTCCGGCTGGCTCGTCATCGCCTCCGGATCGGCGATCACCAGGGTCGGCCGCACCGTCCACCGCACCCGCTCCTCCGCCCCTTCCGGCAGCCGGTGCGACCCGGTCATCTCCGCCCCCGACATCGTCGTCGGGATCGCGACCACCTCCGCCCCCGACACCGCCGCCACCGCCTTCGCGACATCCACAACCCGGCCGCCGCCCAGCGCCACCAGGGGACGCGCTCTCGCCCCCTTACCTGCATCGTGAAGGGGCGAGAGCGCGTCCAGCAGCGCCGCGGCGGCGGCCGGGACCTGCCCCGACTGCACCTCGTGCACCCCACTCGCGGCCTCGACCAGCGACGGCGCGCCAGCCAGCGCCCGCGGCGTGCTCAGCAGCTCGAACTCCTCGACCCCCTGATCCCGCAGAACCTCAACCGCCGCACCGACCCCGTCCCGCCGGAAGACGACGACGCGCCCGGCGTCGCGCCAGGTGAAGTCGGCGATCAACCCTGGGATGAGACCCGCGGGTTCTCGACCGGCCGCAGGCGCGGTTCGACCTCCTCGCGCAGGTGCTCATAGTCGGGCGGCAGCGAGAGCTTCTCGCCGAGGCTCTCGAGCGGCTCGTCGACGGTGAAGCCCGGACCGAGGGTCGCGATCTCGAACAGCACGCCGCTCGGCTCGCGGAAGTAGATCGAGCGGAAGTAGAAGCGGTCGATCTCCGGCGTCGGCTGCGCCCCACCCGCCAGCGCCTTCTCGCGCCAGTCGAGCAGCTCCTCCGGGGTCGAGGCCCAGGCGACGTGGTGGACGCTGCCGGCGCCCTGGATCCCGCGCTCGCTCGGCGCCTCGTCGTAGACGTAGAGGCCGCCGCGGTTCTCGCCGCGCGCCTCCCACGCCCCGTCGACCTGCTCGAACTCGAGCGCCTCGAGCAGCCCGCTGCTCGCATCCGGCGAGTCCGCGTAGGCGCGCACCGCGTGGAAGCCCTGCAGCGCCAGCTCAGAGGGGATCTCCGGGTGGTCGGCGATCAGCGGCGCGTCGGGCACGTCGACGACGAGGAGCTCGTGGTCGAGCCCCTCGGGGTCGGAGAAGATCAGGCTCTCCCCCTCGCGCCGCGACTCGGCGCCGTTGGCGCGCAGCCGCTCCTCCCAGAAGTCGAAGGCATCGGTCGAGGCGACCCGCCAGACGACCCGGTGCACCATCCCGGCGCCCGGCCGCCCCCGGGCCGCGCCCGGGTACTCGAAGAAGGTCAGGTCGGAACCCGGATCCCCGCCCTCGTCGGCGAAGAAGAGGTGGTAGACGGTCGGGTTGTCCTGGTTGACGGTTTTCTTGACCAGCCTGAGGCCCAGGACGCCGGCGTAGAAGTCGACGTTGCTCTGGGCGTTCTCGGTGATCGCAGTGATGTGGTGGATGCCCTCTAGCTTCATAGTGATGTCACGTATAGCATCCCGCTATGAGCCGCGGACGACGACGTACGGTTAGAGGGCTCGTCATCCTCGGTTCCGTCCTCGCTTTCCTCAGCGTCTTCGCGATCTGGACCGAGCGCCAGGCGCTCAATACCGACGACTGGACCGACACCAGCGGTCGCCTCCTGGAGAACGAGACGATCCGGACCGCGCTCAGCGACTACCTGGTCGAACAGCTCTACGAAAACGTCGACGTGCGCAAGGAACTGGAAGAAGTCCTCCCCGGCGACACCAAGGACCTCGCCGGCCCGGCGGCCGGCGGCCTGCGCCAGGTGGCCGGCCAGGGCGCGGAAAAAGCGCTTGAAACCTCGACGGCGCAGGACCTGTGGGAAGAGGCGAACCGGACCACCCACGAACAGCTGCTGGCGGTGCTGGAAGACAAGAAAGAAGCGGTCGAGACCGACGAAGGGAACGTCCGCCTCAACCTCGGCAGCCTCCTCACCAACCTCGCCGACCAGGTCGGGATCGGCGAAGACCTGGCCGAAAAACTGCCGCCCGACGCCGCCCAGATCGAGATCCTCAAGTCCGACCAGCTGAAGACGGCGCAGAACATCGCGGTCGCGGTCAAGGGGCTGGCGCTGGTGCTCTCGATCCTCACCTTCGCCGCCTTCGGCGCCGCGATCTACCTCTCGCGCGACGGCCGCTGGGTGACGGTGCTGCTCAGCGGCGCCGGCTTGATCGCCGCGGGGTTCGCCGTCATCGTCGCCAGGCAGATCGCCGGCGGCATCGTCGTCGACAACCTGGTGAAGACCGAGAACGTGAAGCCGGCAGCCGAGGCGGCCTGGTCGATCGGCACCTCGTTGATGGTCAGCATCGCGGTGACGGTGATCGTGATCGGCGTCCTCTTCGCCGCCGCCGGCTGGCTCGCCTCGCCGACCCCGGGCGCGCGCACCACCCGCCGTTACCTCGCCCCCAGCCTCCACCTGCACGTGGCCTACGTCTACACCGGGCTCGCCGTCCTCGTCTGCTTCTACTTCCTCACCGCGCCGTCACAGGGCCTGCGCGCCTTCCTCACGACCCTGATCGTCGCCGGCATGGCCGCCTTCGGGATCCACGAGCTGCGCAAACAGACCGAAGAGGAGTTCCCCGACGCCAGCTACGACAGCGTCTACGGTCGCACCAAGGACAAAGTGGTCAGCGCGGTCAAGGACGCGAACATCCCGGAGCGGGTGAGCGATCAGGCCTCGAAGCTTCGGCTGCCCGAACGGCGGCCTGGCGCTGACGAGGGGACCTCCGAGGGCGCGGCCGAGGCCCCTACCGCGGCGATGCCCTCTGCCGGCCCGCCCGTCGACGCCGAGGACGCCCGCCTGCAGCGCTTGGAAAAGATCGGCGAGCTGCGCGACAAGGGCATCCTCACCGAAGAGGAGTTCGCCGCCGAGAAGGCCAGGCTCCTCGGCGGCGGTTCGAACTCCTAGTCAGCGGCTAACTACTTGCCGGCTTTGGGCAACGTGCCCAGCTGGATACGGACCCGCGCCCCCGGGGGCAGGACTTTGCCGGGCTTCGGAGCCTGCTTGAGGACCTTGCCGACTTCTTTCGGCTTCGCTGCGATGACTTTCTTCACGTGGCCGAGTTTGCAGCCCGCGCGACGCAGCTGACCTTTCGCGACCTTCAGCGTGCGGTCTTTGATTTTCGGCACCACACACGCGGTGTACACGTAGTCGTCGTACTGAGTGTTCGGGTTGGTGCCGGCGAAGGTGGTCACCGCCACGTCGACCTTGCCCGGACGCAGCGCTTTCGGCGTAGTCGCGGTGATCTCGGTGTCGGAGTCAACGGTGAACGCGGCCGCCGGAGTGCTGCCGAATTTCACTGCGCTCGTCTGGTTGAAATTCTTACCGGTAATGGTGACGACGGTGCCACCGGTGACCGGGCCGAACGGAGGTGAAACCAGGGTGACTTCCGGCTGCGGCTGGATTTCCGCGGCAAGCTCGATCTCTTTGCCGCCAACGTTCCCGCTCGGCGGCACTACGGAGCCTTCGAAAGGCGTCGGGAAGATCGACGCGTAGCCGGCGCCGGATACTTCGGCAACGCCGATTTTGTTCTCGCCGCTGGTCGGATCGATTCCGATCAGGTCACCGGCCTGAATTTTCAGATTGGTGTTGAAGGTCTGCAAATCGGTGCCGGTCGGACTCTCCGGCCCCGATTTACCGGCCGCTTCGTATGCGCCTTTGCCGTTCGGGCGCAGAACCCGGAGGTAGAAGGGACCACCTTCGGCGCCTTGGATGCGCCAGCGCACTACAGCGCCCGTTACCGGAGAGGCCAAGGTCGAACCCGCCTCGGGAAGTGCCGTGTTGAAGAGCGTCTGCACACGTTCGAACGGTTCCGATTTGTACCCCCCAGGCAGCACGCTGCCGATGCTGATCACGGACGCCTGCGCACTGCCGGCAAACGCCATGCAGATAGCGGCGACGGCCGCGATCACCATCGTCAACCGGCGCACCGGCCCTCGTTGCGAATTTCCATCCCCCTGGTACCGCATCTTTCCTGCCTCCTTAGTCGTTTGCCTGCCTGCAGCGAGTCGCTGCTATAGCTGGCTAAACGTTCGCTAAAGAGAAAGTTGCGGCGCAGATGACGTTGAAGAAAAAGCCCGCCGCCGGGATCGAACCGGCAACCTCCTCATTACAAATGAGGTGCTCTCCCAGGTTGAGCTAGGCGGGCGTGGTGGCGATGATGTCCGTAATGGACGTGACGTTCAGATTCTTGGGGTCGGACGAGGGTACCGTGCTGACCGACGCGATCGAGGCCGCTTATGGTCAGAGTTATGACGTGCGGTGGGTGTACGACCCCGAGGAGGTTGGACGCCGTATCGCTGGCGGAACCTATGTCTCCTGCATCGCCGAAAGCGCTGCAGGTGAGCTGCTTTGCCACATGGGAATGAGCTTAGCGGCTGCGGGCGACGCGGTCGCCCATTCGGGCCAGGCGGTGACGCTTCCTGCAGCCCGCGGCCAGCATCTCTTCACCCGCACGAAGAAGTGGCTGATGGACTGGGCCCGGGAGCAAGGACTGGCCGGGATGTACAGCGAGGCCACCGCCGCCCACCCCTACAGCCAGAAGGCGAACATCGACCTCGGCGCCCACGAGACCGGCTTCCTGCTCGGCTGGATCCCCGCCTCGGTCAGCAACGACGCCGCCGAGGGCCGGCGCGGGCGCCAGTCGGCGGCGCTCTTCTACACGAAGCTGAACGACGGCCACGAGCGCCCCGTCTACGCGCCCGAGCGCCACCGGGAGATCGTCGCCCAGACGATCGAGCTCTGCGAGCTGCGGGGAGAGCTGGCCGATCCGCCACCGCAGTGCGAGCTGGAGGAGCGCAGCGAGCTCCACGTCGAGATCGACACCGACCACAACCTGGCCCGGATCACCGTCCACACCCCGGGCGCCGACCTCGAGGAGGCGATCGGCGCCGAGCGCCACCACCTCTTCCACCACGCCAACCTCGACGCGATCTACATCGACCTGCCGCTTGAGCGCCCGGCGACCGCCCTCGTCGCCGACCACTTGGAGCGCCTAGGCGTCTCCTACTCGGGGATCTTCCCCAACCACCACTGCGACGGCGACGTCCTGCGGATGCAGTCCCTGCACCGGGTCCGAGTCAAGGCCGACGACGTTGCCGTCGCCTCGGAGCACGGGCAGGAACTGCTGCAGTACGTGATCGCCGATCTGCCGCAGAGCGCCTAGAGCGGCACCTCGCGCGAGGCCAGGTGCGTCCCGACCTTGCGCTTGACCCGCTGCAGGGCGTTGTCAACCGTCTTGGTGTCGCACTCGAGGCGCTCGGCGATCAGCTCGTAGGAGTGGCCGTCGAGGTAGAGCGAGAGCACCCGGCTCTCGAGGTCCGAGAGCACCCCGGAGACGCCCGAGAGGCAGGAAACGAGGCTCTCCAGCTCTTCGGAGGCGATCACCTGGTTGACCGGGTCGTGGACGCTCGGCCCCGGCAGGATCTCGTCCAGGGTCGTTTCCGAGTCGCCGGCGGCGGCCGGGGTCTGGCTGAAGGAGACGTACTGGTTCAGCGGCGTGTGCTTGTTGCGGGTCGCGGTCTTGACCGCGGTGATGATCTGGCGGGTGATGCAGAGCTCGGCAAAGTTGCGGAAGCTCGACTCGCGATCGGTGCGGTAGTCGCGGATCGCCTTGTAGAGGCCGAGCAGGCCCTCCTGGATCAGGTCGTCCGACTCTCCCCCGAGGAGGAAATAGGACGAGGCCTTGAGGCGGACGAAACCGCGGTAGCGCTTGACGATCATGTCGTAGGCGTCGGTCCGGCCATCCTTGGCCAGGGCGACGAGGTAATGATCATCAAGCTCAGCTTGAGGGTTAGAGCCTGCGAAACGAGGGGTGCCTTGCGCAACCGGCAGCGGCAGTTCCTGCGTAGGCGTAGATAGAGCCACAGATCCTTCTCCTTGTTGAAGGGTCGTGGCGCCGCTTACCTCCCCTGGCAGGCGCCTCTACGAAGTGAGCCTCAAGCTGAGGTTCACCCTTATTTACAAGGCGCACTCTTACTGGTTTGCGTTGTTCTGTCAACCCCCAATTTGCGGTTTTGCAAATTGGGTTGCGTTTGAAGGGGTTTTGGGCGGGGGTGGGTGCCCCTCGCCAGACACCAATCGCTTTGGCTCGTGGGTGAGTGTCTGGAGAGGGCGCGCGCGCGCGGCACCCACCCCCGCTAGCCGGAGCTACCAGTTAGGACCGCTGACGTAGCGCCTCGAATAAGAGGGCGGTAGCAGCCGCTGAGACGTTTAGAGATTCCACCTTGCCTCGTTGGGGAAGGGCGATTAGGCCATCGCAGCTATCGGCTACTCGGGGGCGCAAGCCTTTGCCCTCTCCGCCCAAGACGAGCACGGTGGAGCCGGTGAGGTCGGTGGACCACGGGGTTTGGTCGGCCTCGGCGTCGGCGCCCCAGATCCAGAAGCCTTGCTCCTTTGCTTCTGAGAGCCAGTCGGCAAGGTTGCGGACGTGGGCTACTTCGATGTGCTCGACGGCGCCGGCTGAGGCCTTGCAGGTGGCGGGGGTGATTGCGGCGGCTCGGCGCTCCGGGATCACTACGCCGGCGGCGCCGGCGAACTCGGCCGAGCGGCAGACGGCGCCGAGGTTGCGCGGGTCCTGGACCTGATCTAGGGCAACGAGGAGGGCGCCGTCGCGGAGCATGCCGCGGGCGTCGCCGTAGGGGTAGGGATCAACCTCTGCCACGACGCCCTGATGGTCCGGCGAGCCGCAAAGCCGCTCCAGCTCCCCCACCGAGGTCTCAGGCGCCTTCCAGGTGCGATGCACCCGCCGCCTCCCCCGCTCCGCCTCGGCGACGGGCCGGCGGCCGTAGATGAACTGGTTCGCCATCAGGACACCCAGCCGGCCGCATCCGATTTCCTACACACCCCGCTGTGCCGAAAACCGGCTGCGTTCATCCCAGCTCCCGCGCGACCAGCCGCGGGCCCTCAGCTGAATCCCGGACCTCCCAGCCCATCTCAGCCAGCCGATCCCGCAGCTCATCGGCCCGCGCAAAGTCCTTGGTTACCCGCGCCTCCTCGCGTTCCTCCATCAGCTTCAGGGCCTCGGGGTCGGCCTCAGCACCCTCATCTGGCTGAGTAAGGGTGCCGAGGCCGACCAGGTCGAGCATCTCCGCGATGGCCTCAGCTGCCTCCCCCCCATCTGCCTCGCCCCTGTTCGCTTCTCCGACGAGCTCAAAGATCTCGGCGAGTGCCCTGGGCGTATTGAAGTCATCGGCGAGCGCATCCTTGAACGCCTCGAATCGAGCCGCCGCCCCGTTCCGAGCGTCGGGGGAAGGGTCGCCGGGCCCTCCCCGCTGTTTGCCCGCCGACCCTTCCCCCGACGCTCCCAGCGGGTTGTCTCTAAAGAAATTCCTGATGCGCTCGACCCGAGCGACGGATTCATCCATCTGCTCCTCGCCGAAGGCCAAGGGCTGTCGATAGTGCCCGGAGATCAGGTAGGCGACCACCGCCTCGCGCCCGTAGCGATCGAGCGCCTCCGAGAGCTGGAAGATGTTGCCCTCGGATTTGGACATCTTGGCGTCGCTGGTCTCGATCATCCCGTTGTGCATCCAGATCCGGGCGAAGGGGCGGCCGGCGGCCTCGGACTGGGCGATCTCGTTCTCGTGGTGGGGGAAGACGAGGTCGGAGCCGCCGCCGTGGATCGCGAAGGTGGCACCCAGCTCCTGCTCGGCCATGACCGAGCACTCGATGTGCCAGGCGGGGCGGCCGGGACCCCAGGGGGAGTCCCAGCTGGTGTCCTCGTCGGGCTTGTGGGCCTTCCAGAGGGCGAAATCGAGCCGGTCCTCCTTGAGGGAGGCGCTGCCGGCGTCCTCGCCCTGGTCCATGTCCTCCGGGCGGCGGTTGGAGAGCTTGCCGTAGGGGCCGAAGCTGCGAACGCGGAAGTAGACGTCGCCGCCGGACTCGTAAGCGTGGCCGGAGTCGACCAGCTCCTCGATCAGGGAGACGATGCCTTGCACCGTCTCCGTCGCCAGCGGCTCGGCGTCGGGGCGGCCGAGCCCGAGCCGGTCGGTATCCCCGAAGTAGGCCTCCTTCATCTCCTCCGCGAACTCGCCGGAAGGCTTTCCGGCCGCCCGCGCGGCGACGTAGATCTTGTCGTTGATGTCGGTGACGTTGACGACCAGCTTCGGCCGGTAGCCCTCGCTGCGCAGGAAGCGAGCGAAGAGCGAGAAGACGACGAAGGGGCGCGCGTTGCCGATGTGGATGCGGCTGTAGACGGTCGGGCCGCAGGCATAAATCCCGATCTCGCCGTCGCCGTCGATCGGGCGCAGCTCGCCCGTCAGCGTGTCCCTGATCCTCACCTCGCGCATTGCGCAGGCGAGGTTAGATCAAAAAGTCCTGTAGCCGGCGGTTGATGCTTTGGACTCGCTGCGCAGCCAGGACGGCGCCGTCTCCTCGGCGGCCGCTTCGGCCTCGCGCCGCGCCTTGCTGACGCTGGCCTTGATCTCGTCCTCGGTCGCTTCGCGCACGCGCTCCTCGCGCTTCTGCGCCTGCACCCGGATCCGGTCGGACTCCATCCGCAGCTGGTCCTCGGCGCGGGCGCGGGCGGCCTCCTCGGCCTCGCGCTCGACTTTCTCGAGCAGCTGCTTGACGCTTTCCTCGGCTTCGCGCCGCACGTCCTCGGTCCCCTCCATCACCCGCCGCTCGATCTCGGTCTCCAGCCGCACCGCCGCCTCGTGGGACTGCTCCGCCCTGCGCTCGGCGTCGGCGGCGCGCTGCTCGGCGGCGGCGATCCGTTTGTCGGCCTCGGCCTGGATCTGCTGCCGCGCCTCCTCGACCCGCGTCTTGAAGTCTTCCTCGGCCGCCTTCCGCGCCTCGGCGATCGCGTTCTCGGCCTCCAGCCGCGCTTCCTCCGAAGCGCTCTCGGCTTTGGCCTTGGCCCGTTCGGCTTCCTGCTCGGCTTCGCCGCGCAGCCGGTTCGCTTTCGCGACGATCTCTTCGCGCTCGGACTGCGAACGCTGCTGCAGCTCCTCGAAGCTCCGCTCGGCGCGGTCCCGCGCCGCCTCTGCAGCGGCGACTCGCGACTCCGCCTCGGTCCGGCGCTTGCGCTCGGCGGCGATCTTCTCGCGTGCTTCGGCAGTGACCTTGCGCAGCGTCAACAGCGCCCGCTCCTTCACCTGCCCCTTGACCTCGTCGGCCCGCTTCTCAGCCGCGGCGACGCGCCCCTCGCTGACCCGCACCCACTCGAGCGCCTGATCGGCCACGCCGCGCATCGCCCGCGTCGCGTCGCCGACCTGCTTCAGCTGCCGAGCTGGCTCACCCATTCCCCGGCAACCTACTAGCGGGATCGGAGGGGACTCCGACGCCGAAGCCGCAAATTCCGCCTAGGCGGACTGCTGCTTCTCGCGAGCGTGCAGATCCTTCTTGAGGATCTTGCCGGTGGCGTTGCGCGGCAGCTCATCGAGGAACTCGACCTCGCGCGGGGTCTTGTAGCCGGCGAGGTTGGCCTTCACGTGCGCGGTCAGGTCCCCTTCGGAGACATCGAGCCCGGAGCGGACGACGACGAACGCCTTCAGGCGCTGGCCGAACTCGGCGTCCTCGACCCCGATCACCGCCACCTCCTCGACCGCCTCGTGGTCGGCGAGCAGGTCCTCGACCTCGCGCGGGAAGACGTTCTCGCCGCCGGAGACGATCATCTCGTCGTCGCGGCCGTCGATGAAGAGCCGCCCGTTCTCGTCGATGTGGCCGACGTCGCCGCTCGAATAGAGGCCGTCGATCATCTCCTTGCCGCCGCCTCCCGTGTATCCCTCGAAGGCCATTTCGTTGCCGACGAAGATGCGGCCGACCGCGCCCTGCGGCACCTCCGCCCCGTTCTCGTCGTAGAGGCAGATCTTGGTCCCGCGCGGCGGCTTGCCGGCGGTGCCGGGAGCGGCGCGCAGGTCCTCCGGCGTGGCGACGGTCGCGTAGGCGACCTCGGTCGAGCCGTAGAGGTTGTAGACGTTGTCGCCGAAGTGGTCCATCCAGGCGATCGCCAGCTCGCCCGGCAGCGCCGAGCCCGAGAGCGAGGTGATCTTCAGGCTCGGCAGGCTGTAGCGCTGGAGCGTCTCCTCCGGCAGGGAGAGGATGCGCTGGATCATCACCGGGACCGCGCCGAGGACGTCGGCGCGGCTCTGTTCGATCGCCTTCAGCGTCTCCTCGGGGTCGAACTTGCGCCGCAGCACCATCGTCGAGGCGGTCGGCAGGCTGATCACGAAGTGGAAGAAGCCCCAGGAGTGGAAGAGCGGCGCCGCGATCATCATCGTCATCCGGCTGCGGAAGGGGATCTTGTCGATCAGCGAGGCGATCGGCATCAGGCCTTCGGGGCTGGAGCGCTGCGCACCCTTCGGCGTGCCGGTCGTGCCGGAGGTGAGGATCACGAATTTGGGCTTCTCGGGCGGCGGCTTGTGGTCGGACTCGTCGCCGGCCTCGATCAGGCTCTCCAGGGTCGGCTCGGAGACCGCGCCGTCGCACCAGCCGACGATCCGCTGCACCGAGGGATCGACTTCGGAGAGCAGGCCGGTGAACTCCTCGTCGTAGACGAGTGCTTTCGGCCCCTCGCGCTTGGTCACCTCGGCCAGCTGCGGGCCGGCGAACATCGTGTTGAGGTAGAGCGCGCTGGCGCCGAGCTTGGCCGCGGCCAGGGTGGTCTCGATGAAGCCGCGGTGGTTGCGGCACATCACCCCGACGCCGTCGCCCGGGCCGATCCCCATCTGCGCCAGCGAGTGGGCGAGCGCGTTGGAGCGCAGGTGCAGGCGCTGCCAGCTGAGCGCGCCGCGTTCGTCGACGATCGCCCGCTCGTGCGGGTGGTGGATCGCCGCGGTGGCGACTCCGGTCGCCGGCGAAGCCCCCCAGCGCAGGAAGGTGGTGCCGATCTTCAGCGCCTTGTCCGGGCGCATCGGCTCGAGGATGCCGGCCTCGCGCAGCACCTTCCCCTGGAAGGTGAGGTCAGAAATGGAGCCGCGGACGGCCGCAGCGCTGAGACGCGAGTTCGCCATACCCAGCGGGAAGACTATTCGGAATCGACGCTGGCCACCGCGATGCAGGCGATCCCCTCGCCGCGGCCGACGAAGCCCATGCCCTCGTTGCTGGTCGCCTTGACGCTGACGCGGGCCGAGGTGGCGTCGGCCAGTGTCCGCTCCATTTCCGCCTTGTAGGGGCCGAGACGGGGCTGCTCGCAGATCAGGGTGGCGTCGATGTTGACGATCGGGCCGGCGATCGTGCCGACGACGGTGCGCAGGAGGTCGATCGAGTCGGCGTCTTTGAAGGCGGGATCGTCGTCGGGGAACATCTCGCCGATGTCGCCGCCGCCGTTGGCGCCGAGCAGGGCGTCGATCACCGCGTGGGTGAGGACGTCGGCGTCGGAATGACCTTCGAGGCCCTGGTTGTGCTCGATCTCGACCCCGCCGAGGATCAGCGGCCGCCCGGCGGCGAAGCGATGGCTGTCGTAGCCGAGGCCGACCACCGTCAACGGACCCGGCTGCCCAAGGGAGCGAGGCTCCGTTGGCGCTGCTCGAAGACGCATAGCTCACCTATCCCCAGCTCGTCCATGAACTGCACCGCGCGGTCGTATTCGAAGCCGATCTGCTCGGGCAGGTGGGCGTCGGAGGACAGCGCGAACGAGGCGCCCGCCTCGACGCACATCTCGGCGAACTGCCGCGAGGGATAGAGCTCGCCGACGGGCTTGCGGATGCCGGCGGTCGAGATCTCGACCGCGATCCCGCTTTCGGCGATCGCTTCCACCGCCGGCTCGTAGAAGGCGCGCAGGTCGCGGTCGGGCAGCGGCGTCGCCCGGCCCCAGACCTTGACCAGGTCCGGGTGGGCGAGGATGTCGAAGAGGCCGGAGCGGGCGGCGTCGGCGAGCATCGCGAAGTAGCGGCGCCAGACCTCGTCCGGATCGCCGTTCCCCTCCCAGACGTCGAAGCCTTTGTGGTCGATCGCGGCAGCGCCGTCGCCGATGAAGTGGACCGAGCCGACGACGTAGTCGAAGTCGCGTGCCTCGAGCAGCGCCGCCGTGCGCTCCTCGGCGCCGGGGATGAAGTCGCACTCGATGCCCAGCCGCAGCGGCGTGCCGCGGACGAACTCGCAGTAGGCGTCGACGTCGTCGACGGCGTTTTCGACCCAGAGCGGGTGCTGCCAAAGCTCCAGCGCCTGGCGGAAGCGGTAGACGTGCTCAGAGACCCCGAGCTCCTCGATCCCCGCCACCTGCGCGGCGTCGAGGTAGCGCTCGACGTTCTCAGCCGTGAAGTAGCGCTCGAATGTGGTCCCCTCCTCGTCCGGGCGCAGATGCAGGTGGTAGTCGGTGAGCATGGGCCGAGCATAGACTTCGCGCCGAATGAGCCGTCAGCTCGCGCTCCTCCTGCTCGGCTTCGCGGCCGCCACCGTGATCGCCCTACTGCTCGGGGCGAAAAACCTCGGCACGGCGTTCGGGGTGGCCCAGGTCTGCTTCGCGGCGCTGCTCGTCTACGTGCTGATGCGTGATTGAAGTCGGGGGAGTGCCGCCCCCGACA
>DASULV010000051.1:0-131230 GCA_036277955.1 Solirubrobacterales bacterium | reverse complement strand
AGGTGCTGGGGGAGGGTGAGGGTGGTGTGGAGGCCGGTGGGGGCTCCCGCCACCTTGCTGGTCGGCTCCGCGGTGAAGCTCGGGGCGAAGGGCAGGCCGGTGCAGTCGGTGATGGCGGGGAGGGGGGCTGAGGCGGTGAAGACCTGGCCGGGGAGCTGGTAGCTGCGGACCGCGAAGTCCACCTGGCCCGACTGGCAGGCCGAGGGGTTGGTCATGAAGGCCTTGCGTTGGTCGACCGGGATCGTCGAGGCGCGTTCGCCTTTGATGATTTCCCCGTTGGGCCCTTTCTTTTCCGCTTCGCAGGCCGTTTTGCAGTTGCTCGCTTCGGTTGGCGTGAGCCGCTGTTTGTCATGAACTTCGTTTGCCGGGTTGCCCCAAAGGGTGGTTTCAGCCCCCACCAGCGAGACGAATCCGGAGGGTCCGTAGACGGTGGCGGTCACCCCGTAGTCGCTCGCGGTCCGCACCTTGATGTCGATGAAGACGGGGAAGAGGGCCCCGGTGAAGCCGAGCCGGGCGATTTCCTTGTCGGGGTGGGGCGGCTCGAGGTTGTAGACGGGCTCAGTGAATTTCGGACCTATCCAGGTGACGTAGGCCGTAGTGACCCCGACCTGGGAATCCGTCGGACAGCTCGCCGCCACAAGTTGGGCGGTGGGGCAGCGGGGGACCGCGTTGATGTTGCCGATCAAGCCCGGTGGGGCTGAAACCGAGACTTCTTCGGTGCGATCCATGTTTTCACTCAGCTGCCCGTTTTCTTTGAAGACATGTTTCAGAAGGATGTTGGGCGAGAAGTCAGGGTGCATTCCCGCTGCGGTGGAAGAGAGGCCTGCGCTAACTTTTTCGATTCCGTACTCAACCGGGGGGTCAGCCACCGCGGGCCTCGCGGAGCTAGCTGGTGAGCCACCGAGGTCCTCGCGCCCTGGGTCGGGCGAATCGCTCGACCCATCTCGACTAACCGTGACTGCGGGTTGATCCGCAATTTGAGCGTCAGCGTCGGGTTTCCCTGCACCCGACGCAGAGGCTGGCGCACGACGTCTCTTTGCTTTTTTATGCTTGGAGCATCTCTTCTGGCTCCTGGAGCGGCAGGTACGCCTGTGCTTTTTCGGCTTCATATTGCCGGAGCTGTGCGCTGATTCCGATGCCGAGCCGGAACTGAAGGGCGCAGGAGCCTCGGGCCCCGGCTTACAGGTTTCTTCTACACAGAGCTCGCGCGCAGGCGGGATCGGGAATCCGCCGTTCACTCGAGCGTCGTAGATGGCCCCCGCGCCTCCTCCCGGTGCGCCGGGAACGAGTGCGTCTTGAGAGATGAAGACGACGTCCTCGCCATCAGGAGTTACAGAAAGGATAATGTTCGGCGTGAGCAGTTCATTGAACGGCGCCACGAAGGGGTAACTCTGCGACTGACCGGAGGAGATCAGCGAGGGGTTCCCGTGGCCCTCGCGCCACTCATATATGTCGTTGATTCCATCGACATCCTGGTTACTGAGCGCCTCGTCGGTTTCGAAGAACACGAGACTGCCGTTGTCACTAACGTTGTGAACGATGTTAGAAGTAGGGGTAAGGATCAGGTCTTGCAGCTGCGCGTCGCCCCTCGCTGGCTCATCGCCCAGATTGCAAGAGACGCATTCTGGACTCGCATTGCCGTCCTCATACCGGTAGATCTCCGTGTGTCCCGCGTTGTCGTAGGCGGTGAGGCGAGCGCGGGACTCGAAGACGATCACACTGCCATCGGGAGTGGTACGTGAAGAGCTTCCCCCTGGGCCCTGCTCGACGCCGTCGGTAGGTTTATTAGTGACATGGCTCGTCCAGTTCGCCAAAGCCGGTACCAGATTGCCTGCGTCGGAGGTCCTCACCAGGTCGCTCGGTAGAACGGTCGCTACGTATGTGGGAGAGCCTCCGCTCCAAACGTAAAGGTTGGGTTCTCCGGCGGTGCCTTTGCCGTCAAGCTGCGCCTCGGAGATGAAGTAGACGTGGGAGCCGTCGCCGGAGACGTTGACGATAAGTCCTTCGTCGCCGGGATTGGCAACCGCATCGGCCCCGGTCGCAGTGTTGAAGCGGTGGATCGTCCCGGCTTCTTCTGAACCGGCCGGGACCACGTAGAACACGTAGCCGCCGTCGTCAGAGACACCGGCGAAGATCGATTTGCCCGGAGCTACTTCTTTCGTCAACTGATTGTCGAGGCGCACATAGAGCTTTTCTTCGACTTCGAAGGCGGTGGCGGTGCCGTCTTTCGAGGTCCCCTTCCAGTAGGCCTCTTCGCCGGCTTTCAGTGGTTCGTCGCCTGGCAGCAACGAGACAACGTGAGTCTCGCCGTCGGCTTCGCGGTCATAGACTGCGCCGGTGCCGGTCGGCGGCGCGTCTGGCTCCAAACGGTTGACTTCGCACTCGCCCGCAAGTGGGAAACAGACAAAGCTTTGGTCAAACCCATGGCCCGTGGAGAAGATGATGTGCGTACCGTCTGCACCGAGGTAACGCGCCTCAGCGTATGGTTCGACTCCAACCTTGCCCAGCCCAACCAACTCGCGGGAGCCATCCAATCCGTCTAGGTATTGCGCTTCCGTTCTGCTGAGGCTGTACAGATGATCGGACGAGACACCGCCGGGTACAAACACTCTTCCCTCGGTCCCGGCCGGGGTAAGGATGCGATTCGTCTCCCAACCTCCTGGTAGACGTTCCGAGCCGTAGACATCGGCCACCCCGCCTGCCCCCCGCGGATCGGGCAGGGCCCCCATGTAGGCAAGGAAAACGACGCTGTCGCGCGTTGGTGACGCCAGTTCGCTTGGCACGGCCTGCGTAAGCGGCGGGAGCCCAGCGGTGGTGATAGGCCTCAGGAGCCGGCCGTCCGTATCAGCGGGCGACACCAACTCGTAGGCCCGGCAATCGGGGAGAGTCGAAGACGGTCCAAATCGGAATTCTTCGTTTGGACAACTAGCCTCTGCGACTCCAGTCGAGTGCCCGAAGCTGAAACAGGCAAGCACCAGGACTGCCGAAATCTGCGCCCATCTCCCCATCGCTATTCCCCCGCCTTCCAATGCTCTCCCTAATTGTCCTGTGCTGACCTTGCGGTCCTTGTTACCCGGAAACGTAAAAGTCTGGGTTGGTCTTGTCACGGTACGCCTTGGGTCCTAGAGTTATCAGTACGCCAGGAGTCGCCATATGGCGACTCCTGACTAGATAGATCTGTGTGGCTAGGTGCCTACGAGATCGACAGCTCCGTTCCGTCCTCTGTCTCAAGGAAGAACGTCATCCGCAGCTGACCGCTGGTCGGGCAGAGGAATCCACCTTCCTCCAGTTTCGCGCCGCTCCCCGCCTGGGTATTGCGCACGACCAGTTTCGTTGTTGCAGGGGCTGTAGTGTAGTCGCCCTTGACGGTGCTTGTGGTGAGGTATTTGCACTGCCCGGCGACTGTCGAGACGATATTGAATGTCACGGTCCCACCGGCACCGGTGCCGGAGACTCGGAATTCGTCTGTGGCCATCGTCGGGTCTGATTTGATCACCAGAGGCGTCGACACTGTGATCGCAGCGTTGCCGATGCTGGCTGTGCACTCACTGTATTCTTTCGCCGGATTGTGTTTGCTGAGCGGTCCGGTGCCAGAGAAGTCGGCTGTTGAGATCGAACCTTCGACCGTCCCTCCTTCGTTTTTAGTGACGGTTCCTGTCAACAGCGCGCTGCTGCAACTAACCTGCGGGGTGCCTTCGCCGGTTGTGTTCATGAAGTCGGCGTTGCCGATGTTTGTGCCGATGACTTTCGCGCCCGGCGGGACGGTGTGAGTTCCTATGTCTTTGCCTTCAGCGTTGAATGTTGTCTCTGTCAGCTGCGGATCGTTAGTCGCCGAAGCCGTCGCCGGCAGGACAAAGGCCGCGAACGCGACCAGAGCCATGCAGGACATGATGAGTTTCTTAGACATCTGAGATACTTCCTTCCTTGTAGGACTGCCCCTGGGGCGCTCGGTTTGTCGATCGGTGCCTCGGGGGCGCTTACTTCCACACTTTTCGAGTGGATGTTGGGCTTGTATACCTGGCAGGGATTTGGGTCAAGGTTCTTTAGCGCTGCGCGGTGGTTCTTTTTGAACTTGGCCCTGCAGAGGTAAGGAAAGAGGGTCTGCTTTCCCTTACCGGGAGCGGATTTCAGCGCTGGAGCCGGGGTGACAGGCATGGCGATGTATTTCTTGTCATGCGTGTCACCCGGGCGGATTTGGGGGGGTGCGCCTCGGCGCTTGTCAAGGCTGAACGAACTCCGGGTTGACTTGAACCTGCCTCCCGGTTCTCTCGGTGTCACACGGAGAACTGCCTGCAAATGGGAGGTTTGGTGGCGCTGCGAACCTGCCAGATCGTGTCTGGACATTTTGCCTTTGGACGCAGCGGAGCTAGCCTGGGGTGCTATCCAAAAACCTGCCGAGACCTCCGAAGTCGCGAACCCGCTAGATGTAGGAGATCATCTGAACCTCGGCAGGGCCGATCTCTCCGTCTCCGCGATCCTCGACCTGGTCGGAAGCGGCTCGGGAGGCGAGGTCTTGATGGCGCTCGGGCCGCGCCCTCTACGCACTGAACAGCTGGCGCGGCGACTCGACCATGTATCCGAGCGCAGTGTGTACCGGTACGCGGCGAAGCTGGTGAAACGCGAGCTGATCGAACGCTACGAGAAAGAAGGCGTTCCGTCGACGGTGATCCTCAGCCTGACCGATCCGCCCGGCCGAAATCTCTATCGCCTGCTGGGGAGGTTCGCAGCCACCCAACTGGCGGAGCTTCCGTCCCCCGACAACGTGGTCCAGTCGTGGGGCCCGCTCAAGCCGTTCGGTCAGTTTTGGGAGTCGGGGTTCGTCGAAAGGCTCAGCCGCGAGCCGCGAACCCTGACCCAGCTCGCCGGCGGCCCGCATGGCTTGACCTTTCACCAGGTGAGCCGGCGGATGCGGATCTTCACCGACGTCGGCCTGGTCATCGCCGGTCCATCCCGGGGTCACGGCAAATGCTACGAACTGACCGAGCACGGACGTCGCCGCATGGCCCTGATCGTCGCCCTCGGGCGGTGGCGCCAACGGTTCGTCCTCACCGGAGGCCGACTGGGTCTGACAGGCACCGAGATGGCGACCGTGATCCGCGCCGCGCTGCCGCTGATCCTGCTCCCGAACTTCGCGGGGATGAGCATCAACCTGGGAGTCGCGGACCCGATGGACAAATACGGACAGCGAACCGTCGAGGCACTGCAGGGCGTGATCGGGGAGGACGGGGCGATCCGCTGCGACCTCGCCGACCGGAGGACCGTGGACGGATCGGTGGTGGGGACGATGAACACCTGGCTCGGGGCCCTCCTGGACGGCAGCCGGGGAAGAATGCGATCGGGCGGCGACCTCGCGCTCGTCGACGCCTGCCTGATTCAGCTGCACGACGTGCTCTGGGAAGCAGCAAGGCCGGACCCCCCCCCACATCTAGGTCTATATATAGAGGTCCCACCGTCGTAGGATTGCCGCTTGGGCACGCGGCGAATCAGCCTCCTGGTACTCGGCCTCGTCGCGGTGGGATGCATCGCCGGGACGGCATCGGCGCAGAAGCCGGCCGACGAACCGTTCTTCCCCCACGCCGGGAACCGCGGCTACGACGCCACCGCCTACGAAGTCGACCTCGCCTACAGCCGCGGCGGGCGGATCGAGGCGGAGACGACCGTCTCCGCCCGAGCCACGGAAACGCTGAAGCGCTTCTCGCTCGACTTCCTCGGCCCGCGCGTCGAGCAGGTGCGGGTCGCGGGGGCGAAGGCGCGGTTCCACCGCCGGCGCGGCAAGCTGATCGTGGACCTGCCGGAACCGGTCTCGAGAGGGGACGTGTTCAACGCCACGGTCTCCTACGGCGGAGTGCCGCCGACGATCACCGACCCGGACGGGACGGAGGAGGGGTGGTACCCGACCGACGACGGGGTGCTGGCGGTCGGGGAGCCGCAGGGGACCGCCGCCTGGATCCCCTGCGACAACGTCCCCGGGGACAAGGCCCGCTTCGGTTTCGACGTCACCGTCCCCGGCGATCTCAAGGCGATCGCGAACGGGAGGCTGTTCGGGACCGAGCGGCGCGGCGGGCGCACCACCTACTCCTGGGGCGAAGGGCGCCAGATGAGCCCCTACCTGGCCGTTCTCGACATCGGCCGCGGGCGGCTCGTGAGAAACGGCGTCGCCGGGCACCGCGCCTGGACCCTGATCGACCCGCGGCTGGAGAAAGGCTCGCTGCCGGTGCTCGCGGCGCTGCCGGAGATCACCCGCTTCGAGAGCAGGCTCTACGGCCCCTACCCCTTCGTCAGCGCCGGCTCGATCGTCGACTTCGCGCCTGAGCTCGGCTACGCGCTGGAGACCCAGAGCCGACCGATCTACCCCTACGTGCCTGACCTGACCACCGTCGTCCACGAGACCGCGCACCAGTGGTTCGGCGACTCGGTCGGGCTGAAGCGGTGGCCGGAAATCTGGCTCAACGAGGGCTTCGCGACCTGGACCGAGTGGTACTACGCCGGGCGGCACGGTCGCCGCAGCGCCCACGCGATCTTCAACCGCCTCTACCGGGTGCCCGCCTCGAACACGAAGTTCTGGAACCCGCCCTCGGCCCACCCCGGCAGCGCCAAGAACCTCTTCGGCCCCTCCGTCTACATCCGCGGCGCGATGGCGCTGGAGGCGCTGCGGCTGAAGATCGGGACGGAGCCGATGCTGCGGGCGCTGCGCAGCTGGGCGACGGAGCACCGCTACGGCAGCGGCACGATCAAGGAATTCATCTCTTTGGCCGAGAAGATCTCCGGGCTCGACCTCGACCCGTTCTTCCAGCGCTGGCTCTACCGGCGCGGCAAGCCGTAAGGAGCCGACCATGACCCGCAGCCGCTGCATCCTCCCCTTCGTCCTGCTCCTGCTCGCGGTGGTCCCGGCGAGCGCAGGCGCGCGGCCCGCCGCGCTCAAGCCGCCCGCACCGGTTGAGATCGGCCGCGCCGGCGTCGGCACCGCAGCTGACGGCAGCGCCTCGATCCTCGTCCCCGTCCACTACCCGATCGAGCTCAGCGGCCGCCGCGTGGCGACGCGCGTGCGGCTCTTCGAGCGCGGCCGCGGCGCTGTCCGCACCTGGGTCCTGCACGACCGGCTCAGCAGCGGCCGCCGGCGCAGCCCCGAGAGGCGCCGCCGCTTCACCTTCGTCCATCGCCTCGATCTCGGCGGCTCGGTCGACGGACGGCTCGGCGACGGCTTCAGGGTCCGGGTGCTGGCGCCCGCCGTGGTCGACGTCGACGGAGACGGACGCGGCGACCTCGGCGGAGTCGACGAGGGCGTTCAGCCGCTTCGAAGTACGGCCGGCGCCGCTGCCCTCTGCAGCAGCACTCCGCAACTGCAGGTCCGCCCCGGCCACCGGGTCTCGGTGCCGCTGCCGGCGTGCGAGGGCGAAGCCGGCTGGTCCATCGGCAGGCGCCCCGCACACGGAACGGCGCGAATCCGGCGCGGCCACCTCGTCTACAGCGCGGCGCGCCGCTTCCGCGGCAGCGAGGAAATCGGCCTGGTCCGAAAGCGGCGTGCCGGCAGCGCCGCCAGCTCCGCCGTCGAGCCGGCCTCCGCCTCCTCTGCGCAGGTGACGGTCGGCACCGCCGCCCCTGTCGTCCGCGCCCTCGGCGACTCGGTCACCGCCGGCTTCGGCTACTACAGCAACGGCACCCCGATGACGATCGGGCGCCTGCTCGGCTGCCGCCCGCCCGCCAAGGAATACGACGACGCCTGCTCCTCCAACTCGCTCGTCACCGCCAACACCCAGAAGTTGGTCTACGCCCCCGACTATGGCCTCTCGAACAACATCTCCTGGGCGGCGCAGTGGGCGAACGAGCACGGCGTCACCGACTACGAGAACCTCGCGGTCAGCGGCTCGGAACCGGCCGACTGGGCGCCGAACGGCGAGCTCCACAAGACGACCGCGGCGATCGAGGCCGAAGACCCCGACTACATCCTGATGACGATCGGCGCCAACCCGCTGCTCTCGGAAATGCTGTTCGGCGTCGACAACATGGGCTGCGCGGTCTCCTCGGACATCTTCGGCGGCTACCGCGAATGCGTCGAAGAGGCGTTCGCCGAAGTCCACCTGCGCGAACGCCTGAAGAGCCTCTACGAAGACCTCGTCGACCACACCGACGCGACGATCTACCTGATGCAGTACCACCTCGCGGTGCCCTCGACGGCGCTCGCCTACAGCGCCACCCAGATCGCCGAGATGGGTCAGCTGCTGAACGGCGAAATCGCCGCGGTCGCCGCCGCAGTGAACCCGAAGCGGCTGCAGGTGGTGACGCCGCCCCACTTCAACGTCGGCATCGACATCTCCCCCGTCTACCCCTCGACCTTCTCCTGCTCCCGCCTCGGCTACACCGTCGACGGCCCCAGCGTGCAGTCGACGCCGACCCAGAGGGAGCTGGCGATCCTGCACCCCCTCTCCTTCTGCCAGGGCCCGGCGGGCGGCGGCCCGCCCTGGGTGATCAGCGGCGACACCGGGATCCACCCCAGTGCCGCCGGCTACGAACCGATGGCCTCGCAGGTGCCGGCGCCCGCGGGCTGACCCACCAGATGACCGGGCCGCGCCCTATCTCGCATCCATCTTCTTCCCTGTTTCTACAACCCTTGTGTTTAAAGGCTGGGCAGGGTCGCCAACGGCGACCCTGCCCATTGTGTCATCGCTCAGTACAGCTACGGAACTGCAATTACACTCAGCGGCTCCTCTTTTTCAGTGTCTGTGTAAAGAGACATTGTGAAGTCAAGGAATGTTTTCGCCGGGCACAGGAACCCGCCGGCTATCTTCGGGAATTCCTGTTTTGAGGTGTGGAGCAACGCCGGGCTAGGTGTTGTTGTGACTACTCCTACGATCGGCGCAGTCCTCTCGTAGGTACATTCACCTGCCAGGGAGCTATCCAAGATCACTCGGATGGGTCGGGCTGCTGCGGTGCATCCGTTACCGCGAATCTGCATTTCGTCCGGAGCCATGGCTTCGGTCGACCGCAGGCACCACGGCATGCCATTGGTTGCTATAGCCGTTGTCGGCGTGATGGTGCCAAACGTCGATTTACAGTGGGTGGTGTGGGGTGTTACCCCAGGTGTTCCGTTGAGAGTGAACGAGTGAATCGTGCCTTCAATGGCAGCATGCGTATTTTTTTCCAGGCTCCCTGTCATTGACAGGTTTGTACATTCCATGATGGTATTGCCGTTTGCATCTGTCAGGCCCGGCGCCACATCTGTGTTTGTACCGCGAATGCAGATTCCAGGTAACGCTGGTGTGCAGGTTTTCCCAGTGGGATCCAGCACCGTGTTGCCCTCCTCGAGTGTCATTTTCGAGGCAGAGGCGCTCGCGGGCAGGGCAAACGCGGCAATTGCCGCCACCGCCATGCAAGCCATGATGAGTTTCTTCGACATCTAAGGTACCTTCTTCCTAGAGGGATGGCCCCGGGAGGCATCCACTTTGAGTGGGGGTATCTGCTTGTACCGCGCCGTACCAAAGTAGGTCAAGGTAAGAAACTCGGTTTTTCGGATGTGCCTCTTTAATCTCCCTTTCAGTCTTTGCGGGGATGGCTGTGTTTCGGGGATGGGAAGGGCGCTCTGCGATTGTGGTGGAATGACAAAACTCACTCCATAATCCTTGGCACCTTCCCGGTGCTCAGCAGACTTCTGCTTCTTCCCCTTTATCGTTTTTGGGGCATCTCGCGGTCACGGCCCAACTTCCGAAGCCGAAGGCCGGTTTGGATTCAGCCACGACGAATTCACCCCGCCATCCGGAGGATCTATCGAGACCATTGGTGAGTTCGTCTACGAACGGTTGCGCTGCCCCGCCAATCGCGGCAGCGTAGATGCAAAGCTGACCACGTTCCGCAGTCGGTGCCGCGGGACTGCCTGGGCATTTTTCGGTCGGGCCTTCGCCTGGTCCGATGTAATGCTCCGTCGGTATGGGTTCGGCGCGCAGCGGGAAGCTGATCGTCATATAAGCGGCCGGATTACCCTCCGTCTCAAACTGCCAGAGGCCCGTCATCGTCTTCCCCGGCGGCAGCACCGTTTCCGTCGGCCCCGGGGGCCCTTGCAGCCCTTCGGGCCCCGGGCTTCCAGTGTCGCCCTTGGGTCCCTGATCGCCCTTGGGCCCCGGCGCTCCGGCTGCTCCAGCGTCCCCCTTGGGCCCCGGCGGCCCTGGTTTGCCCGCGTATTTCTTGGCGATCTTGATGACCTGCTTTTCCTGCTTCTTGGTCAGCCCGCCGGCGGCAAAAGCGGTGCCCGCAACGGCGGCTACCAGCGCCACCACCGCGACCACCAGCCCGGCCGTGCCGAGCCTGTTGTGGAGTTTCTTCAGCATCTAGGTCCCCTCCCTGTGGGTTATCGGTGTTTCTTCTTCTTGCCGAGCTTTTTCTTCTCGCAGCCCGCCGCGACGAGCTTCGGTCGCAGGTCGACCGCCCGCCCGTTCTGGGCGCGCATCACGGCGGTCGCCTTGTGGGCGCCGCGGCAGATGTCGGTTGAGTTGGTGAGCAGGCCCTTCTTGCCGCCTTTCATCTTCAGGACGAACTTGGTGACGGGTGCGTCGGGCACCGAGTCGAAGGTGGTGCGGATGCCGCCGTTCTTGGAGTCGATGCGACCGACCAGGTGAATCTCGAGCTGACCGCCGAGTTTTGCCACCAGATCCGGCAGTGGATGGTCTGAGCTCCTGAGGTAGACCGGTCCTGCGAGCGGCTTGTCAAGCAAAGGCGTGGTGGCTTTGGCCTTGCCGTAGACGGAGCCCTTAGGGCATTTGTCTGCAGCGAACTGTTTGCGGGTGCAGATCGTGCCGATGTGCTCCTGGGCCAGGAACTCCGAGTGGGGCAGGGCCACCGAGGTGAAGGCGATGTTGGCATCGCCCCTTCGGGCCTTGAGCACCGCGGTCAGGGCCGGGTAGTCGGCGCGTTTAGTTCCGCCCTTGAGCTTCAGCGAGAGCTTGGGCTTGAACTTCAACGCCCTGCAGCCGTCGATCTGGAAGCGGGCCTGTGGATGGGCGGCGGTGCCCTGGGTCGAGGTGGCATCGGCGGTGACCGCCATCTCGCGGCAGTCGGTCGGGTTCAGGTTGAATTCGGGTCGGTCTACCACCGCGTGGAGGTGGCGGTAGGCGATCCCGACGCCTTCGAAGAACTGCGGCAGCGGGTCTGCTTTGACTACCGCTCTACCGGTCTCCGGTTCGACCGCCAGGCCCGATCTGACCGCCAAGACCCCGAGGTCGAAGGGTCCGGCCTGGGCGGGGACCTCACTGACGATCGAGAAGGGCGCGCCCTGGTAGGGGCCTGAGAGGTAGATCTGGGGCTCCGGCTTGCCGGGCTCGGGGATCGTGAAGGGTTCGGGGCCCGGGCCCGAGGTGGCGGTGAGGCTGCCGATCCGCGAGGCCGCCGGACAGGTGCCGGCGCTGGCGTCGGCATCGGAGCAGAGCGGGACGCCTTTGATCTTTGCGAGCTCGCCGTCGGGGAGCTTCAACTCGAAGCCGCGCAGGGCCTGGTCGCCGTCGGGCCGGGTGAGGTCGAAAACGAAGGGGCTGAACTTGCCTGCCACCGGGTTGGTGACCCCGGCCTTCAAGGCGGGATTGAAGCCCTGGTTGCAGCCTTCGGTGATCTGCATGGTGCTCTGGCCGCTGACCGCGGGATCGCTCGAATGAGGGGTGAAGGCGAAGTCGGTGGTGTAGGTGCCGCAGCTGTCGGGGTTTTCCAGTGGCGCGCGGGGGCCGCCCCAGACGTTCAGCTCGATCTCGGAGACCGGAACTGGGGGAAGGTCCTTGAAGACCGCGGCCAGCCTTCCGGTGGCCTTGTCGGGCTCGAGCTCGCCGGGGAGCTTGACGTGGAGGCCGAGGGCGTCGGCGGTCAGCCAGAGGCCGAGCTGCTGACCTGGCCTCGGGGAGCGCTGGTAGATCGCGCCCTCGATCGGGACAGCCAGCGCCGGGGAGGTGATCGTGGCGGTGCCGAGCTTGGAGGCATCGGGGCAATCGACGTCGACTTCCTGGTGATAGCCGACCTGCTCCTCTGAGCAGGTGTCGATCCAGTTGGCCGCACCGGCGGCTACCTGCATGCCCTCGGGGAGGGTGACGCGGGCTTCGCGGATTGCCGCGGTTGCTCGTTCGTCTGCTCCCAGGTGCTGGGGAATCACGAGCTTGGTCTTCAAGCCGGTGGGGGCACCGGCGACCTTGCTGGTGGGCTCGGCGGTGAAGGTCGGGGCGAAGGGCAGGCCGGTGCAGTCGCTGATCGAGGGGGGTGGCGCTGATGCGGTGAAGATCTGGCCGGGCAGCTGGTAGCTCTTCGCTTCGAAGCCGACGGATCCTGACTGACAGGCCGAAGGGTTGGCGAAGAACCACTTCGGGTCTTTGAGCCCGCTTGGGCGCTTATGATCGGGTTGTTCACAGGCAGTGCCCGGATAAGCCGTACCCGAGCATTTCAGCGCTTCTTTGATCGTCACCCTCTGTTCGTCGTGGCTGGAGTCGGCAGGGTTCCCCCAGATCGTCGTTTCCGCGCGCAGGAGAGCATCCAAGGCGTTCGCGCTGTGAACGGTCGCCGTTACCCCGTAATCGCCCGCGGTTCGAACGCCGACGTCGATGAAGACCGGAAAGGATGCCGCGTAGAAGCCGAATCGGGCTACTTCCTTATCGGGGTGTGGAGGCTCGAGGTTGTAAATGGGCGCTACGTATTTCTGAACATCGAGCAGAAGAGTCCTCACGCTCGCTACCCCGACCTGCGAATCCGGCGAGCAGCTGTACCCGCTGACGAACGACCCCATGCTGCAGCTGGGAATTGCTCGCGGATTGCCGGTGAAACCCGGTGGCAGCCGAACACTCAGCTCTTCGGTCTTGGCGTCAAGTTCGGGATCCCCGGTTATTGGATCGATCCGGAAGTTGAGGGTGAACTGGTTGTGGAAGTCGGAGTGCGCACCCGCCGTCGGGTCCGGAAGATCGGCCCCGACAGATTTGAAGCCGTATTCGCCGAAGTTTGCCGCCTGGGCAAGAGCGGAACTCGTCACCGTCGTAGGGACGGCCACAGGTCGCTCGCCAGGGGCGTTTTGTTCGCCTGAACTCCCTCCGGCGCCCGCCGTAGCCTGCCGTGCGCTGCTCCTGGCGTGTCTGCCCCCGCCACAGCGTCGGTGCTTTCTGTGCTTCCCCCCCTTACGGCAACGGTGTCGTGGTCTGGGCTTCTTGACATTCCCGCTGCTCTTGACTGCTTCGGACTCAGCCCCGGAAGGAGGTGGGGAAATGGCCCCCGCTGACGGCCAGCACGCTTCTTCCGCACAGATACCGCCTCTCTCGGGGAGGGGGAATCCACCGTCGACGCGGGCATCGTAGATGCCGGTCGTGCCTCCTTCGCCGGCGCCGGGAACCAGGACGTCCTGCGATTGAAAAGCGACATCGTGTCCGTCGGGGGTGACGGACAGCAACACGTTTGGCTTCGGCTGGAACGGCTGTTCGATCGTGCTTTGGGTCGGGTAGTCGATCGACCGACCAGACGAGATCAGGCTGATCTTCGTTGCTCCGCCAGGCTCTTCCTGCCACTCATAGATGTCATTTGCGGGACTTATGTCCTCGCTCACCAAGTCTTCCTTGGTTTCGAAGAAGATCCGCTTGCCGTCGTCGGAGACGTTGTTGATGACCGTCGCAAACCTGGTGACCGCCCAGTCCTGCAGGTGGGCGTCCGCTTTGGGTTCCTGGCCGAAGTTGCAGGAGACGCAGACAAGCCCTTGGCCGTCCTTGTGCCGGTAGATCTCGCTGAAGCCTTCATTGTCGTAGGAAGTCAGCTGCGCGCGCGACTCAAAGGCCATCACTTTTCCGTCGGTCGTAGTTCTGGCGGTGCTTGCGCCGGGGCCGAAATTCCCGGTTTGAGGGCCCACAACACTGGTGGTCCACACGGCGAGTCCAGGAACGTTTTCGGCCTCGCTCGGCAACACCGTCGCGATGAATTCCGTCGTTTCGGCGTGCCAGACGTACATATTCGGCTGGCCGGCAGTGCCAGAGCCGCCGATTTCCTCTTTGGAGATGAAGTAGGCGTGCGATCCATCTCCGGAGACCGTGACGACCTTGGCATCGCCAGTGCCCGTGAGCTGTTTGTCGCCTTTGGTCTCGGTGTCGAACCGGTGGATGTCGCCACCAGCAACATAGAAGATATAGCGGCCGTCATCTGAGAGCCCTGCGAAGGCGGGGTTGCCTTCGGCTACTTTCTGGGTCTCTTCGACACCGGCTTCTCCGTTGTTAACCCGCACGTAGAGGATGTCGCTGATCGCAAAGGCGATGCTGCTGGCATCTGCTGAGGTGCCCCTGTAGAAGGCGTTTTCGCCACCCGACGCCGGAACGTCTCCCGGCAGCAAAGAAACAACGCGGGTATCCCCATCGGCGGCGCGGTCGTAGACGACGCCGGTGCCGGTGGGAGCTGCCTCAGGCTCCAGCTTCTGGACTTTGCAGCCCGGAACGATGGCGCACCAGAGACTCTGCGCTTCCGCCTTGCCGCTGGTGAAGATGACGTGGTCACCTCCCGGGGTGATCCAACGCGTCTGGACGAACGGTTCCTCCCCTAGGCTGCCGATGCCGACGAGCTCGTACGTCCCGTCAGGGTTGATCAGATAGTCGGCGTTCCCTCCCACCGCCAAGCTGCTGAGGGTGTTGCCCACGTTTACCGTGGCGTACTGGTGATCCGAAGCGATGCCACCTGGAATCGGTGCGGTGGCAAGCGCGCCCGGCGGGTCGAGGCGCCGCGGGGTGGTCCACCCGCTTTCGCCGCGAACCGCTTGATACACGTCGGTTACCCCGTTGGCGCCACCGATCTTCAAGAGGGGGGAGACGTAGGACATATAGACAAAGCTCGCGGTCGAAGGTGAGGCCAGTTCGGTCGGAACCTGCGCACTGATACTTGGGGTGCCGAACGTGTTGATCGCTCCTACCAATCGGCCGTTCGTATCGGCGGGAGTGATCAGCTCATACGCACGACAGTCCGGCAGATCAGCCGACGCACCGACCCGAAAGGCCTCATTCACACACGTCGCACCGGAAGCCGACGACGCTGGGATGGCCCACACTAGTCCCACAAGCACCAACAGGGACACTATGGTGCCGCGGGCCGACTCGCCTGGTGCCTTAACCTGATGCTCAGTGGTATTCATCCTGCCTTCCCGCTTCTATGACGCTTGATTGTTTGGGCAGGGTCGCCAACAGCGACCCTGCCCATTGTGTCATCGATCAGTACAGCTACGGAACTGCAATTACACTCAGTGGCTCCTCTTTTTCAGTGTCTGTGTAAAGGGACATTGTGAGGTCGAGGAATCCTTTAGCCGGGCAAAGGAACCCTCCCGCAATCCGCGGGAATTCCTGTTTGTCGATGTGGATCTGGGCCGCGCTGGGTGTTGTTGTGATTTCTCCTACCACTGCCGCAGACCTCTCATAGGTGCATTCACCTGCAAGGGAGCTGTGCAGGATGAACCGAATGGGTCGGGCTGCTGCGGTGCATGCGTTGCCGCGGATCTGCACTTGATCCGGAGCCATGGCTTCGGTCGACCTCAGGCACCATGGCAACCCATTAGTTCCAGGATTGGTTGTCACGGTGATCGTTCCAAACGTCGATTCGCAGTGCGGGGTGTGCGGTGTGACCCCCGGTGTTCCGTTGAAGGTCGCCGAGTGAATCGTACCTTCAATGGCAGCGTGCGTATTTTTTTCCAGACTCCCTGTCATTGACACGTTTGTACATTTGGCGACGGGGTTTCCGTTTGCATCTGTCAGGGTTGACACCACATCTGTATTTGTGCCGCGGATGCAGATTCCAGGTAACCCTGGTGTGCAGGTTTTCCCAGTTGGATCCAGCACCGTGTTGCCCTCCTCGAGTGTCATTTTCGAGGCAGAGGCGCTTGCGGGCAGGGCGAAGGCGGCAAGTGCGACCACCGCCATGCACGCCATGATGATTTTCTTCGACATCTGAGATACCTTCTTCCTTGAGGGATGGCCCCTGGGGCGCTTTGGCTGTCGACCGGTGCCTCGGGGGCCCTTTACTTCCACCCACTTTGAGTGGATGTTTGTGCTTGTATCGCGCCGTACCGAAGTAGGTCAAGGCGCGGGCGCTTGTTTTTCGGAGGTTCCCCATGAACTTGCTTTCCAGCCTTTGCAAAAACCTCTTACTTTTCCGCGATGGGAAGTGAGATTCTGCGGATGCCCGGGGTGACAAAACTCACTCCGTAGCCTTTGGCAGGGGTTTTCGGGGCTCGGCAGGGGCACCAAGCAGGTCCCGGCCGGCTGTCGTGGTGACTCGTGGCACGCTGCTCGAACTTCGGCGTGACGCTGGTCAGCTGATCCACGTCTCCGAGTGTGTACAGATATTCGGCTGAACTGACGAAGCGTCAGCTGGTCAAACGCTACGAGAAGAACGGCGTGCGTGCCGTGATCCGTGCCGCCCTGCCGCTGATTCTGCTTCTCGATTTCGCGGGAATGTGCATCAGCCTCGGCATGGCCGCAGGGTGACGAACCGCCCCGCTCGGGGGGCACACCCCGTTTTACCGAGGCGTGCCCTGCTCCCGCTTCCGCGAGGCGGTCAGCATTCCTCCAGTTCTTCTCCGGTTTCGGGATCGATCGGGCAGTGCGCAGTGACTGCCCAGGTCCCATAGCCGAACGCCAACTGTGCTTCGTCGACTACCTGATATCCGAGGATGAAGCCGCTGGTGGGATCAGCCGAATATTCGGTTCCATTCGGAAACGTGTTGCCTTCGTTTTTCGCATAGATACACACCCACCCTGGCTTTGCTTCCGGGTTCGCAGCGCTACCCGGGCACTTTTCAGGATCGCCCGTCGCACCCGCGGTTACCCAGGCAGCTTTAGGTTCAGGTTCTACACGGAGGGGATAGCTGATATTCAGCCACGCTTCGGTGGAACCGTTCTTTGAGCGGAATGACCACACCCCCGTCTCCGTCTTCCCCGGCGGCAGCACCGTTTCCGTCGGCCCCGCCGGGCCTTCCGGGCCTTCGTCGCCTTGCGGGCCCTGGGCACCGGTGTCGCCTTTGGGCCCCTGATCGCCCTTGGGCCCCGGCGCTCCGGCCGGCCCCGCATCTCCCTTCGGCCCCTGCTTGCCCGCGTATTTCTTGGCGATCTTGATGACCTGCTTTTCCTGCTTCTTGGTCAGTCCGCCTGCAGCAAAGGCGGTGCCGGCGACAGCGGCTACGAGCGCCACCACCGCGACCACCAGCCCGACGGTGCCGAGCTTGTCGTGGAGTCTCTTCAGCATCTAGGTGTTCCCTCCCTCTGGGTACTTCAGTCGTGTTTCTTCGTCTTGCCGAGCTTTTTCTTCCCGCAGCCCGCCGCGACGAGCTTCGGCCGCAGGTCGACCGCCCGCCCGTTCTGAGCCTTCATCCGGACCGTCGCCCGGTGGCTGCCGCGACAGACATCGGTGGAGTTGACGAAGAGCCCTTTCTTGCCTCCTCGCATCTGCAGGACGAACTTGGTGACCGGGGCGTCCGGCACCGATTCGAAGCTCGTGCGGATGCCGCCCCTTACCGAGTCCACCCGGCCGACCAGGTGGATCTCGAGCTGGCCGCCGAGTTTCACCACCAGGTCTGGCAGCGGGTGGTCTGAGCTGCGCAGGTAGACCGGGCCGGACAGCGGCTTGTCGAGCAGCGGGGTGATCGCCTTTGCCCGTCCGTAGATCGAGCCTTTCGGGCATTTGTCGGCGGCGAACTGTTTGCGGGTGCAGATCGTGCTGAAGTGCTCCTGGGCGATGAACTCGGAGTGGGGCAGGGCCGCCTGGACGAAGGCGATGTTGGCGTCGCCCTTGCGGGCTTTCAGCACGGCGGTGAAGGCCGGGTAGTCCGCGCGTTCGGTGCCACCCTTGAGCTCCAGAGAGAGCTTGGGCTTGAACTTCAACGCTTTGCAGCCGTCGACCTGGAAGCGGGCGGCCGGATGGGCGACGGTACCGGTGGTGGAGGTGACGTCGGAGGTGACCGCCGTCTCGTGGCAGTCGGTCGGGTTGAGAAAGAATTCGGGCCGGTCGACCACCGCATGCAGATGGCGGTAGGTGAGTCCGACCCCTTCGAAGAACTGGGGCAGGGGATCGGCCTTGACCGTGGCTCGGCCGGTTTCGGGGTCGACCTGCAGGGCGGAGCGCACCGCGAGAACTCCGAGATCGAAGGGCCCTGCCTGGGCGCGGACCTCGCTGACGATCGAGAAGGGGGCACCCTCATATGGGCCGGCGAAGTAGATGGCCGGTTCGGGCTTGCCGGGCTCGGGGATCGTGAACGGTTCCGGGCCTGGGCCCGAGGTGGCAGTGAGGCTGCCGATCCGCGAGGCCGCCGGGCAGGTGCCCGCAGTGGCGTTTGCATCAGGGCAGAGCGGAACGCCTGCGGGCTTTCCGAGCGCCCCCTCGGGCAAGTGGAGCTCGAAGCCACGCAGGGCCTGCTGGCCGTCTGGGCGGGTAAGGTCGAAGACGAAGGGGCTGAACTTTCCTGCCACCGGGCTGGTGACTCCGGCTTTCAGGGTCGGGCTGAAGGGCTGATCGCAGCCTTCGGTGATCTGCATCTCGTCGGAGCCGGAGACCGGCGGGTCGTTCGAGTGGGGGGCGAAGGTGTAGTCGGTGGTGTAGGTGCCGCAGTGGTCGGGGTTCTGTAGCGGCGCTCGGGGGCCACCCCAGACGTCGAGGTCGATCTGCCCGACCGGGACCTGGGGGAGGTCTCTGAACACCGCGGTCACCCTGCCGGTGGCCTTGTCGGGCTCGAGCTCTCCGGGGATCTTGATGTGCATGCCCAGGGCGTCGGCGGTCAGCCAGAGGCCGAGCTGCTGACCGGGCCTCGGGGAGCGCTGGTAGATCGCTCCCTCGATCGGGACAGCCAGCGCCGGGGAGGTGATGGTGGCGGTGCCGAGCTTGGAGGCATCGGGGCAATCGACGTCGACTTCCTGGTGGAAGCCGACCTGTTCGTCTGAGCAGACACCGATCCAGTTGGCGGCGCCGGCTGCCACCTGTAGGCCCGCGGGCAGGGTCACCTTCGCTTCGCGCATCGTCGCGGTGGCACGTTCGTCTGCTCCCAGGTGCTGGGGGAGGACGAGCTTGGTTTTCAGGCCGGTAGGAGCGCCGGCGACCTTGCTGGTGGGCTCGGCTTCGAAGCTCGGGGCGAAGGGCAGGCCGGTGCATTCCGTGATCGGGGACAAGGGCGCCGAGGCGGTGAAGATCTGGCCGGGCAGCTGGTAGCTCTTCGCTTCGAACCCGACGGTTTCGGACTGACAGGCCGCCGGGTTGGTGAAGAACCACTTCGGGTCTTTGACCCCGCTTGGCCGTTTGCGGCCGGGTTGTTCACAAGCAGTGCCCGGAAAAGCCGAACCGGAGCATTTGATCGCTTCGCGAATCGTCACCCTCTGTTCGTCGTGGCTCGCGTCTGCAGGGTTCCCCCAGATCGTCGTTTCTGCGCGCAGGAGGGCGTCCAGGGCATTGGCGCTGTGAACGGTCGCCGTTACCCCATAATCGCTCGCAGTTCGAACGCTGACGTCGATGAAGACCAAAAACGTCGATGCGTAGAAGCCGAACCTGGCTACTTCTCTATCGGGGTGTGGAGGCTCGATGTTGTAGACCGGGGCTACGTAGTTCGGGCCGCCGAGCAGAAGAGTCTTCACGCTCGCCACACCGACCTGCGAGTCGGGCGAGCAGTTGTACCCGCTCGCGAACGACCCCATGCTGCAGGTGGGAACAGCGCGAGGATTGCCGATGAGGCCCGGCGGCAGCTTGATGCTCAGCTCTTCGGTCTTGGCGTCCAATTCCACGCCTCCGCTTTTTGAATTGACCCGAAAGTTGAGCGTGAACTTGGACTTGAAGTCCGAAGGCGTGCCGGCCGTTGACGGGGACAGGTCCGCACCGACTGAGTTGAAGCCGTATTCATCGAATTGCGGAATAAAGGCAGAGCTTTGGGTCATCGTTCTGCCCTCGGCCTGACCGGTCGAGTCAGTGGGCAGGCTTGGGGAGGCCGACGGGCTGTCCTCGATGGTGGACCCTTGCTTCACAGGCTGCGCCAAGGCCGCCGCCGAAGCTTGCCGGGGATGGCTCTTTAAGCGGTTCCTCCCGCAGCGGCGGTGCCTCTTGTGCTTCTGACCGGAACGGCAGCGATGCCTGGGTCGGTGCTTCTTGACGTTACCGCCACCGTTGGTCGCTTCAGACGGTGCTCCTGAGGGGAGCGGCCCCACGGTCCCAGCCCCTGCCGACTTGCATCCTTCTTCGGCGCAAGTGCCTTCTTCTTCGGGTGCAGGAAAGCCTCCGTCGACCCGGGCGTCATAGATGCCCGAGGTGCCGCCTTCGCCGGCACCGGGAGCCAACACATCCTGCGAAAGGAAGGCGACGTCATGTCCGTCGGGAGTGACCGACAACAGCGTGTTCGGCTTTGGCGTTAGCGGTTGTAGGACCGAATTTTCCGCTGGGTAGTCGACCGACCTCCCGGACGAGATCAGGCTGACCTTGCCGGCTCCGCCGATTTCTTCCTGCCACTCATAAACGTCGTTTGCGGAAGTGCTGTCCCGGTCCACCAGTGCTTCGGTAGTTTCGAAGAAGACACGCGTGCCGTCATCGGAGACGTTATGGATGACAGTGCCATAGTCGGTGGCCGCTGGATCCTGGAAATGGGCGTCCCCACTGGCTTCATGCCCGGAATTGCACGACACACAGATTATTCCAGCGCCGTCCTTGTATCGATATATCTCGTTATGACCGCCGTTGTCGTACGAAGTCAGTTGAGCACGCGACTCGAAGGCGAGCACCTGTCCATCGGGGGTGGTTCTGGCGGTACTGGCGCCGAGGCCGAACTCTCCCAACTGGAGACCAACCACATTGGTGGTCCATACAGCGATCCCTGGAACGCTTTCAGTCTCGCTGGGCAGCACCGTCGCGATGTAGTTCGTAGTCCCATCCCGCCATACGTACATATTCGGCTGTCCGACGGTGCCGGTTCCGCCAATTTCTTCTTGCGAGATGAAGTACGCGTGGGAGCCGTCCCCGGAGACCGCCACCACCTTGGCGTCGCCGATTCCGGTCAGCGGGGTATCGGTTTCGGTGCTCGTATCGAACCTGTGGATGTCGCCGCCTGCGACATAGAAGAGGAAACGGCCGTCATCTGAGAGCCCTGCAAAGGTCGGATTTCCTGCGGACACCTGTTGCGTCTCTTCGGCACCGGCTTCTCCGTTGTTGACCCGGACGTAGAGGACGCCGTTGATCGCAAAGGCGATGCTGTTGGCGTCTGGCGAGGTGCCTTTATAGAAGGCATTTTCCCCGCTAGCCACCGGCACGTCCCCCGGCAGCAACGAAACGACACGGGTTGGCCCGTCGGCGGAGCGGTCATAGACGACGCCAGTGCCGGTGGGGGCGGCATCGGGCTCCAGCTTCTGGACTTTGCAGGTCGTCAGCTCGGCGCACCAGAGGCTCTGCTCTTGCGACTTGCCGCTGGTGAAGATCACGTGTTCCCCTCCGGGAGAGATCCAGCGCGTCTGCACGAACGGTTCCTCGCCCAGGCTGCCAACGCCGACGAGCTCGTACGTTTCGTCCGGGTTGAGGAGATAACCGGCGCTTCCGCCCAGCGCCAAGCTGCTGAGGTTGTTCTCCACGTTGGTACTCGCGTACATATGATCGGAAGCGATGCCTCCCGGAATTGGCATCGTGGCCAGAGCGCCGGGGGGATTGATCCTGCGTACGGTCACCCATCCCTGCTCCCCTCGGATTGCCTGGTAGACGTCCGTCACCCCGTTGGCACCGCTGAATCCGAGGAGGGGCGAGACATAAGACATGAAGACGAAGCTCGCTTTCGACGGGGACGCGGCTTCCGTTGGGAACCGCCCGTGAATACCAGGACCTCCCTCGGTATCTATGGCTCCTACGAGCCGGCCATTCGTGTCGGGGGGCGTAACTAGCTCATACGCACGGCAGTCCGGCAGAGCAGCCGACGCGCCGACGCGAAAGGCCTCGTTCGCACAGGTTGCGCCGGCTGCAGGCGACGCTGGGAGGGCCCAAACCAGACCTATAAGGGCGAAGATGCTCACAAGCGCGCCCCAGCACGTCTCGCCTGGAGCCCTACCGTGTAGCTCACCTTTGTTCATCCCCGCCTCCCCTGGCTTCCGACGCTTCTTTACGTGGTGGTTGGACGGGGTCGCCAATGGCGACCCCGTCCGTAGTGCATCGATCGGTGCTATTACGGAACTGCAATTACACTCAGTGGTTTCTCTTCTGCGTTGTCTGTGTAGAGGGACATGGTTAGGTCAAGGAACCCTTTGCCTGGGCAGAGGAAGCTGTTGCCTGCTACCCCTGGGAATTCCTGTTTAGTGACAGTGATCTGTGCTGCCGCCGGTGTTGTGGTGATGCTCCCGATCACAGCTCCAGCCCTTTCATAGGTGCAGGGCACACCTAGGCTTGTCGGGTGGAGCGTGAAGCGAAGGGGCCGCGCGGCGGCGGTGCATTCGTTACCCCGAATCTGCACTTCATCCGCAGCCATAGCAGCAGTTGACCGCACACACCAGGGCAAGCCATTAGTTGCCGTACTCGGTGTCACAAGGACATCACCGAGGGTGGCCGACCCGCAGTCCACGGTGCGCGGTGTTACATTCGCTGTGCCTTCGAACGTCGCGGTTTCGATGGTTCCTGCGATTTCTTCATGCGTGTTTTTTTCGAGCCGGCCTGTCAGGTCTGCTGTTGTGCATTCGACCAGCGTGTTGCCGTTAGCATCTGTAAATTTTGACACCAGATGATTACCATTGGCGTCTTTATTTGTAGCCAGGATGCAGATTCCAGCTTTTCCTGTGCAGGTCTGCCCGGTGGTATTCAGCGGCACCCCGTTCTCCTCGAGTGTCATTTTCGAGGCAGAGGCGCTTGCGGGCAGGGCGAAGGCGGCAAGTGCTGCCACCGCCATACACGCCATGATGATTTTCTTCGACATCTGAGATACCTTCTTCCTTGAGGGATGGCCCCTGGGGCGCTTTGGCTGTCGACCGGTGCCTCGGGGGCCCTTTACTTCCACCCACTTTGAGTGGAGAACCTGCTTGTATCGCGCCGTACCGAAGTAGGTCAAGTCGCGGACTCTTGTTTTTCGGAGGTTCTTCATGAACTTGATTTCCAGCCTTTGCAAAAGGGCCTTCTTTTCCGCGATGGGAAGTGAGATTCCGTGAATGCCCGGGGTGACAAAAATCACTCTGTAACCGTTGGCAGGGGTTTTTCGAGGCTCGGCCAGGGGGTACAAAGCAGGTCCCCTCCGCCCGTCGTGGTGACTCGTGGCACGCTGCTCGAACTTCGGCGTGAGTCCGGCTCAGGTCAGGGTGTTTCTACCTGCAAATGCGATCAATTTGCGGGTCGCCGGACTGCCAGACTGTACGCACCGTCATTGTCAGGGTTCAATTTCCGTTTTACGGTCATGGCCTTATTGAGGAACTGACTGATACTTCTGAGCATTCCCACCCGGCAGAGTCAGATGGCCGGGCAGATTTCGGTGCGGCCGACTGCTCTGTAGGGGGCATCCTCAGCCTGGTCGGATCGGGCGCGGGAGGGGAGGTCTTAATGGCACTCGGGCCTCGACCTCTGCGCACCGAACAGCTTGCCCGTCAGCTGATCCACGTCTCCGAGCGAAGTGTGTACAGGTATTCGGCTGAGCTGACGAAATGTCAGCTGGTCGAACGCTACGAGGAGAATGGCGTGCCGTCGACAGTGGTGCTGAGCCTCACCAATCCCGGGCGACATCTCTACCGGCTGTTGCGACGGTTCGCGGGCACCACCGATGCCCGCCTGCCCTATCCCGGGAGTCCCGTCCAGTCCTGGAACTCCTTGAAGCTGCTCAGCCAGTTCTGGGAGTCCGGCTTCGCGGAGACACTGAGCCGGAAGCCCCAGACCATGACTGAACTCGCGGAAAGGCCACATGGGCTCACCTTCCACCAGGTGACCCGCAGGATGAGGCTCTTTACCGACAGTGGCCTCCTGCGAGCCTGCTCGTCCAACGGGCACGGTAGGCGCTATGAACTATCTGAGCACGGTCGGCGGCGCATGGCTCTGGTTTCCGGAATCGGGCGGTGGCGCCACCGGTTCGTCCTCACCGGCGATGCCAGCGGCCTCACGGGCGCCGAGATGGCGGCCGTGATCCGTGCCGCCTTGCCGCTGATTCTGCTTCCCGAATTCGCGGGAATGTGCATCGGCCTCGGCGTGGCCGGCCCGATGGACGAATACGGGCATCGGGGCGTAGAGGCCCTACAGGCCGTGGTGGGCAAAGACGGGAAGATCAGGTGTGATCAAGCGCCCAGAACCGCCGATGGATCGGCGGTCGGGACGATCAACACCTGGTTCGCCGTCCTGCTGGACGGCAATCGCGGTCGCATGCGGACCGGCGGCGACCTCTCTCTTGTCGACGCTTGCCTGATCCGACTGCACGAGGTGCTGTGGGAAACGAGCCCTCAGCCCTCGACCCGTCCACGGTGAAGAGGATCACCGCGAAGGTGACGAAGAGGATCGGGTCGCGGCCGGAGAGCGCTTCGCCGGCGTCGGTGGTCAGCGGCAGCGCCAGCGCGGTCACCAGAACGCCCAGTTGGCAACCGCATTCAGCAGCGCCACCGAGACCAGCAGCGCGATGGAGATCTGGATCTCGCCCATCGATCCCGACTGCATCAGATTTCGTACCCACCAGGGTGGAAATCTGATGCAGTTCGGGGATGGGGCGGTTCTTGGTGGCGCCGGATTCGTTCAAGGGGACCTTCGGTGCCGACGAGGTGGCGGAGGCGATCGCGGACGGGATCGAGGCGGCGGGCGGGGAGGCCGGCCGGTGTCCGGTTGCCGACGGCGGCGAGGGGACGATGGCGGTGCTGCTGGGAGCACTCGGCGGCGAGCGGCGGAGCGTCCAGGTCAGCGATCCGCTGCGGCGGCCGATCGAGGCGAGCTTCGGGCTGCTCGGCGACGGCGAGACCGCGGTCGTCGAGATGGCACAGGCATCGGGTCTCTCCCTTGTGTCTCCGGAGGAGCGCGACGCGGAGCGGGCGGACACCTTCGGCACCGGCGAGCTGATCGCCGCCGCGGTCGCGGCCGGCGCACGTCGCGTCCTGGTCGCCGTCGGCGGCAGCGCCACCACCGACGGCGGCCGCGGCACGATCGAAGCGCTGCGCCAAAGCGAGGCGGCGTTCGTCCTTTCATGGGCATATGCCCCGCTAAGGACGAACGCCGAGGTCGAGATCGAGGTCCTCTGCGACGTGCGGACGGCGTTCGAGGACGCGGCGCGCGTCTTCGGGCCGCAGAAGGGGGCCGACGCGGCGGCGGTCGAGCGGCTGACCGCTCGGCTAGAGGCGCTTGCGACCGAGCTCCCGCGCGACCCGCGCGGCGTGCCGATGACCGGCTGCGCCGGTGGGCTCTCGGGCGGGCTTTGGGCCTACGGGGCCGAGCTGCGGCCGGGCGCAGAGTTCGTCCTCGACGCGCTCGGCTTCGACGCCCGGCTCGCCCGCGCCGATGCGGTCGTCTCCGGCGAGGGGCGCTTCGACTCGCAGAGCCTCGAAGGCAAGATCGTCGGGGCGATCGCCGACCGCTGCGCCGCCGCCGGTAAGCCGCTGCACCTGATCGTCGGGCAGGACGCGGCGCCGTCCGATCCGCCGGGGGTCATAGGCTCGGTTGCAGAGGCGGGGACCCTGGAGGAGGTCCGACTGGCCGCCGCGAGCCTGCCCGGGCGGGCGTAGCGCTGCTGCACGCCCGCACCGCTACCCCGCGAGGGCGGATGCCAACGCTGCGCCGCTCTAAGCCGCCAGGTCACGCCGCTCGAAGAGCCAGGCGCCGACCGCCGCCAAGGCGCAGGCGGCGAGGGTGACGCCGAGGAAGGCGAGCGGTTCGATCCCGTCTTCGATCGCGTTGCCGTAGTACTTGAAGACCGAGACGTAGCGGAGGTCGGAGAGACTGGGGTCGAGGCGGCCGGCGAGGTCGATCACGTACATCGCCACCAGCAGGCCGGCGACCGACCCGGTGACGACCGAGGTCCGCAACGAGAAGCCGGCGGCGATCGCGCCGCAGCCGGCAAAGAGCAGGGCCAGCGGCCAGACGTTGGCGAAGCCTTCGGCGGCGCGGCCGGCGTCGAGACCCGACCCGGCGAGAACACTGCCGAGGCCGGTGAGCAGGGCGGTGACGAGGAGGACGAGGGCGAGCTCAGCCGCCGTCGCCAGGAACCCGGCGGCGACGACGCGCGCCCGCGAGACCGGCGCCGAGAGCAGGACGTCGAGCCGCCCGGATTCGGCGGCTCCGGTCAGGCCCGAGGCGATCGCCCGCACCGCCAGGTAGCCCATCGCCAGCGGCACGATCAGGCTCAGCATCTCCGCCTGCAGGTACTGCTCGACGTTGCTCAGCTGCCCGATCCCGAACGCTTCCTTCAGCCCCTGCGGGTAGCCCTGCACCGCCTTCGAGATCGAGTCTTCGACCGAGGGGAAGATCGCGACGATGAAGGCCGACATCAGCCCCAGCGGCAGCCCCCAGGCGAGGACGGAGCGGCGGCGGTCGGAGAGGTGGGTGGCGACCAGCGCCCCCAGCTGCGCCGTCACGAGGCCGCCTCCCCCTCGTCGTAGTAGCCCAGGAAGACCTCCTCCAGCGAGGGATGGGTCGCCTCGAGGTCGACGACGTGGTGGCCGGCCAGCTCCCGCACCACCGGGTCGAGGTCGCCGGCGGTGAAGGTCGCGCGGCCGCCGGCGAGCTCGAGGTCGGCGACGCCCGGGAGTTCGCGCAGCCGCTCGAGCCCGGCCGGATCGCGCAGCTCGACCGTGAACCGCCGCCGCGCCTTACCCAGCAGGTCGGCGATCCGCTCGACCGCGATCAGCCGGCCACCGCGGACGATCCCGACCCGGTCGCAGACCCGCTGCACCTCGTCGAGCTCGTGCGAGGAGAGGAAGACGGCGCAGCCGCGCTCGCGTTCCTCCGCGACCAGCGCCAGGAACTCCTCCTGCATCAGCGGGTCGAGCCCGCCGGTCGGCTCGTCGAGGATCAGCAGCTCGGGCCGGTGGAAGGCGGCGAGGATGAGGCCGATCTTCTGCCGGTTGCCGCGCGAGAGCTGCCCGAGCGGGCGGTCGAGGTCAGCCCGGAACCGCTCCGCCAGCTCCTCGGCCCGACCGCCGCCGTCGACCCCGCGCAGACGCGCGAGCAGCCGCACCGCCTCGCGCCCGCTCGCCTCCCGCCCGAAGCCGAAGTCGCCCGGCAGGTTCCCGAGCCGCGCCCGGATCGCGACGCTGTCCCGCCGGCTGTCGAGCCCGAAGATGCGGGCCGAGCCCGAGGTCGGGTGGATCAGGTCGAGCAGCGTCCGGATCGTCGTCGTCTTCCCCGCCCCGTTCGGCCCGAGGAACCCGAAGACCTCCCCCGCCCGCACCTCGAAGGAGACGTCCTCGATCCCGCGGTGGCTGCCGTACCGCTTCGTCAGCCGCTCGGTCTCGATCGCCGGCGTCTCGTTCACGCCGCGATTATGAGCCCCAGTGCGGCCGCGACGTCATCGGCGGCGGCCTCCGGTTCCCGTTCCAGCTGGCGTTCGCTGTAGCGGTGAACCGAGTAACCGAGCCGCCGCAGCGCCAGGTCCCGCTGCCGGTCGTCCTCGAAGGCAACGGTGCCCCCGTGAGTGACGTAGCTGTCGGTTTCGACCACGAGCATCGCCGAGCGCCAGAGGAAGTCGACCGTCATCCGCCCTATCCGCACGTTGACCTCCGGCGTCGGAAGCCGGCGGTTACGACACAGGCGCAAGAAGTCCCGCTCGAGGTCGCTGCGAGTGCCGTCGGTGGCGATCTCGCCCAGCGGCAGTCGAAGAAACTCCGCCTGCCGAATCGCCCGCCTCACCAGCGAAGGTCGCAAGTCCGACCGCCGCAAATCCTCGAGCGTCCGCGCCACGGTCGTCACCGGTACCCCCTGCCGCACCGTCACCGGGCGGGGTGGGCGAGTTTGCAAACCGTTGGTTGGCGAACTCGCCCACTCGATGTCGGGGCGACGGTAGATGCGTATTCCGGGACGGCGGCTGCGCCCGGTGCGTTTCGGCACGGTGACGTCGATCGGTCCGTCCAACGGCCGCAGCAGCTCCCAGTGCACCGCGGCCGACCCATGGCTCAGAACCGCACCTCGCCCACAGGCGAGCACTGCGGCCATCCACCTCCCTTCGAGGCTCAACCCGTCGTGACCTACGGCGTAGACGCCTTGGTGGAGTCGATATAGCCGCCCCGCCCGAACCCGCTTCGAGATCGCCGCCCTCGTCAACCCAGCCGCCACGAGCTGCCGCGTCGTCACAACCCCGTGCTGCTCGCGCGCAATGCGATTGATCGCCACATCCACCGGGTCGTCTTTGCCAACCACTGGTTTGCAAAGTCGCCCACCCCTCTCGGTTCTCCCCCCTCGCTCGCGGGGGAAGGCGCTATTTGAGGACGGCTTCCAGCTCGGCGAGCTGGGACTCGATGCCGGCGCAGACGCCGTCGCAGAGTTCGTGGACGCCGGGGTCGGCGATCCGGTAGAGGGAGCTGGTGCCGCGCTTGCGGCGGGCGACGAAGCCCTCGGCGAGGAGGGCCGAGAGGTGCTTGGAGACGTTCTGCTGCGAGGTGCCGAGCTCCTCGGTGATCTCCCCCACCGCGGCCTCTTCGCGGCTGCGGAGGAGATCGAGGATCCGCAGCCGCGTCGGGTCCGAGAGCGCGCGGAAGCGGCGGGCGATCAGCTCGGCGGCTTCTGGATTCAGCGGGCTCTGCATCTCTGTGTTATTGTACCTTCTACAACTGTTAAGTTGTTAAGACGTGAAGGAGTAGAGAGGAGATCGGCGTGACTGTTCAAGCCCCACCTACTGTGAAGCATCGGCCGGAACCGCAGGCGCAACTGGGCCCGATCGGTCGGCTCGGTCGCACCGCCGCCACCCACCGCGCCGCCACCTTCGCGATCTGGGCCGTCGTCGCCGTCGCCCTCGGCTTCCTCGCCCCCCGCGCCGAGACCGCCCTCTCCGGCGCCGGCTGGGAAGCGACCGGCTCGGAGTCGGTCGCGGTCCGCAAGCAGGTGAACGCGGCCTTCGCCGGTGCCGGTGCCTACGGGCTCCAGGTCGCCGTCCACTCGCAGCGGCTCGCCGCCTCCGACCCGCGCTTCCGCCGCACGCTCGCGGCGGTCGAGCGCACCCTCGCCGCCGACTCCGCCGTCGGCCGGGTCGTCCCCCCGCGGCCCGGAGTCTCGATCTCCCGCGACGGGCACACCGCGGTCGTCCGCGCCACCGCCGCGAAGGACCCGAACGGCATGGTCGCCGCCGCCGACGGCCTCAAGTCCGACCTCGCCGCCGTCGCCTCGCCCGGCGTCGAAGCCCACCTCACCGGCCCGGCCGGGATGTGGTCCGACTTCAACGAAGCCAACAAAGAGGCGATGATGAAGTCCGAGCTCTTCTCCTGGCCGGTGACCCTGGCGATCCTCGTCCTCGCGTTCGGCTCGCTGGTCGCCGCCGGCCTGCCGCTGATGCTGACGATCATCGGCCTCGTCCTCTCCGCCGGCGTCCTCTACCTCGGCACCCAGCTGTTGCCGATCTCGATCTGGGCGATGAACTTCGCGATGATGTTCGCCCTCGCGCTCGGCATCGACTACGCGCTCTTCGTCGTCATGCGCTTCCGCAACGCCCTCTTCGGCCAGCGCTTGGAGCCGGCCGAGGCGGTCGGCGCGACGATGGACACCGCCGGCAAGGCGGTCCTCTTCTCCGGCCTCACCGTGCTCGTCTCGCTGGCGGCGGTGATGCTCGTCCCCAGCCCCGCCTTCCGCTCGGTCGCGCTCGGGATCATGATCTCGGTCCTCTTCGTCCTCGCCGCGACCCTGACCCTGCTGCCGGCGGTGCTGGCGAAGCTCGGCCCGCGCGTGGACAAGCTCTCGCTGCCCTGGGCGCACTCGGGGGACCACCGCTCGCCGCGCTTCGCCCGCTGGGGGGAGCTGCTCTGGCGCCGGCCGCTGCTCTTCGGCGGCCTCGCCCTGGCCGCGCTGCTGGCGCTCGCCGCCCCGGTCCTCGGCCTGAGCACCGGGATGCCCTCGATCACGGTCGTGCCGCAGGGCGACAGCTCGCGGGTCGGCTACGAACAGGTGAGCGCGGCGTTCGGCCCGGGAGCGCCCGGCCTGCTGCAGGTGACGGTGCCCGCCGCGCAGGCGCAGCGGGCCGCCGCGCGGCTGGGCCGCGACCGCGGCGTGGCGCTGACGCTGACGCCGCGCACCGGCGGCGGCCTCGCCCTGCTCGAAGCGATCCCGACGTCGGCTCCCTCTACCACCGCCTACGGCGAGACGATCGACCGCCTGCGCGCGGAGCTGCCTCCGCGGGCGCTCGTCGGCGGCCCGGGCGCCGAGAACCACGACCTCGAGGCCACGCTCTCGGCCAAGGCGCCGCTGGTGATCGGCGTCGTCCTCGGCCTCGGCTTCCTGCTCCTGCTGGTCGCCTTCCAGGCGCCGCTGGTGGCGGCGCTCGGCGTCCTCACCAACCTGCTCTCGACCGCCGCCGCCTTCGGCGTCGCCAAGCTGATCTTCCAGGACGGCAACCTCGCCGGCCCGCTCGGCTTCGAACCGCAGGGCTTCCTCGACGCCTGGGCCCCGGTCTTCTTCTTCGCGATGGTCTTCGCGATCGCGATGGACTACACCGTCTTCCTCCTCTCCTCCGCCCGCGAGCACTGGGACGCGACCGGCAGCGCCAAGCAGGCGATGGTCGGCGGGCTCGCCCACTCCGGCCGCGTCGTCCTCGCCGCCGGCGCGGTGATGGTCGCCGTCTTCTTCACCTTCGCCCTCTCCGGCCCGCTGCCGCCGAAGGAAATGGGCGCGATCCTCGGCATCGCCGTCCTCCTCGACGCCTTCCTCGTCCGCCTCCTCCTGCTCCCGGTCCTGCTTCGCCTCAGCGGCAGCGCCGCCTGGTACATGCCGGGCTGGCTGCGGCGCGTCCTGCCCGACGTGCGGTTCGGGCACGGCGAGGCCGGGACGAAGACCGGCGAGCCGGCTGAGGACGCGGTGCCCGTCTCAGCCTGAGGCGACGCCTCGTCCGCCGAGGTACGCTCAACCCGAGTGAGGGTCCTGGCGATCGTCCACCAGCGCGATGCCGGCCCCGGCGTCTTCGCCGAGGCGATTCGCGACGCCGGCGGTGAGCTCGACGAATGGACGCTGGCGGAGCGTCCGCAGCCGCCCGCGGACCCGTTCGGCTACGACGCCGTCTTCGTCCTCGGCGGGGCGATGAACGTCGACGAAGGCGAGCGTCACGGCTGGATCGCCGAGGAGGAGTCGCTGCTGCGCGAGCTGCTTGCGCGCGAGGTGCCGCTGCTCGGCCTCTGCCTCGGCGGCCAGCTGCTCGCCGCCGCAGCCGGGGCGCAGTCGCGCCGCGCCTCCCGGCCGGAGATCGGCTGGCACCGGGTCGAGGTGACGCCGGAGGGCGAAGGCGACCCGCTGCTCGGCCCGCTGGCACCAGGCTTCGAGGCCTTCCAGTGGCACAGCTACGAGTTCCCCCTCCCGCCCGGCGCCGTCCCCCTCGCCCGCAGCGAGGTCTGCCTGCAGGCCTGCCGCCTCGGCGAGCGCGCCTGGGCGATCCAGTTCCACCCCGAGGTCAGCCGCGCCGACGCCCTCCACTGGATCGACGACTACGAGGCCGACCCCGACGCCGTCCGCATCGGCATCGACCCCGCAGTGCTCGCTCCCGAGACCGAAGCGAAGATCGGCGCCTTCAACCGGCTCGGCCACGACCTCTGCCGGCGCTGGCTGGAAGTCAGCTCGCCTGAATAGGGGTCAGATACGCGGCGGAGAGGCCGCCGTCGACGAGGAAGCTGCTGGCGGTGACGAAGCTGGAGTCGTCGCTGGCGAGGAAGAGGGCGGCTTTGGCGATCTCCTCCGGCTCGCCGAAGCGGCCCATCGGGATGTGGACGAGGCGCTTGGCGGCCCGCTCGGGGTCCTTGGAGAAGAGCTCCTTGAGGAGGGGGGTGTTGACCGGGCCCGGGCAGAGGGCGTTGACGCGGACGCCGCGGTCGGCGAACTCGACCCCGAGCTCGCGCGAGAGCGAGAGGACGGCGCCCTTCGAGGCGGTGTAGGAGATCTGCGAGACCGCGGCGCCCATCACGGCGACGAAGGAGGCGACGTTGATCACCGAGCCACCGCCGGCCTCGAGCAAGTGCGGGATGCCGTGCTTGCAGCAGAGGAAGACGCTGCGCAGGTTGACGTCCTGTACCCGCTGCCAAGACTCGAGGCTCGTCTCCAGGACCGAGCCGTCGTCGGTCGGGTTGATGCCGGCGTTATTCATCAGCACGTCGATGCGGCCGAACTGCTCGCGCGCCTCCGCCAAGGCGCTGCGCACCTGCTCCTCGTTCGAGACGTCGGCGGCGATCGTCAACGCGCCGACCGCCTGCTCGGCGTCGAGGTCGATGCCGACGACCTTCGCCCCCTCGGCCGCGAACAGCCGCGCCGACTCGGCGCCGATCCCGCTCGCGGTCCCGGTGAGCACGCAGACCTTCCCCTCCAGCCTTCCCGCCATGGTCAGCTCCCCTCGGTCGCGTAGTAGACGTTCTTGACGTCGGTGTAGTGGTCGAGCGCATCGGGTCCGAGCTCCCTCCCGACCCCCGACTGCTTGAAGCCCCCGAACGGCGTCGACACGCGCACCGACGTGTTCGAGTTGATCGAGATCACGCCGGTCTCGATCGCCCGCGCGACCCGCAGCGCCCGGGCGCCGTCCCGCGTCCAGATCGAGCCCGAGAGGCCGTAGATCGTCTCGTTGGCGAGCCGCACCGCCTCCTCCTCGTCGGCGAAGGGGATGACGCAGGCGACCGGGCCGAAGATCTCCTCGGCCGCGGCGCGGTCGTCGTTGGCGACCGGCGCGAGGACGGTGGGCGGGAACCAGTAGCCGGGACCCAGCGGAGCGCTGCCGCGGATCGCGACCGGGGCATCGTCGGGGACGTAGGAGGCGACGGTCTCGCGCTGCCCGGCGGAGATCAGCGGGCCCATCTGAGTCTCCTCCGAGAGCGGATCGCCGACCCGCAGCGATTCGATCTGCGGCGCCATCGCCGCGAGGAAATCTTCGAGAGCGGCTTCCTCTACAAGGATCCGCGAGCGGGCGCAGCAGTCCTGGCCGGCGTTGCCGAAGACCGCCATCGGCGCCGCCGCTGCGGCCGCCTCCAGGTCAGCGTCGGCGAAGACGACGTTGGCCGACTTGCCGCCGAGCTCCAGGGTCACCCGCTTGATCGTCTGCGCGGCACCGGCGGCGATCCCGCGGCCGACCTCGGTCGAGCCGGTGAAGGCGATCTTGGCGACGTCGGGATGCTCGACCAGGCGCCGGCCGCAGACGCTGCCGGGCCCGGCGACGACGTTCAGCACCCCCTCGGGGAGACCGGCGTCGAGGGCGAGCACCTCGAGCTCGAGCGCGGTCAGCGGCGTCAGCTCCGCCGGCTTCAGGACGACGCAGTTGCCGGCCGCCAGCGCCGGCGCCACCTTCCAGGAGGCGATCGTCAGCGGGAAGTTCCAGGGGACGATCAGGCCGACGACGCCGAGGGGCTCGCGGAAGGTCATGTCGACGCCGCCGGCGACCGGGATCGTCTGCCCGAGCAGCCGCTCCGGCGCCCCGGCGTAGTAGCGGAAGGTCTCGACGACCATCCCCATCTCCCCGCGCGCGTCGCCGATCGGCTTGCCGGCGTTGCGGGCCTCCAGCCGCGCCAGCTCCTCCAGCCGCGCCTCGATCGCGTCGGCCAGATCGCGCAGCAGCTTCGCCCGGTCGGCCGGCGCCACCGCCCGCCAACCCGGGAACGCGCCCTTCGCCCGCGCCACCGCCGCGTCGACCTCCTCCACCCCGCCCCGCGGCACCTCCGCCATCACCTCCTCGGTAGCCGGCTCGATCACCTCGATCGCGCTCATCGCGCCACCGCCACCCTTGCCGCCTCGACCAGCGCTGAGATCACCTTCGAGTTCTCGTCCTCCTCGGGATGCCAGATGACGCCGAGGGCGAAGCGGTTGCCGGGGAGCTCGATCGCCTCGGGGAGGTCGTCCTCGGCCGACCATCCCGTCACCTTCAGCCCCTCGCCGAGCTTCTCGACGCCCTGGTGGTGGTGGGACCAGACGACGAAGGCCTCGACCCCCGCCGCCGTGCAGGCCAGCGACTCGGGGTCCAGGCGGATGTGGTGCTTGCTGAAGGTCCCGGCCACGGTGCGATGCGTCTCCGTCCCCAGGCTCTCGGGCAGGTGCTGGACCAGCGTCCCGCCCAGCGCCACGTTCAGCAGCTGCATGCCGCGGCAGATCCCCAGCACCGGCAGGTCGCGCTCCAGCGCCCGCCGCGCCAGCGCCAGCTCGAAGCGGTCGCGGTCGGGCCAGGTGCCCTTCGTCTCCGGATGCGGCTCGGCCCCGTAGCTCGCCGGGTCGAGGTCGGCGCCGCCGGCCAGCATCAGCGCGTCGACGCGGTCGAGGAGGACGTCGGGGTCGGCGACCGCGACCTCGTCGGGCGGCAGCACGATCGCGATCCCGCCCGCCTTCTGCACGCAGCGGACGTAGGCGCGCGGCACCAGCGTCACCTCGTAGCTGTCCCAGACCCCCCACGACACCCGCTCGACGGCGGCGCAGATGCCGATCGTCGGCGAAGGGGAAGCCTCGCTGCCCTCAGTTTCGGTCACAGCCGCTCGAAACCCCGGTAGCGCTCCCAGTCGGTGACGGCCGCCTCGAAGGCCTCGATCTCGACGTTGGCCCGGTTCAGGTAGTGCTCGACGACCTCGTCGCCGAAGGCCTCGGCGGCCACCTTGCTGGCGGCGAAGCCGTCGCGGGCGTCGTAGATGTTCGACGGCACCCGCGGCTTGTCGGACTCGTACGCGTTGCCCTCGAAGGCCGGCTCCAGCGCCAGCCCCTCGTCGATTCCGTGCAGGCCGGCGGCGATCATCGCGCTCAGCGCCAGGTACGGGTTGACGTCGGCGCCCGGCAGCCGGTTCTCCACCCGCAGCCCCTCGCCCTCCCCGACCACCCGCAGCGAGCAGGTGCGGTTGTCCCGCCCCCAGGCGATCGCGGTCGGCGCGAAGGAGCCTTTGGCGAAGCGTTTGTAGGAGTTGACGTGCGGCGCGTAGAGCAGGGTCAGCTCGTCCATGCAGGCGAGCTGACCGGCGACGAACTGCTCGAACAGCGACTGGTCGGCGGCAAACGCGTTCGACCCGTCCTCGTTCGCCAGCGAGCAGTGGATGTGGCAGGAGTTGCCCTCGCGCTGGTTGAACTTCGCCATGAAGGTGATCGAGTACTCCTCCTGGGAGGCGATCTCCTTGGCGCCGTTCTTGTAGATGACGTGGTTGTCGGCGCTGCGCAGGGCGCCGTCGTAGCGGAAGTTGATCTCGTGCTGGCCGAGGTTGCACTCGCCCTTCGAGTTCTCCACCTCCATCCCCGCCCCCGCCATCTCGTTGCGGATCCGCCGGATCAGCGGCTCGACCCGCGCCGTCCCCAGCAGCGAATAGTCGATGTTGTAGAGGTTGGCCGGCTCGAGCTCGTGAAAGCCCTTCTTCCAGGCTTCCTCGTAGGTGTTGCGGAAGACGATGAACTCGAGCTCGGTGGCGGCATTCGCGCTCATCCCCCGCTCTTCCAATCGCGCCAGCTGGCGGCGCAGGATCTGCCGCGGCGAGGCGACGACTTCGCGGCCGTCGTGCCACTGCAGGTCGGCCATCACCATCGCCGTCGCCGGCAGCCACGGGACCAGCCGCAGGGTCTCCAGGTCGGGGACCATCTCGAAGTCGCCGTAGCCGGTGTCCCAGGAGCTCATCGCGTAGCCGCCGACGGTTTCCATGTCGACGTCGACCGCGAGCAGGTAGTTGCAGCCCTCGGCCCCGTGCTCGAGCACGTCGCCGAGGAAGTGCGATGCCGTCAGCCGCTTGCCCTGCAGGCGGCCCTCCATGTCGGCGATCGCGAGCAGCACGGTGTCGACCGTGCCGTCCGCGACCGCCTGCTTCAGCTCCTCGACGGTCATGACGGAAACGTTACGCCGAGTGGATCGTCGGCGGACCGCTCACGGCCGGGCGGGACCGACCTCGGGCTCGGGCCCGAGCGCTTCCTCGATTTCGATCTCCCGCACCTGCCCGGTGAAGTGCTTGCGGGCGCTGGCGAACCAGGCGATCGCCGCCAGCAGGATCACGACGCCCACGGTTAGCGGCGCGTAGTTGAACGACTCCCAGGTGAATTCGTCGTTCCACGGCACCGCCAGCGGCGTGAACGGGAGGCAGAAGATGACCGTGATCAGGGCCACCCAGAAGGTCGCGAAGCTGTTCATCCACTTGTACTTGCGGCCGTTGTTCCAAGGGCCGGGCTCGAAGTCGTCGCCCATCCGCCAGCGCAGGAAGATCGGGATCACGTAGGCGATGTAGAGGCCGATGACGGCGATCGAGACGACCGCGAAGAAGGCGAAGGGCACGTTTTCCCCGTTTCCCTTCAGCGCCGGCAGGGTGATGATCAGCGCCGCCGTGGCCATTGCCAGCACGGCGTAGACCGGGACCCGCTCGGAGTTGACAGTGGAGATTTTCGCCGAGACGCGGTCGCCGAAGCCTTTGTCGCGCGAGAACGCGTAACACATGCGCGAGGCGCTGGTCAGGCAGGCGGCGCCGCAGAAGAGCTGGCCGACGACGGAGATGATGAGGACGAACTTGCCCCATCCGGTCCCCAGCGCTTCGGTCAGCAGAGTCGGCGCGAAGCCGAGCGCTTCGTTGGCGCCGTCGACGTTGGTCACCGCGAAGGTGATCGCCAAGAGAACTATCCAGCCGATCAGGGCCGAGTAGAAGATCGAGCGCCAGACGCCCTTTGCCGCCGTCTCCGCCGCGCCGTGCGTCTCCTCGGAGATGTGAGCGGAGGCGTCGAAGCCGGTGATCGTGTACTGGGTCAGCAGGAACCCGAGCGGCAGCACGTAGAACCAGTACATCCCGTCGCTGAAGCCACTGTTGTTGATCCGGTGGCCGAAGACGAAGCTGAAGCTCTGGTGGCCGTCGGGGACGACAATGAGGACGATGACGATCGCGGCGACCCCGAGCACGTGCCACCAGACCGAGACGCTGTTGACCAGCGAGAGCATGTGGGTGCGGCGGATGTTGACGATCGTGTGCACTATCAGGATCAGCACGAAGAGCAGGAACGTCTCGGCGAGGATGTGGACTTCGTCACCGAAGTTGACCCCGAGCAGGTTCACTTCGTAGAGACCGAGGATGACGTTGAGGAAGGTCGCGCAGGCGTAGTCGACCGAGGCCAACACCGCCACCAGGCCGATCAGGTTGAACCAGCCGGTGAACCAGGCCCAGGCCGGCCCGCCGAGGCGCCCCGACCACCAGTAAATCCCGCCCGCGGTCGGATAGGCAGAGACCAGCTCGGCCATGCAGAAGCCGATGATCAGGATCGGGATCGAGATCAGCGGCCAGCCGATCGAGATCGCGATCGGGCCGCCGTTGTTCCAGGCCTGCCCGTAGGTCGTGAAGCAGCCGGCGAGGATCGAGATGATCGTGAACGAGATCGCGAAGTTGGAGAACCCACTCCACGCCCTGTTCAGCGACTGTTTGTAGCCGAGTTCCGCGAGGCGTTTTTCGTCGTGACTTTGTGCCGGCGCGCTGCTCTCCATCAACCTCTCCCTTCCCGAGTTCCCAACTCTTATGAGATAAAAGGTTTGTCGAGCCGACCTATGGCTCGCCGCGAGCCTAAGTCCGGGCTTGACCCCTGTCAATGGGCAGGTGCAGAATCATCTACCCGCCTCGATGGCCTCTCTAGCCGACACCCTGGGACCGATCGCAGCCCGTCTCGGCGAACCCGAAGGCGACCCGGTCCCGCTCGAGGGCGGGATCACCAACCGCAACTACAAGGTGCGGTTCGCGGGCGAGGACGTGGTCGTGCGGCTGCCCGGGAAGGACACCGACCTGCTGGGGATCGACCGCGGGGCCGAGCGGGCGGCGGGGGAGCTGGCGTCCGGCGCCGGGATCGGGCCCGAAGTCGTGGCGATGCTCGACGACCCGCCCTGCCTGGTGACCCGGTTCGTGGTCGGCGAGCCGATCAGCGCCGGTGAGCTGCGCGAGCCGGCGGCGATCGCCGAGGTGGCGGCGGCGCTGCGGACGCTGCACGCCTGCGAAGAGCGGCTGCCGGTGGCGTTCTCCAGCTTCCGGGTGGTCGAGGCCTACGCGGAGCGGATCGCCGCTCGCGGCGCCACCGTCCCCAGCTCCTACGAGTGGGCCGCGACGGCGGCGCACCGGATCGAGACGGCCCTGGTCGGCCCCGAGCACGAGCCCGTCCCCTGCCACGACGACCTCCTCGCCGCCAACTTCATCCGCACCCCGCGGGGCATCCGGATCGTCGACTGGGAGTACGCGGGGATGGGCGACCGTTACTTCGACCTCGGCAACTTCGCCGTCAACAACGAGCTCGACGCCGAGGGCGAGGCGGCGCTCCTGGCCGCCTACTTCGAAGCGCCCGCCAGCGAGCGGCGGCTCGCCTCGCTGCGGCTGATGCGCTTCATGTCCGACTTCCGCGAGGCGATGTGGGGAGCGGTGCAGAGCACGATCTCCGACATCGAGTTCGACTTCGGCGGCTACTGCGAGCAGCACTTCGACCGCATGCGGGACCTCGGCTCCGAGGGCCGCCTGGAGCAGCTGCTGGAAGAGGCGACAGGTGCCGCGGGCTGAGCTGCCCGACCGCGCCCGCTGCGTCATCGTCGGCGGCGGCGTCGGCGGCACCTCGCTCGCCTACCACCTGGCCAAACTCGGCTGGGACGACGTCGTCCTGCTGGAGCGCTCGCAGCTGACCAGCGGCTCGACCTTCCACAGCGCCGGCCTGGTCGGCCAGCTGCGCGGCTCGGTCTCGCTGACGAAGATGATGATGCACTCGGTCGAGCTCTACCGGCGGCTCAAGGACGAGTCCGAGTTCGATCCCGGCTGGGTCGAGTGCGGCGGCATCCGTCTCGCCTCCAGCGAAGAGCGGATGGAGGAGCTGCGCCGCCAGGCCGGCTGGGCGAAGACCTTCGGGTTGCCGCTGGAGCTGATCTCGGCCGAGGAGGCAAAAGAGCTGTTCCCGCTGATGTCGACCGACGGCGTCCTCGGCGCCGCCTGGCTGCCGACCGACGGCTACATCGACCCGGCGCAGCTGACCTACGCGCTCGCCGACGGCGCCCGCCAGGGCGGCTGCCGGATCTTCACCAACACGCGGGTGACCGGGATCGAGGTGCGCGACGGCCGCGTCCGCTGCGTGCGGACCGACAAGGGCGACGTCGAGGCCGAGGTCGTGGTCGACGCCGGCGGCATGTACGCGGCCGAGATCGCCCGCTTGGCCGGCGTCCGCGTGCCGCTGATCCCGATGTCCCACCAGTACCTCGTCACCCAACCGCTCGACGCCGTCCGCGAGGCGCGCGAGGCGCTCACTTCCTTTGCCCCGGATAGCGACGCAAAAGGAGGGAGCACTCGCGGCCACCTCCCCACCCTGCGCGACCCTGACCTGCTCGTCTACTACCGCGAGGACGGGGACGGTCTGGTGATGGGCGGCTACGAGCGGCAGAGCGAGCCCGCGTTCCTCCCCGGCGGGCCGAGCCGGGTCGAGGCGATCCCGGCCGACTTCAACGGGCGCCTGCTCGAAGAGGATTGGGAGCGGTTCGAGGAGATCACCGAGAACTCGAAGCGGCGGGTCCCGGCGATGGACCAGATCACCGTCACCAAGCTGATCAACGGACCGGAGGCGTTCACCCCCGACAACGAGTTCTGCCTCGGCGAGACCGAGGTCGGCGGCTTCTTCGTCTGCGCCGGCTTCTGCGCCCACGGCCTCGCCGGCGCCGGCGGGATCGGCAAAGTCGTCGCCGAGTGGATCGCCGAGGGCGAGCCGAGCCTCGACCTCTGGCACATGGACATCCGCCGCTTCGGCGCCCAGTACCGCTCCCCCGCCTACACCCACGCGCGGATCAGGGAGACCTACGAGACCTACTACGACATCCGCTACCCACACCACGAGCGGCAGGCGGGGCGGCCTCTGCGGGTCTCGTCGGCCAACCTCTGGCACCGCGAGCACAAGGCGGCCTTCGGGGAGAAATCCGGCTGGGAGCGAGTCAACTGGTACGAGTCGAACGCCGGTGACGGCGACGAGTCACTGCGCCCGCGCGGCTGGGCCGGCCGGCACTGGTCGCCGGCGATCGGCGCCGAGCACCGCGCCGCCCGCGAGGCGGTCGCCCTTTTCGACGAGAGCTCCTTCGCCAAGCTCGAGATCGAGGGGGTGGGCGCGGCCGCCTTTCTCGAAGGCCTCTGCGACAACCGGGTCGCCCGCGGCGTCGGCCAGATCACCTACACGCAGATGCTGAACCAGCGCGGCGGGATCGAGTGCGACTTCACCGTCGCCCGCCTCGCCGAGGAGCGTTTCTCGATCGTCACCGGCACCGCCTTCGGCAACCACGACCGCGAGTGGATGCGCCGCCACCTGCCCGATGACGGTGGGGTGCGGATCCACGACGTCACCTCGCAGTGGGCCTGCTTCGGGATCTGGGGGCCGCGAACGCGTGAGGTCCTACAGGCGCTGACCCCGCAGGACCTCGGCAACGACGCCTTCCCGTACATGTCGGTGCGAGAGACGACGGTCGGCAACGTACCGGTGCGGATGCTGCGGGTGACCTACGTCGGGGAGCTCGGCTGGGAGATCTACTGCCCGACCGAGTACGGGCTCGGGCTGTGGGGGGCGCTCTGGGAGGCGGGCCGGCCGCACGGCATCGTCGCCGGCGGCTATCGGGCGATCGACAGCCTCCGACTCGAGAAGGGCTACCGCGTCTGGGGCGCCGACATCACTCCCGATGAGACCCCTTACGAAGGCGGCGTCGGCTTCTGCGTCAAGCTCGACAAGGACGCCGATTTCGTCGGCCGCGACGCGGTGGCCGCGGCAAAGGAACCGGGACCGCAATCGCGCCTCTGCTGCCTGACCCTCACCGACCCACGCTCGATCGCGCTGGGCAACGAGCCGGTCCGGGTCGGCGGCGAGATCGCCGGCCGCGTCACCACCGGCGGCTACGGCTACACGGTCGAGCGCTCGATCGCCTACGCCTACCTGCCGCCGTCCCAAGCCGAGCCTGGCACGCCCGTCGAGGTCGAGATCTTCGGCCGCTGGGTCGAGGGCGAGGTCGCGACCGAGCCGCTCTTCGACCCCAAGGGCGAGCGCGTCCGCGCTTAGGCGGGCGCCGACGCGAGCCGCAGCGGTGCCGGCAGCAGGCCGGCGAGGATGTGCTCGGTGCCCTCGGTGTGCTCGCGCATCTGTCGCACCGCGCGGGAGCCGTCGCCCTTGCGCAGCGCCGAGACCAGGCGGCCGTGCTGCTCGTTGGAGATCGCGAGAACCTCCGGCGGGTGGGCGATCAGCGCGATCAGGTCGCTCATCTGCGCCTCGACGTCGGTCATCGCGCTCAGCAGCCGCGGCGACTGCGCCGCCTCGGCGATCCCGATGTGGAAGCGGATGTCGGTGCGCCTGTACTCCTCGAAGTTCTCCAGCTCGTCGTCCATCTTCGCCACCAGCTCGTCGAGCCGGTCGAACTGCGCCTCGGTGCCGCGCTCGGCCGCCAGCATCGCCGCCCCGGACTCGATCGCCACCCGGTAGTCGAGCACCGCCCAGGCCCCCTGGTCCAGCGGCTCCCCCGCCTGCTCGGAGAGCGGTGGCTCCGCGGCGACGAACGTTCCCCCGGTCCGCCCCCGCTGCGCCACCAGGTGCCCGCTCTGGACCAGCGCCGTCAGCGCCTGCCGCAGGGTCGAGCGCGAGATCTTCAGCCGCCGCGCCAGCTCCCGCTCCGGCGGCAGCTTGCTGCCGGGAGCCAGCAACCCAAGCCGGATCGCGCTCCCCAACCGCTCCACCGTCTCCTCGAAAGTGCTGGCCGGCCGCACCGGCATGAACACAGCCTCGAGCGCAGCATCCGTCTCCATGGTCACCAACGGTACCGCCGATCAGCCGCAGCCGCTACGACTCGAGGTAGCGCTCCAGCGCCTCGCGGGCGAGGCTGCTGAGCGAACGGCCCTCATCGTCGGCCCGTTTCCAGGCGGCTTTGTAGAGGTCCATCGGGACACGGAAGCTGACCCGAGGCGAGCGACCTGCCTCGCTTAGGGAAGGCCGCCCGACGTAGCGGCGCTCAAACTCAGACGGGTCAGGCGGATTCCGCTCGAATTCCTCGGCCCACTTTTCGGCGAGCTCCTCAGTGATCACCGTCCCCCCGTGGGTCACTCCGAAATCTTTGTCGTCTACCACCTTCGACTTTCTCACCTTCGCCATTCCCTGGCCTCCTCGTATAGCTCCAGATACTTGCTCCTGAGGTTCATCGCGTGGATCACCGTGATGATCGGTTCATCTGGCCAAACATTTTGTCTGACACTATAGCGGTGCTCTAGCTCCTCTTGAAGCACGCATCGGAGCAGCCAGGGCGGGTTCACCTCCTCATACCGCTGCTTTCCGACGTAGACGAAGGCTCGCCCTTCGTCGTCAAGGTGCAGATAGTTCCGCGTCCAGTAGTGCTTGTAGGCCTGCAACCTCGTCCCGTCGGTCAGCACGACCGCGTACATCCACATGAAGTCGACGACGTGGTCCGGGGCGAAGTTGAGCAGCGGCTCCCATTCCGGCTCGCGAGCGGAGAGCATCCGGCCTTTCCTGAGTTTGCGCCTTGGCATGACCACCCAAGGCGCGAGCGGCGATGAGTTTTCCCCCTCTCGTTCGTCTTTAGGTGTAGAAGGGCACGGAAAGACCGGGCCCGCGAACCAAGGAGGAGCACCATGGGGAAGATCGTCGTTACCGAGTTCATCTCGCTGGACGGGGTGGTCGAGGACCCGGGGGGCGCGGAGGACTACCGCCACGGGGGCTGGACGTTCGAGATCGAGCGCGGCGAGGAGGGGGACAAGTTCAAGCTCGAGGAGCTGCAGGAGGCCGATGCGCAGCTGCTCGGCCGGGTCACCTACGAGGGCTTCGCCGCCGCCTGGCCGAAGATGGAAGACGAGGCCGGCTTCGCGACGAAGATGAACGAGATGCCGAAGTACGTCGTCTCCTCCTCGCTCGAGCGGGCCGACTGGCAGAACACGACGATCCTCAGCGGCGACCCCGCCGAGTCCGTCGCCACCCTGAAGGAGGAGGTCGACGGCGTCATCCTCGTCGCCGGCAGCGCCACCCTGGTCAAGTCGCTGATCGAAGCCGACCTCGTCGACGAGCTGCGCCTGATGGTCTTCCCGGTCCTCCTCGGGCAGGGCAAGCGCCTCTTCCCCGAGGGCGAGGCCAAGCACCGGCTGCGGCTGGCCGAGGCGAAGACGGTCGGCGACGGCATCTCGCTGCTGCGCTACGAGCGGGCGTAGTCGCCGTAGGGCGCGCCGGCCCGGTGCGCCCTACGGCCGCGGCTGTTCGAAGGTGTGCTGGTACTGGGTCGCCGGCCCGCTGCCGTAGATCGGGTCGAACGGGGCCTGCTGCTTGCAGGGAGGCGCGGCGATTTCAGAGGTGCTGGCCTTCCCGGCGAACGCGTAAGTCTGGATCCGTTCGAAGAGTATTTTGGCGTTATCGGCCTGCGAGGCCTTTTCGGTGGCCACCGCTCTTTCTTGGAAGGCTTTGTTGGCTGCTGCTCCCGGGTTGAGGCGGGCAGTGATGCCCGTGGTGCACTGGCGGGTATCGAAGCTGGGCAGGCCGGCTACGAGCTTTTCCGCCCATTTCGGGGGGCTATAGGCGCTGTTTCGGTTAATCGTGAGACGACGTGGATAGGAACTGATCGTTTCCGGCGTCATGGGACCGAGCGCGCGGAGGTAATGAGGGGGTTCCTCAGTTTCTTCTTCGGTGGTAAGGGTCCCGTTGAACGTGGCTGCAACATTCCCGAAGAACGCGGTGAGCTCCGGGCTATAGATCTTGAGCCCGACCAGAATCGGGTTGAGATTGCGGACAAACGGATCGATCGCCCGCAGGAGCGGCGGGAATTCGTCGCGGAAGAGCTTGCGCAAGGCGGCGAAGCCGGTCGGGGCCCGCTTGATCACCGGGCCCAGGCCTTCGAAGAGGGCCTTCGATTCCGGCGCCAGCTTCGAGAGCGAGATCAGCGTCGGCGAGAGCTGTTCGGCCGCCGGCACCAGCTGCTTCATCAACGGATCGGCCTTGACCGAGAAGCCTTTGAGGCGGCTGAAAGTCAGCCGCGACTCGTCGAGGAAGGTCGGGAAGGCGCGGAAGAGGGCTTCGATGTCACGGTTGCGCCGGGCCGTGGTCGAGAAGACGGCGTCCGAGCTGCGGATCAGGTTCGCCAGCTCCCCGTTCTGCCCCCGCAGCGACTGGAAGGTGGTGGCCCCGTTGCGGAAGAGCTGCCCGACCGCGAGCCGCTGGCTGTCGAGGACGCGGAAGAGCTTGTCGAGTTCGGTGAAGGTCGGTTCGAGGCTGCCGAGCGCGTAGGAGAGGCTCTGGCCCTGCCCGTTGATCGCGACCGCCGATTCCTGCATCCATTCCTGGAAGGCGGCGCGGGTGCGGGCGTTGAAGGTGCGGAAGATCTCGTCGAGCTGGACCGATTCGGCGACGTTGGCCTCGGGCAGGGTGCCGCCGTCGGCCAGTTCTGCCCCCTCGCGCGAGCCGGGGGTAAGTTCGATGTAGGTCTCGCCGAGCAGCGTCTTCGTCCGCAGGATCGCCCTCGTCGACTCGGGCAGCGGCGCGTAGCGGTCGTCGATCGCCGCCGTCGCCAGCGCCTGCCTTCCGTTCGGCGCCAGCTCGATGCTCTGGACTTTGCCGACGTTGACGCCGGAGATGCGGACGTCGGACTGTTCGGCCAGCTGCGTCGCCTCGTTGAAGGGGATCTTGACCTCGTAGGTCTTGGCACGGAAGGGGGTCGGCCCGCCGAAGGTAACCCAGAGGAAGAGCAGGATCCCGAAGCAGGACAGCGCGAAGCCGGTGATGACGAGGAGCTGGGTGGTGCTGGGGGCGCGCTTGCTCATCGGCTCAGGTTTTCCGTGTATTCACAGTGGCCGCTGTTTTTCGGCGTCGGGAAGGAGACCGGGATTTCTTCGGCGCGAGGCAGCGCGATCGTTTCGAGCAGCGTCTGGAGATAGGGCTTCCCTTTGAGCGTCACTTCCTTCACAAACCCGTAGCCCAGGCTTGCTCCCGTGCAGGAGATCAGGGTCAAGCTGCGCAGTAGCGGTCCCCCGGCGTCTTGGAGGTTGAAAGCCGCATTGAAGTTGTGATTTGCCCACGGCAGGTAGAAGAGGTAGCTCTCCCCCGGCCCTTTCGGCTGGTAGGTGAGCTCATTGAGGAAGGAGTTGAAGCCGGTCAGCGAGTTGCCGAAGTTGCGAACGGTCTTTTCGAACGGTTCGGCGGCTTCGGCGCTGGCCGTCAACAGCGGGCGCACTTCGCGGGTGAAGGGGCGGATCTGGTCGCGGATCGGCGCCGTGGTTTCGGCGAACAGCTTCTCGGTCGCCCGGAAGGCGGGGGTCAGCGCCTGCGCCTGCGGGATCAGCTTGACGAGGCTCGGGTAGGCGACCTGCGAGAAGCGGTTGGAGCTGGCGAGACCGGCTTTCGCGGCTTCCAGCGAGGCGGGGAATTCGCGGAAGGCCTCCTGCACCGATTCCTGCTGGTTGGCGAAGTTGCCGAGCGCGGCTTTCGAGGAGGTGACGAAGCGCTTGACCGAGTCTTCGCGCCGCGCCAGTTCGGTGGTCAGCAGGTTGAAGTCGTGGATCACCCGCGAGAGGGCGACGTGCCGGGCGGCCACCGCTTTGTTCAGCTTCGCCGTGTAGTGGACGAAGGGGCCGAAGCGGCGCAGAGCGTTGCCGAGCTGCTTGCCGCGCCCGCCGATCCCCTGCGCCCCGCCGGCGACCAGCAGCTGGATGTACTGGCGGGTGTCGGCGTCGAGGGTGTTGAGGAAGGCGTCGAGGTTGGTGTTCGGTTCGGTCTGGGCGAGGGTGAATTCGGCGCCGTCTTCGACCTGCCCCTTTTCGGTTCCGGGTTCGATCTCGACGATCATGTCGTTGAGGTTCGTTTTCGGTCGCAGCAGAAAGCTGGCATCCGGGTGGATCAGCTTCATGTACTGCGGCTCGATGTCCATGCCGACGACCGCGTGGCCGTTCTCGAGGTCGACGGAGGTGACCTTGCCGATCTGGATCCCGGCGACGTCGACCGCCTGGCCCTGTCCCGGCGTCACCGCCTGCGCGGTCGAGAACTGGGCGGAGATGTGTTCGAATTCTTCGCCTACGAACGGCAGCCAGGCCGGCAGCGAGGCTTTCTGCTGGGTGAAGATCCCGAGCATCATCACGATCCCGGCGAGGGCGAGGACGACGATCGCGATCGTGTCCTTGCGGCGCCCGCGTGCCTGCCGTGACAGCCAGGCACGGAAGTGGGTGAAGCGGTTCGTCTTCCTCGTCGGCTCGGTCATGGATTAACTCCGGCCACGGAGGGAGAGGCGGGCCCGACCTGCCCGAGCGGGCCGTTGACGTCAGGCACGGGGTTCGTGTAGCACCGCACTTCTGGCTTCAGCGGCGGTTTCTTACCCGGCAACGGCTGCGTTCCGATCGGGTCTTCGATCGTATGGGCGTAGTTGATTTTGTCGCTGAGGGTGTCTTTGTTCCCTTTCGGGTTCGGTTCGCCGACCAAGACCGACCCGCCGCCGATCTGCGCCCGCGCGTAGGGGCCATTCCCGTCGAAGTTCTGCGCCATCCCCGCGAAGTTGACGAGGTTGTAGAGGAACTCCCGGTAGTTGGGCCCGCCGGTGCTGAAGCGGTCGTTGATCACCTGGTCGCCGGTCGGGACCATCACCTTGCTGGTGCAGAGGCTGAGCTGGTTGAGCTGCGGCAGCGTGATCTTCTTGCCGGCCAGAGCCGCCCCGGCCAGGCCCGGAGTCGATTCCTGCAGCAGCTTCACGGCACCGCCGGCCTCTTTGCCGGAGAGCAGCGGGCGGACCTGGGCGAGCCACGGTTTCGAGGCGCTGATCAGGCCCGGCAGCTCGGCCACCGCGGGACGCAGCTCGATCGCGTAGGTGCGCAGCGGCGGCAGCGTGCGGTTGAGGCTGACCAGGGAGGCGTGGGTGATGCGCAGGGTCGGGGCCAGCAACCGCACCGTCGCCGAGAGGTTGGTCGACTGGTTGGCCAGCGCGCCGGTGAAGATGTCGAAGTTCTCGATCAGCCCCTGCAGGTCCTGCTGGCGGCTGGAGAGGGCGCCGAAGGCCCGGCCCGAGCTAGCGACCAGCTTCGCCAGGTCGCGCTGCTGCGTCCCCAGCAGGGCGTCGGCGACCTGGGCGCTGTAGCGGCCGGCGTCGCCGCCGTACTTGAAGGCGTCGTTGAGGGATTCGGCCCCGCTCCGCCCTTTCACCTCCGGCAGCTGAGTCGCGTCTTCGGCGGCCGTCGGTTCGTTGGTCAGCGCCTTGCCGTAGCCCTCGAGCAGGCGGCCGAGGTCGGCGCGGACGGGCGACTGCAGGGCGCTGAGGATTTCATCGATCTGGACCGCGGTCGAGGTGCGGCTGACCGGGATCGTGCCGCCGCTGTCCAGCTCCGGCGCGCTCGGGCTGCCGGGGTCGAGTTCGACGAAGAAGTTGCCCTCGAGGAAGATCCGCGGCCGGATCGCGGCGAAGGCGTCGTCGTGGATCGGCCGCCCGGAGCCGTCGACGGTGAAGCTGACGGTGGTATTGTCGCCGTCACGGCTGGTCGAGATGACTTTGCCGACATCGACCCCGGCGATCCGCACCGGCGAGTTGGTGGCGATGTTGGCCGAGTTGGAGAAGGTCGCCTTGACTTCGTAGCCGTGGCTGGTGAACGGCACGTGTTTGGTGAAGGCCAGGTAGGGGCCGATCGTGAAGATGAGGATGAAGACGATCGCGATCGTCACGTTGCTAGGTCGCCAGCCGAAGCGTCCGCTCTTGGAGGCCGCCGCGCGTCTGTCTCGCTCCGGTAGTCGGCTCATTTTTCGGCCTGCCCGCGGGTGTCGGTTCCCCAGAGCTCGGACGCATGACCGATCACGGTCTCGCCGGGGACATATTTCTCGTTGCCCGCTTCACAGACATCCTTCTGACCGGGCGCGGCGGTCTGGGGATACGGGTTGTAGTGGAGGTGATTTTCGCGGTCGCCCGCCTCGTCCGCGGGGGCGCTGGCGAAGCTGCTCTCGCTATTCGGTCCCTCGGGGGGTCCGTAGGAGATGAGCTGGAGCCAGTGGCCGTTGCTGTTCCCTTCGCTGGCGGCGCTGGATAGCTCTCGGAAGGTCAGTGACCAGTAGTTGCAGACCGTCTGGCTTGGCGCGATGTAGGTGATCGCGGGCTTTAACACCCGATTAGTGTCGGTGAGGAGTTCGAGGCCGGTCATCGTCCCCGGCGCTTCCTGGAAGTCGACCAGCGCTTCGGCCGTCGGCTGCAGCTGGTCGTTGAGGACCGGTGAGGCGTTGAGCACGGGGATGCCGGCGTGCAGCGATTCGGCGATCACCGGCGAGGTCTTCGCCAGCGCTTTCACGCCCGGGCGCAGAGCGGTGAAGAACCGGGCCGAGTCGACCAGGAAGGGCCGGATCGCCGGCAGGTCGGCGTTGACCTCGTCGAGCGTCGGCGGGCTCTTTTCGATCGTTTCCTGGATGTAGGGACGAGAGACGCGGGCGAAGGCGGCGAAGGTGTTGTCGAGGGCGGCGAACATGCTGGCCTGGGTCTCCGCCACCGGTGCCACCGTCGCCGAGAGCGCCTCGAGCGAGCGCCAGAAGCCGGCGAAGTTGGAGCTCGGTTCGACGATCTTGCGCAGAGCCGGCTGGCCGCTTTCGACAGCGCGGCGCAGGGCGCCGAAGGCTTCGTTCAGCTGCGGGCCGCGCCCGGCCAGCGCGTTGCCGAAGCCGGCCAGGTTCTGCCGGATCGCCTTCCTGGTCGGTTCGTCGAACATGTCGAAGAACTGATCGATGTCGACCGGTTCGGGATGGCTGGCGGTGACCGGGATCGTTTCGCCCGCCTCGAACCCCTTCTTCGAGTCGCCGGGGGTGACCTGGAGGAACTTCAGCCCGAGCGCCGACTTCGGCCGCACCGTGATCGTCGAGTCGACCGGCAGCGGTTCGGCGCTCTTGTCGAGGCTGAGCGAGAGTTCGGCCGCCACCTTGCCGTCGCCGAGATTCACCGGCACGACCTTCTTGACGACGCCGACGCGGACGCCGCCGATCCGAACCTCGTTGCCTTTGACCAGCGCGTCGGCGTTGGGGACGCGCGCCTTGAGGTTGTAGGTGGACACAAACGGTAAGCCGTTGTTGGCGTTGTATGCCAAGAAGACCGCGACGATGACGACGAGCACGGTGACCGCCCCGACCAGGATCGGGTTGCTGGCGACGCCGCTGAGTCCGCTGCGGTTCCTCATGGGCCCAGGAGGTAGTCGAGGAGCGGTTTGGTCCCGCTTCCGGTTTCAGCGGCTTCGGAGACTCCGGCTTCGCCTTGTTCTTCCGCTGCTTCGTCTTCGCCTTCTTGCGGCGCGGTGCTGTCGCTCTGGCCGACGCCGATCGCGGGACCCGGTTCCACTCCGGTCCCCCCCGTCCGTTCTTCAAGCCCTTGCTGGAGGAGGCTGAAGAGCGCCATTGGGCTGGTGCTTGCCGACGCGCTCGCCTGGGGGCCGTTGAAGTTGGCGACGCAGCCGGAGTAGCCCCTCGGGTCGGTGATGTATTCGAGACAGGTGGACAAGGTCACTCGGGTGCGCCCGAAGTGCCCGTATTTATCGAAGCCGTTCAGGGCCGCGGTGCTGTTGTAGATCAGTTGGGTAAGGCCGTCCCAGCCACCCGTTTTCCTCAGGTCCACCAGCAGCTTCGCCAGTTCGCTGGTCGGCACCACGCCGGACTTCGCCAGGACCGCGGCCTTGCGCACGACCGGGTCGGCTTCGGCGAAGTAAGGGCCGGAGGCTTCGCCGGCGTTGCCGAGACTCTTCAGCGAGACCGTCAGCGCTTCGGAGAACGGCGTCAGCGTCCTCGTCGCGTCGGTCAGCGAGGGGGCGGCGGTGCCGAAGTCTTCGAACAGCGGCGCGCCCGCGTCGGAGAAGGTCTTGAGACTGACCATCGTCTTGCGGAATTCGCGCAGGAAAGTAGGGAATTTCCGCAGCGCCTCTTCCAGTTCGGGGCCCTTTTCCGAGCTCGCCTCAGCGGCGGCGCCGGCGTTGGTGAGGAAGCCGCCGACGTGGGCGCGCTCGCGCGAGAGCGGCCCGAGGATTTCCTCCGAGTTGCTCGCCAGCTGGGCAAGCTGCTTGCGCTGGGCGGAGAGGATCCCGAAGAAGCGGTCGACGTCGCGCAGGACCGGGTTGGCGCGCTTGACCAGGACCTCGATGTCTTCGCCGCGGCCGGCGAGACCGGCGCCGAGTTCGTTGAAGATGAGGCGGAAGCGCTGCGCGTAGGGCAGGGTCTGGATGTCGTTGATCAGGTCGGGGTCGACGCTGGTGCCGTTGTTGCCGAGCGGCAGCAGGTACTGCCCTTCGCCGTTCTCCCCGTCGGGGATCTGCTTCAGCGGCGGCGGCGGCTCGCTGCCCGGAGCGCGGGGCAGCGTCGTCCGGCAGTCGACGAACTTCTCGCCGATCAGCGACTGGGGCCGGATCAGGCAGGTGGCGTCCTGGCGGAAGTCCTGGAAACCGGGGTCGGTGATGTCCATGACGATCACCGCCTTGCCGGCCTTCTTCACCGCCTTGCCGTCTTTGTAGGCGACGATGTCGTCCGGCATCGTCACGTCAACCGATTCGATCGTGCCGACGTTGGCGCCGGCGACCCGCACCTGCTCGCCCTTGACCATGAAGCCGCCGTTGTCGAAGACCGCTCGCACCCGGTAGCCGTCGCTCGAGTCGTCGCCGGCGGCGATCAGCAGGACGACGAGGACGACCGCCGCCACCACTGCCGCCGCGAGTAGCAAGCGCTTGATCATGGTCCGGGGGGCACGTCGGCCGGATTGCATTCAGAGGAGTCGACGCTGGCGCCGCCCACCCAGGGGCTGGAGCCGTCGGCGGCCGGCTGGGTAGCTCCGCCGGGACAGCGGCGGGGAGTGTGGGGAGGTGCGATTTCTTCGAACGGCTTGAACTGTTCGGCTTTGTAGATCGGCTTGAGTTCGGAGCTACCGGCGTCGTAGCGGAAGAGGTTCTGCCCGCCGGTCACCGCCCGCACGTAGTGCCCGTTGCCGTCGTAGTAGCCGGCGACCTGCCCGAGCTTGGCGAGCGCATTGAAGAAATCGGGGGTGTAGGCGCGGATGAAGTTGAGGTTCGGCTGGAAGTCTTCGATCGCCTGTTCGGAGTGCGGGAAGGCGTTCGAGGCGAGCTGCTGCACCTTCGGCAGCGTCGCCAGCAGGTCGGCGGCGTCGTTGCCCTTGCCCGGCCGCGAGACGACCAGCCGCAGGTTGTGGGTGAAGGGGACGAGCTTCTGGAAGACGGGCCGCAGTTCGGCGAGGAACGGGGCCAGGTCCTTCGTCGCCGGCTTCGCCGTTTCGACCAGCGGTTCGAGGTCGTCGAGGGCGGCGCGGAGGTTGACGAAGGTGGTGTTCGACTGGCGCAGCACCGGCGGCAGCTCGCGCAGCGTCGCGTCGAAGTTTTCGTTCTGGCCGGCGATCGCGTCGAAGGCGGTGGTCGCGTTGGTGACCGCGCTCGAGAGCTGTTCGCCGCGGCCGGCGACGGCGGTCGTCAGCCGCGCCGAGCTGACGATGAAGCGCGAGAGCAGGCGCTGGTCGGCGTTCAGTTCGCGGGCGAAGGCGCCGGTCCGGTTGAGGGCGGTGCCAAAGTATTTGTAGGCATCGTTGGCTTTCTCACCCTGGCCGGAGTAGATCGCCGCGTTGCCCTTGATGAAGTTGGCAAGCCCCTGCCGCACCCGCGGCGGGAAGGTGTTGAAGAACTGATCGATGTCGACCGGCGTCGTCGTCGAGGAGAGGCCGAGTTCGGCGCCGTCGTCGAGTGCCGGGTTGCTGTTGGGACCCGGGCTGATCGAGACGTAGTGGTTGGCGACGCCGGAGAGCGAGGTGGCGCGGATCGTCGCCGTCGTCCCTTCGTGCAGCTCCTGATCGACTTCGACGTGGACCTCGGCGAGGTTGTCGTCGGTGAGGCCGATGCTTTCGACCGAGCCGACCGGCGAGCCGCCGATCAGCACCTGGTTGTCGGGCACCAGCTGGCCCGCGTTCTGGAACACCAGGGTGTACTTGTGCCCGCTGCCGCCGCTGAAGAAGACGATCGCCAGCACGATCACCGCGAGGGCCAGGGCAGCGATCACCGCCACCCGCGCAGGGGTGGTCCCCCGGCTCGCCGCCGGTTTGGTCTCCTCGCCTAAAGGTTTGGCAGCCACAAATAGTCGCTTGCTTTCAAGCTCTCCGGCCCCTCCGACCCGGTAGAACGGCTGCAAGATCGTACTTGAGGGGGTCCCTGCCAAGTCCCGCGCGAGCAGGGACTTAACTGGAAATCAACGCGTTTTCACAGGCGCTAGACGTCGAACTTCGGGATCGCCCGGGCCAGCGGCTTCGGCAGCCACCAGACCCGGTCGCCGAGCAACAGCATCAGCGCCGGCAGGAGGACGATCCGCACCACGGTCGCGTCGAGGATGACGGCGACCGTGAGGCCGACGCCGAGCTGGCTGACCGTGGCGATCGGCGCCCCGGCGAAGACGATGAAGACGGCCATCATGATCGCCGCCGCGCCGGTGATCACGGCGGCGGTGCGCTCGAGCCCGAAGTTGACCGCGGCGGCGTTGTCGCCGTGGGTGTCGTAGTGCTCGCGCATCCGGCTGAGGAGGAAGACCGCGTAGTCGATCGAGAGGCCGAAGACGAGGCCGAAGATCAGCGTCGCCCCGACCGCGTCGATGTAGTTGTGGCCGCCGAGCGGCCAGTCGTCGGGGATGTCGGAGAGGACGGTGAGGACCCCGAAGGCGACGGCCACGGTCAGCAGGTTGAGCCCGACCGCGATCGCCGCCAGCGGCAGCGCCCGCAGGACGACCATCAGCATCAGGAAGGTGGCGATCGTGATCGCGATGATGATCCACGGCATCCGCGCCCGGGTGACGTGGCTGTAGTCGTTGAGCTGGGCGGCGCCGCCGGCGACCGCGGTCGTCAGGTCGGCCTCGTCGGAGAGCTCGGCCGCGTCGTCGTTGAGCTTCTTGTTGAGCCGGATCGAGCCGGGGGTGTTGAAGCTGTAGTCGGAGACGACCAGCATCGTCGCCGCCTGGCCGCCGTTGTCCAGGTCGATCGTTTCGCTGATCTGTTCCCGCGTTTCCGGCGGCGTCCCGTCGAGTGCGGAGAGGACGAAGTAGCCGGAGTTGAAGAGCCCCGGCGAGGAATCCGCGACGCGCGTCGCCTGGCGGTTGATCCGGTGCTTGCCTTCCAGCACCTGCACGCTCGCTTCTTCCAGCCCCGTTTCCAGCGGGGCGCTTTCTTCGACCCCGCTGAGCAGGCCGGCGGCCAGCGTTTCGGCGCCGTCGTCGAGCCGGTCGAGGCCGCCGACCAGCGCTTCCGCGCCGCCGCCGAGGCGGGCGAGGCCGTCGCCGAGCGTCTGCGCCGCCGTCGCCAGGCGGTTCGCGCCGTCGGCCAGCTGGTTGCTGCCGCGTTCCAGCTTTTCCAGCCCTTCGGTCAGCTTGGCGGCGCCGTTGCCGAGTTTTTCCAGTTCCTTGATCGCCGAGGTCAAGGTGTCGGTGATGTGCTTGGCGTCGTCCGCGTCGGTGAGCAGGCGTTGCTGCAGGGCGGCGAGTTCGGTCGGCAACCCGGCGTAGGGCTCCACCTCAGGCGTGCCCGCGACCGGGTCGTAGGGGGTGCCGCTGACGGGGTCGGTGCCGCTGACCGCGGCCAGGGCCCGCCGCACCGATTCCAGGGTCGCGCTGTAGTTCGGGTCCTCTTTGCCGACCGTCATCGCCTGCAGCTTCGCCAGCGCTTCCTTCAGCTGTTCCTCGGCGACTTTCGCCGGCTCGATCAGTTCCGGCAGCTTCTCGTTCGCGTCCGCTTCGGTCGATTTCTGCAGCTTTTCGGCGCGGCGCTGGGCGTTGGCGCGAAGACCCGGGACGAAGCTGACCTTCAGCGCCAGCTTGATCTGCAGCGCTCCCAGGGTCGCGGTTTCCTGGGCGCCGGCCAGCCGTTCGGCGCCTTTGGCGAACTTGTCGAGGGCCTGGATCGCCCGCGCACTGCCGGCGGTCGCCCGCGCCAGCCCGTTGGCGATCAGCTGGGCGCCGTCGCCGGCCCGGCCGGCCCCCGTCGCCAGCAGCCCGGCGCCGTTGCCGGCTTCGCTGATGCCTTCGCGCAGCTGGCCGACCCCGCCGGCGGCGACCGCGAGGCTGCGGCCCAGCCTGCCCAGCTGCCTGAGGGGGCCGTAGTTGCCTTTCTGGGAGAGCACGGCGTTGCCGAGTTCCTGCAGGCGATCGACCCGTTTGGTCGCCCGGGCCGGACCGATCACGGCCTGCACGCCCGGCGTCCTCGCCAGCCGGCGCTGGAATTCGTTGATCGCGGCAAGGTTCTTGGCGCCGGTGATCGGGCCTTCCCTGGAGACGGCGACGACCTGGAAGGGGGCGTCCCACCCCTGCCCGACCGAGCGGTCGACGAGTTCGGCGTCCTGGCGCGCCGCGTTGTCCCGTGGCAGCTGTTCGGGGCTCGGCGGCCCGGTCTTCAGCCCCAGTGCCGGCCCGGCGAAGACCAGCAGGACCAGCCCGATCACGAGCGTCGCCAGCGCCGGTTTGCGCAGCGCCGCGCTGACGAAGACCATCAGCCTGGAGCGGCCCTCCCTGGGGGCGCCGCCGATCCGCCAGAGGTCGACCCGCGGCCCGACCAGGATCAGGATCGCCGGCCCGCAGACGGTGGCGACGGCGACGCTGAGGATCACCACCATGCAGACGGTCCCCGCCAGGGAGGCGAGCAGGGCCCCCGGCAGGAGGAACAGCGAGACGATCATCGAGAGCAGCAGCGTGCTGCCGGCGAACATCACCGTGCGGCCGGCATGGCGGCGCGTCAGCCGCGCCGCGTCGATCGGCTCTGTCCCCGCGGCCAGCTCCTCGCGGAAGCGGGAGACCAGCAGCAGCGAGTAATCGACCCCCAGCGCCAGCCCCATCATCGAGCAGACGGTGAGGGCGAAGGCGTCGATCTCGAACCAGCCGGTGAAGAAGTAGAGGATGCCGCGGGAGGCGATCACGGTGATCGCGCCGAAAGCGAGCGGGATCGCCGCCGCGATCGGCGAGCGGAAGACGAGCAGGAGGATGACCAGCAGGAACGGGAGGGCGAGAAGCTCCCCCCGCTTGGTCGCCTCGATGCTTTCGTCCTGGATCGCTCGCGAGAGGCTCGCGTAGCCCGTCTGGGTCACCCGCACGGGATCGTGGATCGTCTCCTCGAGGACGTTCTTCAGGTGGGGCACGGTGTCGTTGACCGCGGTGCGCGTGTCGACGTGGAAGTCGGCGAGGACAAGGGCCTCGTCCGGCTTCGGCCGCAGCCGCTGCACGGCGCCCCTGTCCCAGGGGGAGAGCGTCGTCACCCGCGGGTCGCGGCGCAGCGCGCGGATCATTTCCGGTCCCTGCTGGTCGATCGCCGCGGCGGGCCCCTGCAGCAGGATCGCGAAAGGCGCCGAGGGGCCGAAGTGGTCGCGGAGGATTTCGTTCCCCCGCAGCGATTCGGTCCCCGGCACGTCGAGGGTGGTCGGGTCCAGGCGGTCCTCGGTCCCCGACCCGATTACGCCGAGGGCGATCAGGAAGATCGCCGCGATCGCCAGAACACCGCGGGGATGGCGGAGCAGCAAGGGCTGGTCATGCCCTGCTGGCCTTCTCGAAGGCTTCATGCGCCCCCTGCCGATCCTCCTTCCCACGGCTGGTAGTTTGGCGATACGGCCAACGCGAGGGAGGAATTTGTGCGGAAGACTCTGTTAAGGGTGCATGTACTGGCTGGGGTGATCCTGCTCGTCGCAGCCGCCTCGGCGGCCGCGATCGTCCTCCACGCCTCCAACCTGGTGATCACCACCGACGGCGGCTTCAGCCCGACCACGCTGCCGAAGAAGGGCTTCGCGCCGATCAAGTTGCACGGCTTCGGCAAGATCGCGACCGAAGACGGCTCCCCGCCGCCGGTGCTCGACACGGTGACGATCTGGTTCGACAAGAACGGCAAGGTCGAGACCCGCGGCCTGCCCACCTGCACCCCCGGGAAACTGGCGGCGACGACCACCGCCCAGGCCCGCAAGCTCTGCCCGGGCGCGATCGTCGGCACGGGCTTCGGCAAAGCCGTCGTCAACTTCCCCGAACAGGGGCCGATCCCGGCCTCCTCGCCGATCACGCTCTTCAACGCCAAGCCCAAACACGGCAACCCGGTGGTCCTCGCCCATGCTCATCTGACGGTCCCGGGACCGACCACCTTCGTCGTCCCGATCGAGATCCAGAGGGTGCACGACGGGCGCTACGGCTTCAAGACCGTCGCCAAAATCCCGAAAATCGCCGGCGGCTACGGGGTCCCGCTCTACGCCCGGCTCAGCGTCGGCCGCGAATGGAAGTACAAGGGCAAGACCCTGAGCTTCGCCAACGCCGGCTGCCCCGACGGGCGCCTGCAGGCGAAAGGCCAGTTCAAGTTCAAAGACGGCACCTTCTTGCAGGGTTCGGTGTTCAAACGCTGCAAGGGGAAGTGATTGAGAGGACGAATCCGCAAGATCGCCGTCTGCGCCGGCCTGCTGGCGGTCGGCGTCTGCGCCAGCGCCTACGCGATCACCGCTGAAATCGGGCCGGTCCGGGTCAGCGCCACCGCGACGCTGAAGCCGCGGGAGCTGCCGGCCAAGGGCAACGCGCCGGTCTACCTCAGCAGCGTCACCCGCGTCGGCACCAAGGACGGCTCGACCCCGCCGACCCTGCAGACGCTGGTCTTCGAACTCGACAAGAACGGCACCGTCGACACCAAGGGCCTGCCGACCTGCTCGACCGCGAAGCTCGAGGGGACCACGCCCGCCCAAGCCCGCAAGCGCTGCGCCGGCGCCCTCGTCGGCAAGGGGACGGGCAAGGCGCTGGTGACGATGCCGGGGCGGGCTCCGTTCACGATCACCTCCCCCCTCTCCCTCTTCAACGGCCCGCCCACCGGCGGCCGCCCGACCCTGATCGCCCACGCTTACGAGACGGTGCCGGCAGCGCAGACGCTGCTGGTTCCGATCACGATCGAAAAGGTTGCGAAGGGACGCTACGGCTTCCGGGCTGAAGTCCAGCTGCCGGAGATCGCCGCCGGCTACGGCGCCGCGACCCTGGCCGAAGCGAAGATCGGCGCCGTCCGCAAGCGCGGCGGCCTCGAAGTCGGCTACATCAACGCCCACTGCAACGGGGGGCGCCTGCAGGTCGAGGGCACCGCGCGGTTCACCAACGGCGACTACTTCCCGGTGACCCTGACCTCGCCATGCCACTACCCAAGGTAGTCCGGCCCCTCTCCCTGGCGCTGGCGATCACGGCGCTCGCCGCCGCCTCCGCGACCGGCGACGAGGCGCTGGTCGAAGTCAACGACATCGTCCTCCGCGCCGACGGCGGCTTCCAGCCCCAGACGCTGCCGAAGCGCCGTTACGTCCCGATCGACTTCCAGGGCCACATCGACATCTCCGCCAGGCGCGGCGGCCCGTTGCCGCCGTTGCAGCAGGCGCTGATCGACTTCGACCGCGACGGTCGCCTCAGCGTCGCCGGGCTGCCGAGCTGCGCGCCGGAGACGATCGCCCAGCTGGGCACCGCGGGGGCACGCCGGACCTGCCGCGGGGCGATCGTCGGCACCGGGCACGTCGGCGCGGCGATCACCTCGCTCGGCGGCGGCGTCCAGACCACGGCGGCGCTGACGATCTTCAACGGGCCGCGCCTGGCCACCGGCCCCAGCGTCGTCTTCCATGCCCGCACCCTCGTCCCGGCTCCCGAGACCTACGCGATCCTCGTCCCGATCGAACGCCTTCGCGGCCGCTTCCGCTACCGCGCCCGGATCGAACTGCCGCCGCTGGCCGGCGGCCTCGGCGCCCTCACCCACCTCGACGTGAACATCGGCCGCCGCTACCGCGCCGCCGGCCGCTCGCGCAGCTACGTCTCCGCCCGCTGCAGCGACAACGTCCTGCAGACCCACGGCCACTTCGTCTTCGCCGACGGGACCGTGATCTCCGGGCAGGTCGAAAAGTACTGCAACGACAAGTAGCGGGATCGGGGTTGAGTGGGCCGTGTTGGGCTCGAACCAACGACCTTGAGATTAAGAGTCTCCTGCTCTACCAACTGAGCTAACGGCCCGTGGACGGGCAAGTATAGGAAGGTCGGGCCGTCGAGCGTAGATCGCCCGCGGCGGCTATTCGCCGAGGCCGGAGCCGGTCCCGAAGGCCCCGCTCAGCGGGCTCGACGGGTTTTCCAGGCTTTCGGGCTTGCCCCCGCCGCCCTTGGCGGCGGCTTTTTCGGCCGCGGTGGCAGCTTTGCGTTCCTGCTGGAATTTTTCCGCGTTTTTCTTCACTTCTTCCAGCTGTTTGTCGAGCTGTTCGCGTTCGAATTTGGCCCGCGTCAGTTTCGCGGCTTCGGCCTGCGCCGTTTCGGCGGCTTTATAGTCGCCGGTGAAGTAGGTGTAGAGGGCGAGGGTGCTGTAGGAGTTCAGCGTCGGGCGCTGGTCGGCGACGATTTTCTGCGCCTCGGTCGCTGCTTCGATGTTCCGCTGCGCTTCTTCGTAGGTGCGGGAACGTTCCGCCAGCGAGAGCAGCACCGGCGCGACCAGCTGCGCGGTGCCGGCGCTCGGTTCCTTCGTCGCATCGAGGTATTCCGACCAGGACGAGCTCGCCAGCCGGTACTGCTGCAGGGCGTTCAGCAGGTCCTCTTCGTCCGGTTCGAGCGAGAGCAGGCTGTTGCCGGCGGTGACCCGGGCCCGGGTCAGTCCTTCGAGCAGCTTCGGGTCTTCCGGGGCCGCTTTCAGTTTCGCTTCCAGTTTTTCCGCCTGTTCTTCGTAGGGCTTGGCGACGTCGCCGGAGGTGCTGGAGTTGCTGGTGAAGAGTTCGCCGATGTTGACCGAGCCGACGACGAGGAAGAGGCTGAGGCCCATCAGCACGGCCAGAATCGCGTAGACGACCTTGACGGCAGTCTTCCGCCGCCCCCTCTGGAGGTCGAAAAGCATCCTGTGCTCGTCCTGCGCCATCCTCTCCCTCTCTACTCCTGTGGTGAGGGCGTGGCCATGCCGCTTCCTTCGCGCGGTCTGCCTAACACCCGTGCGAGGACGATACTCAACTCAAATAGAACAAGCAGTGGAACCATCTCAATAAGCATCGTCACCGGGTCGACGCCGGGCAGGGCGGCGGCGACGATCGCGATCACCAGGTAGGCGTAGCGGCGGTTCTTGGTCAGCTGCTCGACGCTGACGATGCCGAGCCGGGTGACGGCGATGATCGCCAGCGGCAGCTGGAAGATCAGCCCGCAGGCGATCTCGGTCATCGAGAAGAAGCTGTAGTAGTCGCGGGCCCGGATCTGGACGTTGAACTGGTCGTCGTTGAAGTTGAGCAGGAAGTTGACGGCGGCCGGCATGACGACGAAGTAGGCGAAGGCGATCCCGGCCAGGAAGAGGACCGGGAAGAGCAGCAGGATCGGCATCACCACCCGTTTCTCCGTTTGGCTGAAGGCGGGCAGGATGTAGGCGTAGAGCTGCCAGAGGACGATCGGCAGCGAGAGCACGACAGCGCCGTAGGCGGAGACGGTGAGGGTGGTCGTGAACGGCTCGGTCACCCCGAAGGTGATCAGGCGGTCGTGGTCGGAGGGGAGCGGCCCCTGGGCGATTTCCAGCAGCAGGTGGTTCTGCCAGAAGCAGAGCGCCAGGGCGACCCCGAAGACGACGATGCAGACGATCAGCCGCGAGCGCAGCTCGTCGAGGTGCTCGACCAAGGTGAGGCGGTCTTCGTGAGAGACCGCCTTGACGCGAGGGGCCATCCTCGCGATGCCTCAGCCTTGCTTGTTGCGGAGGAGTTCCGCGTCGGCGGGATCGCCGTGGACCTTCGCCGACTCCGACTCGAGCTTCGGCTTCTCGTCGTCCGCCTCGTCGTGGTCGTGGTCGCCGCTGACCGAGCCTTTGAACTCGCGGATCCCGCGGCCGAGGCTGCGCCCCAGCTCCGGCAGCCGTTTCGGCCCGAAGACGAGCAGGGCGATGATGAGGACGATCGCGATCTCTGGAAGTCCGATGTTTCCTGGCATCTCGTTCATGGTAACGGGGCGGGGCGGCCGCCGGATCAGCTTGCAGAGAGTTTTAGATCCGGACTGCGGGGTTCCGGGGAAGACGATGGGGCGGATTACGGATCAACGGAACCCGTTGTTGCTCGATATTCCCGGCATGGCAGAGCCGGGAACCAACGAGGCCGCGGACCGCTCGCTGCACGTCTGCCCCGAATGCAGCTCGAAGCTGGTGCAGCCCACGGCCTGGGAGCGGGAGGAGAGCCCCGGCCGGTGGCGCGTCTGGAGGCGGTGCCCGGAGTGCGAGTGGGCCGGCGGGGGGGTCCACGGTGAGGACGCGATCGACGCCTTCGACGAGCAGCTCGATCTCGGCTCGCGCGAGCTCGCCGACGAGCTGCGGACGCTCGAACACGCCAACATGAGCGAGATGGCGGAGTCGTTCATCCGCGCGATCGACAGCGACCTGATCACGGCGGACGACTTCCGGGTATAGCCCGGGAGTGGCAGCAAGAGACCTGAAGGGCGCCGTGGCCCTGGTCACCGGGGCCTCGAGCGGGATCGGCGAGGCGACGGCGCGGATGCTGGCCGACCGCGGCGCCGCGGTGGCGATGGCCGCGCGGCGCACCGACCGGCTCGAGAAGCTGGGCGGCGAGATCGCCGGTGCCGGCGGCACCGCGCTGCCGGTGGAGCTCGACGTCAGCGACCGCAAGGGCGCGGAGGCAGCGGTCACGCGCACCGTCGAGGAGCTCGGCCGCCTCGACGTCCTCGTCAACAACGCCGGGGTGATGCTGCTGGGGGCGATGCTCGAGGCGCCGGTCGAGGAATGGCAGCAGATGGTCGAGGTCAACCTGCTGGGGCTGATGTACATGACCAAGGCCGCGGTTCCCCACCTGCTGGAGGCGGCCGAGGGCGAGCGTGGCGTCGCCGACGTGGTCAACATCTCCTCGGTCGCCGGGCGGATCGCCCGCCGCAACAGCGGCGTCTACAACGCGACCAAGTTCGGCGTCGGCGCCTTCAGCGAGTCGCTGCGCCAGGAGGTGACGCGCCGGCACGTGCGGGTCTCGCTGGTCGAGCCGGGCGCGGTCGCGACCGAGCTGCAAAGCCACAACCGGCCTGAGGTCACAGAGCAGATCGAGAAACGGTTCGTGGACATGGAGATCCTCCAGGCCGAGGACATCGCCGAGGCGATCGAGTTCGTGGTGACGCGCCCGCCCCACGTAGCCGTCAACGAGGTCCTCGTCCGCCCCACCGAGCAAGAACAGTGACCAGCCGGCCGCCCCAACTGGGCGGCCTGGCGGAATCCAGCTACGAGTAGCGCTGGACGACGCCGTCGGCGACGAGCGAGAGGAGTTGCCGCTGTTCGGGCTCGAAGCCGCTGCGCTCGAGTGCCTGCTTGGCCCCGGCGACGAGCTGGAGGGCGCGGGCGCGGACCCGCTCCAGCGCGCCCGTCGCCTCGATCCGGTCGCAGAGCGCCGCCGCGCCCTCGGCGTCGAGGGCTTGGAGGTCGACCTCGCGGATGCCGGCATCGCTCTTCGCCGCCTCGATCAGCGGCAGCGTGATCGTGCCGTCGAGCAGGTCGGTGCCGCGCGCCTTGCCGGTCCGCTCCGGCGGCCCGCTGACGTCGAGGACGTCGTCGAGCAGCTGGAAGGCGAGGCCGATCCCGGCGCCGAACTCGCGCAGCTCCGCCTCGTCGCGGCCGAGCAGGCAGGCGCACTCGAAGAGGCGGGCGGTCTTCAGCCGGCAGCGCTCGAGGTAGCGCTCCTCGCTGACCGCGAGGTCGAAGGCGTCGCGCCGCTGCGCCAGCTCGCCCTGGGCGAGCGCGACCGAGGCGTCGGCGAGGAGGGCGACGGAGCGTGCGTCGCCGGACTCGGCGAGGAGGGCGAAGGCGCGGGAGAAGAGAAGATCGCCGGTGGCGACGGCGCGCTCGCGGCCCGAGGTGGCGGCGACGGTCGGCAGCCCGCGCCGCAGGGGCGCGTCGTCGAGGACGTCGTCGTGGACGAGCGTCGCCATGTGGACGAGCTCGATCGCGGCGGCGGCGCGGACCGCCTCCTCGCCGGCCTGCGGTCCCGCGCAGAGGAGCACCAGCATCGGCCGCAGCCGCTTCCCCCCCGCCTCCAGCGTCGACGCGGCGTCCTCGCCCAAAGTCTCGCCGTGGCCGGAGACCGCGGCGCGAAGCAGCTCCTCCACCTCGCCGAGGCGGGCCGGCAGCCAGCGGCTGGAGGCGTCGAGGACCGCCGTCACCGGCGGCGGTACGGACGAGGGACGGGTCATCGGGCCGAACCCCTGTCGAGTTTGTGGCCTATATGGCCACTAAAGCGCCACACGTCACGCCCGGGTGCCGGAGTGGATCGCGATGATCCCGCCGGCGAGCACCGTGTAGCGGATTCCCGTGAAGCCGGCGCCGTCCATCTTCTCGGCCAGGCCGCGGGGGCCGGGGAAGCTGCGGACCGACTCGGGCAGGTAGGCGTAGGCCTCGGGGTTGCTGGAGAAGGCACCGAGCAGCGGCACGATCCGGTCGAACCAGAGCGAGAAGAAGAGCGAGAGCGGCGGCCGGGTCGGCTGCGTGATCTCGAGGATGACGAGGCGGCCGCCCGGCTTCAGGACCCGCGCCATCTCGCGCAGGCCGCGGTCGAGGTCGGCGAGGTTGCGGACGCCGAAGCCGACGGTGACCGCGTCGAAGCGCTCGCCGTCGTAGGGCAACTCGAGCGCGTCGGCCCATTCGAAACGGACTCCGTCGGCGGCGCGCTCAGCCGCCTTGTCGCGGGCCAGGTCGAGCATCGGCTCGGAGAAGTCGCAGCCGACGACGTGGCCGCCGGGGGTTACCCGCTGCGCCAGCTCCAGGGCCAGGTCCCCGGTGCCGCAGCAGACGTCGAGGGCGGAGTCGCCCGGATGCAGCTCGGCCCGCGACGCCGCCCGCTCGCGCCAGCGGTGGTGCAGCCCGGCCGTCATCAGCGAGTTGAGCGCGTCGTAGCGACCGGCGACCCGGTCGAACATGCGGTTGACCTGGCCGGCGAAGTCCGGGGAGTGGCGATTGTCGTTGATCGTGTCCATGGGATTCGGGGTCCGGCCCCGTCCCGATCGCCCTATCTAGTCGAGCGAGGACAGGAAGTCCGCGAGCTGTTCGATCTTCTTCGGCGGCAGTTCGCGGAACGAGGGCATGATGCCCGGGCCGATTTCGACCGAGCGAATGATCGCAGCCCGGGGGATCCGGGAGGCGATGTGGGTCAGTTCGGGGCCCGGCCCGTTGTTGCCGTTCTCGCCGAGCTTGTGGCAGGCGAGGCAGCCCGATCCGGCGACGACCTCCTTGCCGGGCTCGTACTGCTTGGCGACTTTCATGTCGACCTCGGTCGGCGAGCCGCCGGTGGCGCCGAGGTAGGTCAGGTAGCCCATCGCGATGATCGTCAGGATGCCGGCGGTGGTGGCGATCGGGCGGCGGTCGGGTCGGCGCTCCGGCCCGCGGTCGTAAAACGGCAGCAGCAGCAGCAGGACCATGCAGATGGTCGGGATGCCGATCGTCGCGAGCGGAACCAGCTCCGGCGGCTTGATCACGCGCAGGAGCTCGAAGAGGAAGAAGAAGTACCACTCGGGGCGCGGCACGTAGGTGGTGGAGGTGGGGTCGGCCTTCGGACCCTGCTCGGCGCCGAGGATCAACGACATCGCGATGATCACGGCGACGACGATGCAGGCCATCACCGAGTCCTTCATCACCGCGTAGGGGAAGAACGGCTTCCCCTTCTTCTTCAGGAGCTCGTACTCCTCGAGGTAGGACTGCTTGTCCTGGGGCTTCACGACGCGGCTCCGTTACTGCCCTCGCCCGAGGCGGGGGCGCCGTCGACGCGGTTGCCGTCGACGCGGCCGTTGCCGTTGCCGTGAGCTCCGGCGTCGAGCTGGGCCAGCGGCGAGGCGCCTTTCGGCCGCTCGGCTTTCATCCACGGCGGCGCCGTCGTGCCGAGCTTGACCACCAGGTACATGTGGGCGCCGATCAGGGCGATGATCGCCCCCGGCACCAGCAGCATGTGGATCGCGTAGAAGCGGGCAAGGGTGGTCGCCCCGAGCTCGGGGCCGGCGCGGAGGAAGTCGCTCAGGTACGGGCCCATGACCGGGCCGGTTCCGTTGATGTTGATGCCGACGATCGAGGCCCAGAAGGAGCGCTGGTCGAACGGCAGCAGGTAGCCGGTGAAGGCCATCGTCATCGTCAGGATCAGCAGCACCACGCCGATCACCCAGTTGAGCTCGCGCGGGTACTTGTAGGCGCCGAAGAAGAAGGTCCTGCCCATGTGGAGGAAGATCAGGATCACCATCACGCTGGCGCCCCACTTGTGCATGCCGTGGACGAACTGGCCGAGCGGGACCTCGTTGTTGATGTGGGCGATCGAGGCGTAGGCCTGGGTCGCCGAAGGCGTGTAGTACATCGCCAGGAAGACGCCGGTCACGGCCTGGACGACGAAGGCGAAGAGGGTCGCCGAGCCGAGCGTGTAGAACCAGTTGGTCCCCTTCGGCACCTTGCGGTAGAGCATCCCGGTGAGGAAGCCGCTGGCCGCCAGTCGCTGGTCGACCCAGCCGAGGGCGTCGATCGGCGCGTCTTTGCCGCGCTCGAGCAGTTTGTCGCCGTGGCTCGGGCGCTCGGGCGGAGCGGTCTTCAGGTCGCTGGGCGCCTGCCCCTTGGGGGCGCCGCCGGTGCCCGGCTTGGCGGGTTTGCGCAGCGGCGGCGGGACGATCGCGTCCGGGATCTTGGGTTTCGGGAAGCTCGGCATCAGGGCGCCGGGAAGGTAGAGGGCCGCGGCGGATAGAGGTATTCCCAGATCCCGCCGGTGAACTCGCCGGGGTCGCGAGCACGGACCGGTTCCATCTGGTTGGTCACGCTGTAGCGGGGCCCAACCTCGACCTGGCCCTTGCGGACGCGGGTCTGGAACTGGTCGAGCGGGCGCACCGGCGGGCCGCCGATCCGCTTGCCCTGGAAGTCGTAGACGCCGCCGTGGCAGGGGCAGATGAAGTTGCCGGCGGCCTCGACGAAGCGGACCGGGCAGCCGAGGTGGGCGCAGCGGTTGGAGACGGCGACGAACTTGCCGGGTTCTTCGCCCAGCTCCTCGGAGCTTTTGCGCACGTAGGCGGTCGTCTTGCCGGCGTCGCCGATCCCCTCGGTCTCGGTGAAGACGACCTGGCGGTAGGTGTCTTCGACGAAGTCGGAGACGGGGCCGACGGCCTCCCAGCGCTCCTTGCCGCGGTGGAAGATCGGGGCGACCGCGAAGCCGACGGCCGGCAGGATGATCCCGGCGCCGGCCAGTCCGCCCAGGGCCTGGGCGCCGACCGTGAAGGCGCGGCGGCGCGTCATCGACTCGCCCTCGAAATAGCCGGGCGGGTCGGGCTTCGCCCGCTCCTTCATCGGGGGCTCGTTAGCCCCGTTTACCTGTTTTGCGTCGTCAGCCACAGTCGATTCGCGTAGGGCTTTGAAGCATATTGATTAGGGGCTGTGATCTGCGTCACACATGTCCCTTCTCTGTAGAAGCCTGAGCCAGAGGGGGAGAGTTTCGCCGCCCCCAGGGCGATCGTCCAGCTGATGGCCCTTGGCCTTTCATGAACGGGGCAGGCGAAGGGTTCGCAATCGTGCTCGTCGTCAAGGGCCTGTACCCGGCTGACCTTCCCCAGAGCCGCAGCCCCGACTTCGTCGACAACATCTTCGACAACCGGGGCGTTCTCTGGGGTGCCCGCCTGTTGCTGGTATCGGCTGCGGGTGTTCTGGCCTTCGGAGGCGTCTTCATCGTCACTTCCATCGGCATCCGGATGAGGAACAAGGAATGGCTTCGGCGTGCAGGGCCATTCGAGATTTCGGAGGGAGAGCTGGAAAAGGCGGAGGCGGAGGCGAGGTTCTGGCACCGAACCGCTCTGGCCAGCGAAGAAGAGGGCCTTCGCCTGCAATCTCAACTTCGGGAATCCAAAGAACTGCTCGCAGAGGTCCAAGCTCTTGACTAGAATGGTTTTGTCTACTACATGGAGGAGAAAAGCGTGACGCGAGAGGAGCTGAACGAGAGGATTGAGAGGACGCAGGCGAAAAACCGTGCCGCCTTAGAGAGAGCGGATGCGCATTTCCGCGAGTTCCGCCGGCAAGCGGCGATTCATGCGGTTAGAACCGAGCGAGTCTTTCGCGAACTTCGCGAAAGTGCCCGCCGCCCGTAGCACCCGTTGTCACGGCAGATCGGTGGCGATCTGTTCCGCGGCTTCGCGCCATAGCTGGGGAATCGGGTCGGTTTTCCCTTCGGCCTGGAGGCGGGCGCACTCGCTGATCAGGTCGGAGAGGACGGCGACGGCGCGGGTGTCGTCGAGGGCGGCAAGGCGGTCGAGGCCGAGCGCGTAGAGGTAGTCGCCGGCGAGGAGGGCGAGGTCGGAGTCGTGGCCGGCGAGGAGGCGGGGCTGGCCGTAGTGGAGGAGGTAGCCCTCGCGGACGGCCTCGACGACGAGGGCGTACTCGCCGCCGCCGGCCAGCTCCCCCAGCCGCGAGGGCTCGGCCGGGTCGACGACGTGCGGCGAGATCGGCGTCTCCTCGCTGCGGAGCTGGTCCGCGAGCGCCTGGAGGGCGCCGCCCTCAATCGCGTGGTTCCTTTCGGTCGACATAGGTCCGTAAGGAACCACGACCTAGGCGAGCGTCTCGTCGAGGGCTTCGGCGGCAGCCTGCAGCGTCTGGTCGATCGTCGCCTCGTCGTGGGCCAGGGAGACGAACCAGGCCTCGTACTGGGCCGGAGGCGGGTAGACGCCGCGCTCGAGCAGGGCGCGGCAGAAGCGAGCGTGGGCCTCGACGTCGCAGGCGGTCGCGGTGGCGAAGTCGACCACCGGGACGGGACTGAAGAAGAGGGTGACGAGCCCGGGCGCAGAGGCGACCTGCAGGGGGCGGTCGGCGGCCAGCTGCTCGAAGCCGCGCGCCAGCCGGTCGGTCAGCTCCCCCAGTCGCCGGTAGGCGGCCGCGTCGAGCTGCTCCAGAGTCGCCAGCCCCGCCGCCACCGCGAGCGGGTTCCCGGAGAGCGTCCCCGCCTGGTAGACGTCGCCCGCCGGGGCGATCCGTTCCATGTGCTCGCGCGGGCCGCCGTAGGCCGCGGCGGGCAAACCGCCGCCGATCACCTTCCCCATCACCGTCAGATCGGGTTCGACGCCGAGCAGTTCCTGGGCGCCGCCGCGGGCGACGCGAAAGCCGGTGATCACCTCGTCGAAGACCAGCAGCGCGCCCGCCTCACGGGTCGCCTGGCGGAGGAACTCGAGGAAGCCCTCGGCCGGCGGGACCACGCCCATGTTGGCGGCGATCGGCTCGGCCAGCAGCGCCGCGACCTCGTGTTCGGCGAGCGCCTGGCTGACCGCGTCCGGGTCGTTCCACGGCACCACCACCGTCGTCGCCGCCTGCGCCGCGGTGACGCCCGGGCTGCCCGGCACGCCCAGCGTCGCCATCCCCGAGCCGGCGTCGGCGAGCAGGCCGTCGGAGTGGCCGTGGTAGGCGCCGGCGAACTTGACCACCACCTCGCGGCCGGTGATCGCCCGGGCCAGGCGGACCGCGCTCATCGCCGCCTCGGTGCCGGAGCTGGTCATCCGCACCATCTCCACCGAGGGCATCCGCGCCGCCACCTCCTCGGCGAGCTGGACCTCGGCCAGGGTCGCGGCGCCGAAGCTCGTCCCCCGTTTCGCGGCTTCGATCACCGCCGCGACGACCGCCGGCTCGGCGTGGCCGAGGATCATCGGACCCCAGGAGCCGATCCAGTCGACGTAGCGGTTGCCCTCGACGTCGAAGAGCCAACAACCTTCGGCCCGTTCGATGAAGACCGGGTCGCGGCCGATCTGCCGCATCGCCCGGACCGGCGAGTTCACTCCGCCCGGCAGGACCTCCTGCGCGCGGGCGAACGCGTCGCTATGAATGCTCGGCCTCCCAGCGGGCGTAGTCATCGGTGAAGTAGTGGAGGCGGATCTTCTTGTACTCGGTCGAGGAGTAGAGGGTGGCGCGATCGTCGGGGCCCATCCCGCACTCGACGGCGATCGCGTCGAGGACGGCGTCGCACTCCTCCTTCGAGCGACCGTGGGCCATCGTGAAGACGCTGTAGGGCCAGTCCGCGTAGGTCGGCCGCTGGTAGCAGTGGGAGATGCCGCGGAAGGAGGCCATGCGGCCGCCGACCTCGAGGATGTCCTCCTCCGGCACCTTCCAGACGCCCATCCCGTTGGCGGAGAAGCCGGCGCGGCGGTGGTAGAGGATCGCCGCGACCCGACGCAGGATCTTGCGGTCGACCATCCCGCGCAGGCGGTCGAGCAGCTCCTCGGTCGAGATCCCGAGCTCGGCCGCTGCCGCGTCGTAGGGACGGGCGACCGCCTGCATCGGCCCCTGCAGGGCCTTGATCAGGGCGATGTCGTCCTCGTCGTAGGGCTGCGGTTCGAGCTCGCGCGGCGGCGCCGCTTCGACCGGCGCGGCCAGCGCCTCGGTCCCCTTCTCCATCTCCAGGTTCATGTTGATTTTGAACAGGGTCAGCGTCGGCAGTTCGCGCATCGACTCCGCCCCGGTCTCCTCCATCAGCGCTTCCAGGGTCCCTTTGAGCCCGAGCTCCGAGTCGGGCGGGGTGGCGATCGTGAACCAGAGGTTGAACTCGTGGGTGCGCAGGTAGTTGTGGGAGACGCCGGGGTGGGCGTTGACGATCTGCGCCGCCCGCTGCGGGTGCTCGGCGTCGACTTTCGCCGCCACCAGCATCGACTCGTAGCCGAGCGCGCGGGTGTCGAAGATCGGCGTGATCTCGCGGATGATCCGGCCGTCGAGCAGGCGCTGGGTGCGGGCGAGGACGTCGTCGAGCTCCAGTTCGGCCTCGGAGGCGACGAGGGCGAACGGCTCGGGGTCGAGCGGGAAGCTCGACTGCAGCAGGTTCATCAGCCGCTTGTCGGTCTCGTCGAGCGGGATCGCGGAGCCGCCCTTGCGGCTGCGCGCCTTCGACTGCGGCACTTTCACCGAAGCCATGGCGCGGCCTCCTTCGCGTAGTAGGTGACGATCGCGTCGGCGCCGGCGCGGCGGATCGAGGTCAGCGCCTCGACCACGGCGGCGCGCTCGTCGATCCAGCCGTTGGCGGCGGCCGCCTTCAGCATCGAGTACTCACCGGAGACGTGGTAGGCGGCGACAGGGGCGCCGGTCGCCTCTTTGACCCTGCGCACGACGTCGAGGTAAGGCAGCGCCGGCTTCACCATCAGCATGTCGGCGCCCTCGTCGAGGTCGAGTTCGGCCTCGCGCACCGCTTCGGCGGCGTTGGCCGGATCCATCTGGTACCCCCGGCGGTCGCCGTGCTGCGGCGTCGACTCGGCGGCGTCGCGGAAGGGGCCGTAGAAGGCGGAGGCGTACTTGGCGCTGTAGGCGACGATCGGGACGCCGGAATGGCCCTCCTCGTCGAGCTGGAAGCGGATCGAGCCGATCCGGCCGTCCATCATGTCGCTGGGCGCGACCGCGTCGGCGCCGGCAAGCGCGTGCGAGATCGCGGTTTTGGCCAGCAGCTCGACCGTGACGTCGTTGTCGACCTCGGGGCTGCCGTCGCGGATGACGCCGCAGTGGCCGTGCGAGGTGTACTCGCAGAGGCAGACGTCGGTCATCACCACCAGGTCGGGGTGGGCCTCCTTCAGCGCCCGCACCGCCATCTGCACGACGCCCTCGTCGTCGTAGGCGCCGGAGCCGGCCTCGTCCTTGGCGGCGGGAATGCCGAACAGCATCAGGGCGCCGATGCCGGCTGCGGCGATCTCCCCCGCCTCCTCGACCAGGTGCGAGATCGAGAAGCGTTCGATGCCGGGCATCGAGGGCACCTCCTCGCGCACGTCCTCGCCGGCGATTACGAATGCCGGCTGGATCAGGTGGGCGGGTGAGAGCTCGGTCTCCCGAACCAGCCCGCGCAGGGTGTCGGTGCGGCGCATGCGGCGCATGCGCGTTGCGGGGAAAGCCATCTGCTCTGAGTCTAGGGAAGCGCAGTAGCTTGTCCGGCCGTGGAGGCGCGCAACGTGGTCAAGCGGTTCGGGAGCCGGGAAGCTCTGCGCGGCGTCTCGTTCGAGGCTGCTCCGGGGGAACAGGTCGCGGTGATCGGCCCCAACGGGGCCGGGAAGACGACTTTGCTCTCGATCCTCGCGGGGATCTCGAAGCCGGACGAGGGGGAGGTCGGCTCGACGAACGGCGAGGTCGGGTGGGTGCCGCAGCAGGCGGCGCTCTACCGGCGGCTGACGGTGGAGGAGAACTTGATGCTGTTCGCGCGGCTGGAGGGGCACGAGGACCCGCGGGCGTCGGTCGAGGAGATGCTCGAGCTGAGCGGGCTGCGCCAGCGGCGGGGGGAGATCGTGGCGCGGCTCTCCGGCGGCAACCAGCAGCGGATCAACATCGCGATCGGGCTGCTCTCGCGGCCGGCGGTGCTGCTGCTCGACGAGCCCAGCGTCGGCCTCGACCCGCGCCAGCGGTCGCGCCTCTGGGAGTTCGTCTCCGCCCTCGCCGACCGCGGCACCACGGTGATCTTCTCCACCCACGACATCCAGGAGGCCGAGCGCTACGGCGGCCGCCTGCTGGTCCTCGCCGACGGCGAGGCGCTCTTCGACGGGCCGCCCGAGGGGCTGCGCGAGGCGGTGCGGCGCGAGGCGCCCGAGGCCGCCGACCGCGACTTCGAGACCGCCTTCGTCGCCTACCTGCACCACCGGGGGCACTGATGCGCGGCGTCCGCTGGCTGCTGCTGAAGGACCTGCAGATCCTCCGCCGCTCGCCCCTGCAGGCGGTGCTGCTGGTCGCCTACCCGATCCTGATCGCGGTCCTGGTCGGCTTCGCGATCTCACGCGGGCCGGAGGACCCGCGGGTCGCCTTCTTGAACGAAGTGCCGCCGAACACGCGGATCAACGTCGGCGGCGGCGAGCTGCCGAAGGCGAACGTCAAGGAGCGGATCTGCAAGCGGGTCGAGTGCATCTTCGTCGCCGACCGCGCGGAAGCCGAGGAGAAGGTCGAATCCGGCGACGTCCTCGCGGCGCTGGTCCTGCCCGCCGACCTCGTCAACAAGATCAACTCACTCTCGACCCTGACCCCCGGCGTGCCCGAAGTCGAAGTCCTGGTCAACGAGGAAAACGCGGTCAAGGCGGAACTGGTCGACGACCGGATCACCTCGCTGCTGGCCCAGGCGAACCTGGCGATCGCGCGGCGGATCGGCGCCGAAGGCGGCCGCTACCTGGGGCTGCTCGTCGACGGCGGCCAGTTCAGTGTGCTCGGCGAAACGATCCAGATCCTCGGCCTGCGGACGACCGCCCGCATCCTCGAACAGGTGACGCCGGCGCTGCCGCCCGACCTGCGGCCGGCGCTGGAAGAAGTGACCGAGTTCGCGGCGCAGGCGCGCGACAACCTCGACGTCGCCAAACCGCTGATCGACCGCCTGGCGCAGCCGATCGAGGTCGACAAGGTCGTGGTCGGCGGCGAGAGCCCGCCGCTGGAAATCTTCGCGATCGCGGTCGCCGCGACCCTCACCCTCGCCTTCGTCGTCGTCCTCCTGGTGGCGGGGTCGCTGGCGCTGGAGCGGGAGGAGAACGCCTTCGCCCGCTTGACCCGCGGCCTGGTCTCCTCGACCGGCCTGATCGGCGAGAAGGTCCTGCTGGGAACCGCCGTCGGTCTCATGGTGACCCTCCTGATGCTGCTCGGGATGCAGTTCTTCGTCCCCCTCGAACTCGACCGGATCGGCCTCTGGCTGCTGGCGATCCTCTTCTCGGGGGCGGCCCTGGGAGCGGCCGGGGCGGCGCTCGGGGCGGCGGCCCGCGAGGTGCGCGCGGTCTCCCTGCTCGCCTTCATGGTCACCCTCCCGATCGCCTTCCTCTCCCTCGTCCCCTCCGGCGCCGTCAGCCCCGCCGTCTTCGACGCGATCCGCTACCTCACCGCCCTCTTCCCCTTCAAGCCGGCGCTGCAGGCGATCACCGCCGCACTCGACGAGGCCGGCCCGAGCATCGGCGGCCCGCTCCTGCACCTCGCGCTCCTCTTCGTCGCCTACGCGGCGATCGCCCGGCTCGCCCTGCGCCGGTTCGTTGCTGTCTGATCGGCGTCTCCGAGAATGACCTCGCTATAGCGAGGTCAAAGCTGGATGCGCGCCAGTCGAGGTCCTTCAGCTCCCCTCCCTCACCGTCGGCCTGGTCTGGTCGTCCGCGCGGATCAGCGTCGCCGGGACCTGCTCGACGCTCTCGACCGCGATCGGCCGGTACTTCTCTTCGGAGTCGAGGATGAAGATCGGGGTGCGGGGATGCTCGGGCACGCGCCCCAGAACTTAGGTACTCGGCGATCTCTAGTCAAAGGCCGGCAGCGGTTTGATCCCGCCGCGCTCGATACAGGCGTGGATGAAGTCCTCGAGCTCCAGCCCGGGCGCGAGGTGGGCGCGGACGCGGTCGAGCACCGCGGGCTGGTCGAGCTCGGGCAGGGTGCGGCCCTCTGAGCGGACCGCCGCCAGGGCCAGGGCCGAGCCGTCGAGCTCGAGGCAGCCGTGCTTGCTGCGGTAGGCCGTCGCGCCGCCGACCTCGACGAGGTCGTAGTTCAGCTCCGTCGCGGTCAGCAGCGCGTGCTGCGCCGCGGTCGGGTGGAGGACGAAGACGGGGGCGACGGTTCCCGGGCTCTCCAGCAGCGTCGCCGGTACCGCGCCGTAGGGAGAGACGTGGGCGGAGTAGACGACGTCGAAGTCGCGCAGCTGCGAGCGCACGACCGGCAGCGGCTCCCCCGGCAGCGAGGCGAGCTTCAGCGCCAGCGCCTCCGGCGCCGCGTTGGCGCCGTAGGAGAGGAGCGGGCTTCGGCCACCGAGGTCGAAGCCCTCCGGCAGCTCCTCGGCCCGGCCGTCGCGGAAGAGATAGGAGCGCTCCGGGGTGGCGTAGGGGTAGGTCAGCGCCCGCTTCAAGATCGCTTCCCTCTCCGCCCGATCGACCACCTCTTCCAATCTCGCAGATAGGGTCTTCGCGGGATGCGGGTTCTACACATCGGCGACGTGGTCGGCAGCCCCGGCCGTCAGGCGCTGCGGGAGACGATGCCGCAGTTGCGCGAGCGCTACGCGCCCGACCTGGTGATCGTCAACGGCGAGAACTCCGCCGGCGGCGTCGGCATCACCGAGCGCACCGCCAACGACCTCTTCGGCGCCGGCTGCGACGTCATCACCACGGGGAACCACGTCTACCGCCACCGCGAGGCCTACGAGTTCCTCGACCGCTCCGAGCGGGTGGTGCGGCCGGCCAACTACCCGCAGGCGAACCCGGGCCGCGGCCACACCGTGGTCGAGGTCGAGGGGATGCGGGTGCGGGTCGTCAACCTCAGCGGCGGCGTCGGTCTTCGGGTCGCCCGCTCCCCCTTCGACACCGTCGACTCGATCCTCAGCCACCACGAGCAGGACGCGGTAATCGTCGACTTCCACGCCGAAGTGACCAGCGAGAAGGTGGCGATGGGCTGGCACCTCGACGGCCACGTCGCCGCCGTCCTCGGCACCCACACCCACGTCCCCACCGCCGACGGCCGCGTCCTCCCCGGCGGCACCGCCTTCATCTCCGACGTCGGCATGACCGGCTCGCGGACCAGCGTCCTCGGGGTCAAGCCCGAGCAGGCGCTGCGCTCACTGATCACCCAGATGCCGACTCGGTTTGAAACGGCCGAGGAAGACGTCTGGGTGATGGGCGCTCTTGTGGAGGTGAACGATCGGGGTCTTGCCGACTCGTTCGAGCAGGTGATGCTGCCAGCGCAATGAGCAGCAGCGGGTAGAACCAGACGATGTAGAGGTAGAACCAGTGGTGCAGGGTGAGCTGGAGCAGGATCAGCAGGGCTGCCGCGAGAGCGGCCAGTTGGACTAGGGACTTCCGGCGGGGGATGAAGGCGAAGACGATCGAGGCGATCCCGGTCAGGGCGAGGATCGCGATCCGAATCGGTTCGAGCGAGGTCTGTCCCCAGATGCTGAAGGGCGACTCCCGGCCTGCCTGCGATGCGATCGTTCTGTCGTAGAACGTCTTCAAACCTGGATCGATCGCCGGCCAGGTCATCACCGCCACAGTCACCAGGAGAAACCCGGCTACGAAGAGAAGGGCAGGTCGCAGCTTTCGCTCGTAGGTGAGGAACATCGGGGCGAGGGGAGCAGCTACGAACTTGGCCCACGTCGCCGCGGCGAGAGTTGCTCCTCGGGCCAGAGGTCTCGCGGCGAGGAAGAAGGTCGCCAGGAGCAACGCGGCGATCAGGGAGTCGTTGGAGTTGCTCTCGAGGACGTAGGCGGTGTAGGGGTAGGCCGCCCAGCCGAAGGCGAGGGTGGCGGCTAGGCGCTGGCCTTCGGGGCCGGGGCGGATTCGGCGGCCTATCAGGAGCAGGAGGATGAAGGTGGCTATGTCGAAGACGACTGACGCGGCGTGGGCGGCGGGGAGGTCGTCCCAGCTGCCTGAGTAGGGCCAGATCCGCTCGAAGGGGAGGTAGGCGAGGTAGTTGACCGGGCCGTAGGTGTCGCCCTGGGAGACGTCGTCGGGGAAGTTGTCGTAGATCGGTTCCCCGTGGGCGATGCGGTCGGCGCCGACGACCCCGGCGTAGCCGACGTCGACCGCGCCGGAGTCGGCGAGGTTGAGGCCGACGCGAAACCCCATCAGGAAGAGGGCGGCGACGACAAGCCACATCGCCGGCCAGACCGGGCGCAGCCCCTCCCCCCTTCCCCGCAGCCCGATCCAGAGGCAGCGGCCGAGGAGGTAGAGGAGCACCGGGTAGACGAGCGGGACCGAGACGCCGATCTCGGCCCGGTTGAAGAAGTAGTGGGAGACGCCGAAGCCGAGCAGGACGAGGAGGTCGAGGTTCACCACCCGCCGGAGCCGCCGCCAGTCGACCAGACCGAGGAGGAAGATCACGCAGAGGGGCAGGAAGACGTACGGCGCGTTGAGCTTGTGGCCGAAGGCGCCGGAGTAGCCGCGCGCCATCTTCCAGGCCACCTGGTAGCCGGTCCACGACTCGAGCACCTCGCCGCTGTGGGCATCGACCAGGACCAGCGCCAGCTCGTCGCCGCCTTCGAAGTAGGCGACCTCCCAGTGCCCCTCCTTCATCGCCGCGCTCGGGCCGAGATCCGAGTGCTCCCGCTTCTCCTCGCGAAGCGTGGGGTCCTGGTCGGCGGCGGCGATCGCTTCGGCGCGGGTGATCTGATCGTGCTTGACAAAGTCGGGGGGCGGCGGTTCCAACCCGGCAAGCGCGGGGGCGGTCGGGACCGCCAGGAACGCCGTCAGCGCGATGAGGAACGCCGCGCGCCTCAAGCCGGTGCCGCCACCCCGAAGTGCTCGCGGATGACCGGGGCGACGTCGCGCAGTGCCCACTGCTCCCGCTCGTCCGCCGACTCCGGGCCGCAGCCGACGAAGAGCAGCGGGCCGAGCGAGTCACCGGCGTGCAACGCCCCGTGGCTGCCGCCGCCGGCGTGGGAGACCCCGCCCCAGTCGACCGCCTCGAACCCGGGGGTCAGCGAGACGACGAAGTCGCCGGCGTGCGGGGCCGCCAGCGCCGACCAGACCCGCGCCAGCGGATCCGGGTAGGCCTCGCTGCGCAGGCGCCCGTCCTCGACCGAGGCCTCCAGCGCCCCCAGGTCGCCCTCCACCGTCCAATTGCCCCCGCGCAGGTCGCCGACCTCGCCGCCGGGCCGGAACCGCAGCACGCGCCCGTCCCGCTCGACCACCGCCCACTCGCCGTCGGCCAGCGGCATGCCCGGGCTCTCGCGGACCAGCGGGACCCCGTCCGCCCCCTCCAGGCGGCAGACCAGGTCCACTCCCTCGATCACGCCGAGGCGCGCCCCGACCTCCGCCGGCTCGGCCCGCTCCCCCTCGCCCGGCAGGAGGTAGACGTGGGCGGCGCGGCCGGTCGGGCTGACCGCCAGCTGCGCCAGCTCGGGCCGCTCCTCGGAGGGCTGCAGCACCGACCACTCGGCGCCCAGCAGCTCCGCCAGCGGCAGGCCGCGGTGGACCTCGGTCTGCGAGTGGTCGGCGAGCAGGATCACCGCGTGGTCCTCGAGGAACTCGTCGAGCCCGCCGGCTTCCTCGGCGTAAGTGGCGAAGGCGGCGTCGGCCTTGGCGATCGACTCGACGCTCGCCTCGGGGCCGTGCTGGTGGGAGTAGTGGTCGTTGTCCGGCAGCGAGAGGAGGAGGAAGTCGTAGAGGTCCTCCTTCATCAGCTCGGCGGCGCAGCAGGCGGCGTAGCCGTCGCGGTTGCCGGGGATCGAGGTCGAGCGGCAGGGCACCTCGCGGCTGGCGTAGAGGTCGCCGTAGAAAAGGTCGGTCGGGCCCCAGGTGTGGTGGTGGAACTTCAACTTCGTCGCGTCGACCGCCCGCCGCAGGAGGCCGTCGAGCGAGACCTCGTGCCGCTGCCGCCCCCGGTAGATCAGGAACGGCGTGCAGGCGGTCCGCTTGCCGGAGTCTTCGAGGCTCTCGAAGACCGTCTCGATCTCCGGGCTGAGGTGGCCGAGGTTCATGTTGTAGACGAGGTCGTAGAGGGCGCGGAAGACGCCGAAGGCGCGGCTCGCCTCGAACGAGGAGCCGTACTCGACGTAGCGCCGCTCGAGCCGGTGGTACCAGTTCATGCCGCTGATCCAGTGGCGGTCGGAGGCGACGCCGGTGACCATCTCGGCGCTGGCGACCGGAGTCACCGAGGGGAAGCTGGAGACGCAGTCGGGGATCAGGACCCCGCGCTCGATCAGCGCCCCGAAGGTCGGCGCCCGCTCCTCGGCGACCGCGCGTTCGAGCATGTCGGTGCGCAGCGAGTCGACGTAGGTGAGGACGAGCTTCTTGCCGGTCGCCATGACTTCAATCATGCCCTCCGCGAGCGGCCGGTATCCCGAGCGGCTGAAAGGCGGGCCCGAAGGGTGTCTATCGAAGGACGCGCAGGCCCGCGTGTTTGCGCTGGGCGCGGCGGTGGCGGGAGATCCCGAGCCAGATCAGCGCCAGGACGACGACGATCACAGCCGGGGGCAGCAGCAGCGCGATCGCAACCACGACCAGCGCCGCCAGGGCGACGATGAAGGCGAGCGCGGCCCCCCCGCTCCCCTCGCGGCGACTGGCGCCGTAGACGAGGTCACTGATCACGATGCAGCCGAGCGCCGAGCCGACGGCGGCCACGAGAGCGCCGACGATCCCGTCCATCAGGAAGCCGGCGACGAGACCGATCACGGCGGCGAGGATCGTCATCCGGCCGCGGGCGGAGCCGTGGGTGCCGGCGGTGCCGGCGAGCATCCCGATCGCGATGCCGATGCCGAGGTCGGTGAGGAAGTCCACGCCCGAAACCTAACCAAGTGCGGTGGCCCGCGCCTCGATCCGCCACACTTCAGCGATGGCCGAAGTACCCGAGCCGACCCACAGACGCCGCTCCCACGCCGGTACCCGCGACCTCGAACGCTACGCCGGGCTGTTCGCCGAGCGGACCACGGTGATGCGCTCCTCGGCGATGCGCGACCTGATGGCGATCACCGCGCGGCCGGAAGTGATCTCGCTCGCCGGCGGCCTCCCCGACACCTCGACCTTCCCGCCGCAGAGCTTCGCCGCGCAGATGACCCGGATCGCCCAGGAGTCGGCGGCCGAAGCGCTGCAGTACGGGCCGACCGAGGGCTTCGAGGAGACGAAGGACTGCATCCTCGAGGTGATGGGCGCGGAGGGGATGCTCCCCGACCCCGACGACATCATCGTCACCACCGGCGGCCAGCAGGGCATCGACCTGGTGACGAAGACGCTGGTCGACCCCGGTGACGTCGTCATCTGCGAGGCGCCCACCTACCCGGGCGCCGTGCCGGTCTTCTGCAGCTACCAGGCGGACGTGGTCCAGGTCGAATGCGACGAGGACGGGATGAAGGTCGAGCTGCTCGAGGAGCTGCTGGAGGAGCTGCGCGCCGAAGGGCGGCGGCCGAAGTTCATCTACTCGGTGCCGAGCTTCCAGAACCCCGCTGGGGTGACGATGTCCTTCGCGCGCCGCCAGCGCCTGGTCGAGCTGGCGCGGTCGAACGAGATCCTCGTCGTCGAGGACAACCCCTACGGGCTGCTGCGCTACGGGGGTGAGCCGATGCCGCCGCTCTACCAGCTCGACGGCGGCGACTTCGTCATCTACATCGGCACCTTCTCGAAGATCCTCTCCCCCGGCATCCGCCTCGGCTGGACGGTGGCGCCGCCGCCGGTGCTGGAGAAGATCGGCCTCGGCAAGCAGGCCACCGACCTCTGCACCTCGACCCTGACCCAGTACTTCGTCCGCGAGTACTTCGCCGAACGGCGCTGGCAGCGCTACATCGACGACCTGGTCGAGATCTACCGCGAGCGCCGCGACATCATGATCGAGGCGCTGCGCAACCACTTCCCCGCCGAGGCGACCTGGACCGAGCCCGAGGGCGGCCTCTTCATCTGGGCGACCCTGCCCGACTACATCGACACCAGCGATCTGCTGGCGAAGGCCCTGCGCGCCGACGTCGCCTTCGTTCCCGGCCAGGCCGCCTACGTCGACGGTCGCGGCCGCCACTCGATGCGGCTCAACTTCTCCGGCGTCAGCGCCGAGGAAATCCGCGAGGGCGTGCGGCGGATCGGCAAGGTGATCGCCGAGCAGGTCGAGCTCTACGGCACTCTGACCGGCGAGCACCGGGTCCCGGAGCCGGTGCAGGAGGAGCAGCCGAACGTGGTCCCGTTCCGCAAGGCGGAGGGGGCGTGAGTTGAAGGTTGCGGTCCTGAAAGGCGGGCGGTCGCTGGAGCGCGGCGTCTCCCTGCGCTCGGGGGCGCGGGTCGAGGACGCGCTGGAGCGGCTCGGGCACGAGGTGCTGCCGATCGACGTCGGCCCCGACCTCGTCAAGCGCCTGGTCGCCGAGCGGCCCGACGTCGCCTTCGTCGCCATGCACGGGGTCGGCGGCGAGGACGGGACCGTGCAGGAGCTGCTGGAGATCCTCGGTATCCCCTTCACGGGCCCGAGCGCGGCGGCCTGCGCGCGCTGCATGGACAAGGTCCAGGGCAAGGACGCGATCGACGAAGCCGGCCTCCCCACTCCCGACTGGTTCGCCTTCAACCAGACCGCCTTCCGCGAGTTCGGCGCCGCCGACGCCCTCGGCCGCCTGGAGGAGACGCTCGGCTTCCCCCTGGTCGTCAAGCCGAGCAGCGGCGGCTCCTCGCTCGGGGTGAAGTTCGCGCGCTCGCCGGGCGAGGTCCCGCAGGCGCTGATCTCGGCCTTCAGCTACGACGACCGGATCCTGCTTGAGCGCTTCGTCGACGGCCGCGAGCTCGCGGTCAGCATCCTCGGCGACAAGCCGCTGCCGGTGGTCGAGGCGATCCTGCTCGAAGGCGACCGCTACGACTTCGAGGCCCGCTACGAGATCGGCCGCACCCGCTTCGTCTGCCCGGCGGAGCTGAGCGCCGAGGAGGAGCGCGCCGTCACCGAGGCCGCCCTCGTGACATACCGCGCCCTCGGCTGCTCCGGCTTCGCCCGCGTCGACCTGATCCTCAACGACGAGGGCCCGTGGCTGCTGGAGGCCAACGCGATCCCCGGCCTAACCGACACCAGCCTCCTCCCCCAGGCCGCCGAGGCGGCGGGCCTCAGCTTCGAGGCCCTGGTCGAGCGAATCCTCGACTTGGCACTTACGCCCCAGGGCGTTTCTTAGGAGCGAAAAGCAAGCAGTTCAAGGAGGAGCGAGGGAGCGTGCTCTGCACGTGACCGAGCGACGACGCCGAAATGCGCCGCTTTGCAGCCCTAAGAATCGCCCTGCGCGAAGTCCTCGGGGGTAACTTCGTCGAGGAACTCCTTGAATTTGTCGACGACCTCCTCGGTGTCCTCGACCTCGTGCTCGAACTCGATCGCCGACTCCTCGATCACCTCCTCGGCCGCGAAGATCGGCGCCGCGACGCGGACCGCGAGGGCGAGGGCGTCAGACGGGCGCGAGTCGATCTCGACTTCGGAGCCGTTGATCGAGACCGTGATCGAGGCGTAGAAGGTGTTGTCGCGCAGTTCGGTGACCGCCACCCGCTCGCACTTCGCGTCGAGGTTGTCGAGCACGTCGGAGAGCAGGTCATGCGTCATCGGCCGCGGCGTCGAGGCCCCCTGCAGCTTCATCAAGATCGCCGCCGCCTCCGGATGCCCGATCCAGATCGGCAGGAAGCGGTTCCCGTCGACGGTCTTCAGCAACACGATCGGCTGCTTGCCGACCATGTCGAAAGAGACGCCATAGATCTGCATCTGCTGCAAGAGAAGCTCCCGACCGGTGGTTGGAGTGGCGAAGTATAGGTCGGGCTTCTACCCGGCTCGACCAAAGGCTAGCCCCAGCTACAGGCTCTGCCGATGCCCCGCCGATGGCGTCGATGGCGCTTGTGCCGGGTCGTTCGGGAGGCCCGGGTGCAGGGGGCGGCTTTGCGCTCGTGGCGAACCCTCGGCTCGGCGGGCGGTCCCGGCTGCGCTGGTGGCAACGGGGGCGGCACCGAAAATACCGGCGGCTCGTCCAAAACCGGGGCGTCGGGGTGGGTCTCTCCCCCGGGGGCGATCGGGGTGAAGGGCTCAAAAGGCGCCCGGGCCGAACCGGCCGAATTGGTCGCGCTGAGCGCGTATTCGTAAGTACCGGGCCCAAGGGTGAGGCCCGCCGACCTCAAATCGAGGCTGACGTGTTTCGCGGTTTCAGACGCCTTCAGGTGCCCTTCCGGCAGCGGAATCAGTTCTTCCGGTATTTCGCATGGAGGCGAGTAATCGAAGCAGGGCTCATGGAACACGAGATCGAATCGGTACGCCGTCTCCAAGCCACCGGGGTCGATGTCCGCTTCGAGGATGGTCACCCCTGGCTCGAGGTACACGGAGCGGCTTTCGATTACCGGCGGCGTGCCCGCGGCGAGCGCTCCCGTGGAGAGGACGAGGCCGAGTCCGAAGGCGAGGAGGGCAGTAAGCGCTGCGAAGCAGATCCTCACCAGTACCAAGCTAAGTACCTCGCGCGTACCTGTCAAGGCTGACGACGCGGGGCCGTTTGCGGCGAGGTGGGATGGGCGATCCTGGATTCGAACCAGGGACCTCGTCCTTATCAGAGACGCGCTCTAACCAACTGAGCTAATCGCCCGGGGACGGCGATGATAGCGACGGCACGGGGAACGGTGGACGTCAGGAAGAGCGCTTGCGGAGGCGGCGAGCGAGCGAGTGGGCGTCGCGGACGTCGTCGAAGCGAAGCTCGGCGACGAACCCCTCCCCCTTCGGGCGGGTCGTGACTTCGTGGCCTATCGCTTCCTCGAGGGCGTCGGCGACGTCCCGGAGGGCGGCCTGGGCATCGGGGTCTACCGGCGCTCGCTTCGGTCTCGCTTTTGGCTGGCCAGCCAGCCGAACCCTCTGCTCGGTTTCGCGGACCGACCAGCCGGCGCGGGCCGCGTCGCGGGCGAGGCGGCGCCGGACGTCGTTGCCGGGCACGCCCAGCAGCGCCTTGCCGTGGCCCTCGCTGAGGTCGCCCGACTCGAGCAGGGTCAGAGCCTCGTCGGGCAGCTCGAGCAGGCGGATCAGGTTGGAGACGGCGGGGCGGCTGCGGCCGACCCGTTTCGCCAGCTCTTCTTTGGTCAGCCCGAGCTCCTCGACCAGCGCCGCGCAGGCTTTCGCCTCCTCGACCGGGTTCAAGTCCTCGCGGACCATGTTCTCGATCAGCGCCGCCTGCAACCGCTCGGCTTCCGCCTGGTCCCGCACCACCGCCGGCACCTTGTCGACCCCGGCCTGCTGCGCGGCGCGCCAGCGGCGCTCGCCGGCGACCAACTCGTAGCTGCCATCGGGGAGGGGGCGGACCAGCAGCGGCTGGACGACACCGGTGGCCTCGATCGAGGCGGCCAGCGCCGCCAGCGCTTCCTCGTCGAACTTGGTCCGCGGCTGATTTGGGTTCGGCTTGATCAAGGAGACCGGCAGCTCGCGCAGCTCGCCCGCCTCGGTGACCTCCGACTCGGGCAGGATCGCCGCCAGGCCGCGGCCGATCCCGCGGCGTCCGCTAGCCACGGCTTGCCAGCTCCTTCGAAAGGGCGCGGTAGGCGACGGCACCGTGGGAAGAGGGCGCGTGCTCGGTCACCGGCAGACCATAACTCGGCGACTCGGCGACTCGGACGCTGCGCGGGATCACCGTCTCGAAGACCATCCCGTCGAAATGCTCGCGCAGCTCCGCCTCGACGTCCTGGGCGAGCCGGGTGCGCTCGTCGTGCATCGTGATCAGCAGACCCGAAACCTCAAGTTGAGGGTTCAGCTCGCGCCTGATCAGGCCGAGGGTTTCCAGGAACTGGACCAGCCCCTCAAGCGCCAGGTACTCCGCCTGCACCGGCACGATCACCCGGTCGGCCGCCGTCAGCGCGTTGACGCTGACCGGGCCGAGCGCGGGCGGGCAGTCGAGCAGCGCCACCGCGAAGCGCTCCCGCACCGGCCCCAGCCGCTCGCGCAGGCGCGTCTCCGATCCCTCGATCCGCGGTAGCTCGACTGCGGCGCCGGCGAGGTCGCGGCTGGCGGGCACGAGCCAAAGGTTGTCCGGGCCCGCGGGGCGGGCGGCCTCGGCGACCGAGGTGTCGCCGGTGAGGCAGTCGTAAGAGGAGGGATGTAGGTCCCTGCCGCCGCCGAGAGCGACCGTGGCGTTGCACTGGGGGTCGAGGTCGACGAGCAGCGTCTGGTGCCCCTCGGCTGCCGCGCAGGAGGCGAGGTTGACGGCGGTGGTCGTCTTCCCGACCCCGCCCTTCTGGTTTGCGACGGCGTAGACCTTGCCCACGCGCCCAGCCTAGATGGTGCATTCCCGGCGCGTTTTCAGGCGGTCGGATAGCCTCCTGCCCGTGTCCGAGAGCTTCGACTGGCCCGACAACCCCGCCGAGCGCGCCCAAGAGCTCGTCGAGGGAGTCCTGGACGAGCTCGACCTCGACGGCGAGGTCGTCGTCGACGAGAACGACGAGCGGATCCTGCTGACGGTCGAGGGCGAGGACGACTACGGCCTCCTGATCGGCAAACGGGGGCAGACGATCGACGCCCTGCAGCTGCTCTGCTACCAGGCGGCTTTCCGCGGGCTGCGCGAGCGCAAGCGGGTGATAGTCGACGCGGCCGGCTATCGGGAGCGCCGCCGCGAGACCCTGGAGAGCCGCGCCGATCGCGCCGCCGAGCAGGCGCTCAGCAACAACAGCGTCGTCGAGATGGACCCGATGAGCGCGCAGGAACGGCGGGTCGTGCACGAGCGGCTGAAGGAGCGCGCGGGGATCGAGACCTACAGCGAGGGCGACGAGCCCCGTCGCTGCGTGATCGTCGCGCCGCTCCTGCCCGAGTGAGCCAGGAGCCGACGGCGGCGCTTGACGAGGGCGCGCGCAGGCGCTTGCAGACCGTCCTCGACCTGCTGGCGGAAGAGCGGGCCTCGGTCAGCTCCGTCGTCGACGCGCGCGCCTGGCAGGTGCACGTCGTCGACAGCCTCACGGGACTCGAGGTTTCCGGGCTGAGGACGGCCTCCCGTATCGCCGACATCGGCTCTGGAGCTGGCTTTCCGGGCCTGGTGCTCGCGGTGGCGCTGCCTGAGGCGCAGGTGGACCTGATCGAGTCGGTCGGGCGCAAGTGTGAGTTCATGCGCCACGCCGCGGCAGAGGCGAGAATCGCCAACGCGACGGTCCGCAACCTCCGCTCCGAGGAGTGGGCTGCCGCCGAGGGCCGGGAGAGCTACGACGCTGTCACCGTCCGCGCGGTCGGTCGGCTCTCGACCCTGGCGGAGCTGGCCTCGCCGCTACTCGGGAGCGGCGGCGTGCTTGTCGCCTGGAAGGGCAGGCGGGACCCGGACGAGGAGGAACAGCTCGAGAGCGCCGCGGGGAGCTTGGCCATGGAGCCCGAGCAGATCCTCGACGTCGGCAACCGCGCTGGCAGCGAGCACCGGCACCTCCACGTAATCCGCAAGACCGGCCCGACGCCTGAGAATCTGCCGCGGCGCCCGGGGATGGCTAAGAAGCGCCCGCGCGGCTGACGCCGGGCGCGAAAGCGCTAGCGGCGCTTCTTCTTTTTCCGCGGCGGCGGAGGCGGCGCTTTCGCCGCCTGGGCAGCGGCAGCACCGGCCGGGGTGGCGATCTCGGGCACCGGCACGACCTGGCGGATCACCAACTGCTGCCCGATCGTCCAGATGTTGGTGGTGATCCAGTAGAGGATCAGGCCGGCCGGGAAGTTAAGGATGAAGGGGACGAAGATCAGCGGCAGCAGGAACATCATCGTCCGCTGGCTTTTGTCAGCCGAGAGCGACATGACCATGCCAGAGAGAAGCTGGGTCCCCACGTAGAGGACTAGGAGGATGATGAGTTCGCTTCCGACCGCCTTCTCGGTGAGATCGTGGATGAAGAGGAACGACGCTTCGCTTCCGGGATTGCAGCCAGGAGAGCCACAAATGTCTTCGGGGAGCTCGTGCCGCAGCACGTAGAAGAGCGTGATGAAGACCGGCAGCTGGGCAATCAGCGGGATGCAAGAGGCAAAGGGGTTGACTTTGTTCTCTTTGTAGATGCGCATCATTTCCTGCTGCATCCGCTGTTTGTCGTTTTTGTACTTCTCCTGCAGCTCCTTGATCTGCGGCTGCAGAGCCTGCAGCGCTCGCATCCCTTTCAGTTGTTTGTAGGTCAGCGGGATCAGCAGCGCCCGGGTGACCACGGTCAGGGCGATGATCGACATCCCCCAGCTGAGGCCGACGTTGTCGTGGAAGAACTGCAGGACGCCGTTGGCAACGTCGATCAGCGGCTGCAGGATGTTGGCGGCGGGAAGCATCACGAATGGGTGCGGTGGTACTCGGCCGGATGGACGGGGCCGGTGCGGAGCGTGAATCTATCGGGGATGGGGTCGAAGCCGCCGTGACTGAAGGGATTGCAGCGGAGAATCCGCCAGCCAGCGAGGAGGAAACCACGGATCACGCCGAAGCGTTCGACCGCCGCGACGGCGTACGCGGAGCAGGTGGGCTCGTAGCGGCAGCGGCGGGGGAAGGCGGGTGAGATCCAGCGCTGGTAGGCACGAATCGGGGCGAGGAAGACCCGTTTCACGTGGAACGCTCCCCCGATGCCACCGGAGACCGTTTCACGTGGAACGCACCTTCGCCAGCGCCTCTTCCAGGTTCTCCTTGACCGCCTCCATGCCGCCCTTCTCGATCAGGTCGTTGATCTCCGCTCGGGCGACGATCACGAAATCGTGCCGCGGGGGAAGCTGGTCCGAGAGCGCCCAGAAGGCCTCGCGCAGGACCCGCTTCACCTTGTTGCGATCGACGGCGCCGCCGACCTTGCGGCTGACCGAGACGCCGAGGCGGACGTCCTCCCGCTCCTCGTCCTTGCGGGGGAAGGTGTAGAGCACGAGGTAACGGGTCGCATGGGACGACCCGTCTCGATAGACGCGATCGAACTCGCCGCTGCGCGAAAGGCGCCGTCGCTTCGACGCCATTACGTCAGGGGGTGAGGCGCTTGCGCCCTTTGCGCCGGCGACGCTTGAGGACGGCGCGGCCGCCGCGGGTGCTCATGCGGGCGCGGAAGCCGTGGGTCTTCGCCCGCTTCCGCTTCTTAGGCTGGTAGGTGCGCTTCATCGCGGCGGAGTATACGGAGGGCGCCGAAAATCTTTTCTACGGGATTTGCGAGGCGCTCTGACGGGGCTGCCAGGCACGGCGCTATGGTCGCCGCCCGGTGCCAGATGACTCTCCCAGAAACGAGCTCGACGCCCTTTGGCAAGCGACGCGAGAGCGCCTCGCGGCGTCGGTTCCGGAGTCGACCTATCGGCTCTGGCTGGAGCCGCTGGAGGCCGCCGGCGTCGACGGGGAGACGCTCTACCTGTCGGCTCCCGAGGGCATCAGAGCCTGGACCGAGCGCCGCTACAGCTCCCTGATCGCCGAAGCCCTGGCGGAGATCGATTCGCCGCTTCAGCAGGTCAGCTTCGCCGAGCCGCGCGGGGTGGGCCCGGACCTGGATCCGCACCCGGAGCTGAACCCCAACTACACCTTCGAGCGCTTCGTCATCGGCCCCGGCAACCGGCTCGCCCACGGCGCGGCGTTAGCCGTCGCCGAGGCCCCCTCCGAGGCCTACAACCCCCTCTTCCTCCACGGACCTCCCGGGCTGGGCAAGACCCACCTCCTGGCGGCGATCGCCAACTACCTCCGCGACAACGCCCCCAGCCTCAGCGTCCGCTACACGACCGCGGAGTCGTTCACCAACGAGTTCGTCGCGGCGCTGAAATCGTCGGGCAGCGAGGGCTTCAAGGCGCGCTACCGGGACATCGACGTCCTTCTCATCGACGACGTCCAGTTCCTCCAGGGCAAGCCGGCCACGGAGGAGGAGTTCTTCCACACCTTCAACGCCCTGTATGAGTCCGGCAGCCAGCTGGTCCTCTCGGCCGACCGCATCCCCAGCGAGCTCTCGACCCTCGCCTCCCGGCTGCGGGACCGCTTCGAGTGGGGGCTGACTGTCCCGGTCGAGCCGCCCAACCTCGCCACCCGCCTCACCGTCCTGCGGCGGCTGGTCGAGGAGGCCGGCGTCGAGATCGCCGACGACGGGGCGCTGGCCGAGCTGGCGAACCGCATCGACGCCAACGTCCGGCAGCTGCACGGCGCCCTCACCCGCGTGCTCGCCCATGCCTCGCTGATGGCCCGGCCGCTCAGCTCGGAGCTGATCGCGGAGGTGATCCCCAGCATCCGCTCGCAGCAGCCCACCTCGGTCGAGGAGATCCAGCAGCGCGTCGCCGAACGCTTCGGCGTCTCCCGCGCCGAGCTGGTCGGCTCCAGCCGCGCGGCCACCCCCTTGCGCGCCCGGCAGGTGGCGATCTTCCTCACCCGCGACCTCACCGACCTCTCGCTTCCCCAGATCGGGCGCCTCTACGGAGGCCGCGATCACACCACCGTGCTGAACTCGCTGCGCCGGGTCGAAGCCGGGGTGAACGACGACCCCGAGCTGGCTGAGAAGATCCGGGAGTTGCGGGGAGCTATCCACAACCCGGTCGGCGACGAGCGCTGACAGCCGCTCGCGCTGTAAGAATCCCCAACCCTCCACAGCACGATCCACATGCCGGATTCGGCAGCCAGCCGCCGAATCGCCCGCAAAGCAAACTTTCTCCACAGGTCCTAACTCAACTCAATAAGGCCAAGATCAGAGGCACATCACTTTGAAGCTCACCACCAAACGCGAAGACCTCGTCTCGAAGCTGTCGATCGTTTCCCGGGCTGTTTCCACCCGCGCCGCGACGCAGGCGCTCTCCGGAGTGCTTCTCAGCGCGACGGACGGACGCGTCACCCTGGCCGCCACCGATCTCGACCTCGGGCTGGAGACCACCCTCGAGGCGGAGGTCCAGGACGGCGGCGCTGTCCTCCTCCCCGGCCGCCTCTTTGCCGAGGTTGCCCGATCGCTGGCCGACCCGACCGTTGAGATCGAGTCGCGCGAGGCCGAGCGCGATGTCGAGATCCGCAGCGGCGGCTCCAGCTTCCACCTGCGCGTGCTGCCGGTCGAGGACTTCCCGAAGCTCCCCCAGCCCCAGGACGAGGGGGCGCTGAGGATCCCGGCGGCGGCGCTGGAAGAGAGCATCGACCTGGTCGCGCGGGCGGCCTCGCGCGACGACATGCGCCCGGTGCTCACCGGCGTCTTCGTCACCGCCAGCGGCAAAGAGATGACGATGGTCGCCACCGACTCCTACCGGCTCGCGGTCAAACGGACCGAGCTCGAGGCGGACCTCGGCGGCGAGCTCGAGGCGAACATCCCGGCGCGAGCGCTGCGAGAGCTGGGCCGGATCCTCTCCGCGGAGGGGGCGGGCGAGACCACGATCTCGCTGCTTCCCAACCAGGCCGTTTTCGTGGCAGGGTCGATCCTCCTCTCGACGAGGCTGATCGACGGGCAGTTCCCTAACTTTCGACAACTCCTGCCGGAGTCCTACGAGCACGACGTGCGCCTGCCGCGCTCGGAGTTCCTCGACGTCACCCGCCGGGTCAGCCAGCTGGCGCAGCGCAACGCGCCGCTGCGGTTGTCGTTCGAGGCAGGCGAGCTGACCGTGGCGGCGGAAACGCCCGACGTCGGCGACGCGCAGGAGACGATGCCCGCCGCCTTCGACGGCGAGGCGCTGCAGATCGGGTTCAACCCGGAGTTCCTCCGCGAGGGCATCGAAAGCGTTCAGGGCGACGAGGTGCTGGTGCGACTGATCTCGCCGCTGCGGCCCGGCTTGCTGGAGCCGGTCGAGGGGGACGACTTCCGCTACCTCGTGATGCCGATCCGCCTCAACGTCTGAGCCGTGGCTGCGCGCTCGGGGTGAGCGGCACGTGCTTGTCACCGCGATCGAGGCAAAGCCGCTCCGCAGCCTGGAGCGGGTGCGAGTCGAGCTGCCCCCCGGGATCGTCAGCGTCATCGGCCCCAACGGAACCGGCAAGACCAACCTGGTCGAGGCCCTCTACTTCGCTCTCACCGGACGCTCGTTCCGTACCTCCGACCGGCGCGACCTGATCCCCTTCGGCGGGAATCTCGCCCGCGCCGAGGCGACGGTCCGCAGCGACGACGGCATCGAGCACGCCCTGCTCGCCGCGATCAGCCGCACCGAAGGCCGCCGACACCTGCTCGACGGCAACCCGGCCGATCCGGCGACGCTGGCGCGTAGCCGCCCCCCGGTGGCGGTGTTCGCCCCTGATCGGCTGACCCTGGTGAAGGGACCGCCGGCGGAGCGCCGCGCCCATCTCGACGGTTTCGTCGCCGCCCGCTGGCCGGCGCGGGGGGAGCTGCGCAAGCGCTACGGGCAGGCGGTAGCGCAACGCAACGCGCTGCTCTCGCGCCTCCATGCCGGCTACGGCTCGCCGGAGGACCTGCGGATCTGGGACGCCGGAATGGCGGACGCGGCCGCACCGCTGATCGAGGCGCGGGCCGAGGCTGTCGGTGAGCTGGCCGCACCCTTCGCCGCTTCTGCCGCGGAGCTGGGACTTGACGAGGCGACGCTTCAGTACGCGCCGCGGGCGGAGGGATCGGTGGAGGAGATCAGGTCCGGGTTAGAGGAGCGGCGGGAGCAGGACATCCGCATGGGCCGCAGCTCCTGGGGCCCCCATCTGGACGAGCTCAAGCTCGCCGCGGGCGCCAAGCCTCTGCGCAAGTACGGATCACAGGGCCAGCAGCGGACCGCGCTGCTGGCGCTCCTCTTCGCCGAGCGGCAGGCGCTGCTGGAGGCGCGGCGCGTAACCCCCCTGCTGCTGCTCGACGACGTGATGAGCGAGCTCGACCCGGGGCGGCGCGAGCGGCTGGTCTCGCGGCTCGGCGACGGCGGCCAGGTGCTGATCACCGCGGCAGACGAAGAGTCGGTGCCCGCCGCCGCGCGGGTATCCGTGGTACGGATGCCGCCGCCGCAGACAGAAAGTGCCGCAGCGTGAGCAGGCGCCGCGCACCCCGCCCGGCCGCGGGCGCCTTCCAGGCCGCCCTGCAGCGGGCGGCGCCGAAAACGCCTCTAGCCGCGGTTCAGGCGACCTGGCCGGCGGCGGTCGGAGAGCAGCTGGCGGCCGTGGCGACGCCGGTCTCCGAGCGGGGGGGGACGGTGACGATCGAGTGCGCCGACGCGGTCTGGGCGCAGGAGCTCGACCTGATGCAGGAGACCCTTCTGCAGCGCCTGCGGGAGGCAGTTGGAGAGCAGGCGCCGCAGGCGCTGCGCTTTCGTGTCAACTCAGCGCGTTTCTAGCTACTGTTTTTCCGAGATTTGCAGGGAAGTTTAACTTTGCGGCCCGCTCGTCCAGGGGTCCGAACTGGTATTCTTATGGCAACTCGCATCATGCCCCGATCCACGTGGAGCGAGCCAGGTCTCACGCTCCTGGGAGTCGGGGTTTTTCGTGCCAACCGGAAGGGACTCATTGCCTGAGAAAAAAGCCAGCGGCGACTCCTACGGCGCCAAGGACATCACCGTCCTCGAGGGCCTCGAAGCGGTCCGCAAACGCCCTGGGATGTACATCGGCTCGACGGGGCCGCGCGGTCTGCACCACCTCGTCTACGAGATCGTCGACAACTCCGTCGACGAGGCCCTGGCCGGTCACTGCGACAGCGTTCGCGTCATTCTCCACCCCGACAACTCCTGCACCGTCGAGGACGACGGCCGCGGCATCCCGGTCGAGACGATGGAGAAAGAGGGTCGGCCCGCGGCCGAGGTCGTGCTGACGGTTCTCCACGCCGGCGGCAAGTTCGGGGACGGCGGCGGCTACAAGGTCTCCGGCGGGCTCCACGGCGTCGGCGTCTCCGTCGTCAACGCCCTCTCGGAGCGGCTGCACCTGGAGATCAGCCGCGACGGAAACGTCTGGTCACAGGACTACGAGCGCGGCAAACCGCAGAACGATCTCAGCGCCGGCGCGAAGACGAAGGAGCACGGCACCAAGATCACCTTCCTCCCCGACCTCGAAATCTTCGAGGAGATCGAGTTCGACTTCCAGACGCTGGCCGAGCGCTTGCGCGAGACCGCATTCCTCACCCGCGGCCTGAAGATCGAGCTGATCGACGAGCGCGGGGCGACCAACAGCGTCACCTTCCAGTACGAGGGCGGCATCGAGGACTTCGTCCGCCACCTCAACGAGAACAAGGACGAGCTGCACCGCAAGGTCATCTACTTCGAGGGCAAGGAGGAGGTCGGCGAAGTCGAGCTGGCGATGCAGTGGAACGCTTCCTACCAGGAGTCGATCTTCTCCTTCGCCAACAACATCAACACCCACGAGGGCGGCACCCACCTCTCCGGCTTCCGGGCCGCGCTGACGCGGACCCTGAACGCCTACGCGCGCAACAAAGGGCTGCTGAAAGAGAAAGACGACAACCTCGCCGGCGAGGACGTCCGCGAGGGTCTGACCGCGGTGATCTCGGTCAAGCTCCACGACCCGCAGTTCGAGGGTCAGACGAAGACCAAACTCGGCAACCCGCCGATCAAGGGCCTGGTCGAGGAGACGGTCAACCGCAAGCTGGCCGAGTACTTCGAGGAGAACCCCGGCGACGCGCGCCGGGTGATCAACAAGGCGATCGACGCCTCGCGCGCTCGCGACGCGGCCCGCAAAGCCCGCGACCTCACCCGCCGCAAGTCGGCGCTGGAGAACTCGACCCTGCCGGGCAAGCTCGCCGACTGCACGGTCAAGGACCCGAGCCTGGCCGAGATCTTCGTGGTCGAGGGCGATTCCGCCGGCGGTTCGGCGAAGCAGGCGCGCGACCGCAACACCCAGGCGGTGCTGCCGCTGCGGGGGAAGATCATCAACGTCGAGAAGAGCCGCATCGACAAGGTGCTGGCCAACAACGAGATCCAGGCGCTGATCACCGCGATCGGCACCGGCGTCCACGACGAGTTCAACCTCGAGGACGCCCGCTACCACAAGATCGTGATGGCGACCGACGCCGACGTCGACGGAGCCCACATCCGCACCCTCGTGCTGACGTTCCTCTACCGGCAGATGCCGGAGCTGATCGACGCCGGCTACGTCTACATCGCCAAACCGCCGCTCTACCGGGTCAAACAGGGCAACCAGGAGACCTATCTGGAGCGCGAGTCCGAACTCGAGGAGCTGCTGCTGCGCGACAAACTCGAAAACTTCGAGCTGATCGACGCCAACGGCAAGAAGACGAAACTGACCCAGAGTCGCTGGCAGGGCTACGTGCGGCGCTCGAAGGAGTACGAGGGTTGGAGCTCCTCACTGCAGGCCGAGTTCGGCCACGAGGCTGTGCGCTTCCTCGAGGAGTCGAACCTGCTCGACGAGGGTGTGACCACGGTGGGAGCCGCGGCAACCCTGCTCGCCAAGAAAGCGCCCGAGGACGAGCCCTTCGACACCGAGGTCTTGGAGAAGAGCGACGACCTGCTCGTCGTCAAGGCGATCGAGCGCCGGACCGGGCTGGCGCGGACCCACCGCTTCCCCGCCGCGCTCTTCACCCACCACGACTACCGCAAGTTCGTCGAGGTCCACCAGGCCCTGCTGAAACAGGTCGGGCGGCCGCCGTTCGAAGTGCTCTACGACGACCGCCACAACGCCGCGCTCTCGTTCCAGGCGCTCCGCGGGGCGGTCTTGGAGCTGGCCCGCAAAGGTGTGCAGCTGACCCGGTTCAAGGGTCTCGGCGAGATGAACGCCGAACAGCTGCGGGAGACGACGATGGACCCGGCGTCGCGCACGCTCGCCCGGGTGACGCTGGAAGACGCGACTGCCGCCGACCAGATCTTCTCGATGCTGATGGGCGACCAGGTGGGACCCCGCCGCGACTTCATCGAGGAGCACGCGAAAGAGGTGCGCTTCCTCGATGTCTAGGGAGCGCACGGCTGAAGGAGGAGTGAACTAGTGGCATTGGAGGCCCTTACCGGGCGGATAGAAGAGCGCGAGCTCGAGAAGGAGATGCGCTCGTCGTATCTCGATTACGCGATGAGCGTGATCGTCGGCCGCGCCCTGCCCGACGTCCGCGACGGGCTGAAGCCGGTGCATCGCCGCGTCCTCTACGCGATGCACGACATCGGCCTGCAGCCGACCCGGCCCTACCGCAAGTGCGCCTTCATCGTCGGCGAGGTGATGGGCAAGTACCACCCGCACGGCGACTCGGCCATCTACGACACCTTGGTGCGGATGGCGCAGGACTTCTCGCTTCGCTACATGCTGGTCGACGGCCAAGGCAACTTCGGCTCAATCGACGACGACCCCGCCGCGGCGATGCGGTACACGGAGGCGCGTCTCGGCCGCCTCGCGACCGAGTTGCTGCGTGACATCGACGCCGACACGGTCGACTTCGGCCCCAACTACGACGAGTCGACCCAGGAGCCGCTGGTCCTGCCGGCGCGGTTCCCGAACCTGCTCGTCAACGGCACCTCGGGCATCGCCGTCGGGATGGCGACCAACATCCCGCCGCACAACCTGCGCGAGGTCGCCGACGCGGTCACCGCCTACATCGACGACCCGCAGATCGACCTCGAGGGGCTGATGCAGCACGTCAAGGGCCCGGACTTCCCCGGCGGCGGGATCATGAGCCGCGAGGGGATCCGCGACGCCTACGCCTCCGGCCGCGGCAGCATCCGGGTGCGCGCCCGCGCCCACGTCGAGCCGCTGAAAGGGGGCAAGGAGGCGATCGTCGTCACCGAGCTTCCGTTCATGGTCAAGAAGGGCGGCGAAGGCGGCCTGATCACCAAGATCGCCGACCTCGTCCGCGACAAGAAACTCGAGGGGATCTCCGACCTCCGCGACGAGTCCGACCGCTCCGGGATGCGGCTGGTGATCGAGCTCAAGCGCGGCGGCCCGCCGGCCAAAGTCGTCCTCAACAACCTCTACAAAAAAACCGCGATGCAGACGACCTTCGGCGCCAACATGGTGGCGCTGGTCGACGGCGTTCCGAAAACGCTGAGCCTGCGGCAGCTGATCCACCACTACGTCGACCACCAGCGCGAGGTGGTCACCCGCCGGACGCAGTACGAACTGCGGCGGGCGGAGGCGCGGGCCCACATCCTCGAGGGGCTGCTGGTCGCGCTCGACAACCTCGATGCGGTGATCGCCCTGATCCGCGGCTCCAACGATCCGGACGCCGCCCGCGAAGGCCTGATCGACCAGTTCGAGCTCTCCCGCGAGCAGGCGCAGGCGATCCTCGACATGCGCCTGCAGCGCCTGACCGCGCTCGAGGCCGACAAGGTCCGGGCCGAGCACGCCGACCTGATGGAGCGGATCGGCGAGTTGCGGGCGATCCTCGGCGACGAGGCGAAAGTGATGGGCCTGGTCAAGGACGAGCTGGCCGAAATCGTCGCCTCCTACGGCGACGAGCGCCGCACCGAACTCGTCCACTTCGAGGGCGACGTCGGGATCGAGGACATGATCGCCGACCAGCAGATGGTGATCTCGCTGACCGCCTCCGGTTACGTCAAGCGGCTGCCGCTCGCCACCTACCGCCAGCAGAGGCGCGGCGGCGTCGGCGTGATGGGGATGAACCTCAAAGACGAGGACTACATCGCCCACCTACACATCTGCTCGACGCACGACTTCCTGCTCTTCTTCACCAACCGCGGCAAGGTCTACCGGCTCAAGGTCTACGAGCTGCCGGAGGGAGCCCGTCAGGCGAAAGGCAGTTCGCTGAACAACCTGCTGCCGCTGCGCGAAGGCGAGCGGGTGATGGCGGTGATCCCGACCCGTGACTTCAAAGAGGACAAATACCTCGCTTTCGCCACGGCCAAGGGTCTGATCAAGAAAACGAAATTCCTCGCCTACAACACGCCGATCCGGGCCGACGGGATCATCGCGATCAAGGTCAAGGATGGGGACGAGCTGGTCCAGGTGCGCCGCACCTCAGGCGAAGACGACATCCTCATGGTCTCCCACTCCGGCCACGCTGCCCGCTTCTCCGAGCAGCACGTGCGGGAGATGGGGCGCGACACCAGCGGCGTCAAAGGGATGAACGTCTCCGGCAAGGACAACCGGGTGCTGGCGATGGACATCGCCCGCAACGACACCGAACTCTTCGTCGTCACCGAGAACGGCTACGGCAAGCGCACGGCGGTCTCCGAGTACCCGGTCAAGGGCCGCGGCACGAAAGGCGTCCTCACCGCGAAGCTGACCGAGAAGAAGGGCGGCCTTGCCGGCGCCCTGATCGTCAGCGAGCACCAGGACCTCCTCTTCATCTCCCAGAACGGCATGGTCCAGCGCACCTCCGTCAGCGGCATCTCCCAGATGGGCCGCTCCACCCAGGGCGTCAAGGTGATGAACATCAAGGACGACGACCGCGTCAGCGCCGTCGCCCTGGTGGTCGACTCCGAAGAGTCCAAGGGCGCCGACGACGAGGACGACGGCCAAGAGCCGCTGGTCGAGGCCTCACCTGATGGATCCAGCGCCGACGGCGCCGCGCAGTAGCAGGCGAGCGCCTAACGGCCAGCGTTTTCGGAGACGCTCAGATCCGGAAACGCCCCGGTCCTGAAACAAGAAACGGCGCCCCCATTTGGCGCCGTTTCCTCGAAACCACTTGAATCGACGTCAAGTCGCCGATCCGTCTGAGCGAAATGGTAGCTCAAACATCGTTTCTACCAACTTCAATAGGCAGTCTAACCTAAATTCAGCGTAGATACAATCTATGTTTCCAAAATATTGTTTATGGAATCGCCGAAGGAATGAGCCAGTTAGGATCGAAGTGCGTTCGTATTCGCTCGTATGGTGGCCGGCCCCGTTTTGAGACCTTAAGCTGCATTGCTTAACATCAATGGGAAGCGCAGCAGCCCTGAGTACTCCCGCTATACCTCGACCCGTCCCTGGCCGTCCGCGGTGCACCGCGGCCCCCGGCTTACTTGAATGGCCAGCCTGCGCGCAAGCCGTGCAACGCGCTAGCTGCCAGTTCCTACTGCGTTAGCGACCCTTGCGGGCTGCCGTCAGCAATAAGGACAGGACCTGCACAATCAGGTTCACAACTTCGAACCCGGTTATAGGTGCCTCTCAGTGGTTTCACCACCATCGCTCGATTCTACGGCCTGCTCGGACGCCCTGGACCACGCCTTTTGATAGCAACGACGTTATCGGCCCCATCCAGGTGGGAAGGACGCTCCAGATGCTCTTCAGGAGGCAGAACATCGCCGACTTTCAACTTCCGATACCGAAGCACAGCCATCTCAAGTTCGGCAACATCCAGGTCGGCATTCGCCACTAGCATCCCGACGATCTCAGCCCTGGAGGCACCAACGTCGTCGGCGAGCGTGGCAAGACGATCGAGTCGATGATGTATCGCAAGTGGAAGCGACATCGAAGTGGCTTGCCTGCGCGACTCCCGCAAGCGCTGCGTAACCGAGAGCTCGACGATACGTCCGCTTGGAGTCATCGAACCAGCGTAAACAAACTGCGTCCGCTTTCAAAATGAAACGCAACGTTCGCCTCAAGAACGGGGCCGAAGCTCTGCTCTTTAAGCCGCCGCCGGCAGGTACTGCTCCCAGGCCGTCGGGATCTTCGGGCTGGCTACCTGGATGAAGACGGTCGGCGGTGGGGCCTTGGGGGTCGTCGCGGGGTGCATTTCGATCTCGCGGGGGAGGCGGTTGCCCTTGCGGCGGTTGCAGGGGGGACAGGCGGCGACGATGTTCTCCCAGACGGATTTGCCGCCGCGGGAGCGGGGGATGACGTGGTCGACGGTGAGGCCGGCCTTGGTCGAGCCGCAGTACTGGCAGGTCCAGGAGTCGCGGGCGAGGACGGCGCGGCGGGTGATCTTGCGGCGGTGCGCCTCGCGCGGGATGCGGACGTAGTTGGTGAGGCGGATCACGTCCGGGCGCTCCATCGTCATGTGCTCGGAATGGAGGGCGGCGCCGTCGCGGCGCTCCAGCAGTTCGGCCTTTTCCTTCAGCAAGAGGACAGCGGCTCTTCTCAACGTGCAGACGTTGATCGGCTCATACGTCGCGTTGAGTACCAGCACCCTGGCCATTGCTGGACGAAATTGTAGGGCGCTCGGCTGGCGGAGTTCGTCACAGGCGCTACAACGGGCGGCGCGAGCGCGCCCAGGCGGGGATCAAGCCACCGGATAGGAGCCGAGGATCCGGGTCGATTCCGCCTTCTTGCGCAGCTCGGCGATCGCCTCGGCGACGGCGGAATCGTCCTCTTTCCCCTCGAGATCGCAGAAGAACATGTAGCGCCCGAGGCCCTGCCGCAGCGGCCGCGACTCGATCCGCGTCAGGTTGATGCCGCGGTCGGAGAACTCGCTGAGCGCATCGACAAGGGCGCCGGGGTGGTCGGCGCCGAGCTCGGAGAAGACCAGCGAGGTCTTCCAGGTGCCGCTGCCCTCTCCGCCGGCGAGCTCGCTCCCCTGCGGCGCGATCCAGACGAAGCGGGTGACGTTGTCGTCCTGGTCCTCGACCCCTTCCTGCAGCAGCTCGCAGCCGTAGAGCTCAGCCGCCGCCCGCGCGCCCAGCGCCGCCCAGGGCCGCGCCGACTCGCTCACCATCCGCACCGCCGCCGCGGTGCTGCTGACGCTGCGCCGTTCCACCTCTGGCATCCGCTCGCGCAGGAAGCGCGCGCACTGGGCCAGCGGCTGCGGGTGCGAGAGGACCGCCTCGACGTTCTCGATCGCCACTCCCTCGCGAGCGATCAGGTGGACCCGGACCCGGTAGTCGTGCTCGCCGGCGATCGTCACCCCGCTGACGTCGAATGCAAGCGTGTCGAGCGTCGGCCGCACCGAGCCCTCGAGCGAGTTCTCGATCGGCACCAACGCCCGCTCCGCCTCCCCGCGCTCGACCGCGAGAATCGCGTCCGGAATCGTCGGCGTCCGCAACGGCTCGTAGCCACCGTCGGGCAGCGCCTCCCCAAGCGCGTCCTCGGTGAAAGTCCCGGCTGGTCCTAGGTAAGCAATCCGCATCGGCGGATCAAAGCAGAGGACCAGGGTGCCTGCTCCTGATTGAGCGAAACCGTCACGTGGGGGGTCCGGGGGTGGCTCCGTACGGACACTCCCAAAAGCGAGCGAAGCGAGCGCGTCCGGTAGGAGCCACCCCCGGACCCTTCGCTATTCAACGAGGAGAGTGAAAGTCGCTTCGTTGTTTTCGGCGAGTTCCTCGCCGGGCACCGGTTCGACTTCGACTTCGAGGGTCACTTCGCCGGTCGGCGTCGGCGTCAGCGGGATCGTCGCCGTGCCTTCTTCGCCGGCGGCGAGTTCGTCGATTTCGCCCTTCAGGGTGTTGCCTTCGACCGTCACCGAGACGGCGATCCCGTTCTCGGTCGATTCGCCCTGGTTCTGGACCGTGACTTCGACTTCGACGCCTTCTTCGCCGGGCACCGAGGTCGCCCCGCCTTCGACCAGTTCGGACCCGTTGACGCTGACGGTGCCGAGGCCGAGGCCGTGGACGCCGGGGGTGGCGGAGCCGCTGTTGCCGCTGATCGCGCTGAGAGCGTCGCTGACCGTGCTCTCTTCGAGCCACTTTTCGTCGCTCAGAACCGTGCTTTTCGGCAGTTCGTCGCCGGAGACGCCGTTGTCGGCGAGGACGCCGTCGACTTCCGGCCGCACCACCGTTTCGTAGACGATGTCGCTGGCCAGCAGCTTCTGCATCTGCTTCGCGATCCCCGTCACCGCCTTCTCGGCGCCGACGTCGCCGAGCGCGGTGTTCATCTTTTCGGCGATTTCGTCCATCGCGTTGGCGCGCAGCGAGTAGACCAGCTCGAGGTTGCCCTGGGCCCGCTTCATGTCGCCCGGCGCGCTGAGGTCGTCGACCCGCGAGCGGTAGGTGTCCATGGCGCTGCGGTCGGCGTTGACCTCGGCGATGAAGTCGGTCACCGAGGCATTACCCGGGTCTTCCAGCTTCTTGAAGAAGTCGTTGCTCGTCTGTTCGGTCTCTTCGACGATCTGGGTGACGCTGCGCGAGTAGTCGCTGAGCTCGCGGTTGGCGCGGGCGTCCAGGCACCCCTTGATCCCGAGCACAATCAAGATCAGCAGCAGCAGGCCGCCGCCAAGGGCGAGCGCCCGCCGCAGCATGATCTGCTGGCGTTCGGGGCGGCGACTCGGGCGTTGGCGCCGGGGCGGGCGTCGTGAGGCGAAGTCCTCCACGGGGCCGAGAGTATGAACATCGGTGTGGCCACTCCGCCAGTTGGTCCCGCAAACGGTGGGTTTTTCCCAGTCCCAGCGCAGGAAAGCGGGGTGACCCGGCGAAGTTGATGCCGCCATGGTTGGCTCGCTCGTGCTCAACCGGTTCCTAATCGAGCGCCGCATCGGCAGCGGCGGCTTCGGCGTTGTCTACGAGGCTTGGGACGGGCGGCTGGAGCGCCCGGTCGCGGTGAAGGCGATCGAGCAGCGGGGGGAGGCCGGCCGCCGGGTCCTGCGCGAGGCCCAGGCCGCGGCGCGGCTCAATCATCCCGGCATCGTCACCCTCTACGAGATGGGGGAGGAGGACGGCAACGCGCTGCTGGTGACCGAGCTGGTCGAGGGCTCGACGCTCGCCCGCCTCGCCCACAGCGGCGAGCTCTCCGACCGCGAGATCGGCGAGATCGGCGCCGACCTCTGCGAAGCGCTCGACCACGCCCACTCCCGCGGTGTCGTCCACCGCGACATCAAGCCGCAGAACGTGCAGGTGATCGAGGACTCCGAACCCCGCGCGAAGCTGATGGACTTCGGCGTCGCCCACCTGGCCGGCGACACGCCGCTGACCGCGGCCGGCGACGTCGTCGGCACGCTCGCCTACATGTCGCCCGAGCAGGCCGAGGGGAAGCCGGCCGGGCCCGAGGCCGACGTCTACTCGCTCGCGCTGACGCTGTACGAGTGCTGGAGCGGCGAGAACCCGCACCGTCGCGCCACCCCAGCCGCCACCGCCCGCGCGATCGGCGGCCGGGCCCGGGCGCTGCGCCGCCTCCGCCCCGACCTGCCGCGCGAGCTCACCGACACGGTCGACGCCTGCCTGGCGCCGCGGCCCAACCACCGTCCTTCGCTGGAGGAGCTCGGCACCGCGATCGAGGATTCGCTCGACCAGCTCGCCGATCACGTGCCCGACTCCCGCGGCCACTTCGTCACCCGCGTCGGCGCCCTCGCCGCCGCGGCCACGGTCGGCGGCTTTCTCGCCCTCCATGGAGCGGCGCTGCCGTAGGCAGCCGATCCCTAGGATTTCCCTATCGGCGCGCTGAGTCGTTTGGAGTCGATGTTCGAAGGCCTCGTCGAGGGGGTCTTCAGCCGTGCCTTCAGCTCGGAGGTGCAGCCGGTCGAACTGGCGCGCAAACTGGCCAAGGAAATGGACGCGCATAAGACCGCCTCGGTCCAGCGCGTCTACGTGCCCAACGAGTACACGGTCTTCCTCTCGCGGCAGGACCGCGGCAAGCTCGAAGGCTACGAGCGCTCGCTGGAGCAGGAGCTCTCCGGCTACCTGCTCGAGCACGCGCGGCGCCGCGGCTACGACTTACTGACCCGGCCGGCGGTCGAGTTCCAGACCGACGAGCGGCTGCGGCTGGGCGAGTTCGGGATCCAGGCGCGGCTGGTGAAGCCGCCCGCGCACGAGGGCGCGGCGCCCGAACAGGGGGAAGAGGGCCACACGATGGTCTACTCGGCGGTCCGCGAGCGCGACCGGGACCGTCCGAAACGCCCGGAGCAGGCGGTCGGGGCGCTGGTCTCGACCCGGGCCGTGGTCTCGCTGTCCGACCGCCGCTACGTCCTCGAGGGGCCGCGGGCGACGATCGGCCGCTCGAAGTCGGTCGAGTGCGTGCTCTCCGACCCCAACGTCAGCCGCCGCCACGCGGAGCTGCGGCGCGACGAGAGCGGCGACTGGCAGATCGCCGACCTCGGCTCCACCAACGGGATCAAGGTCAACGGCCGCCGCGTTCCCTCCACCCGGCTCAGCCCCGGTGACCAGGTCACCCTGGGCACCACCACGTTCACCTTCGACATCGAGCAGTAGCGGCTTCTGCCGCCCTCATTAAGGTGCTGGATTCGTGGACTACGACCCGATAAGCGTGGCCCTCAAATTCGGCTTCCTCGCCGTCCTCTACCTCTTCGTGCTCGTGATCGCGCGGAGCGCGCTGAAGGACCTGAGCCGCAGCACCGCGCCGGCCCCCGACGCGACGGGCTTCCATGCCGCGCCCGCGTTCGCGGAGGCGCCGCGCCGCGGCCCCGACGGCTGGCTGATCGCCGAGCGCGGCGGCGGCCTCGACGGGGGGCAGCGGTTCGACCTGATCGGGGGCCTGTCGATCGGCCGCTCGAAGGAGGCGGACATCCGGATCGACGACCGCTACGCCTCCAGCCTCCACGCCCGAGTCTTCTCCCGCGAGGGCAGGTTCTACGTCGAGGACATGAACTCGACCAACGGGACCCTGCTGAACGGCGCCACCCTGAATGGGGAGGCGGAGCTGATCGACGGCGACGCCGTGCAGATCGGGGACACGGTCTTCCGCCTCGAGGTCGGGTGAGCCGATGAGCCTGCGGATCGCCGAGGAAGCCGTACGCACCGACACCGGGCGGCAGCGCAACGCCAACGAGGACTCGCTCTTCGTCGAGGCGCCCCTGTTCGTGGTCGCCGACGGGATGGGCGGCGCCCAGGCCGGCGAGGTCGCCTCGCGGGCGGCGGCCGAGAGCTTCGCCCACGACCTGCCCTCCTCCTCGACGCCGCCGGAGCGGCTGCTGGAGGAGACGATCGCCGGCGCCAACCGGACGATCCACGAGCTCGCCCGCAAGGACCCGAGCCTGGCCGGGATGGGGACGACGACGACCGCGGCGCTGGTCGACCTCGACAGCGAAGAGGTGGCGATCGGCCACGTCGGCGACAGCCGCGCCTACCGCCTGCGCGGCGGCAAGTTCGAGCAGCTGACCCGCGACCACTCGCTGGTCGAGGAGATGCGGCGCAAAGGGCAGCTCACCGACGCCCAGGCCGAGGACCACCCGCAGCGCTCGATCATCACCCGGGCGCTGGGGCCCGAACCCGAGGTCGACGTCGACCTGCAGACGGTGCCCGCCCAGGCCGGCGACGTCTTCCTGATCTGCTCGGACGGGCTGACGACGATGCTCGACGACGCGAAGATCGCCCACATCCTCAGTCGCGCCACCTCTCTGCAGAGCGCGGTGCGGGCCCTGGTCGACGAAGCCAACCGCGCCGGCGGCCGCGACAACATCACCGTCGTCCTCTTCCGCCTCGAGGATGCCGACGGTGCCGAGGGCGCGGTCAGCTCGGCCAAGGAGGGGGCGACCCTGATCGGCGGCGACGCCGAGGCGGCCGGCCTGACCACGACCGAGGTCCGCAAGCGGGCCGCCGCCGACGCTGCGCGCAAACGCCGCGAGGAGATGGAGTCGCGGCCGCGCGGCCGCGGCCTGCGCACGGCGCTGAAGGTGCTGGTGCCGCTGTTGCTGATCGCGGCCCTCCTCGCCGGCGCCTGGTACGGCAACCGGCAGATCTGGTTCCTCGGCACCGACGACGCCGGCCGCGTCGCCCTCTACCGCGGCGCCCCCTACGAGCTGCCCTTCGGGATCGACCTCTACAGCGAGCGCTACTCGAGCCCGATCCAGACCGAGTCGCTGCCGACGCGGCGCCAGGACGCGGTCACCGGCCACGACCTGCGCTCGCGCGACGACGCGGTCTCGCTGCTGGAAGAAATCGAAAAGACCGCGGGGCTTCGTTGAGGTCCGCCAGGAACCGGGAGCTCTTCGCCCTGGTTCCGGTCGCGATGCTGCTGACGGCCGGGTTCGCCGCCGTCTTCGCCCAGGAGAACACGAAACTCGGCAACCTCAGCCTGATCTACGGGGCCTACTTCCTGGCGATCTGCCTGGCGACCCACATCTTCCTGCGGATCCGCCTTCCCGACGCAGACCCGTACCTGTTCCCGTTGATGGCGACGCTGACCGCCTTCGGCCTGGTGATGATCTACCGGATCGACGAGAGCCTGGCCCGCGACCAGGCGAACTGGTTCGTCCTCGGCCTGGTCCTGTTCTGCCTGACGATCTACTTCCTGCGCGACTACGAGGTGCTCGAGCGCTACCGCTACACGATCGCCGTGGTCGGCCTGCTGGTGCTGCTGGCGCCGCGCCTGCCCGGGATCGGCCAGCAGGTCAACGGCGCCTACCTCGGGGTGAAGATCGGCCCGCTCGCCTTCCAGCCGGCCGAGTTCACCAAGCTCGCGATCGTCGTCTTCCTCGCCAGCTACCTGCGCGAGCACCGCGAGGTGCTGATCGTCGGCGCCCGGCGGGTGCTGGGGGTGACGCTGCCCCCGCTGAAGCACTTCGGGCCGATGCTGGTGGTCTGGGGCGCCTCGATGTTCATGCTCGTCTTCATCCGCGATCTCGGCAGCTCGCTGATGTTCTTCGCCGCCTTCCTCGCCCTGCTCTACGTGGCGACCGGGCGCTTCTCCTTCGTCGTCATCGGAATGGCGATGTTCCTCGTCGGCGCCTGGTTCTTCGCCAGCACCGTCCCGCACGTCCACGACCGGGTGGAAATCTGGCTCCATCCCTACAACGACCCCCAGGAAACCGGCTACCAGATCCTCAACTCGATCTTCTCCCAGGCCGACGGCGGCCTCTTCGGCAAAGGCTTCGGCCAGGCCCTGATCACGATCCCCGGCACCAACGACACCCTGCTGCCGGCGGCGGAAACCGACACGATCTACGCCCTGATCGTCAACGAGGTCGGGCTCTTCGGCGCCTGCGGCCTGATCCTCACCTACCTGCTGATCACCGCCCGCGGATTCAAAGTCGCCCTGCTGGCGAGCGACGGCTTCTCGAAGCTCCTGGCCACGGGATTGACGGCGGTGTTCGCGATCCAGGCGTTCGTGATCATCGGCGGCGTCACCCGGGTGATCCCGCTGACCGGCGTGACCCTGCCCTTCGTCAGCTACGGCGGCAGTTCGATCGTCGCCAACTTCGTGCTGCTGGCGCTGCTGCTGCTGGTCTCCGACCGGGCCCGGCGTGAGGCGGCCGAGTTCGCCGGGACGGTGCCGATGGGGGCGCCGGCGTGAACCGGCAGATCGTCAAACTCTTCGCCTTCATCGTCGTCCTCTTCGGCGTCCTGGTCGGCTTCACGTCCTACTGGTCGGTCTTCGACGCCGAGGCGCTGAAGGAAAAAAACGCGAACAAGCGGCCGCTGCTGGAGGCGCAGCAGATTCCCCGCGGCCGCATCCTCGCCGCCGACGGCACCGTGATCGCCAAGTCGGTGGGGAAGGGGAGGGGCGCGGAAAAGCAGTACGTCCGCCGTTATCCGGAAGGGTCCCTCTTCGGCCACCCGATCGGGTACAGCTTCGTGCGCTACGGCAACTCGGAGTTCGAGAAGTTCCACAACGAAGAACTGGTCGGCGAAGACAACGAATTCAGCTCGATCCTCGACGAGCTCACCGGCGGCACCCAGGAGGGCAACGACATCGTCACCAACATCGACACCGAAGCCCAGCGGACGGCGCTGGCCGACCTCGAGGAAGCCGGCTTCGGCGCCGTCGTCGCGATCGTGCCGCAGACCGGGGAAGTGAAGGTGATGGCCTCGAACGCCCCCTACGACCCGAACCGGGTCCCCGAGGAATACGGGAAGCTGGCTACGAACGACATCGAAACGCCGCTGCTGAACCGGGCGACCCAGGGCCTCTACCCGCCGGGTTCGACCTTCAAGGTGGTGACCGCGGCGGCGGGGCTGGAGAGCGGCACGATCACGCCGGAGACGACGATCAACGCTCCGGGCACGCTGGACGTGGAAGGGACGCCGCTGCAGAACGACTTCAACGAGGACTTCGGCCCGATCGCCCTCGATACCGCGCTGACCAACTCGGTCAACACCTGGTTCGGCCAGCTCGCCCAGCAGGTCGGCCAGGACGAGCTGTTCGAGACGATGGAAAAGTTCGGCTTCAACGCGACGCCGGCGATCGACCTGCCGAGCGACGAGGTCTTCGACAGCGGCGTCTACGAAGACGAACACCTTCTCCACCGCAACGACCCGGTCGACCTCGCCCGGCTCGGGATCGGCCAGGAGCGGCTGCTGGCGACGCCGCTGCAGATCGCCGAGGTGGTGGCGGCGATCGCCAACGGCGGCAAGCTGATGAAGCCGCAGATCTGGAAGCGGGTGATCGACGCCGACGGCCGCGTCGTCGAGAAGCTCGACCCCTCCGTCTACAGCGAGCCGGTCAGCAGCGAGACCGCGGAAGAGCTGACGACGGCGATGGAAGGGGTGGTCAGCGAAGGGACCGGGACCAACGCGGCGATCTCCGGCGTGCCGGTAGCCGGCAAGACCGGCACCGCGGAAACGCCGGGGAACCTCGCCTGCGGCGGCGGCGCCGAGGAGAACCAGGCCTGGTTCATGGGCTTCGTCCCGGCCGACGACCCGCAGATCGCGATCGCCGCCTCGGTCGAGTGCACCGAACAGTTCGGCAACGACGTCGCGGCGCCGATCTTCCGCGACGTCGCCGAAACGATCTTGAACGGAGAATGACCATGGATACGGAGGGCTCGGGTGGCTGAGGTTCGCGAGGGCAGCATCGTCGACAAGCGGTACCGGGTCCTGCGCCGGATCGGCAGCGGCGGCATGGCCGACGTCTGGCTGGCCGAGGACGCGCACCTGCAGCGGCAGGTGGCGCTGAAGGTCCTGCACAGCCGCTACCTCCAGGACCCCGACTTCATCGCTCGCTTCCAGCGCGAGGCCGAGGCGGCCGCCGGGCTGCAGCACCCGAACATCGTCGCCGTCTTCGACCGGGGGCAGGACGACGGGGTCAACTACATCGCGATGCGCTACGTCGAGGGGCCGACGCTGAAGGAGCTGATCGAACGCGGCCTCACCCCCGAGCAGGCGGTGGCGCTGGTCCGGCAGGTGCTGGAAGGGGCGCGGTTCGCCCACCGCAACGGGATCGTCCACCGCGACCTGAAGCCGCAGAACGTGATCGTCGACGAGGACGGCAAAGCGGTGGTCACCGACTTCGGGATCGCCCGCGCCGGGGTCTCGGAGATCACCCAGACCGGCTCGGTGATGGGCACCCCGCAGTACCTCTCGCCCGAGCAGGCGCAGGGGTTCGAGGTGACCGGCGTCTCCGACCTCTACTCGATCGGGGTGATCCTCTACGAGGCGCTGTGCGGCCGCGTTCCCTTCGAAGGGGAAAGCGCGGTGGCGGTGGCGATGAAACAGGTCTCCGAGACGCCGCAGCGGCCGAGCTCGATCAACCCGCAGGTCTCGCCCGCGCTCGACGCGGTGGTGATGCGGGCGCTGGAGAAGGAGCCGGGCAACCGCTTTCAGAGCGCCGACGCCTTCATCGCCGCCCTCGACCAGGCGATGAAAGAACCGGGCGTGGGGCGCGGCACCGCCGCCTTCCCCGCCGCGCCGCCGATCGTCGCCGTGCCCGAGGAGGTGCCGCCGGAGGAAGACCGCAGGCGCAACAACTGGCTCTGGGCGCTGCTGGTCGCGGCGATCGTGATCGGCCTGCTGATCGGCCTGCTGGCGACCCGCGACAAGAAGACCGACGTCCCGAACGTGACCGGCAAGCAGCTCGAATTCGCGATCGCCCAGCTCGAACGCAAGGGCTTCGAGGTCGGCGAAGAAAAGTTCGTCGAGCGGCAGTCGCCGAAGAACACCGTGCTCGAGCAGGACCCGCTGCCGGGATCGGCGAGCGAAGACTGCGCCTTCCTCACCCTCTTCTGCTCGAAGCCGAAGGTGGACCTGACGGTCAGCGCCGGGCCCGGTCAGGGCGAAGTGCCGAGCACGAACGGGCTGACCGCCGCGGCGGCGACCAAGAAGCTGGAAGCGGCCGGCTTCGAGGTGGCGACGCAGCGGGTCAACTCGAGCTCGGTCGAAGAAGGCCTGGTCGTCTTCTCCGAACCGCGGGGCGGCGACACCACCACGAACGGTTCGACGGTGACGATCTTCGTGTCCCGCGGGCCGAAGCTGGCGAAGGTGCCGGTGCTGGTCGGCGTCCAGCGCGAAGTCGCGGTGCAGCGGCTGAGCGGACGCGGCCTCACCGCGAGCGTCTCCGAAGAAGAAAGCTCCCTGCCGAAGGGCCAGGTGATCAGCCAGTCGCCGAGCGCCGGGACCGAGGTCGAACCCGGCTCGTCGGTGACGATCGTCGTCTCCAGCGGGAAGGAAAAGGAAGAAGAAAAGATCCGGGTCCCGAACGTGATCGGGACGGAACGGCGCGAAGCGGTGGAAGCGATCCGCGCCGCTGGGCTGACGCCGCAGGTCGAAGAAGAAGAAACGGAAGTGCCGAGCCAGGTCGGTCGCGTCACCGACCAGTTCCCGCCGCCGGGAAGCGAAGCGGAACCGAAGTCGACGGTGACGATCACGGTCGGCAAGCAGGCACCCGAAGCCTTCGAAGAAGAAGGGGAACCGGAACCGTGAGGGTCGCGGTCCTCTCCGGCGGCCGCTCCTCCGAGCACGACGTCTCGCTGCGCTCCGGGGCGGCGGTGGTGCGCGGCCTGCGCGAGGCGGGCCACGAGGCGGTCGAGGTGACGATCGGCCGCGACGGCGCCTGGCGCACCTCCGGTGCCGCGGTCGAGCTCGTGCCCGGCGGCGGTCTGCTCGGCGCCGAGGCGGTCTTCCCGGCCCTGCACGGGGCCTTCGGGGAGGACGGCAGCATCCAAGGCCTGCTCGAGTGGCTCGACGTGCCCTACGTCGGCTCCGACGTCCTCGCCTCGGCGATCTGCATGGACAAGCTGACGCTGAAGCGGCTCTTCGCCGCCAACGGCGTTCCGCAGGTCGAGTTCACCGCGGTCGAGGGCAATGACTGGTGGGGGCGCTGCGAGGCGATGGGCCTGCCGCTCTGGGTCAAGCCCTCGCGGATGGGCTCCAGCGTCGGCATCACCCGGGTCGCCAGGCTCGACGAGCTCGACGCCGCGGTTGAGAAGGCGCTGCGCCACGACCCGCGGGTGATCGTCGAGGCCTCCTCGCCCGGCCGCGAGGTCGAGTGCTCGGTTCTCGGCAACGACGACCCCGAGGCTTCGCTGCCGGGGGAGATCGTCGCCCACGGCACCTGGTACGACTTCGAGGCCAAGTACACCGAGGGCGGGATGGAGCTCCGCGTCCCAGCCCCGATCGGCGACCAGGCGACCGCCAACGTCCGCGAGACGGCGGTCTCGGTCTTCAGGCTCGCCGGCTGCTCCGGCCTCGCCCGCTGCGACTTCTTCGTCGAACCCGACGGCTCCGTCCTCGTCAACGAGATCAACACGATGCCCGGCTTCACCGACACCAGCGTCTACGCCAAGCTCTTCGAGGCCACCGGCACCGACTACCCCCAGCTATGCGACCGCCTGGTACAGCTCGCGGTAGAGCGGCACCAGGCGTCGCGGTCTTACGAGTTCTGAGCACAAGTGGTGAGTTAAGGGCGCTATAGCCCCCTTAACTCACCACTTGTGGGTTAGTAGGCGGTGTTGCGAGAGCGCGGGCGGGGGAGGGACTTGTAGCGACGGGCGCGACCACGGTTCCAGAGGGCGCTGTCGATTTCGACGGGGGTGAGGGTGCTGGCGGCGGCTAGGAGCTCGATGGCTTGGACGGCGCAGGCGCGGAGCTCCACCTCTTCGGCGGAGCCGTGGTCTAGGGGCTCTTCGGCTTTTATGCGGGCGGTTAGGGCTGGGTCGAGCTGGAGGATGCCGTCGACTCGGAGGACGTGGGGGACGAGGTTGTCGGCGAAGGCGGTGAGGCGGTCGAGGCCTGGGAGCTCGGCGATGCCGGCGCGGTGGAGGTCGGCCGCGGCGAGCTGGGCGCGCTTGTAGAAGGGAATCGCGCGGTCGGCGTAGCGGGAGATGTCGGCGAAGGAATCCCAGCTGGCGAAGGCTCCGGCGAGAGCGGGGATCGAGTCCGCCGCTGTGGCGGGGCCGAGGAAGCGGCCGCCGTGGTCCGTGCTGATGTGGTTGCCCACGTCGCGGAGCGCTGCGGCGAACTGGGGCATCAGGGGGTGCTCTGGGTCTTGACCGACGATCCCGCCGATCGTCGCCGCATCCATCGCCCGTAGCTCGTCGACCGTCCACCCCCCATTCGCGGCGAACCGCTCGCTGACTCCCGCGGCCATCGTCCCGTAGCCGCTGTGGCCGGGCCGCTTGCGGATCGTGGGCCACCAGCCGGAGCCGAAGTTGATCGCGTTCATGCAGATCGCGAAGGCGGCGGCGGTTTCCGGGTCGTCGGCGAAGGGCGCGGGACCGTCTTCTGCACCGGGCCGGGGCAGGCCGGCCGCGTACTCCTCGATCGCCTCCGCTTCGATCCGGACCGCTCGCGCGCGCTCCGCTACCCAGGCGCAGGCGGCGCGGACTTCGTCGGGCAGGGAAACTGAGCTCATGACGAAGCCACAGATACAGGTTCGGCAGGCCGGGGTGGAGGACGCCGCCGAGATCGCCCGGCTCCTGCGCGACTTCAACCTCGAGTACGACGAACCGACTCCGGAGGTCGGGGAGCTGACGGAGACGATCGCGCGCCTGCTCGAAGAAGACGAGATCACCGTCCTCCTGGCGGGAGACGGGCCGGACGGGCTCTCGCTGTTCCGCTTCCGCCCCGGCATCTGGAGCGCGGGCGCCGAAACCTATCTCCAGGAGCTCTACGTGGTGCCGCGGCTCCGCGGTCAAGGCATCGGCCGCGCTCTGCTGGAGGCGACGATCGAGCTCGCGCGGGAGCGCGGTGCCGACGGGATCGACCTCAACACCGGCGAGACCGACACCGCCGCCCGTGCCCTCTACGAGAGCATGGGGTTCACCAACCGCGAAGGCGCGCCCGACGGCCCCTCGATGCTCTTCTACGAGCGCGAGATCTGAGCCGTCAGCTCGGCGAAGCCGATCCCCGGCGGCGGCTCGACCAGGCCGGGGTGGAAGAGGTGGCCGAGCAGCTCGACGCCGTCGACGAGGCGCGGGCCGGGGCGGGAGAAGGTCGAGGCGGCGTCGACCGCGAACACTCGCCGCGCACCCAACTCCTCGAGCCGCTCGCGGTGAGCCAGCGCCTGGGCGCGCGAATCGTCGAGGTACCAGCCGCAGGGCATCGAGACGACGATGTCCGGATCGAGTCCCCGCAGGTCCTCCCAAGCGACCTGGGGCGACTTCTGCCCCGCGCGCCCGGCGATGCTCGCGCCGCTGGCGAGCTCGATCATCTCCGGGATCCAGTGGCCGCCGAGGAAGAGCGGGTCGAGCCACTCGAGGGCGAGCACACGCGGCCGGGACTCCCCGGCGACCGCGGCACGAACCGCCTCCAGTCTCTTCTCCAGGCCGCGGCGGACCTCAGCGCCCTGCCCCGCGATCCCCGCCGCCTCGCCCAGCCGCGTCACGTCATCCAGGACCTCGCCCAGGGTGCTCGGGTCCTGCTGGAGAACGCGGGGCCGGCTCGGCAGCCGCTCCGCCACCTCGACCACGTCGTCGTAGGAGACGGCGCAGACCTCGCAGACGGCCTGGGTGACGATCAGGTCCGGCTCGAGCTCGGCCAGCCGCTCCTCGTCGAGCGTGTAGAGGGCGCGGCCTTCGCCGACCACCTCCTTCACCTTCGCGTCGATCTCCCCGGCCGAGAGCCCCGCCGGCAGCACCGTCGCGGTCAGCTGCAGCAGCTCGCTCGCTGCCGCCGGGTAGTCGCACTCGTGGGTGACGCCGACGACGCGCTCGCCGAGGCCGAGCGCGAAGAGCATCTCGGTTGCCGAGGGGACGAGGCTGGCGATCCGCATCGGACAAGCATGACTGGGAGCGGCCGTCGCTGGGTACCAGAAGCTGGTTAACCAGTCCTGACCAGTCGGAGGAGAGTCATGCGTCGAATCCTCATCGCCTTTTCGTGCGTCCTCAGCTTCTGCGCCGTCGCCGCCGCACCCGCGTCCGCGGACCTGCCGGTGATCTACAGCGGCGCCTACGGCTACGCCCACGTCAGCCCGACGGCCAGCCCGCCCGGCGCCAACGACTGGAGCTGCAAACCGAGCGCCGCCCACCCGCGGCCGGTCGTCCTCGTCCACGGCACCTTCGCTGACATGTCCGACAACTGGCAGGCGCTCTCGCCGCTGCTGAAGAACAACGGCTGGTGCGTCTTCGCCCTCAACTACGGCTCCTACGCGGGCAGCGGCGCGGTCGGCATCTACGGGACCGGCGAGATCCGCAACTCGGCGCAGGAACTCAACGTCTTCGTCGACAAAGTCCGCGCCGCCACCGGCGCTGCCGAGGTCGACCTGGTCGGTCACTCGCAGGGCGGGATGATGCCGCGCTACTACCTCAAGTTCCTCGGCGGGGCGAGCGAGGTCAACGCCCTCGTCGGGCTCTCGCCCTCAAACCACGGCACCACCGTCGACGGGATCGGGCTGCTCGCCCGCTTCTTCCCCGGCGGCTCCCAGTTCACCGGCGCCCTCTGCCCGGCCTGCGAGGAGCAGATCGTCGGCTCGGCCTTCCTCGCCGAACTGAACAGCGGCGGCGACACCGTCCCGGGGGTCGAATACACGGTGATCCAGACCCGCTACGACCAGGTCGTCACCCCCTACACCTCGGCCTTCCTCTCGGGCCCGAACGTGAAAAACATCCTCCTGCAGAACCAGTGCATCCTCGACCTCGGCGACCACCTCTCGATGCCCTACGACCACATCGCCGACGCGGACGTGCTGACCGCGCTCGACCCGCTGCACCCGCGCCACCCCCTCTGCACCCCGATCCTCCCGACCGAGGGCGGCTGACTCCGGCTCAGCCGCTCCCGTTTTCCCCGCGGTAGGGCCCCGGCTTCGGCCGGGCCTTGCCGCCGGGGAAGGCGAGGCGGAGGATCGTCCGCTGGACCATCCCCAGCTGCTGCAGGAAGGGGCCCGAGTTATACGGGAGGCCGTAGCGCTCGCAGACGTCCTTCACCTGCGGCGCGATCTCCGCGTAGCGGGTGCTCGGCATGTCGGGGAAGAGGTGGTGCTCGACCTGGTAGCTGAGGTTGCCGCTGGCGATGTGGAAGAGCGGACCGCCGTCGATGTTGGCCGAACCGGTGAGCTGGCGGATGTACCAGCCGCCGCGGCTCTCGTTTTCGACCTCCTTCTGGGAGAAGGTGTAGGTCTGGTCGGGGAAGTGGCCGCAGAAGATGATCGCGTAGGCCCAGACGTTGCGGACGATGTTGGCGGTGGCGTCGGCCTTGGCGGTCTGGCGGAAGGTCTTGGCCCCGCTCGTGAGCGCGGCTTCGACGACAGGCGCGAAGCGACTCTGGCGCCTGCGCCTCTTCACCCGGCCGAGGATCCCCCGCGGTTGCTTGCGCTGCCGCCGCGTCTCCACCGCCGCGTCGATCGCGGTCGCCGCGAGGGCGCTGACCAGCGGCCAGGCAATGTAGTCCTTGACGACCTGGGCCTTGGCCTTGCCGGCGATCCCCTTCAGCTCCCGCTTCACCTGGTGCATCGGCTTGTGGCCCTTGCGGATCGCCTCGAAGTCGAGGTCGTGCAGCGCCACGCCCCACTCGAACAGCGCCGCCAGGATCAGGTTGTAGACCGGCTGCGCGAGGTAGACCGGGTTCCACCTCTGCGCCGGGTCGATCCGCATGATCTCGTAGCCGAGGTCCTTGTCCTTGCCGCGGATGTTGGTGTAGGTGTGGTGGACGAAGTTGTGGGAGTGCTTCCAGGCCTCGGCGGTCGAGGCGGTGTCCCAGTCCCAGGTCGAGGAGTGGATGCGCGGGTCGTTCATCCAGTCCCACTGGCCGTGCATCACGTTGTGGCCGATCTCCATGTTCTCGAGGATCTTCGCCGCCGAGAGGGCGGCGGTCCCGGCGGCCCAGGCGGGCCGGTTACGGGAGGCGACCAGCAGGGCCCGGCCGAGCACGGCGAGACGCCGCTGCATCTCGATCATGCTCTCGATGTAGCGGCGGTCGCGTTCGCCGAGGTCGCTCATGACGCGGTCGCGAATCGCGTCGAACTCCTGCGCGAGTTGCTCCAGCTGCTCCTCGGAGAGGTGCGCGAGCGGGCTCTCGCCTTGAGTGTCGATAGGGGCGGCGGTGGGCTTCACGGTCGTAGTCATCTGGGTTCTCTATCCCCTCTTTCTCATAGGGCAATCGCGACGTCGCCTTCGGGGGCGTTGACGCAGGTCCGGACCATCTCTCCCTTTTCCCCGTGGACCTCACCGGTCCGCAGGTCCCGCACTTCCCCCTTGCAGAGCTTGCCGATGCAGGTGTGGCAGATCCCCATCCGGCAGCCGAAGGGCAGATCCGCGCCCGCTTCCTCGCCGGCGACGAGGATCGGCGTGCCGCCATCGCACTCGGTCTCGACGCCGCTGGAGAGGAAACGGACGGCGCCGCCCTCGCCGGCCACCGCGTCGCCGCCGATCACCGGCTGGAAGCGCTCCATCTCCAAGAGCTCGGGGTCGCCTTCGGTGCCCCAGTGCTGAACCAGGGAGTCGAGCATCTCGCCGGGGCCGGAGACGAAGGCGCGGCGCTCGCGCCAATCGGGACAGAGCGCGTCGAGCTCGTGCGGGGCGAAGCGCCCGGCTTCGCCGGTGATCCGCAGGTGCGGCTTGTAGCCGGGACGGCGGGCGTCGAGCTCGCGCAGCTGCTCGTTGAAGATCACTCTGTCGGGAGTGCGCGAGGAGTGGATGTGGACGACGTCGGCGAGGGCATCGTCGCGGTCGAGGCTGCGCAGCATGCTCATGATCGGGGTGATGCCGCTGCCGGCGCTGATGAAGAGGATCTTCTCCGGCGGCGGGTCGGGAAGGACGAAGGTCCCTTCGACGCCGCCGAGGCGGACGATGTCGCCGGGCCGCGCCTGGTGGACCAGGTAGGGCGTCACTTTGCCTGCCTCGACGAACTTCGGCGTGATCCCGATCAGCCCCTCGGGATGACCGGGGTCGGTGGTCAGCGAGTAGGCGCGCCAGTGGTGGACCCCGTTGACGATGACGCCGATCCGCAGGTACTGGCCCGCCCGGTGCCCCGGCCATTCGTACCCGGGCCGGATCAGGATCGTCACCGCGTCGGGCGTCTCGCGGACGATCCGCTCGATCCGCCCGCGCAGCTCCTGCGTCGACCACAGCGGGTTGATCAGTTCGAGGTAGTCGTCGGGCAGCAGCGGCGTGAACAGCGAGCGCACGGCGTGAAGCGCGCGCTGGCGAGCTTTCGGGACGTTGGGCTTTGCTCCTTGCTCTGCCATTGGGGGATGCTACACAGATTGATGTAAAGGTTACGGAACTGGTTGATGCTCTCCGCCGCCGGGTCCTATACCCGCAGCCTGTGTGGTCAGTCGATCAGCTTCACGTCGCTGATCTCGACTTGGTAGCGACCCTCCTGATCGCGCGCCGGTGCTGCCTTGTTGAACCAGATCAGGAAGTACTTGGCCGGGGAGCCGAGGTGCAGCTCGATCTCCTCGACCTTCTCGGCATCGCTGACCTCGCCCACGGGTTCGCCCCATTCGGTGATTTCTTCCGGCGGCCCCGAGGCGCTGGCGAAGACCTCTGCGTCCCAGCCGGGGGTCGGGCTCTGGACGATCATCTCGGCGGGGGTGGTGGTCGACTTGGCGGTGACGTAGAGCCCGATCCCGGGGTCGCTGCCTTCCTTGGTTCCGGCGAAGGTGGCGTCGTCGTAGTGCTCGCTGCTCCAGGCGGTGCCGGTGGGGTTGCCGTCGATCGCCAGGTTGACGGTGTCCGGGCCCTCTTCGCCGTCGCCGAGGGGGTCGTAGTCGGAGACCCCGGAGAGCGCTACCGGCTTGCCCTTGTCCTTCAGCGCCCCGCCTCCGCCGCCGGGACCGTTGCCGCTGCTGATCAGCAGGACCGCCGCCAGCACCGCGGCGGCGGCGAGCAGGAGCAGGAGCACAGCGATCCGGGACCAGCGGCCGCCGCCGGCGAGCTTGCGTTCGGCCGGCGGCACCGCTTCGAGGACGCTGGTCGCCTCGCCGGTGGTCGAGCCGGCCCGCGCCGCCTCGACCTCGAGCGCGGTGGAGAGGTCGTCGATCAGCTCGCCGGCCGTCTGGTAGCGGTCGCCCGGGTCCTTCGCCGTCGCCCGCTCGACCGTCATCGCCGCCGCGGCGGAGAGCTCGGGGCGGCGCTGCTGGACGTCGGGCAGTTCCTCGTTGACGTGTTTCATCGCCACCCCGACCTGGCTGTCGGCGCTGAAGGGCACCTGCCCGGTCAGCATCTCGTAGAGGACGACGCCGAGCGAGTAGATGTCGGAGCGCTGGTCGACCGGATGGCCCATCGCCTGCTCGGGGGCGACGTAGTCGGTGGTGCCGAGGACGCGGCCGGTCGCGGTCATCCCGTCCTGCTCGAGCTGGCGTGAGATCCCGAAGTCGGTCAGCTTCGCCCGCCCCTCGGAGTCGATGAGGACGTTCTGCGGCTTGATGTCGCGGTGGACCATGTTGCGGGCGTGGGCGACGGTCAGCCCGCGGGCGATCTCGATCGCGTAGGCGAGCGCCTCCTGCGCGTCGAGGGCGCCGACCCGGTTGATCCGCTGCTTCAGCGTCTCGCCTTCGACGTATTCGAAGACGATGTAGGGGTGGCCGCCGTCCTCGCCGGCGTCGATCACGGCGACGACGTTGGGATGCGAGAGCTTCGCCACCGCCCGCGCCTCCTGGCGGAAGCGCTCGAGCTGGTCGGCCTGCTCGGACATCTCCCGGTGCATCACCTTCACCGCCACCGGCCGGTCGAGCGTGGTATCGCGGGCGAGGTAAACCGTCGACATCCCGCCGCTGCCGAGCTTCGCCTCCAGCTTGTAGCGGCCGGAGAGCACGGTGCCAATCATCTGGGAACTGATCGAAGTCCGGTCGCTCACTTTCGCGCCAACGTTACGACCCTTCGCTTGTCAAGGCGGTTCAGAGGATGCGCCGTGGGCCCTCGGTTGCGCGGCCGACGCGCTTTGCCTCCGGGTAATACGAGCGCAGCAGCTCCAGCGCCGGCGCTTCGTCGGCCGCTGCGACGACGACGCAGAAGCCGCAGCCCATGTTGAAGACCTCGCTCATCTCCTCGTCGGAAACTCCGCCGCGCTCCCGGATCAGCTCGAAGATCGGCAGCACCGGGAGCGGGTCGTCGATCTCGTAGCCGACGTCGGCTACGAGGCGGAGCAGGTTCTTGGTGCCGCCGGAGGTGATGTGGGCGAGGCCGCGGACGTCGACCTCGGAGCGCAGCAGGGCGACGATCGGCTTGACGTAGATCTGGGTCGGCGTCAGCAGCTCCTCGCCGAGCGAGCGGCCGAGCCGTCCGTCCGGGTCCTCGTCGAGGCCGATCCCGGCCAGGGCCGAACGGGCGAGCGTGTAGCCGTTGGAGTGGATGCCGGTCGAGGGCAGGCCGATGACGACGTCGCCCGGCTCGACCGCGGCGCCGTCGACGATCGCGTCGAGCGCGACCCGGCCGATGCAGGCGCCGGAGACGTCGACCCCGCGCACCAGCTCGCCGAGCTGGGCGAGCTCGCCGCCGGTGATCTCGATCCCCGCCAGCTCGGCACCGCGGGCCAGGCCGACGCCGATTTCCTCGCAGACCTCCGGGTCGGCCTTGTCGACGGCGACGTAGTCGACCATCGCCAGCGGCTCGGCGCCGATGCAGATCACGTCGTTGACGTTCATCGCCACGCAGTCGATGCCGACGGTGTCGAACTTCCCCAGCTCCTCGGCCACCACCAGCTTGGTCCCGACGCCATCGGTCGAGAAAGCGATCCCGGTCGTCTCGTCGAACTTGACGACGCTCGCGTAGTGCCCAGGCAGCGGCACCTGCAGCGAGGGCCGCTCGAGGTTGATCGCCCCGAGCGCCCGAACCAGTCCGGCCACGGCCGAATCCGCCGCCCCCTGGTCGACCCCGGCTTTGGCGTACGCGTCGCTCACTTGCGCGATTCTCGCAGTCGCTCCGGCAGGTCGTCGGGCACCTCGAAGACGTAGGTGCGGCCGCGGCGCCGTCGGACGAGGAAGCCCCGGTCTGCCAAGTCTCCGAGATCGGAACGGGCAGTCTCGTGGGTCACGCGGTTGCTACGGGCGTGCCCCGCGAAGGTGTAGGTGTGATCGGGGTTCTTGGCGGCGTGCGTCAGCAGGACCAGCTGACGCCCGTTCAGGGTGTCGAGAGCTCGCAGCCTCGCCTTCATCTCGTTCTGCTCGGCGATCTTCTGCTGCAGGTAGCGATCGAGATCATCGATCGCCTGCTCGATCACCCGGAGCTGGTGGATGAGGAAGTAGGTGGTGTCGCCCTCGTCGGTCTCCGTCTCCAGAAATGCACGTTCGTACTGGGCTCGGGCCTTGCGGATGAATCGCGAGATCGGCAGGTACTCGGCAAGCCAGTAGTTGTGCTTGCGCATCGCCCAGAAGAAAAGGATGCGGGCAGTACGGCCGTTGCCGTCTTCGAAGGGGTGGTCATATGCGAGCCAGAAGTGCAGCAGGATCGCCCGGACTACCGGATGCACGAACTGCTCGCCCTCGTCCGGTTCGTTTGCGAAGCGGCAGAGCATCTCCATCCTCTCCGGCAGCTCCTCGGCGGGAGGGGGCCGGTGGACCGGGTGCTCCTGATCGTCCCGGTCGAAGACCGCCACCCTCTCCTCATCCGGCCGCTGCAGCCTGCCGGCCGCATCGGGATTCTTCAGCGTTCCCTCGGTGACGATCCTGTGCAGTTCCAGCACCGCCTCCGGCGTCAAGTCTTCGCTGAGGTCGTCCCGTACGAATTGAAGCGCCCGGTAGTTGTTGGCGATCATCCGCTCGCCGTGGTCTTTGGGGCGACGGCCACTCCGCAGCATCTCCTTCGCAATAAGACGCGAGGTCGTCGCACCCTCGAGCTGGCTGGAGCGGATCGCCTCCTCCATCAGCGAGTTGACCAGAAATCGGCGTCTTGCTTCCTTCTCGGAGGTAACCACCTTCTCCATACCGATCTCGCCACTACACCGCTGGTCGACGAGGTGGAGGTGCCGAAGGACGTCGTCTGGCAGCGTGAATCCGAATGGCTGCCCGTCGATGTCGGCGAGCGGAAGCTCCCGCCGCTCATTAGCCCTGGCCAGCTTGATCTTCAGCCACCATTGTCTTGAAGAAAGACCGGGGGGGTGTGGGAGTCGCCGCAGCTTGTCCCAGTGCAGGTAGCGGCCACCGGTTGCCGGCATAGGCGCTGCGACCGCGGCCTGGACTTCCTCAGGCGACAGCTCTTTCAGCAGATCTGGAACAAGCGGGGCATCGGGTACGAACATCCCATCTCCAAGTCAAATCCAAATTCATCCAAGATTTGGAGATGGTACTCGCTATCCAAGTCAAATCCAAATTCGTCCAAGATTTGGATTAAGCCTGTCGCAGCCGACGAAGCACAACGGCTGCCAAGCCGATCCGATACGCCGCGTAGGGCCAGAGGGCGCGGTCGCGCTCGACCAGTTGGATCAGGCGTTGGGAGGCGAGGGTGGAGGCAAAGGAGGCGGCGATGCCGATCGCGAGGGAGCGGCGCAGCTCGGGGGTGGTGCCGCGCTGGGCGAGGCGGCCGCCCTTGAGGGCGGTGGCGCCGACGATGATCGGCAGGGCGATCGTGCGCGAGAGCAGGTTGGCCTGGTCGCGGGAGAAGCGGCGCCAGCGGGCCGCCGCCAGGGTGACGCCGTTGCGGGAGACCCCCGGCGCCAACGCCGCTGCCTGGGCGATGCCGAGCGCCAGGCCGTCCATCGGCGTCGCGTCGCCGCGCCCGCGACGCTGGGGCCGGCGGTCGGCAACGAGCATCGCCAACGCGCCGGCGATCAGGCCGTAGGCGGTCGCCCGCGGCCCGCCCAGGTGCCGCTCGATCGGCCGCTCCAGCGTGTAGCCGACGATCGCGGCCGGAAGGAAGGAGAGCCCGAGCAGGAGCGCGCGGCGGCCGTCGAACTGGCGCAGCTCCTCGGCGATCACCCGCCGCTGGCCGATCAGCAGCGCCGCCGCGGCACCGGTGTGCAGCGCCACCTCCAGGCTCTTGCGCAGCTCCGGGTCGACCTCGTTCCAGTCCCAGTCCGCGAGCCAGGGAAGCAGGACGATGTGGGCGGAGCTCGATACCGGCAGCAGCTCCGCCGGGCCCTGGACCAGTCCCAGCGCGATCGCGCGGGGAGCCGGGATCCCGCCGTTGCTCAAGCGCCCCTGGTGCCGGCGGGCTCGGTCTCCGGCCGGCCTTGCGGCTCACCTTCGCCGGGGCCGTCCCCGCCCCGCCGTCGCTTGACCAGCCAGTAGACGATGCCGGCGAGGATCGCCACCACCACCACGTAGTCGAGGTAGCCGAGTTTGTGGCGCCAGTCCTCCCAGTTCTCGCCGACCTTTTCGCCGACGATCGCCAGCATCAGCACCCAGGGCACGCAGCCGAGCAGGGTGTAGGCGGTGAAGCGCCAGAACGGCATCTTCGCCACCCCGGCGGGCAGCGAGATGAAGGTGCGGATGATCGGCAGCATCCGCGAGAAGAAGACGGTCGCGGCGCCGTAGCGGGCGAACCAGTCGTCGGCCCATTTCAGGTGCTTGGGGCTGATGTGGATCAGCTTGTTTTTTTCCAGCAGGTCGATGCGGCCGTAGTAGCCGACCGCGTAGGCGATCCAGGAGCCGACCAGGTTGCCGAGCACGCCGGCGATCACGACCCCGGCCAGGGTCATTTCGCCTTCCGAGACGCTGAAGCCGGCGAAGAGCATGATCGCCTCGCTCGGCACCGGGATGCAGGCCGACTCCAGCACCATCAGCAGGAAGACCGCGGCCTCGCCGGCCGAGCCGATGAATTCGGTGGCGACGTCGACGATCGGTTCGACCACCTTGTCGGTGACGGAGGCGAGCAGGAGGGGGCCCATGCAGCGCCCATCGTATGGATAAAGCTGAACCCCCCGTAAACTGAGTCGTTCATGCGCCGGTTGAACCACCCCGTCTACCGGAACCGGGTTCTGCAGGTAGCGGCCGATGCCGTGCTCCTCGCGCTGGCGTATTTCCTCGCCTTCCAGCTGCGCTTCCTCGACCAGCCGCACGGCTGGCCCCACCGCTACGAGGTCCTCTTCGCCCAGTCGGTCGGCTTCGTCGTCGCCGGCAAGCTGATCGTCTTCGCCGCCTTCGGGCTCTACCAGAAGTGGTGGCGCTACGTCAGCGGTCGCGACTTCATGCTGATCCTCCGCGCCGTCGCCGTCGCCAGCGCTCTACTAGTGGTGATCTTCGCCGTCGCCAAGCCGTTCGCGCACACCCTGCCGCGCTCGGTCGAGGTCACCGACTTCATCCTCACCCTGATCCTGATCGCCGGCGCCCGGCTGGCGGTGCGGCTGATCGTCGAACGCCCGACCCGCGGCGCCCGCCTGCCCAAGCACGAGGTGCTGGTGGTCGGTGCCGGCTCCGGCGGCCAGATGGTGGTCCGTGAGCTGCAGCTGAACCCGGCCCTCGGCGCGACCGCGATCGGCTTCGTCGACGACGACGCGCGCAAGCGCGGGATGCGGATGCTGGGCCTCAAGGTGCTCGGCTCGACGAAGCAGATCGAGAAGATCCTCGACGAGACCAAACCCGACGAGGTCGTGATCGCGATCCCCTCGGCGCCGGGCACCCTGCGCGCCCGCATCGTCGCCGCCTGCCGCGACCGCGAGATCCCGATCCGCACCCTGCCGACCGTCTTCGAGCTGCTGCGCGGCGGCGTCCAGCTGAACAAACAGCTGCGCGAGGTCCGGGTCGAGGACGTGCTCGGCCGCGAGCCGATCGTCCGCGAGCTCGACCGGGTCGGTGCCTACCTCCAGGACAAGATCGTGCTCGTCACCGGTGCCGGTGGCTCGATCGGCTCCGAGCTCTGCCGCCAGATCGCCCAGGTCAAACCGCGGCTGCTGGTGATGCTCGACCACGCCGAGGACAACCTCTTCCAGATCGACCGCGAGATGGTCGAGGAGCGTCACTTCGCCAGCTGCGAGTCGGTCCTCGCCGACTGCAAGGAGCCGCACCGGATGCTGGAGGTGATGCAGCGGTTCAAACCGCAGGTCGTCTTCCACGCCGCCGCCTACAAGCACGTGCCGCTGATGGAGGCGAACCCGCTCGAGGCGGTCCGCAACAACGCGATCGCCACCCGGGTCACCGCCGAGACCGCCGCCGCCTCCAAGTGCGAGCGCTTCGTCCTCATCTCGACCGACAAGGCGGTCAACCCGAAGACGGTGATGGGGGCTTCGAAGGCGATGGCCGAGTGGATCGTCCAGGCCGCCGGCGAGAAATACCCGGAGACGCGCTTCGCCTCGGTCCGTTTCGGCAACGTCCTCGCCTCCTCCGGCAGTGTGGTGCCGATCTTCCGCAGCCAGATCGAGCGCGGCGGGCCGGTGACGGTGACGCACCCGGAGATGACCCGCTACTTCATGACGATCCCGGAGGCGGTGCAGCTGGTGATCCGCACCGGCGACATCGGCGCCGGCAAGGGCGAGGTCTTCGTCCTCGACATGGGCGAGCCGGTGAAGATCGTCGACCTCGCCCACAACATGATCCGGCTCGCCGGCTACGAGCCGGAGAAGGACATCGCGATCGAGTTCACCGGGCCGCGGCCGGGGGAGAAGCTGCACGAGACCCTCTTCTCCGAGGGCGAGGAGGTGCAGCCGACGGCGGCGCGGCGGGTCAACCGGGCGGTGCGGCGCAAGCCGCTCGACCAGGAGTGGGTCGAGTCCACCCTGAACTCACTCGAACACCTGGTTCTGGCCGGGGACGAGGCTAATTTGGCGGAGCGCGTCGTCGAGTTGATCGCCGCACCGGGCGGCGACACGGCGACGGTCGTCTCCAACGAATAGCCTCTCGCAGCCACTTTGGTCCATGCGATCGAACAAATCGGCGCCTTCGCCGGCCTGGCCGCGTTCCTCGGACTGGCCGTCCTGGCCCTCCTCTCGTTCACCCACGGGCGGGACATCCGCCGCCTGCGCGAGTGGGCGGGGTCGGCTCCCGAGCGCGACGCCGAGCGCAAGGAGCAGACCTCGACGATCGCGGCCCAGCGCGCCGAGGAGCTGCGGGCGCTGCAGGAGGCGCGCACGGCCGAACACCAAGCCGTCTCCAGCCGCGAGGAGCGGCGGCGACGGCGCGAGGAAGGGCTGCCGACCGAAGGCCGCGGCGAACAGCTGCGCAACCGCTTCTCCGGCGCCGGCGAGATCGTCTCGAGCCCCCTGGCGCTCGTGGCGCTGTTCCTCGTCCTTGTGGCGATTATCGGGGGCGGTGCCTACCTCCTGCTCAGCGGCGACGACGAAGGCGGCAACGGCGGGGCTGGCTCGAAGCAGGCGGCGACGAAGATCAAGCCGGCGGAAATCGAAGTCAGCGTGCTCAACGGGACCGCGGTGCCCGGCCTAGCAGCGGTCTTCGGCGACAAGGTCGAAGCGAAGGGTTTCGACCTAGGGGCGGTGACCAACAGTAGCTCCAGCTTCAGCAACAGCGTCGTGATGTTCAAACGCGGTCATAAGCCGGAAGCGCAGAAGGTCGCCAAGCAGCTGCAGATCAAGAAGCTGGAATTGATGAGCGGCGAAATCGAATCCGTCTCGGCTGGTGCCGCCGTCGCCGTGATCGTCGGCGAGGACAATGCCGAAGCGGCGGAGTGAGGGTGAGGCGTCTGTCTCCCCACGCGCAGTCGCGGTCGTCTTCGCTGTCCTCGTCCTCGCCACGGTAGCCGCCTTCGCCTACGCCCAGCGGCTGAAGCGCGACCCGCTGGTGCTCGACCGGGTCCAGATCTTCTCCCTGCCCCACCGCAAGGGCACGGCCAAGGTGCGCAGCTTCACCCCCAACGGCGACTGCCGGCGCGACCGCATCCAGATCCGATTCCGCACCACGGTCTCCGACCAGGGCGTCGTGCAGGTGATCAAGCCGGGCGGCCGGGTGGTCGTGACCTTGGCTCGCGACACCTTCCTCAAGCGCTACACGGTCCACACGTACTTCTGGGACGGGCGGCAGCGTGGCGGCGGAACGGCCCACCCCGGTCGTTACAAGCTGCGGGTGAAACTGGGCGACCGGACCCTGGTCACGCCGGGGGTGATCCGGCTGCACCGGGCGCCGAAGGGCGCGAAGTCGAGGTGCACGACGGAGGCCGCGGTCGGCGGCCTCGGGGCGGTACCGAAACCATGAGCGATGTCCTCGCCGGCCTCGGCCTGGTCGTCGCGGCGGGCGCCAGCGGTGCCGCGATCATCCTGCCGCCGGGACGGACGCGGGCGCTGCTGATGGTCGCGGCGATGGTCCTCTTCCCGGTTCTGATCGCCGGCGACCAGTGGCACGCGGCGCAGATCGTCGACCTTCGCCACGACGAGGCGCGGATCGTCGAGCTGCTGGCCCTGGCCTCGGCCGCGATCGCCGTCCTCACCTACCTCTTCCGCCGTTGGCCGATCCTGCTGCCGCTGGCGATCATCGCCGCGATCCCCTTCCGGGTGCCGCTGCACGCCGGCGGCGACACCGCCAACCTGCTGGTGCCGCTCTACCTGGTGATCGCCGCCGCGGTGGTGGCGACGCTGCTGCGCGACTGGAACGACCCGCCGGTGGTCCACGCGCCGCGGGCGCTGGCCTACGTCCTCGCCGCCGCGGTCGTCCTCTACGCGCTGCAGGCGCTCTACTCCGAGGACTTCTCGAAGGGGCTGCAGAACGTCTGCTTCTTCTTCGTCCCCTTCACGATCGCCTACCGGCTGCTGCGGGAGGTCGAATGGGACCGGCGGCTGCTGAAGTGGGCGCTGGTCGTGGTCGGCGTGGAGGCAGTCGCGTTCGTAGTCGTCGGCGGCGTTGAGTTCGCAACCCGCAGCCTCTTCTGGAACGACCAGATCATCCGCTCGAACGAATTCCACACCTACTTCCGCGTCAACTCGGTCTTCTGGGACCCCAATGTCTACGGGCGCTACCTGGCGTTGGTGACGGTGGTTGCGACCGGTGCGCTCCTCTGGACCCGCACGCGCGACGCCTTCTGGTTGCTCAGCGGCCTGATCCTCGTCCTCTGGCTCGGCCTCGTCCCGACCTTCTCGCAGTCGAGCTTCCTCGCCCTGCTCGCCGGGCTGGCGGTGCTGGCGGCGATCCGCTGGAGCTGGCGCTGGACCCTGGCGGCGGTCGTGGTCGGCGCGATCGGCGCCGTCCTTGTCGTCCTCCTCGTCGGCGGCTCCGGCAAGCTCACCTCCGACCGCCTCAACGTCGACCTCAGCGGCCGCGGCAGCCTGATCTCCGGTGGCGCCGACCTCTTCGCCGAACGCCCGATCGAGGGCTACGGCGCAGGCTCCTTCCAAGCCGCCTACCGGGAACACCGCGAGAACAAGGACGCCCCGGTCACGGTCTCCCACACCGAGCCGGTGACGGTGGCGGCGGAGCAGGGGTTGATCGGGCTAGCTGTCTATCTCACCCTGATCGCAGTAGCGCTCTGGACCCTAGGCCGTGGTCTCTGGAACGCAACCGCCCCTGCGGCCCGCGCCGCAGTCCTAGCGGCGTTCGTTGCACTGCTCGTGCACACGTTGGCCTATGCGGGGTTCTTCGAGGATCCGCTGACCTGGGTTTTGCTGGCAGTGGGCGCTTCTCTGGCCTGGGCGGAACCCGCGGTCCGCAAGCCTGCGTAGGGTCTTCCCGTGTCGGGATACCTGCGACGGCTGGCTACGACCGGTGCGGCCTACACGGCCGCCAGCATCCTCAGCAAGGTCATCGCGGTTGCCCTGCTGCCGCTCTACACGCGTTATCTGAGCACCGAGGACTACGGTGCGGCCGAGATTCTTTTCGCCGCGGTGGTCGCCGCCAGCATCGTCGTCCGGCTCGGCCTGATCGAGGCGATTCTGCGCTTCTACTACAAGGACGACGAGGACCCGGCGCAGGTGGTCGCCGGCAGCTTCGCGGGGCTCTTCTGGCTCTCGACGCTCGGCGCGCTCGTCCTGCTCCCTTTCGCCGAACCCCTCTCTGAAGCGCTGCTCCCGGAACCGGAGAAGCTGGGGGCTTCCGCTCCCGACCTGGTGCGGATCGCGATCGGCGGCCTCTGGGTGCTGACGATGTGGGAGTTCATGCTGACCTTGTTCCGACTCGAGGAGCGTGCCCGCGCCTACTTCCTGACCACGATCCTCAACGTCCTCGTCTCGATCGGGCTCACCGTGGTGCTGGTCGTCGGGCTCGACGAGGGGGCGCGAGGGCTGCTCGTCGGCAGCTACGCCGCCGGCGCCGCCTTCGTCCTTGCCCTGATCGCCCTGCAGTGGCGCCGCCTCTCGCTGCGTTTCGACCGCGGTCTGATGCGGCGGCTGTTCCGCTTCGGCCTGCCGACGATGCCGGCCGAGGTCTCGCTCTACCTGCTCAACTTCGTCGACCGCCTGATCATCGTCCGCTCGCTCGGGCTCGCTGAGGCCGGCCTCTACTCGCTCGGAGTCAAGTTCGCGCAGGCGGTCAACGTCCTCGTCCGCGGCTTCCAGCTCGCCTGGCCGCCGCTCGCCTACTCGATTCGCGACGACGGCGAGGCCCGCCGCGTCTACGCAACCGTGGTCACCCTCTTCGTCGCCGGCTGCGCCTGGGTCGTCGCCGGCATGTGGCTGTTCAGCCGCTGGATCGTCCGCGCGCTCGCCGACCCGAAGTTCTTCGACTCCTACGAAGTGATCGGCCTGATCTCCGCCGCGGTCACCCTCTACGCCCTCTACCTGGTCCTCGTCGTGATCCTCGGCCGCACCGGCCGCACCGAGTTCAACCTGCCCGCCGCGATCGGCGCCCTCGTCGTCAATGTCGCCCTTAACCTCCTCCTCGTGCCGCCGCTCGGCATCGTCGGCGCCGGCCTCGCCCTGGTCGCCTCCTACCTGGTCGTGCTCGGCCTGATGTACGTCTTCACCCAGCGCCTCTTCCCGGTCCCGTACGAGTGGGGGAGGCTCCTGCGCGTGACCCTGACGGTTGCCGCGCTAGTCGGCATCGCCGAACTCGTGGTTCCCACCGCGGGCGCGACGGGCCTCCTCCTCCGCACCCTCCTCTTCGCCGCCTACCCGCTGCTCCTGCTCGGCACCGGCTTCTTCACCGCCGGCGAGCGGGTCTGGCTCGCCAAGCTCCGCCACCCCGGTGCGGTGGTCGCGGGGATCGCTGCCCTGCGAACGCAACCTCCGGCCGTAGACGGAAGCATCCCCGAGGTCTACGAGGTCGAGAGATTTGACGAAGACGCGCGCCTATAGGCACCTGTGTCACCCACGTGTATGACTTTCCTCGGCACGTTTCGGCAGTGCCGCGGATCAGCGAATTCTCGGGTTGGCTCCCCCGACGTGTACTGACGCGTGTGCGACCATGGATCCTGGAGCACCGAGCCGAGCTCATTGTCAATTGGGAGCGGATCGAGGAAGGACAGGAACCGAAGGAGGTCGCGCCGCCATGAGCAAGGATCCCGATCAGATTTTCGCCGTCAGCGCCGAGCCTCTGGAGGGGGAATGGATTCGTGTCGAGTTCTCCGACGGCGCTATCCATGAGATCGGCGTGAGGAGCCTGCTTTCGCGTGGGGGAGTCTTTGAGCAGATCCGGAAAAACCGCGCGCTCTTCGAGCAGGTCAGAGTCAATCCAGAGTCAAGAGCAGTGGAATGGCCTGAGGAAATCGACGTCGACTCCGAAGTTCTCTACGGCCTCCAAGACTCGGCATTCGGAACCAGCTTCAAGCGGCGGATCGTCCGCCGCCCCTCCCATTCAGCTGCTTGATCGACTAGCCCGGTCCCGCAGCGACTCCCCGCGGTTGGGGAAGAGCGCTTGGCGGGCGTGGGCCCAGTAGACCGGGGCGGGCTGCTTTGGCAGGACGCTCGCCGCGAGCGCGCGCAAAGCGTAGGACCAGGCGGTGAGAATGCGGACCCCCAGCGCTGCGCCGCGGCCGTGGTGCTTGCGCATGTAGAGGTCGCGGTTGCGGTGGAATTCGACGATGCGGAGGAGGCCTTTGGCGAGGTCGGTCGAGAGCTGGTCGTGGTGGACCGCTTCGGCGCCCGGGACGTAAAGCACGTGCCAGCCGGCTTCGCGCAGGCGCTTGGCGAAGTCGCACTCGTCGTAGTAGACGAAGAACTCGGGGTCCATGTAGCCGACCGCGGCGGCCGCCTCGCGCCGGACCATCAGCGCGCTCGACTGCGCCCAGTCGACGCTGCGCACCTCTGGCCCGCCGCTCTCCACGGTGAGCCGGCGGTGGAGGAAGAGCGCTCCCGCGAGGGCGGTGCCGACGCCGGGAAAGCGCCAGGCGCAGGGGACGGGGTTGCCGTCCGAGTCGAGCAGCTGGGCGGTCGCCGCCGCGGCTTTGGGTTCGCGCTCCATCACGTCGAGGAGAGCCTGCACCGCTCCCGGTCGCAGCTCGGTGTCCTCGTTCAGCAGCAGGCAGTACCTGCCCTTCGCCTCGTGCATCAGGGTCGAGTCGTTCTCGGCCTTGCCGGTCCGGTGCTCGAGCGCGATCAGGCGGATCTCGCTGCCGAGCTCACGCACCGCCTCCGCCGAGCCGTCCTCCGAGGCGTTGTCGAGGACGAGCACCTCGCGCTCCACTCCCTCCGGGTGGGCGCGCTCGATCGCGGCCAGGCAGGCGAGCAGATACTCGCGGCCGTTCGTGTTCACGACGCAGTAGGAGAGCGTGGGGGCCAAGGCGCTGACGATAATCCGCCGCTGAGTGCAACGCTCCACCGTCGCACCCGAGCCAATGAAGGTTCAACTCGTCGACCCCTCGGCTTTCACGCCGCCCTACGACCGCGCGCTGGCGGCCGCGCTCGCGCGTGCCGGCGCCGAGGTCGAGCTGCTGACGACGCGCTTCCTCTACGGGCCGGTGCCGCCGGCCGAGGGCTACCGGGTCGAGGAGCGCTTCTACCGTCGCTCCGCCGCGCGCGGCCTCGACGCTCCGGCGCGGCTACCCTTCAAGGCCGCCGAGCACCTACCGGACATGCTGCGCTTCCGCCGCGCCGCCGACGCCGACGTCGTCCACTACCAGTGGCTGACGCTCCCCGGGCTCGACATCCATCTGCTGCCGTCGCTGCGGCCACGGCTGATGACCGCGCACTACATCCTGCCGCCGCAGCCAAGCCGTCGGCAAATTCGTTCGGCTCGCCACGTGTTCGACGCAATGGATGCCGTCGTCGCCCACTCCGCGCACGGCGCTGCCCGCCTCCGCAACGAAGTCGGGCTCGACCCGGCGAAGGTCCGGGTCATCCCGCACGGCGCCTTCGACTACCTGACGAAGCTGCCGGAGGAGAAGCCGCTGCCGCCGGAGCTGGAGGGAGCGGAGGGACCGGTGATCCTCTTTTTCGGCCTGCTGCGTCCCTACAAGGGGATCGAGAACCTGCTCGAGGCCTACCGGCGCATGGCCGCCACCGGCTCCGCGCCTGTCGAGCTGTGGATCATCGGCAACCCGCGGATGGACATCGGGCCGCTGCGGCAACTTGCGGCGCAGGCGGGGGGCCGCGTCCGCTTCGTCAGCCGCTTCGTCGAGGACGTCGAGATCCCGGCGATCTTCCGCCGCGCCGACCTCCTCGTCCTCCCATACCTCGACGCCGAGCACTCCGGCGTCCTCTACACCGGCCTCGCCTTCGGCAAGCCGATGGTCCTCAGCGCCGTCGGCGGTTTTCCCGAGGTGGCCGAGACCGGCGCGGCGAGACTGGTCCCACCGGGAGACACCCCGGCTCTCGCCGCCGCGCTCGAGGAGCTGGCCGCCGACGAGGCCGCTCGCCGCGACCTGGCCGCCGCCGCAACCCGCGCCGCCGCCGGCCCCTTCTCCTGGGACGAGGCCGCCCGCCGCACGCTGAAGCTCTACCGCGAGCTGATCGAGGCACGCTCATGAACACAATCGCCGCGATCCTCTTCTGGCTCAGCGCCGGCGCGATCGTCTACACCCATCTCGCCTACCCGCTCTTGCTCTCTCTGCTCTTACGCCTGAAAAGGGATTCGAACCCTCGACCTTCTGCATGGCAAGCAGAAGATCTCCCCACCGTCTCCCTGATCATCCCCGCTTACGACGAGGAGGAGGTGATCGCCGACAAAGTCGCCAACGCCCTCGCCCTCGACTACTCGCGCGACCGCCTGCAGGTGATCGTCGCCTCCGACGGTTCCGGCGACGCCACCGCCGAGCGTGCCCGCGCCGCCGGCGCCGACCTCGTCCTCGAGCTGGCCGCCGGCGGCAAGGTCGCCGCCCTCAACGTCGCCGCCGAGCAGGCGGCCGGCGAGATCCTCGCCTTCTCCGACGCCAACAGCGTCTGGGCGCGCGACGCGCTGCGCCGTCTCGTCGCTCCCTTCGCCGACCCGTCCGTCGGCTACGTCTGCGGCCAGGTCCGCTTCCTCGACCCCGACGGCAACAACCTCGAGGGCGCCTACTGGCGCTACGAGATGGCGGTGCGGGAAGCCGAGTCGGCGCTAGCTGGGGTCACTGCCGGCAACGGTGCGATCTACGCAGTACGCCGGGACGCCTACATCCCGCTCGCCCCGTCCGGTAGCCACGACCTCAGCTTCCCCTTTCGGCTCGCCAAGCGCCGCCTGCGCTCGCTCTACGCGCCGACCGCCCGCGCCGAGGAGAAGATGGTGCCGACGATCGAGGGGGAGTTCGCCCGCAAACGGCGGATGATGGTCGGCCTCTGGGACATCGTCGCCGGGGAAGGGATGCTGTCGCCGCGCGGCTACCCGCCGCTGTACGCGTTCGAGATCGCCTCGCACCGCCTGCTCCGCTACCTCAGCCCGCTGCTGCACCTGGTCGCGCTGGTCGCCAACGCCTTCCTCCTCGACGACGGCTGGCTCTACGTCCTCACCTTCGCCCTCCAGCTCGCCTTCATCGCCGCCGCTCTGCTCGGGCGCGCGGTGCCGATCGGTCCCTTCCGCATCGCCCGCTATTACCTATTGACCACCGGGTCGATCGCCGCCGGCCTCTGGGACCGCTTCCGCCACGGCGCGGGGGGTCGCTGGGAGAAGGCCGAGGGGACCCGCTGATGCCACGCGCCTTCGACATCGCCGTCGCCGCGGTCGCCCTGGCGATCCTCTCGCCGCTGCTCTTGATCGCCGCGATCGCGATCAAGCTGACCAGCCCGGGACCCGTCGTCTACCGCCAGCGCCGCGTCGGTCGCGGCGGTCGCGAGTTCGAGATGTGGAAGCTGCGGACGATGGTCCAGGGCTCCGACCCGGTCGGCGTCGGCAAGATCGTCTACCGCGACGACCCCCGCGTCACTGCCCCCGGCCGCCTCCTCCGCCGTACCTCGCTCGACGAGATCCCCAACCTCGTCAACGTTCTCCGCGGTGAGATGGCGATCGTCGGCCCGCGCCCGACGATCAAAGCCCAAGTCGACGACTACACCCCGCAACAGAAACGCCGCCACGAGGTCCTGCCCGGGATCACCGGCTGGGCCCAGGTCCAGGGCCGCGCCGGCATCCCCTGGGAGGAGCGGATCGAGCTCGACGTCTGGTACGTCGACCACCGCAGCCTCACCCTCGACCTCCGCATCCTCGCCAAGACCGCCTGGCTGGTCCTCACCGGCCAGGGCTTGGCCCCGGACTGATAGCGCGCCGAACCAGTTCCTAGAGTTTCCCGATGGCGTGGGTAAAGGAACTTGGGCCTCGGACGGCGAGCGACGGCTGGAAAAACGATTTCCCTCTCGCGCACGAGATGCCTAACACAGTGGTGATCGACTGTAGCCGTCTGGAGCTGCCCATCCACCCGATGTTCGCAGTGCGCCTTCGGGTCTTCACCGACTGGCACCAAGGACGCGGCCGCACGGTCCAGATCGTCCCTCCCGTCGATCCGAGGACGAAGAAGCTCTTCGAGGCAATGGGTATTGCTCCTCAGGTCGACCCCGCGGCCGAAGACGACGCGATCCTGCCGGTGACGCGCCTCGGGGAGTATCTCGAGGTAGAGGAAGTTGCTGGAAGGCAGGTGTCGATAGCCATCAGCGACCTCGGCGTGGGCATCCCCGAGCACATCCGCCAGCGGTATCCGGAATGGAGCGACGACGGATGGGCGATCGCCTACGCAACCGAGGAACGGGTCAGCGGTACCGGCGACCCACATCGCGGATTCGGATTTTCAGCGGTCTTCGAAGCTGCGTTGACTAGCTCTCTGTCGGCAGCCAGGATGGACATTCTTTCCGCAAACGGCTTCTGCCGGACGCAATCGGTCCAAGAGAACCGGAAAACGGAGGCCATGCCGGCGACGCGTTACCGCCGAGGAACGTGGATCACCTATGACCTCGTCTCCATTTGACCCTCCGGCAATCTTTCTATGATCGGGCTTACTTGAAATCGTTCGACAGGAGGCAGCGGATGCACTACAGGTATGCACTCGCGGAGCACGGCCGAACCCTGGCCACCAGGCCCCTCGGTCGGCAACTTCGAGCCGACCTCCTCCAGAAGGCAGCTGGGGCAAAGGTGGTCGGCCTCGACTTCTCGGACGTCCTCAGCACCAGTCACTCCTTTGCCGATGAGTTCGTCGCTCGACTGGCTGAAGCCGCGAAGGCCGGCGACCTAAGCTTCGAGATTGAGCTCTCCGGGACTTCGCAGGACGTCGAAAGAGTAGTTCTCAAGGCGCTCGAGCGCCGGGGTCTGCAAGCTCCCGCGCTGGTCTAGCTCCAGCCCATAAGGTTCGCGCGTGAGCGCCGACCGTCCCGCAGTCTCCCTGCGCCCCTTCGAGGAGGGGGACGCGCCGGCCGTCCACCGCTGGTTCAACAACCCGGCGGCGGTCGCGTCGCTGATGGAGCAGCGGGACGAGTTCACCCTCGAGCAGGCCGAGGCCTGGACGCGGCGGGCGATGGACCACTCGGGCGAGGACCGCAAGTTCGCGATCGTCGTCGAGGGATACGAGGAGCCGGTCGGCTTCACCGCGCTCTACGGCCTCTTCCGCCAGACGGCGCCGGAGCTCGGCGCCCTGATCGGCGACGACGTCCGCGGCAAGGGCGTCGGCCGCCGCGCCGAGGCGCTGACGATCGCCAAGGCCTTCGACGAGTACGGCGCCCACCGGGTCTACGGTCGCATCCCCGCCCGCAACGAGATCGCGAAGAAGACCGTCGCCGGCCTCGGCTGGAAGCACGAGGGAACGATGCGAGCCCACCTCGCCCGCCGCGACGGCCCAGCGGACGACTGCGAGGTCTGGGGCGTGCTCCCCGACGAGTTTCGCGCCGCCGCCGCGGACCTGATCGAGTGACCGCGAAGGCCGAGCTGATCGCCGACCGCGGCGAAGCCGCCGCCGGCGATCACTTCTTCCGTTCGCGCCCTTTCCTCAGAGCTGAGGGAGTCACCCACACGCTCCTCATCGAGGGCGAGGAGATCCAGCTCTTCGCACCTCTCAAAGTGCGCGAGATCCCTGGCACTGCCGAGCGCGATGCCGTCTCTCCCTACGGATATCCGGGACTGGCTGTTGGGAGTCGGGGGGACCCCGTACGGACACTCAGCCGAAGGCGTCCGGT
>DASULV010000050.1:0-10835 GCA_036277955.1 Solirubrobacterales bacterium | reverse complement strand
GAAGTCGATCGCCCCGAAGCAGGTGGAGGGAGGCTCACGATCGCCGCGATGAAGCTGAGCGTGACGTTCGCCGGCAACCCCTGCGTCTACCAAGGCAGCCCCACGCTGATGATCACCGGTGCCGCCGAAGCGGAACTGGCCGTGACCGGCGCCACGCTGAGCAAGCAAGCCGGCGGCTTCCTCTGCCCGAACTCGTTCGCACTCACCGCCACCTACCGCCTGAGCGCACCGGCCCCCCTCTATGTGAGTTGGCCCTCGGGATGACGTCGAAAGCTCTCTTTTTCAGGCTCTGATCTCGGCAACTACACAAACCTGTGTTCGCAAGAACACACGTTCGCTACACTCGGGCGCTCCCCCCGCCCCCAATACGAAACTGAAGAGGTGCAACTCCCTATGGCAGAAGCAAAAAGCAACGGCAGCAAATCGAAAACGCAGGCCAAACGCGCCACTACCGAAGCGAAAAAATCCGCGGTCAAAACCGCGTCGGCTTCGAAACGCGCCGCGACCAAGGCCGCTGCTGCTGAGAAGAACCAGGTCCAGAGCGTCGTCGAGACCGCCGTCGACGTCCCCGTCGGCGCCGTCCTCGCGGTCAGCGACCGCGTCAACGAGCTGGTCGAGCCGTGGACCGACCGCAGCAAGGCCGAGCGGCAGATCAAGAACTACCGCAGCAACCTGCGCAAATCGCTGAAGCGGACCGAGCGTCGGGGCACCACCGCCCGCCGCCGCGCCCTCACCGAGGCCCGCAGGACCCGCACCCAGGTCGAGCGCGAGGCGCGCAACCGTCGCACCGAGGTCGAGCAGCGCGTCCGTCGCGCGATCGAGGTTCCGACCTCGCGCGCGCAGGAGGTAGTCGACACCGCCCAGGGCGTCGTCGGCAGCGTCAGCAGCCAGCTGACCTCCTTGCGCTAGATCCCTAGCGCCCAGTTACCGCGATCGGGCGGGAGAAGGCCGGCTCGTAGGGCCAGCCCTCCCGCCCTTTTGCGTAAGCGCGGAACTGGAAGCGGACGCCGCGGCTGTCGTCGTCGCTGAAGCGGTACGCGTAGCGGAAGCGGCCGCGGGCGTCGGTCTGGACGGTGCGGAAGCCGCTCCAATCGGAGCCGGGATAGCGGAACTGCAGTTCCACCGGCAGTCCTTCTTCGGCGGGCGCCGCGCCGGTTCGGTCGACGCTGCCGCTGAAGACGATCGGAGCGCCGCCCACCTTGGCAACGCCCGTCGAGGCGCGCAGATGGACCGATGCGAGGACGTCGAGGTGGACGCTGCGGCCGCTCGCGCGGGTCAGCGTCCGGGTGCCGGCGAAGGCGGCGCTGACGTCGCGGCTCGGCCCCGGCGCCAGACGCAGCGAGAAGGAGCCGTCGGGCCCGGTGTGGACCGTCGTCGTCCGGCGCGGCGGTTGCGAGCCCGGCTCGAAGGTCTCGATCACCGTTAGCTCCTGTCCGGCAAGTGGCGCCCCGGAGATGTTCAGTAGGCGGCCGCTGTACTGCAGTCCGTGGCCGAAGGGGATCGCCCGCGCGGCGGGCCTCGAGTCGAAGCGGCCGATCGCCTGCCGGTGGCAGCGGCGGCCGCGGGCGGTGCGCCTGCAGCGGTGCCAGACCAACTGCCGCGCGCCGAAGCCCGCTTCGAGCTTGGTCGGCGTCTTCAGCGGGTTGACGAGGACCATCTTCGCCCCGTGGGCGCGGTCGCTTCCGGTGCCGGCGTTGCCGGCGCGGTCATAGCCGGTGGCGACGAACTCGTACTTCCCCGGCGGGTAATCGTCGCTGGCCCAGTGCGCGATCAGGCGGCCGGCGGCGACCCGCGTCGGCAGCTCCTCGAATCGGTCGTGGCTGCCCGCCCGCCGCACCCGGATCGAGCCCCGGTCCGGGCTCGGCCCCGAGAGCGAGTCGGCGACGGTGGCCTCGATCCGCTCCGGTTCGGCCGGGTCCTGGGCAGCTGCGAAGAGCACCCGGGGCGGCTCTTCGTCGATTCGCACGGTCGCCGTCGCCGGCAGCGCCCCCTCCGGCGCGCCATCGGCCACGTTGCCGGCGCCGTCACGGGCGAAGTAGGCGATCTGGTGGACGCCGCTGCCGGTGACCCAGGTCGAGACGCTGTCGCCGTCAGCAAGCGCGGGAGGGGCGCCGTCGACCGCGATCGCCGTGAACGGTCCGGCCGGTCCCGCCGCCGCCATCCCCGAGAGATCGTCGGCGGCCAGGACGGTGACCCGCACGGGTCCGCTGCTCCAGCCCGGCGGCAGCCCGGTCAGGGAGAGCCGCGGCAGGGTTGCGTCGGACCTGAAGACGACGCTGGTCACCGGCGAGGTGACGCCGGAGCCCGAGACGGCGACGACGCGGGCGTAGGTCTCGCCCTCGGGGAGGGTGCCGAGCGCGATCGTGTCGTCGCCGATCCCCTGCGGCAGGTCGGTCTCGGCGAAGCTGCACCAGCCGGGATGCACGCAGGGGGAGCTGCCGCCGCCGGTGTCGAAGGAGAGCGCGTAGCCGCGGATGCCCGACGGCGGCAGCGCGCCGACCGGGTGGCCGATCTCCAGCACCGCGACCTCGTGCCCGGCGAGCCAGCCCGCGGGCGCCTGCGGCGCGGCCGGGGGCGGGACCGTGTCGTCGAAGCGCAGGCTGGCGTAGGCGGCGGGACCGGTGTGGCCTTCGACGTCTTCGAGGCTGACTTCGGCGGTGTAGATGCCCGGCTCCGGCGGCACCTCGAGGAAGTCGATCGTGCGCAGCTCCTCGGTTTCTCGCACCGGCCCCGCGATCAAGTTGCCGGCCGAGTCGAAGAGCCGGTAGACGACGGCGCGAGGGTAGACCGGCGGCCCCGGGACCTGGGTCCAGTCGAGCCGGAAGAAGTTGTTCGCGTGCCAGTTCGCCTCCCCGCCTTCGACCTGGAGGTTTTCGACCCGCAGCGGCTCGGCCGCATGGGCGGTCGCCGGCAACGCAGCGGCGGCGACAAGGGCGAGTACGAGGAGGATGGGCGAGTTTGCACACGCCTGGTTTGCAAACTCGCCCAGTAACCGCCTCATGGTCCGAACTCCCCTGCGGGGCTGCCGCTTTCGCTGCTCTGCACTGGTGCGGGTTCGGGTGCCGGCGCGGGTTCGGGCGCCGGCGGCGGGGCGTATTCGACCGCGCCGCCGCTCGTCGCCGGGTCGCTCGCTTCGGTCGCCGGTTCGGCGGCAGCGGGGGCCGATATCTCGGCTGCCTTATGAGTGGGTGCGGGATCCGGTTTGGACTTCGGTTCCGGCTCTGGAGTCGGCACGGGCTCCGGCTGGTATTCGACCGGCGTCTGCGACGCCGCGTCGACCTGGCGCTCGAGCGCGGCCGGCTGCGCGCGGCCGGCGCCGAGGTCCAGCGGCGCCGGCACCAGCCCGGTTGCCACGCAGGCGGCGGCGCCACCGGCGGTGCCGATGCAGATCGCTGCCACCTTTGCCAAGGCGGCAGCGCCGATGCCGGCACCGCCGCCGATGCCCTGCGGAAGCGCCGCCTCGGCGCTCCGGCTGCCGCCGAAGCGCGCCGCGACTTCCGCCAGCGCGTCGTGCCCGCGTTCCAGCAGCGAGCGGTGGAGGGGGAGGACCGGCGCCAGCGCCGCGGCCGCCGCCGGGGCGGCGCGGTAGGTGCGCAGGGTCGCTCGGCAGGAGGCGCAGGCCCGCAGGTGCTCGCGCAGCTCGGACACCTCGTCGCGCCCCGCCTCGCCGTCGCAGAAGGCGGAGATCAGGGGCCGCATCTCGGCGCAGCGGCGCCCGTCCTCGCTGCGGGAGACGAGGCTGCGAAAGCGCTCGCGCCCCTCCGCCAGGCACCGGTTGATCTTCGTCCTGCTGAACCCGGTGATCTCGCCGATCTCCCCGTAGGAGTAGCCCTCGGCGAGGAGGGTTAAGGCGCGCAGCTCCTGTGGCTTCAGCGCCTGCAGCGCCTCGCGGCTGCGGGCGATCGCTTCCCGCCGCTCGGCCTTCTCGGGCGGCCCGTCGTCGCCTGCGGGCAGCAAGGACACCCAGTCGTCGTCCTTCCCGCCTGGCGCCAAGGGGGAGGCGAGGATCCGCTCGCGCTCGCTGCGGACCGCCAGCGCCTCGTGCTTGACCACCGTCTGCATGTACTTGACCAGCTGTCGCGGGTTGCCGGCGGGCGCTTTGCGCAGGAGGATCTCCAGCGCCCGCTGCAGGGCTTCGTCGGCGTCGTCCTCGCAGAACGAGTAGCGGCGCGCGGTCCGGCGCAGAGCCGTCTCACTTCGTGCGTAAGTCTCAACGGCCGCCCGCTTACGAGCGGCGGCGTCGTCTGAATCCAGGCGCGGGCCCTGGCGCTCCGCACTGGCACTTTTCATTGCTTCATTTCCCCCTGCCGGTTTGCTTCTCCTCGATCGGACACTGCCAGCGTCAGGTACGAAGGCGGCATGTCTCTCCCCCCGGCTGGACGTATCTCGCAGTACCGAATTGCGGAAATTGCATCCGGCACCGGAGAGATGTCCACCGCCGCAGCGGCTCGATAGGATCGGCGCATGAGCACTTGCGTAGTCACCGGCGGCGCCGGCTTCCTCGGATCTCACCTCTGCGAGCGGCTGCTCCGCGACGGGCACCGGGTCATCTGCATCGACAACCTGGAGACGGGGTCGCTGGAAAACATCGCCCACATCCGCGACGAGGCGTTTGAGTTCCGCAACATCGACATCACGGAGAAGGTCGACATTCCCGAGCCGGTCGACTTCGTCTACCACCTCGCCTCGCCGGCCAGCCCGATCGATTACCTGCGGCTGCCGCTGCACACGCTGAAGGTCGGCTCCCACGGCACCCACCACATGCTCGGCGTGGCGAAGTGGAAGCGGGCCCGCTTCCTGATCGCCTCGACCAGCGAGGTCTACGGCGACCCGGAGGTGCACCCGCAGAAGGAGGACTACTGGGGGCACGTCAACCCGATCGGCCCGCGCGGCGTCTACGACGAGGCGAAGCGCTACGCCGAGGCGCTGACGATGGCCTACCACCGCCAGCAGGGCGTCGACACGGCGATGGTCCGGATCTTCAACACCTACGGCCCGCGGATGCGCGCCCACGACGGCCGCGCGATCCCGACCTTCCTGCGCCAGGCGCTGCAGGACCGGCCGCTGACCGTCTTCGGCGACGGCAGCCAGACCCGCAGCTTCTGTTACGTCGACGACCTGATCGACGGCATCGTCCGGCTCGCCGAATCCGACGTGCACTCGCCCGTCAACATCGGCAACCCGAACGAGTTCACGCTGCTGGAACTGGCGAAGACGGTGATCGAGCTGACCGAGTCGCGCTCGGAGATCGTCTACGAGGCGCTGCCCACCGACGACCCGAAACAACGCCGCCCCGACATCGGCCGCGCCCGCGATCTGCTCAGCTGGGAACCGACGATCGACCTGCGCGAGGGTCTGCGGCGGACGATCGACCAGTCCGGCGTCGAGCGCCTGGTCGGCGCCGGCGACTGAGCGCCACTGCCAACGGGCGCCGGCCGGCGCCCGGGGCGCGTCTCTCAATATCCTGCGGAAGATGACTGACGGTTCCGGGGCCCAGGAGGCCCGCCAGACGATTGCGCCGCTGGTCGGCCCCGATGACGAGCGCGTCTTCACCGACTCCGGCATCGAGATCCAGCCCCTCTACGACGAGGGCGACGTCGCCCCTGGCCTCGAGGAGCGCCTCGGCGAGCCGGGGCAGCCACCCTTCACCCGCGGCATCCACGAGGGGATGTACCGCGACCGGCTCTGGACGATGCGTCAGTACGCCGGCTTCGCCTCGCCCGAGGACACCAACGAGCGCTACCGCTACCTGATCGAGAACGGCTCGACCGGGCTCTCGATGGCCTTCGACCTGCCGACCCAGCTCGGCCGCGACTCCGACGACCCGCTCTGCCACGGCGAGGTCGGCCGCACCGGCGTCCCGATCGACACGATCGAGGACATGCGGATCTGCTTCGACCAGATTCCGCTCGACGGCGTCTCCACCTCGATGACGATCAATGCCCCGGCGGCGATCCTGCTGCTGCTCTACGAGCTGGTCGGCGAGGAGCAGGGCGTGCCCTCCGAGAAGCTGCGCGGCACGGTCCAGAACGACGTGCTGAAGGAGTACATGGCCCGCGGCAACTACATCTACCCGCCGGAGCCGACGATGCGGCTGACCACGGACATCTTCGAGTACTGCCGCGAAGACGTGCCGAAATGGAACACGATTTCGATATCCGGGTACCACATCCGCGAGAAGGGCTGCTCGGCTGTGCAGGAGGTGGCGTTCACGCTCTCCAACGCGATCGCCTACGTCGAAGCGGCGCTGGAGCGCGGGCTGAAGATCGACGAGTTCGCGCCTCGCCTCGCCTTCTTCTTCAACGGCCACAACAACGTCTTCCAAGAGATCGCCAAGTTCCGGGCGGTGCGGCGGATGTGGGCGAAGATCGTCAAAGAGCGCTTCGGGGCCGAGAACGAGAGCTCGATGAAAATCCGCTTCCACACCCAGACGGGTGGGGTGACGCTGCAGGCACAGCAGCCCGAGGTCAACATCATCCGCGTCGCCCTGCAGGGCTTCGCCGCGGTCTGCGGCGGCACGCAGAGCCTGCACACCAACGGCTTCGACGAGGCGCTGGCGCTGCCGACCGAGCGCTCGGCCCGGATCGCCCTGCGGACCCAGCAGGTGATCGCCTACGAGTCCGGCGCCGCCGACACCGTCGACCCCTTCGCCGGCTCCTACTTCGTCGAGTCGCTGACCGACGAGGTCGAATCGCGCTCCTGGGAGCTGATGGAGAAGGTGGAAGAGCTGGGCGGCTCGGTCGAGGCGCTGGAGTTCATGCAGCGAGAGATCGAGGAGTCGGCGCTCAGCTACCACGAGCGCTACAAGAGCGGCCAGGACATCATCGTCGGCGTCAACAAGTTCGTCACCGACCAGGTCGACGACGTCGACATCCTCAAGGTCGACCCCGAGTCAGAGAAACGCCAGCTCGCCCGCCTCAAGGCCTTCAAGGAGAACCGCGACCAGGCCGAAGTAGACGCCAAGCTCGAGTCCCTGCGCGACGTAGCCCGCGGCGAGGGCAACCTCCTCCACCCGATCCGCGCCGCCCTCAAAGCCAACGCCTCGATCGGCGAGGTCTGCGGCGCCATGCGCGAGGTCTTCGGCGAATACAAGGGCGGCGCTTTCTTTTAGGGGGTGGGCGGCGGTTGCGTCCGCACGCCTGAGAGCGGCTGTGGGCGGCGCATTTCGGCGTCCTCGGTCGCCCGAATAGCGCTGCTATTCGGGCTCCCTGCGTCCTTGAACTGCTTGCCCACACCCACTCTCAGTCGCACGTCCCCTGCCCGCCGACCACCCCGGGATTTGGGGATTTGCACTGCGTGGCGACTTTTGGTGCCTATAGGACCCATAACTCACCACGCTCAGGCCGCTTCGAGAAGCCCCTTTTCTTCGATGAGGTCCAGGTCAAGCGTGCGGTAGCCGACTGACTCGAAGAGGACTACTACGCGATTGTTGTCGTAGCGTTGGACTTCGCCTTGGCCCCACTCGCTGTGGGTGACGGTGGTGCCGATCTCGAAGGGGCGGTCGGCTTTGGCTTCGGGCTCGACCAGGCCTGCGTCGCAGTTGTCGCAGTTGCCGCACGGAGGCTCGTGCTCCTCGCCGAAGTAGCTGAGGATGAAGTCGCGGCGGCAGCCGCCGTACTCGGCGTAGGAGCGCATCATTTCGAGGCGGGATCGCTCGAACTCCTCGCGCTCCTCGTCGGAAGTGCCCGCGAGGAAGCGGCGGATCGCTTGGTCCTCGGGGCGGTAGAAGATGCATGCCGCAGCCGGCTCGCCGTCGCGGCCCGCCCGGCCGACCTCCTGGTAGTAGGAGTCGACCGAGTCGGAGAGGCCGGCGTGGAAGACGAAGCGCACGTTCGGCTTGTCGATCCCCATCCCGAAGGCGGTGGTGGCAACGATCGCCTCGATCTCGTCGTCCATGAAGGCGTCCTGCAGCTCGCCGCGGCGCTTCGAGCCGAGGCCGGCGTGGTAGGCCTCGGCGACGACTCCGGCCTCGCGCAGCTCTTCGGCCAGCTCCTCGGATGCTTTGCGGGTGGCGATGTAGACGATCCCGGGCTTCTCAGCCGCCCGCACCGCCTCGACCAGTGCCCGCTCTTTGCCGTGCTCCTCGCTGAACCGCCGCACCGCCAGGTGGAGATTCGGTCGGTCGAAGCCGCGCACGAAGACCGCCGGGTCCGCCATCCCCAGCCGCTCGACGATCTCGCGCCGGACCGGGGGAGAGGCGGTCGCGGTCAGCGCCAGCAGGATCGGGTGCCCGAGCTCGGTGGCGAAGGCGCCGAGGCGCAGGTAGTCGGGGCGAAAGTCGTGCCCCCACTCGCTGATGCAGTGGGCCTCGTCGACGACCAGCAGCGACGGCTTCGCCTCGCGCAGCTCCTCCAGCACCTCCTCTTTCGCCAGCTGCTCGGGCGCCAGGAGGACGAACTCGCGCTCGCCCTCCCGCAGCGCCTCCATCAGCTCCTCGCGCTTGCGCTCCGAGAGCGTCGAGTTCAGCTCCGCCGCCTCGCCCGGCGCCGCCTCCTCCATCGCCTCGACCTGGTCGCGCTGCAGGGCGATCAGCGGCGAGACGACGATCGTCGGGCCGTCGAGCAGCTCCCCGGCCAGCTGGTAGATCGCCGACTTGCCGTAGCCGGTCGACATCACCGCCAGGGTGTCGCAGCCGGCCGTCACCGCCGCGATCGCCTGCAGCTGCCCGGGGCGCAGCTTCTCGATTCCCAGCGCCTCCTTCGCCAGCCGCTCGATCGTCTTCGCTGAGGCCTGCGCCGCCGCCATGGCGCCATCCCTACCCGACCGAGCGCCGGAGCATCGCTGAACTTTCCGTCCCAGCCATGGGCGTGGGGGAGGAGCGCGCCGCCGTCGGTTGAAGCGGGGGGCGATGATCGAGGTCTCGAGGACGTTGATGAAGTCCGAGCCGGAGCTGGCGGAGCTGGTGGAGAGCGTCGAAGGGCTCGAGGTGAAGATGGCCGAGAAGGGCTTCGGGACGCGGGTCGAGCTGCGCGCCTCAGAGGAGTCCGGCTTGGGCGAGGCCGATCTCGAAGCGGTGCTCGACCGCCTGGCGGAGCCGCAGCGCCGCCCATTCAGCTGAGCGAGAACCAAGCTTGAATCCGATCCCAAATCGGCCGGCCGCGCCCGGCCCAGAAAGTGAGTCGAGAACGTGAGCATGCTGAAGCGCCACCTCTCCGTGGCGAACGTCTTGTCCTGCATCGCCCTCTTCGTCGCCCTCGGCGGCGTCGCCTACGCGGCGGTGAAAATCCCGCCGAACGCGGTCAAGGCGCGCAACATCGCCAACCAGGCCGTGACCAACCCGAAGATCAAGCGGGAAGCGGTCACCTCCGGGAAAATCCGCAACGGCGGCGTCAACGCTGTCGATCTCGGCGCCGGCCAGGTGACCAACGAAAAGCTCGCCACCGGCGCTGTCACCGGCAAGAAGATCGCCAAGAAAGCGGTCTCCGAACGGACGCTCGCCAACGAAGCGGTGACGGTCGGCAAGCTCGGCAAAGAAGCGGTCGACGCCTCGAAGATCTCGGCCTCGCTCTGGGCGCAGCTGGTGCGCAACGTCGCCTACGAAAGCTCCAGCAGCGCCTCGAACAGCGAAGCCAACAAGACCGCTACCGCCAACTGCCCGAAGGGCAAGGAAGCGATCGGCGGCGGGGTGCGCCTCGAAGGCGAACTCGCCGAGGTGGCGGTGACCGGTTCCTACCCGCTCTCGACCGGGAGCTCCCGCACCGGCTGGGAGGCTGTCGCCCACGAGACCGGCCCCGGCCAGCCGAACAACTGGTCGGTCGTAGCCTTCGTCGTCTGCGCCGAACTTTGACCGGTCAGACGTCGATCCGCGTCGCTGCGTAGGATCAGAGACGCATCGTGGAAGCACGAGGGGCCCGCTCCGGCGGGCCCTTCGTCTGTCTGCTGACGCGTCGACGCGCTCGCACATAGAATGCCGCGGCCCGTCTGAAGCGACCCCGGCGCGGCGTCCGACCACCATGCGCGAGAGAAACCCCGAAACTCACGAGGAGAAGCTCTCCTACCTGCGCGAGCTGCGCGAGGCCGCGGTCCACTCCGCTTCCGAGGCGGCGGTCGAGAAGCAGCACGCGAAGGGGAAGATGACCGCCCGCGAGCGGATCGAGAAGCTGCTCGACCCGGGCTCCTTCGAGGAGCTCGACACCTTCGTCCGCCACCGCACCTACGACTTCGAGATGCAGAAGAACCGGCCCTGGGGCGACGCCGTCGTCACCGGGCACGGGACGATCGACGGCCGCACCGTCTTCGTCTTCAGCCAGGACTTCACCGTCTTCGGCGGCAGCCTCGGCGAGGTGATGTCGGAGAAGATGTGCAAGGTGATGGACCTGGCCGCCCAGGTCGGCGCCCCGGTGATCGGCATCAACGACTCCGGCGGAGCGCGGATCCAGGAGGGCGTCGTCTCGCTCGGCGCCTACGGCGACGTCTTCGTCCGCAACGTCAAATGCTCCGGCGTGATCCCGCAGATCAGCCTGATCATGGGCCCCTGCGCCGGCGGTGCCGTCTACTCGCCGGCGATGACCGACTTCATCTTCATGGTCAAAGAGACCTCGCACATGTTCATCACCGGGCCGGAAGTGATCAAAACCGTGACCGGCGAGGAAGTCGAGTTCGAGGAGCTCGGCGGCGCGATGAGCCACAACTCGAAGTCGGGGGTCGCGCACTTCGCCTCGGACGACGAGGACGTCTGCATCGAGGACACCCGCTACCTGCTCTCGTTCCTGCCCCAGAACAACCTCGAGACGCCGCCGCGCGTGCTCCCGTCCGACGACCCCATGCGGATGGACGAGGAGCTCGACCACGTCGTCCCGGACAACCCGAACAAGCCGTACGACATGCGCGACGTG